>NZ_JAMDGW010000055.1:0-679 GCF_028656995.1 Pseudomonas sp. TNT2022 ID642 | reverse complement strand
TTCTCGCGCTCAATCCGTCGGATTTTTGCCTCCAGTTCTTGGATGCGTTGTTGGTCAGGAGTCATGGCCTTGGACTTCTCAGGCGTCTTACCGCTGCGCTCGGCTCGCAACTGCTCAACCCAACGACGCAGAGCTGTAGGACCGACGCCCATTGCTTCGCAGGCTTCACTCACCGAATAGTCTTTATCCAAAACCAGGCAAGCCGCATCCCGTTTGAAATCTGTCGAAAAATATCGTCTGGTCAAATCACACCTCGTCGTTGGGCGTAGATTACCGCCCTTTAGGGGTGTCCAGAATCATTAAGCCAGATCAGTAGGGAGAGGGAACTGACCGAGGTGTTTGGGCAAGGTACGCCGACGTGAAATACCGAGTCGAGCTCAGATTCTGAAACAGATCAAAAGCCCCTCACCCTAGCCCTCCCGAAACGTCGGACCGCCCGTAGGGAGAGGGAACTGACCGAGGTGTTTGGGCAAGGTACGCCGACGTGCGATACCGAGTCGCACTCAGATTCTGAAAGGCCCACAAATCGGCTCCCTCTCCCTCGGGAGAGGGCTGGGGTAGCCACAACATAAATCAACAGCCGAACACCGCTTGGCCCTTAACCACTCAATAGGCCGAGTGTCAGCTCGCCTGCTTTTGATCTTGATCCACGGGCGACATCGGAAGGCTGAGTGGAGGG
>NZ_JAMDGW010000054.1:0-1016 GCF_028656995.1 Pseudomonas sp. TNT2022 ID642 | reverse complement strand
TTGATCAGGGTAACAGTCATCTGAATGTTGTCACCTGGCATTACCATTTCAACGCCTTCTGGCAGCTCGCAGTTACCAGTCACGTCAGTAGTACGGAAGTAGAACTGTGGACGGTAGCCTTTGAAGAACGGAGTGTGACGACCGCCTTCTTCCTTGCTCAGAACGTAAACTTCTGCGGTGAACTTGGTGTGCGGCTTAACCGAACCCGGCTTAACCAGAACCTGACCACGCTCAACGTCGTCACGCTTGGTACCACGCAGCAGAACGCCGCAGTTCTCGCCAGCACGACCTTCGTCGAGCAGTTTGCGGAACATTTCAACACCGGTACAGGTGGAAACGGTAGTGTCACGCAGACCAACGATTTCCAGCGGATCTTGAACGCGAACGATACCGCGCTCGATACGACCAGTCACAACAGTACCGCGACCCGAGATCGAGAATACGTCCTCGATTGGCATCAGGAACGGCTTGTCGATCATGCGAACTGGTTCTGGGATGTAGGCATCCAGAGTCTCTACCAGCTTCTTGACAGCGGTAGTGCCCATTTCGTTGTCGTCTTTGCCTTCCAGCGCCATACGAGCCGAACCGATGATGATTGGAGTGTCATCGCCCGGGAAGTCGTAGGTGGACAGCAGGTCGCGAACTTCCATCTCAACCAGTTCCAGCAGCTCAGCATCGTCTACCAGGTCAGCCTTGTTCAGGAAAACCACGATGTACGGAACGCCTACCTGACGGGACAGCAGGATGTGCTCACGGGTTTGTGGCATCGGACCATCAGCGGCCGAGCAAACCAGAATAGCGCCGTCCATTTGAGCAGCACCGGTGATCATGTTCTTCACATAGTCAGCGTGACCTGGGCAGTCAACGTGAGCGTAGTGACGGATCTTCGAGTTGTACTCAACGTGCGCGGTGTTGATGGTGATACCGCGAGCTTTTTCTTCTGGTGCGCTGTCGATCTTGTCGAAGTCAACGATTGCGGAACCGAAAACTTCGGAGCAAACGCGAGTCAGAGCAGC
>NZ_JAMDGW010000053.1:0-3163 GCF_028656995.1 Pseudomonas sp. TNT2022 ID642 | reverse complement strand
CAAACGCGAGTCAGAGCAGCGGTCAGAGTGGTTTTACCGTGGTCAACGTGACCAATGGTCCCAACGTTGACGTGGGGCAGGGAACGATCAAATTTTTCCTTAGCCATCGATATCACCCTCAACAGAAGAAATTAGACAAACAATATCAACCATTAAAACAAAGGCAGATATTTTCATATCTGCCTTGTTATATGGAGCTCTTGAGCGGATTTGAACCGCTGACCTCACCCTTACCAAGGGTGTGCTCTACCAACTGAGCTACAAGAGCGAAACACATTTGCACAACCTGCAAACTTGGAGCGGGTAGCGGGAATCGAACCCGCATCATCAGCTTGGAAGGCTGAGGTTCTACCACTAAACTATACCCGCGGAGCCTGCAGCTCACGCTTAAATCTGGTGGAGGGAGAAGGATTCGAACCTTCGAAGTCGTAGACGTCAGATTTACAGTCTGATCCCTTTGGCCGCTCGGGAACCCCTCCTAATCAGGCCGGCATTCTATACTATGCCAAACCCCTGTCAAGCATTTTCTCATTTAAAAACCTGAGGTTAGCTGCGTTGACATCGCTCAACTTTGATTTCCTTTTTAGGTCTTCGCTGTGGAGCGGGCGCCATTCTATGCAAACTATTCAGCAGGTGCAACCCCCTCACACAGCATTATTTTATGTTTTAACTCATTGAATTCGTTGGAAAGGTTTTGAAGCTGGGAATCCCCCAACAAACGCTGACTCTGAGGCGCGACAGACAACCAATAACCAGCCCCGGAAGCATCCTTCGAAGAAGATTGCACATCGACCCCCATTTCAACCAAGCGCCGCTGAAGAGCTGAAAGCGACTCCTGCCGGGAAAAGCCACCAAGCAACAGACACTCTTGCCGCCGCCCACCCCGCCCTTCCCGAGCATCACCCGTCGTTTCGCTGAGCAAGCGTATGTCCTGCTGCGAACCTCGATACAAACTGAGGGGCGTTACATCTTTCGCCCGCAAGGGCGCCTCCTGCTGATGCCAGACATAATAGAAAACATTAAGAACAAGAAGCAGGAGGAACAACCAACGCATACAAACCTCAGGAAAAAGGACACGCCATAGCCAACCCTACAAAGACCAGGTCGGGAACAACTCGGGCCTCAGGCGCGACATCCGCAACCAACTCAGCATCACCGCCAGTTATAAATACTGTGAAGTCTTCTCCCCAGTAGGAACGTGCCAACTCCAACTGCGACAAGACGAAACCCCGCAACATCAATGCACAGCCGCGCTCCACCGCCTCAACGGTAGTCCGCCCTGGCGCAATGCTGGACAGCGCACGCTCAGCCGCCTGATCCCCATAGCGAATCTTGCGGGTATGAGTGCGTAACTGATTCCGCATCAATGGCATTCCAGGGCAAATAAAACCGCCCAGATGCTCACCATCGGCAGCAATAAAATCAGCAGTTACCGCCGTACCAAAATCGAGCACCAGGCAAGCACCACCTGCTGCGAGATGAAACCCGCCGAGCATGGCCAACCATCGATCTAGCCCTAGGCGCTCGTAGTCTTCATAACCATTTTTGACACCAGACATTTCACGAGAGGACTTCGCACACGCCACCGAAATACCGAACTCCCGCTCGATAGCGTCGGTTAATGCATCAGTTTCCTCTGCGGTCCTGACACTGACCAAGCGACATTTGCACAGAACAAGTCCATTAAGGGATCTCAAACCGTCAAGCAACGCAAGATCAGAGTCCACAACCCCTTCAGAAAAAAGACCTCCGGACGCAGCCTTCAGCACTCGCCACTTAATAAAGCTGTTCCCACAGTCGAGCTCAAGAATCATCACGCAACCTCAGACTGAGCTCACCACCGCTAAATACTTTTTCCACGCCATCTACCTTCAGGCGCAGTGCACCCTGACTATCTATTCCTAGCACTACACCATCTATCTGGCTGGAACCGGCAATCAATGAAACCGAACGATCTTGCCACAAATGATTCGCTTCCCATTCCGCCTGGAGAACTGAAAAACCATCGACCTGATGGCGCTGGATGTAGGTGTTTAATTGCTTACTCAGCTCAACCACAAAGACATTACGATCACTACTTTTACCTGTCTCAAGCCGAATCGAAGTCCATTGTTGTCCGACCTCATCAGCCACCTGCATGTTGACGTTAATGCCTATACCCAACACCACGTGACAAACATCTGCCGGATCTCCGACGAGCTCAAGGAGAATTCCAGCGATTTTCTTATGACCTACCAAGACATCATTCGGCCATTTCAACCCTGCGCCCAGCACCCCGAAATTTCGCAGAGCTTGTAAGACAGCCAACCCCACAACAAGACTCAAGCCCTCGAGCTGGCGCATTCCACCGTCGATACGCAGAACAAGGCTGTAATAGAGATTTTCAGCAAACGGACTCACCCATTTGCGACCTCTTCGTCCTCGCCCAGAAGCTTGCCGTTCCGCGAGCACCAAGAAGGGCGCTAAACCACCCCGACCAATCGCGCGCAAGGCCTCAGCGTTCGTCGAGTCGACTGAATCCAGAACGGTCACAGGCCAACCCGGCGCCATTTCCGATATTGCCCGAGAGTCGAGCAGCGCCAATGGCGCCGCCAATTGATAACCCCGCCCCCGAACTTTATGGATGGACAAGCCAAGTTCAGCCTCAAGATGCTGAAGTTGCTTCCACACCGCACTTCGACTAATTCCCAGGGCGGCACCGAGATCCTGACCAGAATGGAATCGGCCATCTTTCAGAAGGTTCAACAACGTCAACATGCAGGTTTCGCCTCACAATGAGGCCCGAATAATAGCCATGCTCCGGGCCGTTGCATAGAAATCAAGCAAATGCTTTTCCTGCGGGCAAAACAAAACCCCAATTGCTTTCGCAATTGGGGTTTCGGAATTTAATCTTGACGATGACCTACTCTCACATGGGGAAACCCCACACTACCATCGGCGATGCATCGTTTCACTGCTGAGTTCGGGATGGGATCAGGTGGTTCCAACGCTCTATGGTCGTCAAGAAATTCGGGTACTGAGTCGTGACCAGATGGTCTCGCTTCAGCAAATTGGGTATGTGATAGTTTTCGGTGTTTTGTGAGTCTTTCGAACTTTCGGTTCGTTTCGTCTTCACACACCGCAATCTGGTCTCTTTCGAGTTCGCAAATTGCTTGGGTGTTAT
>NZ_JAMDGW010000052.1:0-597 GCF_028656995.1 Pseudomonas sp. TNT2022 ID642 | reverse complement strand
CTGCTCTATTTGCGCCCGCGGATTCTACTTTCACTTACCGGTCAGCTTGTCCATACCCGGTTGCAGGCGGAAGCTCTTCAGGATGTTGAGGAAGTCTTCCTTGCTCTGCTCAAAGGTTCTGATTTGTGTTGAAGCGTAATTCTCGGCCTTCAACACCATGCTCGGTTCATATCCCTTGTTGGCCAGACCTGCGGTCATGACGAATCGCTCAGTGGCCTCGGTTTCTTTGCCTTGCGGGTCCGTGGGCTTGTAATACTTGCCGCCCATGATTCCTGTGCGCGATCCGATTTGCACTTTTGAAGGGCCGAACGTTTGAATGACGCCGGCACTTGGGAATGGGTTGCCCATGATCGGCGTGGTCAATACCGGGAGCAGATTAAGGGCTTTGCCGATGTCGTCACTCAAACTCAGGCTGTAAAGCAGGTTCGGATTGTCAGTGGGATGCCAGGCCATGGTGATCGAGTAGTGGGCTTTGCCATCATCGGCGATGAAGCCGAAGGGCAGGCAAAAGCCAGTCTCTTTGGGTATCTCAAATTCTGCGCGCGTGCGGAAGCGCGCGAGCAGGTCACGGGCGGCGGGGAGTAGTTTTTCGAACGA
>NZ_JAMDGW010000051.1:0-1031 GCF_028656995.1 Pseudomonas sp. TNT2022 ID642 | reverse complement strand
ACTCAAACTCAGGCTGTAGAGCAGGTTCGGATTGTCAGTGGGATGCCAGGCCATGGTGATCGAGTAGTGGGCTTTGCCATCATCGGCGATGAAGCCGAAGGGCAGGCAAAAGCCAGTCTCTTTGGGTATCTCAAATTCTGCGCGCGTGCGGAAGCGCGCGAGCAGGTCACGGGCGGCGGGGAGTAGTTTTTCGAACGAGCTTCTGTTTCTGGAATAGGCGCTCTGCTGGCCGAAGGCAAAACGATAGACGCGCTCGTCGCGCCATAGCAGGACGATGAGCTTGTGGGGGTGACGAGCGCCGTAGGCGTTTGGCATGCCGAATTCGAAAGAGGACTGTTCGGCATAGAGTTCGTCTGTTGGATAGCTGTCGAACTCTTTCTGGTAGGTTTCAAGTTCAAGTTCGAGTTTTTCAGTAGGTTTTTTTTGTTCTTTGAATTCAGCGATTAGGCCCGGTAACAAAACTCGCTCTATGGTTGCTCTACCCAACTTGTCAAATTTCTCCCTAAGCTCGTCTCTTTCATCCTCTAAGGATTTGTATTGATCAGGATCCGAGCGCGACAAGTCACCGGTCATGGCTACTGAAATTTCTTCTATTTTATTTTTTATAACTCGTTCTTTCGCCTCAACCACGCTGGGGCTATGTCTGTCGACCAATTTTTTAAATGTTTTGAAAGTAGTCTTTGGACTGACATCTATAGTGACGAGGCTGTAAGCATCATTTGTTGGATCGCTGCCGTAATTAAGTTCTTTGTCCTCCAGTCTTATGTCCGGAGTGTAGGTGGCAAAATCGAGGCGATCGGTATAGTCCCACTGGTCGTTCAGTAAGTGCCATGATGTATCTTGATTGATATCAAATAGCGAGCGCCCTAGGCATTCAGTGTTGGTGATTGTTGTGGTATTAGCGTTTTCTGCTTGCGCAGTTTGGGTTAAAAGAAAATAGCAGCTGAGTAAAATGTAGATTGGCTTAATAGGTCGCACTCTGAGTTTTCCGTAATCGTTCATTGGTTAAAGCTGCTCTATTTGCGCCCGCG
>NZ_JAMDGW010000050.1:0-515 GCF_028656995.1 Pseudomonas sp. TNT2022 ID642 | reverse complement strand
GGACGCAAATGTGTTGGAGCACGGGGACGCGGGGGATAGGGCCGTCGCGCCACCACCAAACCAGCTTTCTTCAACCACTCCCCGGCGGTACTCGCCGCCGGCCATTGGATATGCGGATCGGAATCGCGCAGGCGACCAATGATCTGCTTGGGTCCCCGATCGGGATGTTCGTTTTTCTTGGCCAGCAGCGTGGCAATGATTTCGTCGGGCGTTTGATGAGGACAGTTCAACGGCTTGCGCGATTGCTCTTTCAAGCCATCTACGCCCAACGCTGCATATCGTTCCAGCCATTTGTCGATGGTTGGACGGCTGACGCCATAGCGCCGGCTTAATTGGCTCTTGGTGTAGCTGCCGCCAAGCCAGTCACTGACTAACTTCACTCGTTGATCCATTGGGGACTCTTGATTCCAGGGCATGGTCAGCACCTCCTGACCATGATTAATACCTGTAAACCATGTCCCCGGTCTCAAACGTAAAGGATGTACCCGGTCTTTACCCACCCCAGCCCTCTCCCC
>NZ_JAMDGW010000049.1:0-502 GCF_028656995.1 Pseudomonas sp. TNT2022 ID642 | reverse complement strand
GGACGCAAATGTGTTGGAGCGCGGGGACGCGGGGGATAGGGCCGTCGCGCCACCACCAAACCAGCTTTCTTCAACCACTCCCCGGCGGTACTCGCCGCCGGCCATTGGATATGCGGATCGGAATCGCGCAGGCGACCAATGATCTGCTTGGGTCCCCGATCGGGGTGCTCGTTTTTCTTGGTCAGCAGCGTGGCAATGATTTCGTCGGGCGTTTGATGAGGGCAGTTCAACGGCTTGCGCGATTGCTCTTTCAAGCCATCCACGCCTAACGCTGCATACCGCTCCAGCCATTTGTCGATGGTTGGACGGCTGACGCCATAGCGCCGGCTTAATTGGCTCTTGGTGTAGCTGCCGCCAAGCCAGTCGCTGACTAACTTCACTCGTTGATCCATTGGGGACTCTTGATTCCAGGGCATGGTCAGCACCTCCTGACCATGATTAATACCTGTAAACCATGTCCCCGGTCTCAAACGTAAAGGATGTACCCGGTCTTTACCCACCC
>NZ_JAMDGW010000048.1:0-4968 GCF_028656995.1 Pseudomonas sp. TNT2022 ID642 | reverse complement strand
CGTGATGCGATCGACGCGGCCGGCCTGGCTGAGCAGTTCGCGCAACTGGAAGACCTGACGCTGATCGACTGGCCGAGCGCTGCCGACGCCAAGCAGAAACTCCTGCAAGCGTTGTATGAAGGTTTTATCGCCGGTGACCATCCGTTGCACCCGGACTTCGCCAGTTTCCGCCACGCCGGTGGCGAAGCGCTGGAAAACCACTGCCGTTTCGAAGCGATTCAGGAAATGCGCGCCGCCCGTGGCGAAAACCTCGACTGGCGGCAATGGCCGGAACACTGGCACGACCCGCGCGGCGCAGCGCTGGAAGCGTTTGCCGAGGAATATGCCGAACGCATCGGCTATTTCGCTTTTTGCCAGTGGCTGATTCACCGTTGCCTGGAACGTGCGCAAACCGCCGCCCGCAGTGCCGGTATGGGCATTGGCCTGATCGCCGATCTGGCGGTGGGTGCCGATGGCGCAGGCAGTCAGGCCTGGAGTTTTCAGGATGAGCTGCTCGCCTCGCTGACCGTGGGCGCGCCGCCGGACATTCTCAATCGTTCGGGCCAGGGCTGGGGTATTTCCGCGTTTTCCCCCGAAGGCCTGATCCGCAACGGCTTTCGCGCGTTCATCGACATGCTGCGCGCCAACTTCGCCCACGCCGGCGGCTTGCGCATCGATCATGTGATGGGCCTGCAACGCTTGTGGGTGATACCCAATGGCGCCGCACCTGCCGATGGCGCGTACCTGTATTACCCGGTCGATGACTTGCTGCGCCTGTTGACCCTTGAATCCCATCGCCACCAAGCGATCGTCCTCGGCGAAGACCTTGGCACGGTGCCCGATGGCTTGCGTGAAAAGCTTATCGCCCGCTCGATGCTCGGCATGCGCGTGCTGCTGTTCGAGCAGGACAACACTTATTTCAAGCCGATTCTCGACTGGCCGGACAACGCACTGGCGACCACCAGCACCCACGATCTGCCGACACTCAACGGCTGGTGGCATGGTCGCGATATCGACTGGAATGCGCGCTTGGGATTTGTCGATGCCAACGGTGAAATCGAATGGCGCCATCACCGCCAGCGTGAGCGTGAAGGCCTGCGCAGCGCACTGAGCCAGGACCCGCAGAATTTTCGCGAAGAATCCCACGAGGCCGATCAAGTGGTCGATGCCGCGGTGCGCTTCCTCGGCCACACCCGAGCGCCGTTGGTGCTGTTGCCATTGGAAGATGCGCTGGGCATCAACGAACAAGCGAACCTGCCGGGGACCATCGATACCCATCCGAACTGGTCACGGCGCCTGCCCGGCACCAGTGAAGCGCTGCTCGATGGCGCGGATGCGGCGCGGCGTTTGGAATTACTGGCGTGCGCGCGCCTGCAGGCTGCCGAGCGTGACCAATGAATCAAGCGCTTATCCAGCCCCTGCGCGCGACATTGCGCCTGCAATTTCATAAAGGTTTCACCCTCGAACACGCCGTGCCACTGGTGCCGTACTTCGCCCGGCTCGGCATCAGCCATATTTACGCGTCACCACTGCTCGCGGCGCGGGCGGGTTCGATGCACGGTTACGACGTGGTCGACCCGACCCAGGTCAACCCGGAACTCGGCGGTGAGCCGGCGCTTCGGCGCCTGGTCAGCACCCTGCGCGAACACAACATGGGGCTGATCCTCGACATCGTCTCCAATCACATGGCCGTCGGTGGCAACGATAACCCGTGGTGGCTCGACCTGCTGGAATGGGGGCGACTCAGTCCTTACGGCGAGTTCTTCGACATTCAATGGCACTCGCCAGACCCTTTGATGGAAGGCCAGTTGCTGCTGCCATTTCTCGGCAGCGATTACGGTGTGGCCCTGCAGGAAGGCACGCTGAAGCTGCATTTCAATGCGCAGACGGGCGGCTTCCACGTCGAACATTACGATCATCACTTCCCGATCTGCCCAAATGATTACGGTGAACTGCTCAAATCCGAGGACGCGCTGAAGTCTTTGGCCGATCGCTTTAGCGCCCTCAGCTATCAGACCGATACTCATTCGCTGGCGATGCCGCTGAAAGAAGAATTGCGCCAACTGGCAAGTGATCCGGCAATCGCCGAGGCCATCGAAAACAACCTGAAGCACTACGACTCAACCAGCGAAGAAGGCTTCCACAAACTGCATCAGTTGTTGGAGCGTCAGAGCTATCGCCTCGCGAGCTGGCGCACCGCAGCGGATGACATCAACTGGCGGCGCTTTTTCGATATCAACGAACTCGGCGGCCTGCGTGTCGAACGTCCGGCGGTGTTCGAAGCCACCCACGGCAAAATCTTCCAGTTGATCGCCGAAGGCTTGGTCGACGGCTTGCGCATCGACCACATCGACGGCCTCGCCGACCCGCGTGGTTACTGCCGCAAACTGCGCCGCCGGGTTGATCTGCTGGCGCCGGGCAGGCACTTGCCGATCTACGTCGAGAAGATCCTCGGCGCCGGCGAAACCCTGCACCGCGACTGGGCGGTGGACGGCACCACCGGTTATGAGTTCATGAATCAGCTGTCACTGCTGCAACACGACCCGGACGGCGAATACGTGCTCGGCGACCTCTGGCAACGGCGTACCGAACGCCCCGCCGCGTTCATCGAAGAAGCGCAACTGGCGCGTCAGCAGATTCTCAACGGCTCGCTGGCCAGCGATTGCGAGAGCGTCGCCCAGGCCCTGCTGCACGTCGCCCGCGATGACCTGATGACTCGCGACTTGACCCTCGGTGCGATCCGTCGGGTGTTGCAAGCGCTGATCGTGCACTTCCCGGTCTACCGCACTTACATCAGTGCGATGGGTCGCTCCGAGCAGGACGAGGTGTTTTTCCAGCAGGCCATGGACGGAGCCCGGCAAACGCTGAGCGAAGCCGACTGGCCGGTACTCGACTGCGTTGCCGCCTGGCTCGGTGGCACGCCATGGCGGCACAAACCGCGCGGGCGTTCACGCAAGATCCTCAAGCATGCCTGCGTACGCTTTCAGCAACTGACTTCACCGGCAGCAGCCAAAGCCGTGGAAGACACCGCGCTGTATCGCTCGGCGGTGCTGCTGTCGCGCAACGACGTCGGCTACAACACCGAGCAGTTCAGTGCCCCGATCAGTGACTTTCACGCGGTCAATCAGCAACGGCTGAACGAGTTTCCCGACAACTTGCTGGCCACCGCCACCCACGATCACAAACGCGGCGAAGACACCCGCGCGCGTCTGGCCGTGCTCAGCGAGCGCAGCCACTGGTATGCCGAGCAGATCGAATTGTGGCGAGCCCTCGCCCGCCCCGTTCGGGTTGACGAGCAGATGCCGTCGAGCGGCGATGAGCTGATCCTCTATCAAGCGTTGCTCGGTAGCTGGCCGCCGCAACTGCGCGATGACGACCAGGCCGGGTTCGCCGACTACGCCAAACGTATCTGGCAATGGCAGCAGAAAGCCCTGCGTGAAGCCAAGCTGCAAAGCAGTTGGAGTGCGCCTAACGAAGCCTATGAAAACGCCGCGCAGGCATTCACCGAAAAGCTGCTCACCGGTGAAGAAGGCGAACTGCTGCGCGCCGCGCTGAGCAAGACCGTCAACAGCATTGCCGCCGCCGGCGCCCTCAACGGCTTGGCGCAAACCTTGCTGCGCATGACCGTGCCGGGGGTGCCGGATCTGTATCAGGGCAATGAGTTCTGGGACTTCAGCCTGGTCGATCCGGACAATCGCCGGCCGGTGGATTACGCCGCTCGTGAGCAGGCCTTGGAGGTGCCATTACCGTCTGGGGAATTGCTGGCGAACTGGCGTGACGGGCGCATCAAGCAAGCCTTGATCGCCGAAGTGCTGAACCTGCGTGCCGAGCACGCCGAGCTGTTTCGGCGTGGCACTTACCAGGCCCTGGAGGTACTGGGTAGTCAGGCGCACAACGTGCTCGCGTTTGCCCGTGAGCACGAGGGCAAGCAGGCCATCGTGATCGTGCCGATCCGTTGCGCAACCCTGCTGGAAAACGGTGCTGTACCTCAGGTCGATGCGCTGCGCTGGGGCGATACGCGAGTGGTTCTACCGTTCGCCGCCTCTGCAACAAACCTGAAGGGACTTTTTTCAAGCAGCGCAGTCACAAAAAACAGGGAGCTGAATATCAGCGACGCGCTGGGGGATGTCCCGGTCAATCTCTTTATCCAACACTTAACGTAAGCATGAGTTCAGTTCAGGAGCATTGCGATGAGTACCGACGATAAACGCATTCGCGAATTCGCCTATCAAATCTGGGAATCGGAAGGCCAGCCTGACGGTCAGGAGGCGCGCCATTGGGAGATGGCACGCAAGCTGGCCGAAGCTGAGGCGCTGGCGCCGAAGAAGCCACCGAAAGCCGCTGGCAGCAAAACCGCTGGCAAAACCGCTGAAGTCAAAGCGCCGGCCGCCAAACCGAAACCGGCGGCCAAAGCCAAACCGGCCAGCGCCGCGAAAGTGATTCCCCCGGGCGAAAAACCCGCCGAGAAAAAGCCTCGAGCGCCGAAGAAGCCTTCGGCGATCTGACGCTAAACGGATTATTGAACTGAATGAATGTGTGGCGGGTTCGCTCGCCACCGAGGGCGCGTTCGTCCTCAAGAAACCCACCAATCCCATGTGGGAGCGAGCCTGCTCGCGAAAGCGCCGGGTCAGCCGGCAGCGATGTCGGATGTACCGACGCCTTCGCGAGCAGGCTCGCTCCCACAGGGGTGCAGTGTTAACTGAACTACCCGATTTTTTGCAGGAGCAATCATGACCCGTCCAAAGAATGCCGAGCCCACCGCGCACGCCGAGCCGTCGAGAATCCGTGAAGGCCTGCCCTTCCCGCTCGGTGCGACCTGGGATGGTCTGGGGGTGAACTTTGCCCTGTTTTCCGCCAACGCCACCAAGGTCGAACTGTGCATCTTCGACGATGCTGGCGAAGTCGAACTCGAACGCATCGAACTGCCGGAATACACCGACGAGATCTACCACGGTTACCTGCCCGATGCGCACCCGGGGCTGATTTACG
>NZ_JAMDGW010000047.1:0-6054 GCF_028656995.1 Pseudomonas sp. TNT2022 ID642 | reverse complement strand
TACATCCTCCTCAAATCATTGTGGGAGCTGGCTTGCCAGCGAAGGGGCCGTATCAGCCAACGTCAATGTGACTGACATGCCACCATCGCTGGCAAGCCAGCTCCAACACGTTCTGTGTACATCCTCAACATCAAGCATCACCACAAATCATTGTGGGAGCTGGCTTGCCAGCGATGAGGCCGTATCAGCCAACGTCAATGTGACTGACCTGCCGCCATCGCTGGCAAGCCAGCTCCCACACGTTCTGTGTACATCCTCAACATCAAGCATCACCTCAAATCATTGTGGGAGCTGGCTTGCCAGCGATGAGGCTGTGTCAGCCAACATCAATGCCAACTGACCTGCCGCCATCGCTGGCAAGCCAGCTCCCACAGTTTTGATTGGTGTTGAGGTCAGAACAGTTCGTTGAAGGGAATAAAGCGCAGCGGGTCGCCGAGGTTGTGCGTGCTGTTCTCGGGGATTTCCACCAGGCCATCGGCCCAGGTCGCGCCGAGCAGAACGCCGGAGCTTTGATTCGGATAGAGCACCGCTCGCCCCGCTTCCAGCTTCACCCGCAGGTATTCACGACGGCCGCCAGCCTTGTGCCAATCGAAGCCCGCGTTGACCGTAAAACTCAGCGGCATGACTTCTTCCACGCCTTGAATGCGCAACAGATACGGCCGCGCCAATAAGCCAAAAGTTACCAGCGCCGAAGTCGGGTTGCCCGGTAAACCTATCACCGGCACCGTGCCGAAATGCCCGACCGTCAGCGGTTTGCCAGGCTTGATCGCCAGTTTCCACAACAGCGGTTTGCCGTTGTCGCGTAGTACCTGTCCGAGGCAATCGGCATCACCGGCAGACACGCCACCCGTAGTCAGAATCAGATCAGCGCTCACTTGCAGTTGCTCAAGTTTGAGCCGCGTCTGCGCCGGGCGATCCGGGAGGATCCCGGCGTCGATCACTTCGCAGCCCAGCTCACGCAACCAATGGCCGAGCAATACGCGGTTGCTGTTGTAGATGCTGCCGGGGCGCAACGGCTGGCCCGGCTCGACCAGTTCATCACCGGTCGATAGCAGCGCCACACGCGGGCGACGCACCACGTGCAGTTGCGCCAGCCCTTGCCCGGCGGCGACTGCCAGTTCGAATGGTCCAAGGCGTTTGCCGGCGCGCAGCAGGATGTCGCCGACGCGATTTTCCTGACCTTGCGCGCGGATGTTCTGCCCCGCCTTCAGCGGCTGCAAGAAGCGCACGCGGCCGTCCTCCAGCACTTCGACGTTCTCCTGCATTTCGACGCAGGTGGCGCCGGGCGGCAGCGGCGCGCCGGTAAAAATCCGTGCGCAGGTGCCGGGCAGCAACGTGTCCGGCGCCAGCCCGGCGTAAACCTTCTGTGAGACCTTCAGCGGCTGTCGGTGCAGATCAGCGAGATTGAGCGCGTAACCATCCATGGCGCTGTTCGGCCATGGCGGCAGGTCGAGTGTCGCCACCAGATCACTGGCCAGCACCCGCCCACGCGCTTCGTCGAGCGCCAGCAGTTCGCTGTCGGCCAGACGTTGCTCATTGGCCATGCCGAGCAACTGGTCGAGTGCGTCCTCGACCGGCATCAACGGTGCCCGGCTCATCCGCGAGTGCCGCAGGCTAGCGCGGCTTTCAGGTGCGGGACGAAATTGCATGGGCGATGACGGTTGTCCAGTTGCTCGGCAAGAATGCCTTCCCACGCCGTGCGGCAAGCGCCGGTGGAACCCGGCAGACAGCACACCAGCGTGCCGTTCGACAGCCCGGCCAGCGCGCGGCTTTGCACGGTGGACGTGCCGATATCCAGAATCGAAATCGCCCGGAACAGCTCACCGAAACCGTCGATCTGTTTATCGAACAAACAAGCCACCGCTTCCGGCGTACTGTCGCGACCGGTAAACCCGGTACCGCCGGTGATCAGCACCACCTGAATGCCTTCGTCAGCAATCCACTGGGCGACCTGCGCGCGGATCTTGTACAGATCGTCCTTGAGCAAGTTGCGCTCGCTCAACGTGTGCCCGGCTTCCAGCAATCGACTGACCAGCAATTGGCCCGACGTATCGCTGGCGTAATCGCGGGTATCGCTGACCGTCAGCACGGCAATATTCAGGGGGACAAACAGGGCATCGGCTTTGGCGCTCATGGCAGTTCTCCGGCAGCAGTCAATCAACATTGCCGAGCAGCCTAAGTGCCACTTATGAATACTGTCTAATCACTCTCGCCAACCACATTATCGACCGGCTCTATCGGTACCTTTCACGTTGTTCAGGGCCAGTAAAATCGGGCCTGATAGAGCTGATCGATAGTGCATTAAACACTTCCGATTGGACGAACAACTGTTCAAGTGAGATCGTCGCACCCTGCGCTTTTCGTGCGCCTCGCGCATCTGCGTCAATACTCAATCAAAAATCCTCATCGAGCAGGTGCCATCGTGGACATCAAACAACTCAAGTTCCTGATCGCGCTGGACGAAACCCGCCACTTCGGCCAGGCCGCCGCACGCTGCCACATCACCCAACCGACGTTGTCGATGCGCCTGCGCAATCTCGAAGACGAACTGGATCTGGTGCTGGTCAACCGTGGCCAGCGCTTTGAAGGTTTCACCCAGGCCGGCGAGCGTGTGCTGGCCTGGGCGCGCACCTTGCTCGCAGCGCATGACGGATTGTTCGCCGAAGCGGCGGCCTGTCGCGGGCAACTGGTGGGTAGTCTGCGTCTGGGTCTGGTGCCGCTGAGCAGCTTCAACCCGGTCAATTACATTCAGGGTCTGTCCGGCACTTACCCGGAACTGAAATTCAGCCTGTCGTCGCTCAGTTCCGACGAGATCATTGCCGGGCTAGGCAACAATCAGCTTGATCTGGGCGTGTGTTACCTGGACCACGTCAACCCGAACTATTTCGAGTTTTTCGAGATCGGCGAAACCCGCGTCGGCTTGCTTTACGACAACCGCCATTTCCATTTCGAAGGCTCGGAAATGAGCTGGGAAGACGCCGCCGAATTGCCGCTGGGGATGATCACCGCCGGCATGCATTATCGTAAATCCATCGATTTGAGTTTCCGCAGCCGTGGCCTCAGTCCACAGCCGATCATGGAAAGCGATTCGACCTATCAGCTGTTGCAGGCGATTCACCAAGGCTTCTGCTGCGCGATCATGCCGCTGGACAGCGGGCTTGAGGAGCCGATCGAGCACCTGTCGTTCATGCAGTTGCCGGATGCCAGTGTGCTGGCGCCGCTGGGGCTGGTGATGCGCAAGACCGAGCCGCGCTCGGCGATTGCCGAGAAGTGTTTTGCCGAGGCGCGGAAGTTGTTTGGGGTTGAGGTTTCTGCCGAATAAGCAAGGGTGGATGTCCCGGCCTCATCGCTGGCAAGCCAGCTCCCACAGTTTCCGATGTGATCACAGTTTCTGTGCACGACACAGAAACCTGTGGGAGCTGGCTTGCCAGCGATGGGGCCCGACCAGCCAACACAAATCCTGCTGATCGACCAAAGCAATCACCACATCAGAACAAGCGATTGGACGCACTTTTAACGCCCCCGTAGCCTGAACACTCTTCAGCGCTTCGGGACTTTCAAGATGCTCTGCCAAGTCGAAACCATCACAGAATCCACCAGCGAACCCAACGCCCCAGCACCTCAACCGGCGCAGGTGGCGTTTCGCGAATACCTGCCCGACGCCGCCGTCTCGCATGCCGCGCTGGCCTCGGAAATTGCTCTCGCCATCACCTACAACGGCTTGAGCCAGGCAGTGATGATGGTCTCGCCCGGCAACCTCGAAGACTTCATCCGTGGCTTCAGCCTGAGCAACGCGATCATCGACAGCGTCGACGAGATCTACGACATCCGCCTCACGCATTTCGATCAGGCCTGTCAGGCCGATGTGCAGATTTCCAGCCGGGCGTTCTGGGCCTTGAAGGATCATCGTCGGCAAATGACCGGCACCAGCGGTTGCGGCATCTGTGGCGTTGAAGCGCTGGAGCAGGCGCTGCCGCAACTGCAGATCCTGCAACCTTCACCGCTGCCACCGGCAGAGCATTTCGACGGCATTCGCCAACGCATCGAAGCCGCTCAACAACTGGCGCGCAGCAGCGGTGCCTTGCATGCCGCGCTGTACTTCGACGCCGACGGTGAAGCGCTGTTGTGCCGCGAAGACATTGGCCGCCACAACGCCCTCGACAAGCTGATCGGGGCGATGCAACTCGATGCCATCGACGCCGCTGAAGGTTTCGTCGTGGTCACCAGCCGTTGCAGCCTCGAACTGATTCACAAAGCCGTGCGCGCACGCCTCGGCACCCTCGTCAGTCTGTCCGCGCCTACCGCATTGACCGTGCGCTGGGCACTCAGGCACCGGCTCAATCTGATCCACATTCCGCACCGCAACGCCCCACGAATCTACAGCCCGATCCAGGAGACTTCCGCATGAGCCACACCCTCACCCACCTCGACGATCAGGGCCGCGCCAACATGGTCGACGTCAGCGACAAAGCTGCGACCCGCCGCGAAGCCACGGCGCAAGCCTGGGTGCAGATGCGCCCGGAAACCTTGCAGATGATTCAGGCCAACGGCCACCCGAAAGGCGATGTCTTCGCCGTAGCGCGGATCGCCGGGATTCAAGCGGCCAAGCGCACTCACGAACTGATCCCGCTGTGCCATGCGCTGCTGCTCAGCTCGATCCACGTCGAACTCAAGGCCTGCGAACCGGATCGCGTGCAGATCACCAGCACTTGTCGCCTCACCGGCCAGACCGGCGTCGAACTCGAAGCGTTGACCGCCGCCAGCGTTGCCGCGCTGACCATTTACGACATGTGCAAAGCGGTGGATCGGGCCATGGTCATCGGCGATATCCGCCTGCTCAGCAAACAGGGTGGCCGTTCCGGTCACTTTCAATGGGAGGACGCGCAATGATCCTGATCAACTACTTCGCCAGCTACCGTGATCGGTTGAATCTGGGTGGTGAAAAGATCCCGCTGACTGTGGCTTTGGGCAGCGTTGAAGATGTGCGGCAAATGCTTATGCAGCGCGGTGAGTTGTGGCGCGAAGTGCTCGGTGCCAGCAACCTGATGTGCGCGGTGAATCAGGAGCTGTGTCAGCCGAGTCAGGTGATTGAAGATTTCGATGAGATCGCTTTTTTCCCGCCAGTGACCGGGGGTTGATCGATGGCTATTCGAGTCCAGCACAAAAGCTTCGACGTCGGCCAGTTGACGGCTGATCTGCACGCGCGCAATCCACGGGTGGGCGCGGTGGTGAATTTCATTGGTTATGTGCGTGATCTGAATATTGGTCAGAGCGTGAATGAACTGTTTCTTGAGCACTATCCGGGCATGACCGAAAAAGCCCTCAAGCAGATCGCCGAAGAAGCCCGTGAGCGCTGGCCGCTGTTGGGGGTGGAGATTGTGCATCGGGTCGGCGCGTTATCGGTGTGCGAGCCGATCGTGTTTGTCGGGGTCAGCAGTAAACATCGGCATATGGCGTTCGAGGCCTGTGCGTTCATCATGGACGTGCTCAAGACCCGCGCGCCGTTCTGGAAGCGTGAGACTACGCCTGAGGGTTCTCACTGGGTCGAGGGCCGTGAGAGCGATCGGGATGCGGCGTTGCGCTGGAGTCTGGCGCACGCCTGAAAAGCAAACGCCCCTCACCCTAGCCCTCCCGAAACGTCGGACCGCCCCGAGGGAGAGGGGACTGATTGGGGGATATTGTAGAAGTACGCCGACGTGAAGGAGTTGTGGTGAATCCATAATCGATGGGATCTTTCCGGTCATGGAGAACGCCAGACACCTCGGTCGGCCCCTTCGGGTGATCATCAAATCCATAATCGACTCGATCTTTCAGGTCGACGAACAACGCCAGACACCTCGTGTCGGCCCCTTCGGGTGACCATCAAATCCATAATCGACTCCATCTTTCAGGTCGACGAACAACGCCAGACACCTCGATCGGCCCCTTCGGGTGATCATCAAATCCATAATCGACTCCATCTTTCAGGTCGACGAACAACGCCAGACACCTCGGTCGGCCCCTTCGGGTGACCATCAAATCCATAATCGACTCCATCTTTCAGGTCGACGAACA
>NZ_JAMDGW010000046.1:0-1099 GCF_028656995.1 Pseudomonas sp. TNT2022 ID642 | reverse complement strand
CAGATCTGACAGGTGCGCAATTCGCCGTTTAGCCGTTCAATCACTCCGTCACCTTCCCGACCGGAGTCGTTGCCATGTCCGCCCCGAACAAACCGCTGATCCTCAAGGAACTCGACATCCCCGGTCGCAGCAAAGACCCGGTGTCGACGAATCCCGATATCTGGGGCATCAACATCGCCGCCGCGCTAGGCAATTTTCCTCTTAACGGTCTGCTGTGCCAGGCGGGACCGTGGGGGAACATGGCGGAAGGCGACAGGTTGACGATCTTTTGGGGCACCGGCCAGAACGCCTGGGTGGAAACCGTCAACAAGGACGAGGTCAACACGCAACTGCGCATGTTCGTGCCTTCCCGGCACATGGTCGATGGCCGCTTTGCGGTGTCCTATGTGGTCAAGCCCTTGGGCGGCACGGATCAACCGTCCGAAGTCATGCAGGTACTGGTCAAACTCACGCGCCCCGGCGGTCATGACGACAACGGTGATGGCGGGCACTCCAAGCTGATCATGACGATTCCCAAGGAGATCGTTGACGGCGGCATCGACAAGGACAACGTCGACGCTGGCGTGCCGATCAGCATCGGCAAGGCCGACGGCACACCGCCCTATCCCTACGCCGCGGCCGACGATATTTGTCGCGTGAGTTGGGGCGGGATCTTCGTGCCCAGTAAGCCGCTGACCCAGGAACAGGCCGAAGGCAAGACGCCAATCATCGTGAATATCGAAGGAAAAAACATCACCGACGCCGGTGATGCAGAGTTTCCCGGCGTCGCCGTGGTGTTCGAGGTGTACGACAAGGTCTTCAACCGCTCCGAGGACTGGAGCCCCGAACAGCGTGTGGTAGTGGCGGTGGATGCGACCCGGCTGATCGCGCCATTGCTCAAGGAAACGCTGAACAACGTGCTGGACGTCGACAAACTGGGCGAAGCCGATGGCACCGTGCAAATTATTGCCACGGATACCAGCAAGTTCAAAGTCGGAGACAAGGTATTCATCAGGATCAAGGGCACCCCCGTCGAGGGGCCGCCGATTGATTGGGAACCGTCAGCAGGCGTGGAGTTGAACAGTGTGCCGAGCGTTATGGAAACCTCGGCCCCCAACGC
>NZ_JAMDGW010000045.1:0-66951 GCF_028656995.1 Pseudomonas sp. TNT2022 ID642 | reverse complement strand
TGAGCTGGATAATTCATTAACCGCTTGAGGTCCGTCTCGTGTGAACGCCGCCTATGTCTACCCCTTCTCCCGGCTGGGGTGAGGGGCTTTTGAGCTCATATCCAATGAATCCACAATCGACTCGGTCTTTCAGGTCGATGTCTGACGCAAGACACCTCGGTCGGCCCCCTCTCCCTCCGGGAGAGGGCTGGGGTGAGGGTGGCTCGATCTTCAATCGCTATTCCAGCATCTTGCTCAACAACCAGCTCCCCGCCGGCCCCGGTGGATAAAGCCGCGACCACAACGCATCGACAAACACCGGCTTAGGCCAGCCGCGCACCTTCAACTCGACCAGCAAATCATTGCCAAAGCGCTGCGCCAGCCAGCGCGGCAACGGCGCCCAGCCAAAGCCTTTCTCGGCCATCTCCAGCAACATCAGATAACTCGGCGCCGACCATACCCGGCCTTTGCCGCGACTGTCATAGGGATTGACGATGGTCGCCAGACGCAGCTCACGATGCTGCTCGAGGATCTGCTGATCAATGTGATCAAGCTTGGCCAGCGCATGGTCGCGATTGACGAACAATGCGATTTCCGTGCGCTCGGCCACTGTCGACGTCACCAGATCCGGCGGGTAGTTCTCTTGCATCTCAGCGAAGGCCAAGTGCGCGCGACCGCGTTGCACCAGCTCAATCAAGTCATCACATTCGGCAATCAGACATTCCAGTTCCAGATCCGGATAACGCTGCTCAAACCCCACCAACGCCGCTTCAAACCGAGCCGACTGATAGGTATCGGAAATCGCCACCGTCAGCTTCGGCTCGACGCCTTGGGACAACTGCCGCGCAGTCATTTCCAGACGACTGCTGGCCGCCAGAATCGCCTCGGCGCGTTGCAGCATCACATGCCCGGCCGGCGTCAGTGTCGGTTTGCGGCTGCTGCGATCGAACAACTGCAGATCCAGATCGATCTCCAGACTGGCCACCGCCGCGCTGATGGTCGACTGACTGCGCCCCAACTTGCGCGCCGCTGCGGAAAACGAGCCTTGCGTGGCGGCCTGGACAAATGCCAGCAGTACTTCCTGCGAGATCATCAACTATCGCCTTGATCGATGGTTATTGATTATGAAGTATCGGTTTCAAGATAGATCATGGCAACCATCTTCACTCAAGGAGTCAGGCCATGACTGCCCACAAATCCATTACTGAACGTATTTTCCAGGCTGTTGGTTTCGAACTGCTGGCCATTCTGATCTGCACGCCATTACTGGCGTGGATCATGCAAAAACCGATGCTTGAAATGGGCGCGGTGACCGTGTTGATCGCCTTGCTGGCGCTGGGTTGGAACGTGGTGTTCAACCGCTTCTTCGACCGCATGCTGGCGCGTATGAACGTGGCGCACAACGCCTGGGTGCGTGTGGTGCACGCGCTGATGTTCGAAGGGGGCTTGATCGTGATGGGCGTGCCGCTGATTGCCTGGTGGTTGTCGGTCAGCCTGTGGCAGGCGTTTTTGCTCGACATCGGTGTGCTGCTGTTTTTCCTGCCGTACACCTACGTTTATCACTGGAGCTATGACGTAGTGCGCGAGCGCTTCATGACGCGCAACGCTTGCCAGAGCTAACCTCGATCCCCGTGTAGGAGCTGCCGAAGGCTGCGATCTTTTGATCTTGATTTTTAACAGCAAGATCAAAAGATCGCAGCCTTCGGCAGCTCCTACAGGGGGTAAGTGTTTTCAGTAAGAGTTAGAGGAACATGCCGCCGGATGCCTCAACACGCTGGCCATTGATCCACTGTCCACCCGGCGACAGTAGCAGCGCCAACGCTCCGCCAATGTCATCCGGCTGACCGGCACGGCCTAGCGCGGTGTTGCTGGCGACCATCGCATTCACCGCCGAGTTATCGCGTACGGCGCCACCACCGAAGTCAGTTTCGATGGCGCCCGGCGCGAGAATGTTCACGCCAATCTGCCGCGCACCCAACTCCTTGGCCTGATAACGGGTCAGCACTTCCATCGCGCCTTTCATCGCCGCGTAAGCGCCGTAACCCGGTAGGCTGAAACGAGTGAGGCCGCTGGAAATATTGATGATGCGCCCGCCGTCGTTAATCAGTGGCAGCAACTGCTGAGTCAGAAAGAACGGCCCTTTCAGCTGGATATTCATCAGCAAATCGAACTGCTCCGGCGTGGTTTCGGCGAACAGTGCGTGAACACCGATCCCGGCATTGTTGATCAGGAAATCAAAACGCTGACAGTCGAAAGTCTGCTGCAATGCCTGCTCAACGTGTTTACCGAAATCGGCAAAGCTTTCGCTGCGACCGACATCGAGTTGCAGCATCACGGCTTTGCCGCCAAGTGCTTGCACTTCGGCAACCAGCGCCTGCGCCTCATCAGCACGGCTGTTGTAAGTACCGATAACGTCGATGCCTTGAGCGGCGAGGTGCAGGGCGGCGTTTTTGCCCAAGCCGCGACTGGCGCCGGTGATCAATGCGATTTTGCGATTCATGGAGGCTTCCTCGATTGCAGTGAGTGGTGATGGGATGAAGTTTATTTATCCGCCCTGAGGTGATAAACAGAGTGAATCCGGAATCACTGATCGGATCAGCCGAACAATCAACAGGTGCCCCCATGAACAAACTGGAACTGCTGCGCACCTTCGTCCGGGTCAGCGAACTGTCGAGTTTCACTCTCGCCGGGGAAAGTCTCGGACTGCCGCGATCAACCGTGTCCGAACATGTGCAGGCTCTGGAAGCGTTACTCGGAACGCGCCTGCTGCAACGCACCACACGCAAGGTGCAGGCGACTCAGGATGGCTTGGTGCTGTACGAACGCAGCAAGGATCTGCTCTCGCACATGGACGAAATCGAAGGCTTGTTCCGCCAGGACGAGGCTTCGCTGACCGGGCGCATTCGCGTCGACCTGCCGAACATTCTCGCGCGGCGTCTGATCATGCCGCGCCTGCCGCAGTTCATGGATCGCCACCCGAATCTGGAATTGGAAATCAGCAGCACCGATCGACGCGTCGACTTGCTCAGCGAAGGGTTCGATTGCGTGGTGCGGATTGGCGCGCAGCCCGATCAATCGGTGGTCGCGCGGCACCTCGGGGACTTCCCCATGGTCAATTGCGCCAGCCCCGCGTACCTCGAGCGCTACGGCGTGCCGCAGACGCTGGAAGATCTCGCGCAGCATCGACTGGTGCATTACGTCGGCGTATTGGGTTCGCGTTCGGAAGGTTTTGTGTACGAGGAGGGCGGGCAGGTTAAACGCTTGCCGATGGCTGGCAGCATTACGGTCAACAGCACTGACGCTTACGAGTCGGCGTGCCTCGGTGGATTTGGTCTGACGCAGGTGCCGCGTACCGGCATGCAGCCGCATCTGGAAAACGGCGAACTGGTGACCGTGTTGCCGCAATTCACCGCGCCGGCGATGGGGATTTCATTGTTGTATGCGCGGCAACGGCATTTGCCGTTGCGGGTGAGGGTGTTTATGGACTGGCTGGGCGATCTGATTCGCTCGGCGCTCTAACCAACACCGCAAATCCAAATGTAGGAGCTGCCGAAGGCTCGGGCCGCGATCGGACGATCTTTTGATTTTGCTTTTTAAAAACAAGATCAAAAGATCGCAGCCTTCGGCAGCTCCTACAGGGGAGTTGTGGTGATTAGAAGATCTGGGTGAACAGCCAATAGAGGCTGCCTGACAGCAGGATCGCCGCCGGTAGGGTCAGCACCCACGCCATCAACAGATTGCGGATGGTCTTCATCTGCAACCCGCCGCCATTGGCGACCATGGTCCCGGCCACACCCGAGGACAAAACATGGGTCGTCGACACCGGCAAACCAAACATGTCCGCCGCACCGATGGTCAGCATCGCCACGGTTTCCGCCGAGGCGCCCTGCGCATAGGTCAGATGGGTCTTGCCGATCTTCTCGCCGACCGTCACCACAATTCGCTTCCAGCCAACCATGGTGCCCAGCCCCAGCGCGATGGCCACGGCGATCTTCACCCACAGCGGAATAAACCGCGTGGCATTGTCGATCTGCTGTTTGAACAACTGCAGTTTGCCGCTGGTGTCAGCGTCGAAATTGCCGACCTTGTTCTTGTCCATCAGGCGAATGCTTTCGCTGGCCAGGTACATGTCGTTACGCACGTTACCCATCGCTTCAGCCGGGACTTTCGCCAGCGAACCGTAGCCTTTGACCTCTTCACCGATGTGCCCGGTGAGGGCGGCAAGGGCGGGGATCAGTTGTGGCGTGGCGTCCTTGCTGCGCACGTAATCGGAGAGCACCGCACGCGGATCGGCGGGCGTCGGCAGCGGTGCACTTTTCACCAGCGCTTGCTGGGTGACTTGCGCCACGGCGGCAAACTGCAGCGATTGTTCTTCCGGCATGGTGCGGTTCAAGGCGTAAGCCATTGGCAGTGTGCCGACCAGAATCAGCATGATCAGGCCCATGCCTTTCTGGCCGTCGTTGGAGCCGTGAGCGAAGGACACGCCGGTGCAGGTCAGAATCAGCAAACCGCGAATCCACCATGGCGGTGGGGTATTACCCTCCGGAGCCTTGTACAGCGAACGATTCTTCACGAAGGCGCGCAACGCCAGCAGCAACAGCGCCGCGCAACCGAAACCCACCAGCGGCGAGAGCAGCAAGGCGTAACCGATTTTGGTCGCCTGCGCCCAATCGACGCCGCTGGTACCGTCGCGGCCATGCATCAACGCATTGGCCACGCCGACACCGATGATCGAGCCGATCAAGGTGTGTGACGACGACGCCGGCAAACCCAGCCACCAGGTGCCGAGGTTCCACAGGATCGCCGCGATCAGCAGGGCGAAAATCATCGAAAAACCGGCAGACGAACCGACCTGCAGAATCAATTCCACCGGCAGCAAAGCGATGATGCCGAACGCAACTGCGCCGCTCGAAAGCAGCACGCCAAGAAAGTTGAAGAAACCCGACCAGACCACCGCCACGTTCGGCGGCAGCGAATGGGTATAGATCACCGTAGCGACGGCGTTGGCGGTGTCATGGAAACCGTTGACGAACTCAAAGCCCAGCGCAATCAACAGCGCCACGCCGAGCAGCAGAAACGGCGTCCAGGTGGTGACCACCGTGCCGAGTTCGTGCATGTCGTGCATCAGGCTGTAGGCGGTGAACAGCATCCCCATCGCCAGCACGGCGAAAAAGATCACGTAGGTGAACGGACCGGTTTTCTTGTCGAGGGCTGGCCTGCCGCTGTGGGCGGACGCGGGGCTGGCGGTCAGGGAGGGAGTAGCCATGGCAGGACAATCCTGAGCGAGGGAAGGAATGTCGCCCATGATCGTTGCAGAATGTTACAGAGAGACTGCGCCATGTCAGTGTTTGGCTGAATAGCCTGACCATTGATCTGGAGGCAAAATCAAAAGATCGCAGCCTTCGGCAGCTCCTACAGGGGGAACTCATTCCAAGGTAGGAGCTGCCGAAGGCTGCGATCTTTGCTCTTAGTAATCCCCGCGTTTACGAAACGCCCAACGCCCGGCAATCACCGTAAACGTCGCCACCAGCGCAACCAAAATCCAGAACCCCTCCGGATCCTGCGACAACGGCACCCCGCCCACATTCATCCCGAAAAAACCGGCAATGATGTTGATCGGCAGCGCCAGCACCGTCACTACGGTCAAAGTAAACAGCGTGCGGTTGCTCTGTTCGTTGAGGTTGGCGGCGATCTCTTCCTGCAACAGTTTGATCCGCTCGCCGAGGGCAGTGAGGTCGTTGATGATCAGCGCAAACTCCTCGGTGGATTTGCGCAGTTCCTTGACGTCCTCCTTCTGCAACCAGGGCGGCGGCCGATTGAGCAAACGCAATAACGAACCTGGTTCCAGCGCCAACAGCCGTTGCAGACGCACCAGCACCCGCCGGTTGGCACCGAGTTCGGCGCGATTGGTCGACAGCCGCGAGGAAAGCAATTCGTCCTCGACCTGGTCGACGCTCATGCTGGTCTTGCGCACGATCTGCGTCAGCACTTCACCTTGATCGCGCAGCAGGTGCACGAGCAATTCCGAGGGCGAACGAAAGCGTTCGCCAGCCTTCACCGACGAGCGCAATTTGTCCACCGAGTGCAGTGGTTGCAGACGTGCACTGACGATCAGTTTGCTGCGCACACAGACCCACAGTGTCGACACGTCCGAAGAGACCATGCTGCTGAGGTTGAACACCACATCGTTGACCACCGCCAGCAACGCCGAGTCAACATGCTCGATACGTGTCGAACGCGAGCCTTCGTGCAGCGCCTCGAAAAACTCTTCGGGCAATTGCAGATGACTTTTCATCCAGCGCTCGCACGCCGCATGCGCCAGATTGAGGTGCAGCCAAAGAAATTCGCCACTGTCGCTGTCGTCCAGCAAACAGCGCAACGCTGTGGTCGAATCGACTTCGCGACCACGTTCGCCGGGCAGGAAGCGATAGCCGTAGAGCAGGCCAAACAGATCAGGGTCGCGATGGCTGATGTCGAGGCTGTGGTTCATGAAGGCTCGCTGCGAGGAGGGTGCGTCGGTGCGCAAATGGCAGGTTCACTGAGCCGCATCATCGCAATGTCACATGACGTTTATATGACAGCAAAGTGACGTCAAATCAGCGACTTACCGGTGGTCGGATTTTCTTCAAGAAGCGCTCTGGCGCGCCGATCACAGGTGCGTTAGGTTGCGCGCCATTGGCCATGAACCAAGGCTCGCCGACATGGATGTCCGGCAAAATTTCACGCCTTACCGGGCGTGCCTCATCCCTGTCCTGAGTATCTTGCGATGCTGCAAAAATCCCTGAGAACGCAAATTCTCGCCCTGCTGAGCGGCAGCCTGCTGGCGGTGCTGTTGATTGCCCTGGCCTGTTTTCATTTCCTCTCCAACGGCGTGCAAAGCTACAGCCAGTTGATCGCCGGTCCCCTGCACACCTCGCAATTGATCGATGAGGCCAACCTGCAATTCAAGGTGCAGGTGCAGGAGTGGAAGAACGTCCTGCTGCGCGGCAAGCAGCCGGCGGATCTGGCCAAGTACTGGGGGCAGTTTGAAGACCGTCAGCGCGATGTGCAGAACATCCTCGGTGAACTGGCCGGCCAGAAAGGCATCGAGCCGAGCCTGAAAAACCGCATCGAACGTTTGCGTGATGAGCATCGTCAGTTGGGTTCTGCGTATCAGAAGGGACGCGATGCCTACGTGGCTGCCGGTGGTGATCCGGCGGCCGGTGATGCGGCGGTCAAAGGCGTCGACCGCGCCGCCAGCGATCAGATGAGCGAGCTGGTCGCCGAGTTGCGCAAGCAAGGCACCGCGCAGTCGGCGCTGATCAGTGCCGAGGCTGATCGCACCGTGTGGCTGGGGCTGCTGGTGATGCTCGCGTCGGGTCTGCTGATCGGCCTGTTGAGCCTGTGGCTGGTCAACCGCAACCTGGTCGAGCCGATTCGTAAACTCATCGATTACGTGACCCAGTTGAGCCGCGGCAAACTGGCCGAGCGTGTGGTCAGCGATCGTCAGGATGAGCTGGGAAACCTCGCCGCAGCGGCCAACACCTTGCGTGATTTCCTCGCCGAAACCTTCACCCGTTTGCAGCGCAGCGCCAGTGATCTGGACAGCGCCAGCGGCGAGTTGAACGCGATCGCCACGACCATGGCCGGTGGCACCAACGAGCAGTTCAACCGCACCGATCAAGTCGCCACGGCGATGAACGAAATGTCCGCCACTGCGCAGGAAGTGGCGCGTCACGCTGCCGATGCTGCGCGTGCTGCCGACGATGCCGACCAGTCCGCCCAACAGGGTGAGAAGGTCATGCAGAGCACCATTCACTCGATCACCCAGATGCGCGGTGAAATCGCCAATACCGCCACGGTGATCCGTCGTCTGGAAGCTGATAGCGGCCGTATCGGCAAGGTGCTGGAAGTGATTCGCGGCATCGCCGAGCAGACCAATCTGCTGGCGCTCAACGCCGCGATTGAAGCGGCGCGCGCCGGTGAGGCCGGGCGTGGTTTTGCCGTGGTCGCCGATGAAGTGCGCAACCTCGCACAGCGTACGGCGGAGTCGATCATCGAGATCAACCAGATCATTCAGAGCGTGCAGACCGGTGCGGTGGACGCGGCGCAAGCCATCGACAGCGGCCAGACGCGCAGTGATGAAAGCGTCGAGCAGGTGACCCAGGCCGGCGCGATGCTGGAGCGCATCACCCACGCCGTGGAAGCGATCCGCGACATGAACCGTCAGATCGCCACCGCTGCGGAAGAGCAGACCTCGGTGGCCGAGGACATCTCGCGCAACCTCACCGAGATCACTTCGATCGCCAGCACCAACCTCGACAATGTGCAGCGCACCGAGAGCGCCAGTCAGAACCTGCATGGTCTGTCGGGCCAGTTGAACGAAGTCACCGCGCGCCTGAGCGCCTGAGGCCATTGACTGTGTACCGATTCGGATACCGAGTCGGTACACAGTCGATCTCAATTACCTGCGGCCGTGGTCGATGACCGGTTATCTATCACCGGCATTGGAGCCTTTCCATGGTCAGCATCACTTCAGTTTCGATCAATCAGACCGTCACGACACCCACCAGCAAAACCGCAATCAGCGACGTCGGTGACGATACCTCGACCACGGCAGCGGCCAGCACTGGCGTGAAAGCGGACACCAGCAAAGTGGCTGCGGGCGGTGGCGCGGCACCCGCGGGTGACAGCGATTCCAGCAGTGAAGAATCGGATTCGGTGAAGGAACTGCGCAAGCAGATTGCCGAGTTGCAGAAGCAATTGCAGGAGGAGCAGCAGGCGTTGCAAGCCGCCCAGGCGAAGCAGGAAAGTTCTGATGCAAAAGCTGCCGAAGTAGCCGCTGCGCAAGCGCAGATCACCGCTACCTCGGCGTCCCTGTCCACCGCCACAGCCTCATTGTTGCAGGCCTTGCAGGACTCCGATTCGAGCACCTCGGGTTCGCTGGTCAGTACCTCGGCGTGATGCCGTTTCCCCTCACCCTAGCCCTCTCCCAGAGGGAGAGGGGACTGACTGCAGTGACTATTCGAGGTACGCCGACCTGAAATATCGAGGCGCACTCTGGTCGTTGAATTGCGTCCGATTTGCTCCCTTTCCCCTCACCCTAGCCCTCTCCCAGAGGGAGAGGGGACTGACCGCGGTGACTATTCGAGCTACACCGACCTGAGATTGCGGGTCGAACTCAGGTGTTGAATAGCCCCCGATCGGCTCCCTTTCCCCTCGCCCCCTTGGGGGAGAGGGCTGGGGTGAGGGGGAGAAAATCTCACTGACAACACATCAACAAAGCCAAACACCAGACACAAAAAAGCCGCACGATCTTTCAATCGTGCGGCTTTTGGTGGTGCGTTCAATCAAGTGTCTTGCTTGTTGCTCAACACCTTGCCAGTGGTCGCATCAAAGTCCACATCGAACTCTTTGCCATCAGCCGTCTTCAACTCAACTTCATACTCATAACCATTGAAGTGGTTATCCAGGTCGGTGTCAGTAATAGTCGCACCCGGATGCAGTTTCAGCGCTTCGGCGTTCATCGATTCCAGCGACTTGATCTTGCCCGACTTAACCAGTTCAGGAATCTGGTCAACGCGAACATCAGCCTGGGCCAGGCCAGCGGTAAGAGTCAGGGCAGCAGCGGTAAACAGGGCAGTCAAAGTTTTCATCGGTTCATTCCTTTAGGTGTTCGTTTGAATGGGTTGAGCTGTTCAAGTGGGTTCAGCGTATCGAAGCTGTCTTAATTCAGGCTTAATCAATGAGTTTGGGCTCAAGTGAACGATTCGGTGTTTTTTCAACTGGAAATCACTCACTTTCTAAGTATCCAAGTGAGCTCTTTGATCAGCGGTCTGCATACCAACAGGAAACAAGGACATGACGGGAATGGAAAATCTTTGGGGCAATCAGCTTTTTCAACAACGTGCGAGATTGGCATTTCCGATCCTGGTTCGGCAGGCTTTGGCGACCACCCCAGTGACCTATGAAGACCTGGCGCAAGAGTTGGGTATGCCTAATCCACGAAACCTGAACTTTGTCTTGGGTTGTGTGGGCAGGTCTCTGCAAAAGCTGGAAGAGCAGTGGAAAGAAAGGGTCCCCCCCTTGCAAAGTCTGGTGATAAACAAAGCCACCCGCATTCCGGGTGAAGGTATCGATTGGTTTATAGATGACCTGAAGAACTATCGCAGACAGTCGCGTAAGCAGCGAGAGAGCATTATTCACGCCAAGCTAAGGGAGGTTTATGCGTATCAGTATTGGAACGAGGTATTGGAGGCTCTAGACCTGCAACCGCTGACACCAGTGTTTGCTCCGTTGTTGGCAGAAGCCTCTCGCCGCGGCGGCGGCGAGGGAGAAGAACATAGACGACTCAAGTTGTTCGTTGCCCAACATCCCGAGATTCTTAATCTGACAGGCAAGAGAGGACTTACTGAGGTAGAACATCGTTTGCCATCTGGCGATGTGATTGATGTTTTCTTTATGCGAGGCAAGGAGGTAATCGGCGTTGAGGTCAAGCCTTCGACAGCAGATGAAGCGGATATCGTTCGAGGTCTTTATCAGTGCATAAAGTACAAAGCTGTTTTGCAGGCGCGTCAGAGTGTGGAGCTAAAACCACAGAACGCCAGAACGTTCCTGGTATTGGGTGGAGCATTACCTGCAGCCCTGGTAGGGCTGAGAAACATGCTTGGAATTTCTGTAATTGAGAATGTGCGAAGCTTTTGATGTTCAGCGCGCGCCTGATTGAAAGGCGCGCGCTGGTTCACTCAGAACCCGTTGTTCTTCAACACCTGATCAACACTGCCGGCCGCCGGGCGTTTATAGAACTTCAACAGTTCGCTGGCGCGGTTGGTGAAGATGCCATCGACACCGGCCGCCATGACTTTCTCGAAGTCCACCGGCTCGTCGACGGTGTAGACGTGCACCAGCAGGCCCTGGTCGTGGGTGTATTGGTTCATCCACGGTTGCACCAGATCCGAATAGCTCTGATCGCCGCCCTTGGTCAACTTCGCCGAAGGACCGGTGCCGATCGCACCCTGGGCCTTGGCGTAATCCACCCATTGTTTGAATTCGGCTTCGGACTTCGGCTCTTGCTTGCCGAAGAAAACGTTTTTGTCTTTCTCGCCGGATTCGGCAAACGTCACTTTCGATTTTGGCTCGATGCTGCCTTCGCCCACCCACAACAGAAGGATTTTCGGCACCTGCGGCATTTCTTTTTCCAGCAGTTCGAGGCTGTTTTTCTCGAATGTTTGCAGAATCACTTTGCCTTTGCCCTGACCAACACCCAGCGCACTTTTCGCCAGTTTCGAACCGGCCGGGCTCAGCCAGCCGCGATCCTGCAGTTTCTCTTTCAGGTCTTTCTCGATCCCCGGAAACAGCTGCGGCTCTTTGGTCTCGATGTACAGACCCGGCTTGTGTTGCGGGTTGGCCTGGGCGATGTCGATGATTTCATCGAGGGTCAGAATTTTCAGCCCGGCGTAGGACGGGCGCGCGCGATCCGGGTATTTGGTGTTGAACCAGCTGCCGGCGTCGAGGGTTTTCAGTTCGGCCATGGTGAACGCGGTGGCCGAGGCGTCTTTGCGCTCCGGAAACTTGCTGGCGACGTCGGTGGTGCGTTGGAGGTTGTCGTCGTGCAGGGCGAACAGCACGCCGTCCTTGCTGCGCTGCAAGTCCATTTCCAGGTAATCGGCGCCCAGATCGCGAGCCAGTTTGTAGGAGGCAGCGGTGGATTCCGGTGCATCGAAAGAGGCGCCACGGTGAGCGATCACCGCCGGATGCGGGATACCGTTGGCGGCAGCGACCGCACCGGGATCGGCGTGGCTGGCGGCGTGCGCCTGACCGAGGCCGAGCAGCAGGCTCAGGACCAGAGCGCTTTTGGTGAAAGTAGCGGGCATGTTCGAGTTCCTTTCGCAGGGCATTTTCAAAGACGTACCTTTTAACAACTGAAGCGCTCGGGTGCTATCGCAGGACCGACATAAACGTATTAAAAGCGATTTTTCCTGCACTTTTGTGGCGCGGTTTGCAGTACGCTTGCCCTCGGCAGACGTCCCGGCAGAGGGCGCGCCGCTCAGTTGCCCTGCGTGTAAACCATCGATCATTTTTCGTGAGGTTTACCATGCGCATCACCTCCCAACTCATCTGCCAGGCCGCCGACGATCTCAAGGGTTTTGTCGGTCTCAACCGCAAGACCGGTCAGTACATCGTGCGCTTCAGCGAAGATTCGTTCGGCATGGACGTGGCCGATGAAGGCATTATTCCTGTGAATGAATTCGTCTGGGCGCCAGCGACAGCGCAGACCATGACGCTTAAACGCGAGTTGATTCAGTTGTTGCTGGATCAGAATATCGATGACCGGATCAACATCACCGAGCCGTTGCGGGTGTATATGACCAAGGTTGAAGTGCCGGAGATTGTCGCGGTGCGGAGTCTGGTGCGGGGCTGAAGTTTTTTAGTGGCTGTACGGGCCTCATCGCTGGCAAGCCAGCTCCCACAGGTTATGCGTTGCTCTGAAGATCACATCGTACCTGTGGGAGCTGGCTTGCCAGCGATGAGGCCGGAGAGTTCACCACCAACATCACAGGCTGAACCGATACTCGCGTTCGACTTTGCATACCCGCGTATGAAACGCCGAATACCACTGCAGACGCCCACGCTCCTGAATCACCTGATGTTCAGGATGCTGCCGCCACGCCAGAATCGCCGCTTCGCTCTGCCAATACGACACCGTAATCCCGACGCCATCCGCGCCTCGAACCGACTCCACCCCGAGAAACCCCGGCTGTTCGCGCACCAACAAATCCATGCGCTCAGCCGCCTCGGCATAGCCGTTGTCACCCTCGGTGCGAGTCGAGGTAAAAATCACCGCAAAGCAGGCCGTCATCAACGTGCCTCCGCGCAAGCTTCAACAAACGCGCGCACCAGCGGCGGCATTAACCCTTTCAGCGCCGCACGTTCCGGTTGAAACAACGTCGCGACAAAGAAGCGGTGCTCCTTGAGTTCAATCGCGCGCAAATCTCCCGCCGAATCATGACCCACGGCGTGTAGCCGATCGTTCAACAGTTCCTGTTCAAACAGCGGATTCACACCGAAGCGGCAGCGATAACCTTCACGAATCTGCGACGTTTCGTACGCCTTGGCGATCAACGAACCGGGCACCAGGTGAATGCTGTCCACCGCTTCGACCAGCGAACAGGTCAACGGCGTAAGTACCGCGCGTTCAGAATCGGGCGATGTTTCACCGTGTTCCGCATCGACCCAACCCAACACGTTGCGAGAAAACTCCAGCACCGCATGTTGAAAACCGCCACAGGTACCGAGGAAAGGTCGCTGCTGTTCGCGGGCAAAACGGATCGCGCGCAGTGCGCCGGCTTCACTCTTGTAAGGACTGCCGGGTACGCACCAAAAGCCATCGAACCGCTCGAGCGGCGTATCGGCGTGGATCCGGTCGGTGGCCAGCCATTCGAGTTGCACGTTGCGATTGAGGTGTTCGGCGACCAGCCCGAGGGCGACGGGAATGGCTTGGTGGGCGGTGACTTGCGGGTCGTAGTCGCCGATCAGGGCGATACGGATGGCGCTGTTTTCCATGGGAATTCCCTGCGCTTGTTGATTGATGACACTCACTATAGATTGGCGTTCACGCACTCAATATGGGCGTTTCCCCAAGTGATTAATGCAGCGACGCACTATCAGCTCGACTACGCCGACCTGGCCCTGATTCTTGCCTTGGTGCGCGGCGGCTCTCTGGCCCGGGCTTCGCAGTTGTTGAAGGTCGATGTGTCGACGGTGTTTCGCGCCGTGCGCCGTCTCGAAGCTGCACTCGGTCAGCAACTGTTCGAAAAAAGCCGCGCTGGCTACCTGCCGACGACGTTGGCACAGACACTGGCCGAGCAAGCCGAACGCGCCGAACAGGCGCTGGAGGCCGCGCGCATTGGCGTGGAGCAGGGCGGCGAAGTGGTCAGCGGCACAGTGCGCCTGACCTGCACCGACTCGGTGTTGCAAGGTTTGCTGCTGCCGGCCCTGGCGCAATTCATGCCCCATTACCCGGCGTTGACCATTGAACTGAGCACCTCCAACGATTTCGCCAACCTCAGCCGCCGCGATGCCGACATCGCCCTGCGCCTCACGCGCACACCGCCCGAGCATCTGGTCGGACGGCAACTGGCGAAGATTTCCTACCGGGTCTGCGCCAGTTCGCGCTATCTGCAGAATGTCGATGCGTCGGATCTGGCCGCGCTGACCTGGATCGCTCCGGACGACTTTCTCCCCGATCACCCAACCATCGCCTGGCGTCGGCAACACCTGCCAGGCGTGACCCCGAGCTATCGTTGCAACAGCATATTGTCGGTAACCGAACTGGTCCGCGCCGGCCTCGGCGTGGCGGCATTACCGGACTTTCTGATCACCGACGGTTTGCAGGCGTTGAGCGAACCGCTGCACGGTTATGACACCGCGCTATGGCTGCTGACCCGCCCGGATTGCCGGGCGTTGCGCTCGGTGGTGACGTTGTTCGATGAATTGGGGCGGGCGCTGCGTTTACCGTGATCAGCGCTGCGGGTTCTGGCGCATGTGATCGTGCAACTCGCTGGTCAGGCTGGCGATGCGTTCGGTGAGGTTTTTGGTCATCTCGGTGAGGCGGGTGTTCTGCTCCAGCAGTTCAAGCAGTTGCGCGGTGTTCTTCGCCGCTTCGGCCTGACGCTCGGTATTGGCCGATGCCAACGCTTCACGGTGTTGCGCGTCGGCATCGGCTTGCGCCTTGTCGCGGGCGGCCTGACGGGTTTGTGCGAGCAGAATCAGTGGCGCGGCGTAGGCCGATTGCAGGCTGAAGGCGAGGTTCAACAGGATGAACGGGTAAACATCGAAAGTGGTCACGCCAAACACGTTGAGGCAGACCCACAACAGCACAATCAGGGTTTGTGCGCCGAGAAACATCGGCGTGCCGAAGAAGCGTGCAAACGCCTCGGCGCGCAGGGCGAACGTGTCGTTGCCGAAGGTGGTGTTGAGGTGGGCATGGCGGCGGTGGAAGCGCAGGTGATCGACGGGAGCTGTTTCAGGTGTTGCGGGTTTTTCAGTGGTCATGGTGCACTCGGCAGGGCATGGGACGTGTAGTCACTATAGCCCTGCGTTGTGGCGACCGGCCCCTTCGCGAGCAGGCTCGCTCCCACAGGTAGCCGGGGTATTCACAAATATTGTGATCAACCTGACCCCTGTGGGAGCGAACCTGCTCGCGAAGGCCACGACGCGGTCTGGCTGCCTTGCACAAGCCTTAACCCGGCACACGCTCATTGGCAAACATGCTCACCGCATCCACCGCCTCACTGGCGCCATCACGGATCTGCAGAATCACCGTGCCCGCCTGATTCGCCAACTCGACGCCTTCAGCCGCGCGACCCCGGGTGCCTTCCATGCTCTTGATGGCCTGGCGGGTCTCGTTCTGGATCAAACCGATCATGCTGGAAATCTCCGCAGTCGAGCCGCTGGTTCGAGCCGCCAATTGCCGCACTTCGTCAGCGACCACGGCAAACCCGCGCCCCTGTTCACCGGCGCGCGCGGCTTCAATTGCAGCGTTGAGCGCCAGCAGATTGGTCTGGTCGGCAATCGCGCGGATGGTGTTGACGATGGCGGTGATCTGCTCGGAGCGTTCCCCCAGTTGTGCAATCAGCGTTGAAGACTCAGCAATGTCCTCGGCGATTTCGCGCATTTCACTGGCGGCCTGCTGGATCACTTGCGTACCTTGCTCGGCGACTTTTCGCGTGGCCACGGAGATGTGATACGCCGCGCTGGCGCTGCGTGCATCCTGTTCGTGTTGCTCGACCCGGGCGGTGACGTCGGAGGCGAACTTCACCACTTTGCACAAGCGCCCGGCGGCGTCGTAGACCGGGTTGTAATTGGCTTCTAGCCACACGGTTTGCCCGCGTTTATCCACGCGTTCGAACTGCCCCTGGAAAAGCTCACCCTGGTTCAAGCGCCGCCAGAAATCCTCATAAGCGCTGCTGTTGACCAGTGCCGGCGTGCAGAACAAACGGTGATGTTTACCTTTCAGCTCGGCGAGGGTGTAACCCATGCGCGTCAGAAAGTTCTGATTGGCCGTAAGAATGCTGCCGTCGAGGTTGAACTCGATCACTGCCATCGCCCGGTCAATCGCCTGCAACTTGGCGTTGGCCTCACTTTCCTGCTGCACTTTGGCGGTCACGTCCATGGCGTACTTGACCACTTTCACCACGCGACCCGAGGCATCCTTGATCGGGTTGTAACTGGCTTCCAGCCAGATCGGCTGGCCCTTGCCGTCGACCCGTTCAAACGTACCGGACTGAAACTGGCCGTTTTTCAGGCGTGACCACAAATCAGTGTACTGAGCACTACGGCCGAACTCTGGTGTGCAAAAGCGCCGATGCGGTTGGCCGATCGCTTGCTCGGCGCTGTAACCCATGGTTTTGAGAAAGTTGTCATTGGCGCGCAGCACCACGCCATCGAGGTCGAACTCGATCACCGCCATCGAGCGATTGATCGCATCGAGCAGGCCGGCTTGTTCGGTGAGGGTGCGCTGAAGATCGTCGACGACGGATTTGTGGCGATTGAAGAACATGCTCGCAGTACTCTGGAAGTGGGGAAGATCGAGGATTCAGTCCCTATTTCCGCGCCGGCAGACCGAATGCGCGGACGGCATTCGGTAATGACTGCTCAATGCCAGTATTCCTTAGCTGGCAGATGGCTACTTATACAAAACTTCATAAAGTTGTACAAGGAAGTAATTATTTGTAATTTTGTATAACTTTTTAAGCGCTGACGTTGTCTGTCGCGGCACGGCTCAAAGCCACACTGATGGTGTTTCGGCCCTTGTGTTTAGCGGTGTAGAGCGCTTTGTCGGCATCGTCCAGCCAGTCCAGTGCATCCTTGTACAAGGGCTGATAGCGCGCCAGACCGATACTCAGACCCACTCGCAACTCTGACACCTGCGGATGACGATACTGCTGCATTGCCTCGCGCAATTGCTCCATCAGCGCTTCGGCCTTGCTCAGCGGCAGTGTCGGCAGGATCACGCAGAACTCGTCGCCGCCGTAGCGCCCGGCCAATTCGTACTGGTCCAGCAGGCGTTTGAGCTCCTGACTCAAATGCTGAAGCACTTCATCGCCGACGATGTGCCCGAAGCTGTCGTTGATTCCCTTGAAATGGTCGATGTCGATCAACGCCAGCGTGGCTTGGGTGTTGTGTTGGCGGCACTGCTGAAATTTCAGGTGCAGCAGGTCTTTCCAGGCCCCGTGATTGAGCAGGCCGGTGAGGCTGTCGGTGCGGCTCAGGGCGCTCAGTGCGCGTTTGTGTTGGGAGAGTTTGATCGCCAGGTGATAACAGACCATGCCCAGCGCGAGCGGATACAGGGTGAGCATCGGCAGGCAGGCCCAGACTTGCGTTTGGGTCATCGTCAGGCTGAATTTGGAACCAAAGATTGCCCAGCCGATCAACACGCCAGCGAGTTGGGCCAGGGCGCCGAACACGAACAGTCGATAGCCACCGGCGGCGACGTTGTTCATGGTCATCATTGACAGGATGGTCACGGTGGTCAGCGGACTGAACTGAAAGCACGCCGCCCAGAATCCACCGCACAACGAGTCATACAACAGGTTGCGGCGTTCAGCCTGATACGGGAAAACCGAGCGCGTGGAAATCTGATAAGCCAGATGCGGCCAGGCGAAGCCGTTGAACAACAACAGCGCCCACAGCCAGCCGGGCATGTTCAGCGGATACAACGCCGCACCGACACTGAAGAAACCGATCCCCAGACCAATGGCCCTGGGCAGGTAAATGCGCCGGGCGAATGACAAGCCTTTGCCGCGTTGGTTTTCCATGATGCCCTGCGCGAAATTCATCCTGAAATACTTTGCAGTATTTTCTCAGGCTAACCGTTCGTCGGTCGATTGTCGGACATTGTCATTTATTCCAACGGGATTAATCAGTGTCCTTCCGAGCCATTTAATCGACGGCTCGCGCAGGAGAAGGGCGATTTAGAGCTGATAGCGGGCCAGAAACATCTCCAGCGCCGATTCGGCGACGGTGGTCTGCATATCGACATCGAGGGCGGCACGGCCCATCGACATCTGCGGCCAGAAACCAAAGGTCTTGAGCAAGCCTTGTACTTGATGTGCGGCGAATTCCGGATCGACCGGTTTCAGTCGACCGTCAGCCTGCGCGGCGCGAATCCACACGGTCAGGCCTTCCTCGCGCTCGCCCATGCGCTCGATCATGTTCTGTGCGCGCTCCGGCGAGTGGATGGTGGCGGCAATCGCCACCCGGGCCAGGGTCAGGAAATTCTCGTCGGCCATCAACTGCACCTTGGCCTGGAGCATCTGCCGTAATTGTTCGCGCAATGGCTGATCGCGGTTGTAGACGACCGATTGCTCGGCGCTGATTCGTGCCCACAACTGGTTGAGAATTTCGGCGAAAAGCTCTTCTTTGCTGGGGAAATGGTTATACACCGTGCGTTTCGACACACCGGCCGTGGCAGCAATCTTGTCCATGCTGGTGATCTCGAATCCGTGGGCACGAAATTCGGCAATCGCCGCCTGAATAATGGCTTCGCGTTTACGGTCGGTGAGGCGCTGTGGAGCTGTCATAAGTACGCTTCGGCAGAGAAAAGATGAAATTACACTTGGCAGTTTACTTGTCATCCGCTTTGATGCAACCTAGAAACTACACCGAGCAGTGTAATGTTGCGTTAATCCTCGCAATCTAAAAACCAGACAGTTCGGCCTATGCGTGCAGCTTTGGCCATTTATCGTCCCACCGAGGAAAACCGCGAATTGCGCGGTTTTTCTGGAGTCATTCAGTCATGGCCAATCCAGTTTCGATCCCGGATCACACATCCACGCCTGAAGCCTCGCGGCAGCATCAGGGGCTGTTTCGCAATCACGCACCCGTGCAACGCGAAGGCCTACGCAAAATGCTGCGGATCATGTGGAACATGATTTTCCACAAACCGCGCAACACCCGGCCCGCAGCGCCGATCCCGGTGCAGGCGTTGACTCGAGAAGAGCTGTTGGCGGCGCCCAACCACAGCGTCTATCGCCTCGGTCATTCGACCCTGCTGCTGAAACTGCGCGACAAATTCTTCATCACCGACCCGGTCTTCGCCGAGCGTGCATCACCCGTACAGTGGGCCGGGCCGAAACGCTTCCACCAGCCCCCGATCAGCATCGACCAGTTGCCGCCGATCGAAGCGGTGATCCTGTCGCACAACCATTACGACCACCTCGATTACCAGGCCGTGCTCAGACTGGCCGCCAAGACCAACCTGTTCCTGACCCCGCTGGGCGTCGGCGACACGCTGATCAAATGGGGTATCGATGCCAGTAAAGTCCGTCAGTACGATTGGTGGCAGGGCGCAGAAATTGCCGGCATCCGTTTCGTCGCCACACCGTCCCAGCACTTTTCCGGCCGTGGCCTGTTCGATGGCAACAGTTCCCTGTGGGCGTCCTGGGTAATGATCGACGGCGACACCCGGATCTTCTTCAGCGGCGACAGCGGCTACTTCGACGGCTTCAAACGCATCGGCGAACAGTACGGCCCGTTCGACCTGACCCTGATGGAAACCGGCGCCTACAACGTCGAATGGCCGCACGTGCACATGCAGCCCGAAGAAACCTTGCAAGCGCACATCGACCTCAAAGGCCGCTGGCTCTTCCCGATCCACAACGGCACCTTCGACCTGGCCATGCACGCCTGGCACGAACCGTTCGACCGGATTCTGGCACTGGCGTGGGAACGCAGTATTTCCATTACCACGCCGCAAATGGGTGAGGCGTTTAACATCGCTCAACCGCAACGCGGGGAGGCGTGGTGGTTGGCGGTTGAAGGGGAGAGTGAGGGTGTGGTGCAGAACGCCTGATCAGATGAAGACGGTTCGCGCCTAAGGGGGCGAACCGGTTGCTCCTGAAACAAGCCCTGAAATCTTACGGCTGTAATCAGCCATAGTAGTAACCGACACTTCTCGAAATTTTCCACGAAGTAATTGCTGCAGGTTCTCCAGAGGTATTCCCAGTCTTTGTGCGGCTTCAGATTCGCTTATGTCGGTGGACTCGATGAGCGAGATCAATTTGGTCGCGTACTCGGACTTGAGCAGCATCTCGCCTGCATGCTCAAGGTCTAAATCTTGATAAACATTGCCTGTGCTTTCTTCGATCTCGCTCATGTTTTTATCCTTACTCAGCCATCGCAAAATCCCCACGGCCCACCGCTTCCGACGAAACGCCCTGAGAACTCGCACTACGCCCCGGTGCAAACCCGGGAAAGAACACCAGCCCCTGCGCCTCGAACCGATACGCCAACGCCAGTCGCGCCGCATCCGCGACATCCTGCTGCGCTTCAAACCGATGAATGTCTTCAACCGAAACCTCAGCCTCCCGCGATAGCTGTTCCGCGCTCCAGCCCAGCATCGCTCGGGCCTGGATGCAGTGCGTCGGGGTGAACTGGAAAAGGGCAATGCGTTCGAGGATGTGGTTCATCGCAAGAGAGGCCATGGTGTGCTCCGGGCTCAAGAGTGCTGATTGAAAATGTACTGTGTTTTTGTACAGTTGTTTTCGGCCGGGATCAAACGCATTTTTTGATTTGCGCTAATTCGCCGCCTCCAACCAGACGGACGGTGCCTGCCCGAGGATCCGCCGGAACATCGTCGAGAACGCCGCCGGGCTTTCATAACCGAAGTCCAGCGCGATGCGCGTCACCGCTTCACCCGAGGCCAAGCGCGCCAGCGCCAGGACCACGCAAGCCTGCTGCCGCCATTGCCTGAAGCTCAATCCGGTCTGTTGCCGAAACATCCTGTTGAAGGTGCGCAAGCTTATGTGTAACTGCTCGGCCCACTGCTGTGGAGATTGATGGGCGTACGGCTGATGCAGAAAGTTCTGACACAGATGCAGGAGTTTTCCGTCAGTCGGCAGCGGAATGTGCAATGGCAGCGGCGCACTGCGCGTCAATTCATGCAGCAACAGATCAATCAACACACCGTCGCGTCCGCCCAAGTCATAGGTCAGCGGCACTTCCACCGCCTCCATCAGCAAATGCCGCATCAACGGCGACACACTGATCACCTGGCAGCGCTCGCCCAAATCCACTGCGCCTGGCTCGATATACACACTGCGAGTGCTGACGCCGAGCATCACCACCTCATGCGCCACCCCCGGCGGAATCCAAACCGCACGTTGCGGCGGCACCACCCAATTACCGTCATGGGTGCTGACTTGCATCACACCCGTCGCGCCGTACAACAACTGCGCCCGCCGATGCGTATGAAAGGGCAGGAGGTGACCGTGAGAATAATCCGTACCGATTGCCACCACCGCGCGCGGCGTGTCATCCAGCAGATTGATCGAAACATTGCGCATCAGGCATTTCCCGGTGATTGGCGTAAACGCAAACATTATTGGCTCACTTGCTGAAGCAGGCCAAGCGCTGCCGCTCTATCGTCGACCGCTCTCCCACAACGGACGCCTCGACATGTTCTATTTATTGCTGACCCTCTTCGGCTGCCTGACCGGCATTACCGCCGTGCTGTTCGGCTTCGGCGGCGGCTTCGTCGTGGTGCCGCTGCTGTATCGCCTGCTCACCACCAGCCACGGCGCCGACGACCCGATCGGCCAATCGGCGATGCACATCGCCGTCGCCACTTCGACCTGCGTGATGATCGTCAACGCCCTGATCGCCACCGACAAACACCGCCGCGCCGGCAATCTCATTCGTCATTACCTGTGGCCGCTGGGCGGGTTCATCGGGTTGGGCGCGGTTGTTGGCGCAATAGCGGCGGTGTGGGTCAGCGGCGAAGTGATTCGCTACGCGTTCATCGGCTACCTCGGCGTGACCATCATTGATTGCCTGCTGCGACGCGGATTTCTCACTCAAAACGCAGACGTCATCCCACGCCGACTTGGCGCTACGGAAACTTCCGCAGGCGGTGTAGGCATTGGCGCCATCGCGACGTTTCTCGGTGTAGGAGGCAGCGTCATGACCGTGCCGCTGCTGCGCCGTTGTGGATTGAGCATGTCGCAAGCGACATCCATGGCCAATCCGTTGAGCGTACCGGTGGCATTGGCTGGGACGCTGACGTACATGGCGCTGGCCGGGTTCAGTCAGGCTGACTTGGGCGCGTGGTTTGTCGGGTATGTTGATTTGCTGGCGTTTGCGGTGCTGACGGCGGGGTCGCTCATCGGGATTCGATTGGCCGCGCCATGGATTGGGCGGATCCCGGATCGGGTGCATGCCTGGGTTTATATTGGATTGCTGGTCTTGGTGATGCTGAGTATGTGGACGAAATGAACTGCTGCTTTGTATCTTTGGAAGTCCAGACGAAAAATTCGAACGCCTCAAGAAAAAAGCGCGGAGAGAAACCATGTCGATCATTGAAAGTGACTGGAAGAAGTTCAAGGAACTGCGCAAAATCGCACTCGACCGGTTTTGCCAAGGCGTTATCGCCGACACCAGAACCATCACTCAGCACGGAGCACTTTCGGCGCATGCGCGCTACAGCATGATCTACGGACTGATCAATGATCGGAACCACGACATGGCCCGCATGTTCGATGGCCTCGCTCGATCCTCCGCACTATGGAAGTTGACCTTGATGGTCTCGCATGACCTTTTGACTGACGCGGAGTTATCGATCTTGAGCGATGACGCGCGCAAGTTACTTTCTGATATTGAGCGTCGGCATTATGAAATTGAGTGGGTCGATGAAATTGCTCATGATGACTGACCATTCTCCCCAGCACTTTCCAGAGAATCAGAATGTTGATCTTCAATTGCACCGAAGCCGCCAGCAAATTCTTCAGCCGTGTCCACAAGGGCAAAAAGATCACGCCGGTGGATGCTAAACCGCCGTCCGCAATCATTGAAGATGATGAGCTGAGCGGCGCTGACGAGCAGTGGCTGGTGCACGCGATAACGGTACAACGCAAGCATGTGTTGCTGGTCATTCACGTCCAGACCCGCTATTGCCTGATTTTCGCTGATGCGAAAAAGGCTGACACAGAAGACTTTGTTGATCGATTTGTGGATCGTTGGGTCAAGGGGATAGTGATCAACGCACATCATCATGACCTCGGGCAGTGGCTAAACCCTGAGTTGATGTTGGCGCGGCTGAAACAGACTTGTGAGCATCAACGGTTCTATCGACGTAGCCATCGCAGCGCGCAAAAACACATTGATGAGATTGCATGGATTTTCCAGGACAAGGTCGCCCATACGGGATCTTTGCCACCGGATGAAATCACAGCGATGGTATTTGACGAGCAAATGAATGACACGCCCAGGAACAGCAAGGGCGCCAAGTCTTACTATTTTCCGAATGAGGAAATGGCGCTTCACTGGCTGCGTCATTACTGCTTTCTTGATGACGTCCAGCTTCATGCTGCCAAGGAGCGTCGCCAACAAATGGTTCGGGAAATTGCGGCCCTCGAGCGCAAAGCCTGGCTTGAAAAGTACGAGCAAGAAAACTCGAATAGTTAAGCGGCCCCCGCCATAATCCGCAGCGTATTTTTCAGCGCCGACGCCTGTGTGCCGACGCGACCTCCGACTCCTTCAAGGATTGATTCATGCTCAAGGGACTGATGCGCCTGGCGCCATATGCCGCGGCGCTGTTCACACTGATTTCCACTGCCCATGCCGAAGATGGGCGGCGCGTATTTACCGGCACATTGGGCAAGACGGCGATTGTTGTTGAACTCAACACCACACAGCAGGACGAAGTCACCGGCCGCTATTTCTACGAGAAATATCACCGTGACCTAGCCCTCAGCGGCTCGCTACAAGACAGCACGTTGAACCTCGTCGAAGGCAATAACCGCTACGGTGACGACAAGCCGCTGCCAACCTTGAAGCTGGAAGAAACCGGCAACGGCTGGCAGGGCGAGTGGCAAAGTCCGCAGGGCAAAAAGCTGCCGGTGAAACTTACCGAGGCCAGACTTACCGCGCCCACCTCAGCAACGTTACCTTTCATTGCCGCACTGCCATACGGCGAGCCTTACGAGTATTTGCGCCTGCAGGGACTCAAGCTCAAACCGGCGAAGAAAGAAAACTTCATGGGCTATGACCTGCAATGGTGGACCGAGCCTGAGACAAAGATTTCGCTGTTCAGCGTGGAGTCCGGATTGTCGAAAGATGATCAGCAACGGGTTAACCAGCAGTTGCTCGGGCGCCTCTGGAATGAAGTCATCAGCTATCACGGCTGCCAATTACAGGGCGGGGAGAACGTGGAGTTCATGCAACAGGCAGAACCGAAAATGATCTCGCCAGCCGTGGTCAGCCTGAATATCTCGACCAGCTATTACTGCGGCGGCGCGCATCCCGACTTCGGCGATTCCCCGCTCAATATCGACGTGAAAACCGGCCACCCGCTGTCCCTCGAAGATGTGCTGTGGGTCGGAGAGGGCAAACCGCTGCTACATGCCGAGCGCGACAGCCTAGGCGACAAACCGCTGAGCAAGGACGAAAGTAACGCGCGCTATCAGTACGTGAGCAAAGAGTTGGTACCTTGGGTGATCAAGCAATTCACCGCGCTGTACCCCACAGAAATGAAGGCACCGACGGGAGATGACGACTGCAACTTCCAGGATGAAAGCATCTGGGGCACTTCACCTTGGTACTTCACCGAGAAGGGCTTGTACCTCGGCGCCTACTTCGCTCGCGTACAACGCTCTTGCGATAGACCCGACTGGTCGATCCTGCCGTACTCCCTCGTCAAACAACACCCCGGCGCCGTCAACCTGCAACTGCCCCAAGGCTAACCGTCACTCCAGACCCGGCGCTTCACGAATAATGAAGTGATCCAGGTTCTCGATATTGGCATTGAAGACCTCGAAAGGCTTTTCGGGGTTCTTCTTGCCGGGCACCTGCTTCAACTCCGGCGTCACCCCATAGAAGAAACAGAACAACGCCTTATCGCTATCCACCGCGTGCTTGATCTCTTCCATAAACGCCTTGCGCTTGCGGTAGTTGTCGATCAGCTTCTTGTTCAGATAAACGCTGACCGGATACGGCTTCTTCTTACTGTCCTCGGGCTTCTTAAACCAGACCTTGTCTTCGAAGTCGATGCGAAAACTGGCACTGTGGAAGTCCTCGATCTTCTTGATCCGCCCCCAGTAAATCAGCCCCTTGTTGTCCGTCAGATACTCGATCTTCTTGAAGAACGAACTGTACGGCGCCGAATGCTCGCCGACCTTCAACGGCATCCGCTTGAGCAACTCCTTGTCCGCGAAGTTGGAAACGAAACACTCCACCGGATGCGCAAACACACTGGTCTTGTCCGGCGCCGACTCACGACTCGCCGACTCTTTACCACTGTCCGCCGCCACCCGCACCGGATCATCCCGCAACACATCCGCCGCCCCCGCTGGCGCGACAGGCTTGCGCACATACTCACGCCGGGTCAGCAACAACTCTGATGGGAAGTGTTCCTCACGCCCGTCATCCACCTCACCATCCGCCGTCTCAACACCAGACGCTGAAGCCTTCAAACTCACATGCGGACAACCCGCCACATGCTGCGTCGTGGGCAGATTCTTGAAGTGCGGCGTGCGCACGTAATTCACGTTCTTGGCATTGAACGTGCCCAACTCGTTGGAAGCCTCGAACGCCGAACGACAAGCATCGTTGGGGCACTGGAAGTGTTCCTTCGCGGAGTCAAACGCCACCGTCTCATCGAAATTGAGATCGCGAACATCATAGATCGACAACTTGTCGTCGAGGCTGAGGCAGTAGGCGAGATCGAATTTCATGGTGGGGCTCGGATCCTTGAGGAGAAAATGGTCAGTTAACGCGAGTTAACGAATTAGGGGAATACGTCGCTATTCAAAAGCATCGCCTATAAATAGTGGCTCTTTGCTCTGTCATGTATTGAAACCCTTTTGGAGTTTGGCGACTATAGGAATTTTCCTACAGCCATTGACTACAAAAGGCGGCGCTCGTGGTGATCAAAGCGGTCTCGAAGGAACGAATAGGCAGCGCGATGCTGGAGTTTGATCATAAATTTCGGAGTAGGCCTGAGTGGCAGGACTGGGAAAACAACCAAGCTCATCGTTATGCCATTAATGCGGGGGGTGAGCTGTATCCAGTGAAGAAAATCATCTCTCTGGCGACTGGTATTTCTGTAGGCGAGTTTTCGGGTGGGCATCCGGCCAACAGGTACCTCAAGAAGCGAGGCTTCACTATTGTGGAGTTGCCGCGAGGAGAGGGTGAGCTTGTATTGCAGTTCACGCCGGGGGCTGTTTACGATCGAAAAACTGAAATTAATGGTGCGTTCGGCGGTAGTCGGCAAAGTGGTATTGCAGCGTCAGCTATCTATCCAGTGATTTTTTTGTTTACTGGCGATAGCGGTGAACAATACGGTTATGCAGATCGTTGGGACGACGGCGCATACCTTTACACGGGTGAAGGACAGCGAGGTGCGATGACTTTGACTCGTGGCAACCGCGCCATTGCTGAGCATGCCGTGGATGGCCGAGCACTGCATTTGTTTAAGGCACTCGGCAAAGGTAAAGGCTGCGCTTATGTAGGTGAGTTTTCTTGTGCAGATATGTTCACGCGGATTCAACCTGATGTAACTGGCCAGGATCGTGCGGCTATTGTTTTTCGACTAGTCCCAGTCGGTATTTCTGGCGGAACGATTGAAGTTGGTGACGAGTACGAGGATAAGGCTGACCTTCCCGAGTCTCTGGCTGCTGCGCGGCTGGTCGCGCTGGCTGCGTGTAAGCTTGCCAGTGATGGATTCGGGCAATCCGCCCCCCGTAAGATTTATCAGCGTAGCCGGAAGGTCTCGTTCTACGTATTGATGCGTGCTCAGGGAATATGTGAAAGCTGTGAGATGCCTGCTCCGTTTTTGAAGAAAGATGGCACACCCTATTTAGAACCGCATCATGTGAATAGGCTCTCCGATGGTGGTTTAGACCACCCACGGTATGTGGCAGCTGTATGTCCAAGTTGTCACCGGGAAATTCACTCTGGGGTGCATGGCGCATTGGTGAATCAGAGATTGAAGCTTCGGTTGGAAGCAATTGAAGGTTAAATATTCCAATCACGGTTGTTCTTTTTCGTACCCATACGATTGCCGAGGGTGCAAACCCTCGGCCGATATTGAATGGCTGTCATGAGCTCCTTATGAAGAGTCGTGGGGCTCGAAAGCGCTCCTATAAACACGTCACCTAGCCCATTGAGCGCTTCGAAGATTGGAACGCCTGAGCAACTCGGCGCCACCAAGGTCGAGTCGTAGTTGCTTTCCGCTGCGGCTGATCATTTAACAGGTGAGGCATATCCCGCAGCCGAATCCACCCCTCATCCTGCCAATGCAGCAAACTCAAAGACATCTCTGGCCAATCCAACAAGCTCAACATTGGCCGATTTGAATCTCCCGAATCCGCAGCATCGCGCAAGGTCGGCACTACCTCATTGGTCAGCCACTCACGCAACAACCGATTCCCCGGAACGTAGTGATAGACCAACAGCGCATAAATCCCGGACTCGCTAAGCATCAGATGCTGTTCTGGTTCTCTAAAATACTCAATCCACATGATGCGGCGCTGATCGCTATCTAGCTTGTTGACCACCCGATCATTCAGATGGAAACCCATCAAGCGGCCAACATCCCGGGCGGAGAACCATGGCTGGTTTTCGAGTAGAAGGGCATGCAGAGAAAGATTGTGGCGAGAGAAGACTGTTACCGAGCATGGATCAGACATGTCTATGACCTCTACGTTTAGATTTTGGGAAGGCCTGACCCCAACGTAGAGTGGACTTAAGAAATCCCAACGAGCAGAGCCGTTGCCACCGACGAATTACACGTCGGTGTCACTGACCAAGCTTTCTACGTTGGGCGTTTCTTAGGCACCTGCGATAGAGCTTAGTAGTGCTCGCAGCACGCTTCAATGGGAAGCGACTGTAAGTGCTGTAGGAGATTGAGCGCTGTGGCGTAGGCGTAAAAAGATTTACCCATCGCCCATAAAAAAGCCCCGATCAGATCGGGGCTTTTTGCTTTCTCGACTTGGCGAATCAGGCAGTAATCGTCAAATCATGCCGAGCGAGACTATTAATCCCAGCTCAACGCACCACCAGTTTGGTATTCGATCACGCGAGTCTCAAAGAAATTCTTCTCTTTCTTCAAGTCCATAATCTCGCTCATCCAAGGGAACGGGTTAGTCGTCCCTGGATACTCTTCCTTCAAACCGATCTGCGACAACCGACGGTTAGCGATGAACTTCAGGTAGTCCTCCATCATCGCCGCGTTCATGCCCAGTACGCCGCGAGGCATGGTGTCACGTGCGTATTCGATCTCCAGCTGCGTACCCTGCAGAATCATCTGGGTCGCTTCTTCCTTCATCTCGGCATCCCACAGGTGTGGGTTTTCGATTTTGATCTGGTTGATCACGTCGATGCCGAAGTTCAGGTGCATGGATTCGTCGCGCAGGATGTATTGGAACTGCTCGGCGACGCCGGTCATTTTGTTGCGGCGGCCCATGGAGAGGATTTGGGTGAAGCCGCAGTAGAAGAAGATGCCTTCCAGCACGCAGTAGTAGGCGATCAGGTTGCGCAGCAGTTCTTTGTCGGTGTCCGGGGTGCCGGTTTCGAACTTCGGATCGGAGATCGAACGGGTGTACTTCAGGCCCCAGGCTGCTTTTTTAGCGACCGATGGGATCTCGTGGTACATGTTGAAGATTTCGCCTTCATCCATGGCCAGCGATTCGATGCAGTACTGGTAGGCGTGGGTGTGGATCGCTTCTTCGAAAGCCTGGCGCAGGATGTACTGGCGGCATTCCGGGTTGGTGATCAGGCGGTACACGGCCAGTACCAGGTTGTTGGCAACCAGGGAGTCGGCGGTGGAGAAGAAGCCGAGGTTGCGCATGACGATGCGGCGCTCGTCGTCGGTCAGGCCTTCCGGGTCTTTCCAGAGGGCGATGTCGGCGGTCATGTTGACTTCTTGCGGCATCCAGTGGTTTGCGCAACCGTCCAGATATTTCTGCCAGGCCCAGTCGTACTTGAATGGCACGAGTTGGTTGAGGTCGGCACGGCAGTTGATCATGCGCTTTTCGTCAACGGCGACACGGGCGGAGGCGCCTTCGAGTTCGGCGAGGCCTTCGGCGACGTCGAGGGAGTTCAGTGCAGCCTTGGCGCGGGCGACAGCGGCCGAGTCGTCGGCGGTCACGGCGCGAGCTTCGATCGCGGCGGCACCGCCGGCGTTGTCGAGGCGGTCCATGTTGGCTTCAGTAGCGTGGCCGGCGTTGGCGCCTTTCACGGTTGCTACTTCACTGTCTTCTTTGTCGAATTCGTCCCAGCTCAGCATGACGTGTCGTCTCCTGCGTGAGGGCCTGTGCCCGTGTGAAACCTGATTGGTTGGTTTTTCACACGGTCGTACAGACCGCGTTGGATGTCGTTTTTTGCAGCGATGCACGCAGGCAAATAAACAGAAATTTTGACGGGTTCCGAGAGCCTCTGATGGGCGCAATCAGCGTTGAACGCTGCTGCGGGGCTTCAGAATGGCTTTTGCTCCCTGTAAGGGAATATTGCTGACCCGTATGGGGCGGCATTATAGGGAAAAAAACACGGCTGTGCTGAGGCGAATCCGCGCATGGAGCGGTCGAGGAGGGTGGTTTTTCGATGAGAGTGAGGGTTTACAGGGCTTTGCCGGGGATAGATTTTTTTTCGTAAAAATCTCGCAATTGTCGATTTGCTCAAAAAACGAACAAAAAAACCGGTTTTTCACTACATCTAGTGTTTTGCAAGCATTTTTGACGACTTCAAACACAACTGAGCCCGACCGAAGTCGGGCTGGAATCGACCCTCAATGAAGCGCTGAGAGATCCAATTCGGTGCAGTCTCGAATCATCAATTGGTGCAACCGTTGCCCATGATGCTGTAACGCAGGATGTGACGCTGGCCTTTGGAGTCGTCGTATTCCATTTTGGCTGGAACCACTTCGCAGACATTCGGAACTTCGCTCATGGAAACAACTTTGGCGATGTCCAGGTGAGTGGAGTAAGTGTATTCCTCGATAACCGGTTGCTGCTGTGCGACATCAGTCGGGACCTCATCTGCCATGGCGGTTGCGCACAGACTGCTGAGGGCCAGAACCAATAAAGCTTTCATTTCAGATTTACCTTTTTGAGGTCGAGTGGGGTCACGCAACCTTTATGGGGTTGCGTGTGTAACTTCATCGTTTGCAGTTATTACTTGAGAGCTGGATTAACGGCCTTCGTGGGGGCTGTATCGTTGTTAATCGCGTTTGCCTTGTTGGCGAGGTGAATTTTAGGGGGATGGGGCGGGGGTAAACAGAGCGGGTTTTGATAAACACCTTTGGCAGATTTGGTAACAATCCCCCAAAGAACACCTAAATCCCCCTGTAGGAGCTGCCGAAGGCTCGGGCCGCGTTCGGACGATCTTTTGATCTTGCCTCTAAACATCCAGATCAAAAGATCGCAGCCTTCGGCAGCTCCTACACAGGGCGCGGCTGGTGGGGGAGGGCTTGTTACTACCATCGTCGAATGGTTCTATGGCCCCCGCCCCGTTACAACAGGGTCATACAAAAACAACTATTACACCGAGGTAGGAAAGATGAGTGCGGCTTCTCTGTATCCCGTTCGTCCCGAGGTTCTGGCTAACACGCTGACTGACGAGGCGACCTACAAAGCCATGTACCAGCAGTCGGTCGTCAACCCTGACGGCTTCTGGCGCGAGCAAGCCAAGCGTCTCGACTGGATCAAACCTTTCACCACGGTGAAACAGACGTCGTTCGACGATCACCATGTCGACATCAAATGGTTTGCCGACGGCACCCTGAACGTTTCCTACAACTGCCTCGACCGTCACCTGGCCGAGCGCGGCGATCAAGTGGCGATCATCTGGGAAGGCGACGATCCTTCCGAGAGCCGCAACATCACCTACCGCGAACTGCACGAACAAGTGTGCAAACTGGCCAACGCCCTGCGTGGTCAGGACGTACACCGCGGCGACGTGGTGACCATTTATATGCCGATGATTCCCGAAGCCGTGGTCGCCATGCTGGCCTGCACCCGGATCGGCGCGATTCACTCGGTGGTGTTCGGTGGTTTCTCGCCGGAAGCCCTGGCCGGTCGCATCATCGACTGCAAATCGAAAGTGGTGATCACCGCTGACGAAGGCATTCGCGCCGGCAAGAAGATTTCCCTCAAGGCCAACGTCGACGACGCGCTGACCAACCCGGAAACCAGCAGCATCCAGAAAGTCATCGTCTGCAAGCGCACCGGTGGCGACATCAAGTGGAACCAGCATCGCGACATCTGGTACGAAGACCTGATGAAAGTGGCAGGCACTGTCTGCGCGCCGAAAGAGATGGGCGCCGAGGAAGCACTGTTCATCCTTTATACCTCCGGCTCGACCGGCAAGCCGAAGGGCGTGCAACACACCACCGGCGGTTATCTGCTGTACGCGGCGATGACCCACGAGCGCGTGTTCGACTACCGTCCGGGCGAAGTTTACTGGTGCACCGCCGACGTCGGCTGGGTCACTGGCCACAGCTACATCGTCTACGGCCCGCTGGCCAATGGCGCAACCACGCTGCTGTTCGAAGGCGTGCCGAACTATCCGGACATCACCCGGGTGGCGAAGATCGTCGACAAGCACAAGGTCAACATCCTCTACACCGCACCGACCGCGATTCGCGCCATGATGGCCTCGGGTCAGGCTGCGGTTGAAGGCGCTGATGGCAGCAGTCTGCGTCTGCTCGGTTCGGTCGGTGAGCCGATCAACCCGGAAGCCTGGGACTGGTACTACAAGAATGTCGGCAAGTCGCGTTGCCCGATCGTCGATACCTGGTGGCAGACCGAAACCGGCGGCAACATGATGAGCCCGCTGCCGGGTGCGCACGCGCTGAAGCCGGGTTCGGCAGCACGTCCGTTCTTTGGTGTGGTACCGGCGCTGGTCGACAACCTCGGTAACATCATCGAGGGCGAGGCTGAAGGCAATCTGGTGATTCTTGATTCGTGGCCAGGTCAGGCGCGTACGCTGTACGGCGATCACGATCGTTTCGTTGATACCTACTTCAAGACCTTCCGTGGCATGTACTTCACCGGTGACGGCGCGCGCCGTGATGCCGATGGTTACTACTGGATCACCGGGCGTGTCGATGACGTGCTCAACGTGTCGGGCCACCGTATGGGCACGGCCGAGATCGAGAGTGCGATGGTTGCGCATCCGAAAGTCGCTGAGGCGGCGGTGGTGGGTGTGCCGCATGACATCAAGGGGCAGGGCATTTATGTCTATGTCACCTTGAAGAATGGCGAGGAGCCGACCGAGCAACTGCGTCTGGAGCTGAAGAACTGGGTGCGTAAGGAGATCGGGCCGATTGCTTCGCCGGACGTGATCCAGTGGGCGCCGGGGCTGCCGAAGACGCGTTCGGGCAAGATCATGCGCCGGATTCTTCGCAAGATTGCTACGGCGGAATATGACGGGTTGGGGGATATCTCGACCCTGGCGGATCCGGGTGTGGTGCAGCATTTGATTGATACGCACAAGACCATGAATGTTGCTTAAGTAGAAGATTGATGTGCTGAAAAGCCCTGTTCGGTTTAGGCCGGACAGGGCTTTTTTGTGTCTGCAGGTTTTGTGATGGTAGGACTGGCCTCATCGCTGGCAAGCCAGCTCCCACAGGTTTTGTGGTGTGTTGGAGATTTTGGTTCCAGCGCATATTGGGGGTGGCTGCTCTGGCCTCATCGCTGGCAAGCCAGCTCCCACAGGTTTTGTGGTGTGTTGGAGATTTTGGTTCCAGCGCATATTGGGGGTGGCTGCTCTGGCCTAATCGCTGGCAAGCCAGCTCCCACAGGTTTTGTGATGTGTTGGAGATTTTGGTTCCGGCGCATATTGGGGGTGGCTGCTCTGGCCTCATCGCTGGCAAGCCAGCTCCCACAGAGTTTGTGGTGTGTCGGAAATTTCAGCTTCGCCGCATATCCCTGTGGGAGCTGGCTTGCCAGCGATAGCAATCTGTCAGGCAGCTGTGTAGTCCACTGTCGGAACACAAGATCACCCAACCAATAATTATCGATCTCCCCCGTAAGACCTTTCCCGCTGTTACCCGCCGCGTTCCACGTAACCGAATGTGTAACCGCCCGCCCCGGAGCGGGGCAAAGGGAAACGCATCGCCCCGTTTTAGAGCCTCGAAACCCCCGGTGAAAAATAAGACACAACGCTGCGCTTGCCGGATTAGAAGGGTTTGCGAATAATAGGCCCGCAATTTGCAGCATAGATCGGTTCACTGTCTTTCGCTCTTGCATGAAATTGCAGGGCTGTCAATGCGCCAAAGTCGCTTTCTCTGTGCATCTGTAATTAGTTGTCGCATTGAAGAAATATCGGCTTCGGGCCTGTCGTTAGAATGCCGATCACTCGCTCATCGTGGCCGAGGTTGAAATCTCTGACGGTTTCAATCGGAAATTTCCCACCGATGCAGCAACCGATTTCCCGATTCACCCATTCGCATATTGGGCTGTCGCTCACTCTGCCGTTTTTGCCCTTTACCGATGGAGTCCCAAGATGAAGAAACTTGTGCTGCTTGGCGCCCTGGCACTGTCCGTGCTGTCGATGAACGCCTTCGCTGACGAAAAACCTCTGAAGATCGGTATCGAAGCGGCTTACCCTCCGTTCGCTTCGAAAGCACCGGATGGCAGCATCGTCGGTTTCGACTACGACATCGGCAACGCTCTGTGCGAGCAGATGCAGGTCAAGTGTGTGTGGGTCGAGCAAGAGTTCGACGGTTTGATCCCGGCACTGAAAGTGCGCAAGATCGATGCGATCCTGTCGTCGATGTCGATCACTGAAGACCGCAAGAAGTCGGTCGACTTCACCAACAAGTACTACAACACCCCGGCACGTCTGGTCATGAAGGCCGGTACTCAGGTCAGCGAAGGTCTGGCTGAGCTGAAGGGCAAGAACATCGGCGTACAACGTGGTTCGATCCACGAGCGTTTCGCCCGCGAAGTCCTGGCGCCACTGGGTGCCGAGATCAAGCCGTACGGCTCGCAGAACGAAATCTACCTCGACGTGGCCGCCGGTCGCCTCGACGGTACCGTAGCTGATGCCACCCTGCTGCAAGACGGCTTCCTGAACACTGATTCCGGCAAAGGCTTCGCTTTCGTCGGTCCACAGTTCACCGACGTCAAATACTTCGGCGACGGCGTAGGTATCGCGGTCCGTAAGGGCGACGCCCTGAAAGACAAGATCAACGCTGCCATCGCGGCCATTCGCGAAAACGGCAAATACAAAGCAATCCAGGACAAGTACTTCGCCTTCGATATCTACGGCAAGTAACACGTCTCTGCGACAAGTCCGAAATGGCGCAAGCAACAGGATCTCTGCGGTTTGCGCCATTTTTTCATCCCAACTTTCGAGGACCTGAATCATGTTGAAAGGCTACGGGGCTGTCATCCTCGATGGCGCATGGCTGACGCTTCAGCTCGCCTTGTCGTCCATGGCTCTGGCCATCGTTCTCGGGCTGATCGGTGTCGCGTTGCGCCTGTCGCCGGTGCGCTGGCTGGCCTGGCTGGGCGATCTGTATTCCACGGTGATCCGCGGGATTCCCGATCTGGTGCTGATCCTGCTGATCTTCTACGGCGGTCAGGACTTGCTCAACCGCGTCGCACCGATGCTCGGTTATGACGACTACATCGATCTGAATCCATTGGCCGCCGGTATCGGCACCCTCGGTTTCATTTTCGGTGCGTACCTGTCGGAAACCTTCCGTGGCGCGTTCATGGCCATTCCGAAAGGTCAGGCCGAAGCCGGCATGGCGTACGGCATGAGCAGTTTTCAGGTGTTCTTCCGGGTGATGGTGCCGCAGATGATTCGCTTGGCGATTCCGGGCTTCACCAACAACTGGCTGGTACTCACCAAGGCCACCGCGCTGATTTCCGTGGTCGGTCTGCAAGACATGATGTTCAAGGCCAAGCAGGCGGCAGATGCCACCCGCGAGCCTTTCACCTTCTTCCTCGCAGTGGCGGCGATGTACCTGGTGATCACCAGTGTTTCGTTGCTGATCCTGCGTCAACTTGAGAAGCGCTACTCGGTAGGCGTAAGGGCGGCTGATCTATGATCTTCGACTACAACGTCATTTGGGAGGCCATGCCGCTGTACCTCGGCGGCCTGCTGACCACCCTCAAATTGCTCGCGCTGTCGCTGTTTTTCGGTCTGCTCGCGGCCCTGCCGCTGGGGCTGATGCGCGTCTCGAAAAATCCGGTGGTCAACGGCGCCGCGTGGCTTTACACCTACGTGATCCGTGGCACGCCGATGCTGGTGCAACTGTTCCTGATCTACTACGGTCTGGCGCAGTTCGAAGCGGTACGCGAAAGCTTCTTGTGGCCGTGGCTGTCCAGCGCAACGTTCTGTGCGTGCCTGGCCTTCGCCGTCAACACCAGCGCCTACACCGCGGAAATCATCGCCGGCAGCCTCAAGGCCACGCCGAACGGTGAGATCGAAGCGGCCAAGGCCATGGGCATGTCGCGCTTCAAACTGTACAAGCGCATCCTGCTGCCATCGGCCCTGCGCCGGGCGCTGCCGCAGTACAGCAACGAAGTGATCATGATGCTGCAGACCACCAGTCTGGCGTCCATCGTGACCTTGATCGACATCACTGGCGCGGCACGTACCGTCAACGCGCAGTTCTATCTGCCGTTCGAGGCGTACATCACCGCTGGCGTGTTCTACCTGTGCCTGACGTTCATTCTGGTCAAGCTGTTCAAACTGGCCGAGCGTCGCTGGTTGAGCTACCTGGCCCCGCGGAAGCACTGATATGGAACGCATCGACCACGTATTGCCGTGGAGCCATTTAGGCAGCGAGCGCAAGATTTCCGTGTTCCGCTTCGGGCGTGGCGAGCGCAAGGCCTACATTCAGGCCAGCCTGCATGCTGACGAATTACCGGGCATGCGCACCGCCTGGGAGCTGAAAAAGCGCCTCGGCGAACTCGAAGCCAAAGGCTTGCTCAACGGTGTCATCGAGCTGGTACCGGTCGCTAACCCGTTGGGCCTCGGGCAATTGCTGCAAGGCAATCACCAAGGCCGTTTCGAGGCGGGCAGCGGCAAGAATTTCAACCGTGATTTCGTCGAACTGAGCGCGCCGGTTGCGGCAGCTTTGGCCGACAGCCTCGGTGATGATCCGCACGCCAATGTGCGCCTGATCCGTCAGGCCATGGCCGATCATCTGGCCGCATTGCCAGAAGCGAGCAGTCAGTTGCAAGGCATGCAGCGTGTGTTGCTCAGCCACGCTTGCACCGCTGATGTGGTGCTCGACTTGCACTGCGATGCCGAAGCCGCGCTGCACATGTACGCGCTGCCGCAGCACTGGCCGCAGTGGCGTTCGCTGGCCGCGCACCTGAATGTGAAGGTCGGATTGCTGGCGGAAGATTCCGGCGGCAGCTCGTTCGATGAAGCTTGCTCGTTGCCGTGGCTGCGTCTGTCGCGGCAGTTCCCCGATGCGCAGATTCCTTTGGCGTGTCTGGCGACGACCATTGAGCTGGGCGGTCAGGCCGACACCGGTCGCGCCGAAGCCCAGGCGTATGCTGAAGGCATTCTCGCGTTCCTCGCCGAGCAAGGCTTGATCACTGGCGAGTGGCCGAACCCGGCGCACGAAGCCTGTGAAGGCATGCCGTTCGAAGGCACCGAGTTGCTGTTCGCGCCGCATCCGGGCGTCGTGAGTTTTCTGCGCAAGCCCGGCGAGTGGGTCGAGGCAGGCGACGAGATTTTTGAAGTGATTGATCCTCTGTCCGATCGGGTCAGCACGGTGTGTGCTGGTACCTCCGGGGTGCTGTTTGCCATTGAACGGCTGCGTTATGCCCAACCCGGTTTCTGGCTGGCCAAGGTGGCGGGGCGCGAAGCGCTGCGTCACGGGCGCTTGCTCAACGACTGACTGACTGTTTTTGTGAGAACCGACCGCATGTACAAACTTGAAGTCCAAGACCTGCATAAACGCTATGGCAGTCACGAAGTGCTCAAGGGCGTGTCCCTGAAAGCGGCAGCCGGCGATGTGATCAGCATCATCGGCTCCAGTGGCTCCGGCAAAAGTACTTTCCTGCGCTGCATCAACCTGCTCGAGCAGCCGCACGCGGGCAAGATTCTGCTCAACAACGAAGAGCTGAAACTGGTGGCGAACAAGGACGGCGCGCTGAAAGCCGCTGATCCGAAACAGCTGCAACGCATGCGTTCGCGCCTGTCGATGGTGTTCCAGCATTTCAACCTGTGGTCGCACATGACCGCTATTGAAAACATCATGGAAGCGCCGGTTCACGTACTGGGCGTACCCAAGTACGAAGCGCGCGAAAAAGCCGAGTACTACCTGAACAAGGTCGGTGTGGCCCATCGTAAAGACGCGTTCCCGGGGCACATGTCCGGTGGCGAGCAGCAACGTGTGGCGATTGCCCGTGCGCTGGCGATGGAACCGGAAGTGATGCTGTTCGACGAACCGACCTCGGCGCTCGACCCGGAACTGGTGGGCGACGTGCTGAAGGTGATGCAAGCGCTGGCTCAGGAGGGTCGCACCATGGTTGTGGTGACACACGAAATGGGCTTTGCCCGTGAAGTGTCGAACCAGTTGGTGTTCCTGCACAAAGGTGTGGTGGAAGAAAGCGGTAACCCGCGTGAAGTGCTGGTCAATCCGCAATCGGAACGTTTGCAGCAATTCCTCTCGGGCAGCCTCAAGTAAACATGACTGCCGATACGCACCGGAATAGTGCATGCTTCGCAACCTGAAGGCTGGCTCCGATCCCCTGTAGGAGCTGCCGAAGGCTGCGATCTTTTGATCTGTTTTGAAGATCAAAAGATCGCAGCCTCGTTTCACTCGACAGCTCCTACAGTGGGAGCTGCGCAGTTTCAAGATTTGTGTTCATTTACGGGCTAGCATTGGCCCATGCCTTCATCACCGTTCCTCGTTTCGGATTGCCCGCCCATGACTGCCCATCGAATTGGTTTCCTGATTTGGCCCAGCACTAAAGCGTTGACGCTGGCGCTGGCGGAGGAAGCCTTGCGTGTTGCTCAGCGTGTGCACCCGGAGGTGGTTTACGAGCTGTCGTTCTTGCAGGCCGAAGCCGTTACAGGAACCGGGGCCGAAGGCGCCTGGCAATTGCCCGGCGAGGCATGGACCGGCAAGCTCGAAAACTTCCAGAAACTGTTTCTCCTCGCTGACGAGCCGCCGACCACGTTGGCCCCGGCACTCAGCAGTGCACTGAAGCAATTGGTGCGTGCCGGCACGGTCATCGGCGGCCTGTCCGCTGGCGTTTATCCCTTGGCGCAACTCGGTTTGCTCGATGGTTATCGCGCCGCCGTGCACTGGCGTTGGCAGGACGATTTCGCCGAGCGTTTCCCGAAAGTCATTGCCACCAGCCACCTGTTCGACTGGGATCGCGATCGCCTGACCGCGTGCGGCGGCATGTCCGTGCTCGATCTGTTGCTGGCCGTGCTGGCCCGTGATCACGGTGCGGAACTGGCCGGCGCCGTTTCGGAAGAACTGGTGGTCGAGCGCATCCGCGAAGGTGGCGAGCGTCAGCGTATCCCGTTGCAGAACCGTCTCGGCTCCAGCCATCCGAAGCTCACCCAGGCAGTGTTGCTGATGGAAGCCAACATCGAAGAGCCGCTGACCACCGACGAAATCGCCCAGCATGTGTGCGTGTCCCGTCGTCAGCTGGAGCGGATCTTCAAGCAATACCTCAACCGTGTGCCGAGCCAGTACTACCTGGAACTGCGCCTGAACAAGGCTCGGCAGATGTTGATGCAGACCAGCAAGTCGATCATCCAGATCGGCCTGTCCTGTGGCTTCTCTTCGGGGCCGCACTTCTCCAGCGCCTATCGCAACTTCTTCGGTGCCACGCCGCGGGAAGATCGCAACCAGCGGCGCAGCAGCAGCCCGTTCGAATTGTCGTCAGTGCCACCAGAGCGCGGATAAGGACCGGGTTAGCCTGCGCTAACCCGTGATCACTACGCTTCTGGTAGTTCTTCGCCGTCGGAGAAATCCGAATCCCTGAAGTCGTCGAGCTCTTGACCAAGTCTGACCCAACGCTTCCGCTCCTCAGCCAGTCGTAATTCATTGGCTGTGTTGTAAGTGCCCAGACTCCTCTGACTCTGCGGGCTCAATGGATTGTTACTGAAGTTGTAGGTGATCGCTCTGCCGTCAGCAGCAAGAGGCAGTGGGTCGGGAAGCTCGGTAATGGCGTTGTCGGAAAGACTCGCGTCGATCAGATGCGGCAGGTCAAACAGACCAACCGGAACGTCGGTCAGTCCGGTGTTGTTTAATCGCAGCGTTTCACACGCCTTGAGGTTTCTCAGGTCGGGTGTCCGCCCCAGCAGGTTGTGACTCAAATCCAGCGTTTGCAGTTTTTCCAGGGTTGCCAGTGCATTCACGCTTTGTCCAGTCAGTTCTATGCTGCACCGAGGCAGTTGCAAGTTGGTCAGATTGCTCATGCCGAAGACCGGCTCGGGAATCGCGTTCAGTTGATAGTCGCGAATATCCAGTGTTTTCAGCTTCGGGAACAGTTCGAGCAATGGGTCAACCCGCGGGTGTACACGAGCGGTGCTCGTCAGTGTCAGTGTATTGATCTGCTCAAAGCGGCCGCTCAGTTTTGGCAGTTCGCCGGTGAAGGACAGGTCGAGCGCAAAGTCTGAACGCCCCAGAGCTGTCGGTGCCACGCGCAAGCCTTCTTCCAGAGTGTTCCTGAATTCCGTACGCCTGGCATTCTCCTGCCGTAGTTCCTCCTCCCGGAGGTTGCTCCCGGTGAGCGGGTCACGCGGCGCCTCTCTCGTCCACACATCGAGTTCGCCAAGCAGCGTGGTGAGGTCGTTCTGGCGACGCAGTAACTCGATACGTCCCTCGGCCATTGTCCCGGGCAGGCGATAGATCAGGCTATTGGCATCGGCTTCACTGAGGTCGGGGTACAGCGCTCGTGCCAAGGCGATGTCCGCCTGATCAGCGGCAACGCCCATCTTCTGGTAAGTGAACTGGTAATTGAGCTTTATCCGGTCTCTTGAGGCAGTGGACAGCGGATTGGCCCTCAGGACAACGCCATTTACGACAAGGCCATGCAGGTCTTGCGGCAACTCCACAATGGCGTTTTCGCTGAGGAGCGCTTCGCGCAGACGAGGCAGTTGTCCCACGCCGGCGGGAATCTGACGGATACCCGTGCGGGAAAGATCGAGTGTCGACAGCGCCTGCAATGAGCTGACGTCCGGCGCCATACCCAAGGGGTTGTGGTACAGATCCAGTCCTTTCAATCGGGTCATCGCGGCAAGAGTCGTCTGCCCCGTTGCGTCCATCACAACGCCACAACTGCTCAACGTCAGCGTTTCGAGCGGTGGTATCAATGCCAGGGCCTCGGGAATGCGGCCCAGGGTAAAGTTATGCATTTCCAGCTTCCTTAACCCACTGAACCGCGCCAGGAAACCGTCCGGCACGTTCAGCGCCTCGTTGCCGAAGAGGCTCAAGTTGGTAACGTGGCTGAAATCGGCAGCCAGCGACGGCAGTTCACCCACGAAGGAGACTTCGAATTTGAGCGAGTTGAGCCTTAATTCGGTCTTGTCGCGGTTCCTGCTGCGCCAGAACGTTTCCAGACGTTGCGTGAACTCTCTCCGCTGGAATCGCTCACGTACCTGTTCAGATGTGCTCAATATTTCGCCGGTCGCGGAGTTGCGTATCGGCACGTTTTCGGACCAGACGTTCAAGTCACTCATCATCTGGCTGATTTCCGCCTCCCAGCGCAGTAGTTGAGCCGTACCGGCCTGCAATGTGCCGGGCAGGTGATAGATCATGTGACTGGCATCGTCGATGTCCATCTCCGGAAACAGTCGTTGCGCGCTGGCCAGGTCGCCGACGTCGGGCATGACGTCAAAGTGGCGTCCGTGCTCGACGTAATACGTTTTGATGCGTTCGCGAGCGGGCAGGGACAGAGGGTTGCTTCCCAGGTTGACGCCGTCGGCGAGATCCAGATCAAGGCTGAAAAAAGCGTCGGGCAGATCGGTGATGCGATTGCTGCTCAGCAATGCGTTTTTCAGGTTCGGGTGGTTGGCCAGGCCATTGGGCAGGGCTGTAATGCCGGAATTGGACAACAGGAGATCACGCATGGCGGGCAGGGGCTGAAGGTCAGGTATCGCCGTCAGCGGGTTGTGACTCAGATCCAGAAGTGTGAGGTTATTGAGCGTGGCGAGAGTGTTCTGGTCGGCTGGGGTGAGCGTCACTGCACAGTCTCTCAGCGTGAGTTCCGTAAGGTTTGGCAGGCGAGTCACGGCCTGAGGTATTTCCCCCAGCGGAAACTGATGCAGGTCCAGCTCACGCACGTTGACAAATAAATCGATAAACGCGTCCGGGGCGGCAATGGCGGCATTGCCTTTGAGCCTGATACCCGACACGTGAGTGAAATCCGTTGTCAGTTGGGGCAGGTCACCATAGAACCTCAGGTCGGCCTCGAAATAATCCGCACGCATGCCTGAATGGGTGGATCTGTGGCGCCAGAATCGCTCCAGCTGTTGGCCGAATTCGGAACGGGCGGCGTATTGGTCAAACAGCTCGATGGCAGTAAGGATCTGGCCCGTAACGGGGTGCACACTTGGAACCTGCGGCGCCCAAAAGGTCAGGGCGGTAGTCAATTGATCAAGCTCCGTGCGCCACGCGTTGAGCTGAGCCCGGCCATTGGCAAGGGTTCCGGGCAAGTCGTAGAACACATCGCTGGCTTCTTGCTCGTCCAGGGACGGGAACAGTTCGCGCATAAGGTCGATGTCAGCGTTTTCGGCTCGCACGTCGAAGTCTAATCCTGTGGTCCGGTAATAGGTTTTCACCTTTTCGCGTGTGGCGGCCGACAAAGGGTTATCGGAAAAGTCGAAGCCGTCACCCTGATTGGGCGACAGCTCAAACAACGCATCGGGGATTTCGCTGATGCGGTTGCCGCTGAGAATGGCTGTGCGCAAGTTCGCATGAGTGTCCAGTCCGTCAGGCATTACGCTGAGGCCGCAATTGGACAGGTCGAGGTAAGTCAGATCAGGCAGGAAGGTCAGGTTGGGGAAAGTCCCCAGAGGATTGTTGCTCAGATCCAGCGTATGCAAGTTGTTGAGCGAAACCAGTGTTGCCTGGTTTTCAGGAGTCAGCACCACGCCGCAATCGTTGAGTTCCAATACGCTGAGGCGAGGCATCCTGATCTGTGAGAGCGTAACCGGTTCCAGATCGAAGGCGTTTAACTCCAATGTGGTCAGATTCTGAAAGCGTTGAATGAACGGCAGCGTTGCAGAGATGTTTTTATTGCCCATCAGCGTGAGCCTGGAAACATGGTCGAAATTGCTACTCAAGGCCGGCAGGTCGCCAATGAACTCCAGCGTCAATGACAGATCGCTGTCTCTGAGGGTCGCCGATCTGGAGCGCCAGAACTGTTCCAGGTTTTGTCGGAATGCGTTCCTCGCATTGCGTTCCAGTATTTGCTCCTCCAGCGTCAGAGGTCGTCCGAATACCGGATCCAGCGCAGGAATCTGGTTGACCCATTCGCCGAGTTCGGTCTTCAACGTTGTGAGCTCAGCTTCCCATTTGGCGAGCTGGGCTCGGCCCTCGGCCAATGTGCCGGGGAGCCGATACAGCATCTCACTGGCCTGCTCGGCATCCAGTTTTGGAAAAAGCGCGGTGGTGCGCAGGACATCTGCCGGCTCCGCGCGCACTCCGAATTGTTTACCGGTGTGGTTGTAGAACGTTTTCACTTTCTCTCGGCTGGCGGCCGACAGTGGGTTGTCGGCAAAACCGAAGCCGTCACTGAGGGAACTGACCAGGCTGAAAAAAGCGTCCGGTATATCCGTGATCTGATTGCCACCGAAACTGCCGGTGATCATTCGCGGGTGATCGAGCAGGTTGGCCGGCAGTGTGGAGATACCCGTGCCGGTTAGATTGATGTGACGCAACGAAGGCATCGCGCGGACATCGGGCGGCGTACCCAATGGATTACCGCGCAGATCCAGCAACGACAGTTTGGATAATGATCCAAGTACGGCTTGGTTCTCAGCCGAATGGGTGATGCCACAGTCGCGCAAGATCAGCTGGCGTAGTTCCGGCATTGACGCCAGGGACTGAGGCAGGTTTGGCAAGTTGAGGTTTTGCGCATCCAGGTACCACAGGCCCGGGAAACGTTGCATGAAAACGTCCACCGCTGCGGTTCTGGCGCTGCCATTGATGGAGAGCATGTGGACGTGGCTGAAGTCCGCTTCCAGCGCGGGCAGGTCACCCAGTATCGGATCGGTAATCTGCAACATATGTCCGGCGGACCCACGGGTCTCTCTGCGCCAGGTACGTAGAAGCGCGTCGCTGAAACGGGCGCGATTCTGCAGGGCTACCCGGCGCTCGATGTAGGTTAACGGCAGGCCACTGAGCGGGTCGTTGGCGGGGAGGTCGATTTCCCATTTGCGCAAGTCGTCACTGAGCCTGCCGTACTCGATTCGACGTTTGGTCAGTTCGGCATTGAACGCCGCCGGATCATTCTGAAAACCCGCAGCGAAATTTCGTGCTTCCTCATTGGACATGCCTCGATAGATCGCCTGCACACGCTGCTCGGAACTGGCGATTGGCTGACCTAAAGTGACCAGGTAGTCCTGATGGGCTATGCCGACGGCACCGAGTTCACCCGCTTCAAAAAAGTCGGGATGTTCAACAGGCCTTGGCAGGTTCAATTGCTCGTTCCCGAAGCCTGCCAGGCGCAGCGTATCTACGGCTGGTTGGCTGATTGGCACATCGAACAGTACGGTGCGTAGCTCTTGGCGTTCCAGTGTGCGCTCTCGAATCGCCGCTTTCAGTGCATCACTCTGGCCGATCTGCAGATTCAGATTCTGACGTTCGCCGTCCGGTAATGCGTACAACAGGCTGGAGTAGAAATCCGTGGCCGAATGCAGCTCCTGGCCGCGATCGTCGTAAGGTTGATAGCGGCCGTCCTGTTGGCGAACCAGTACTTTCCGAGCGGGCGCATCCTCGCGTCCGATGCTGTCGAGTACCGATCCCTCGTAACGTCCGTCACGGATTTCGAGGCGCACATCGCCGCTCCAGCCCGGCAACAGCTTGAGACTGTGCAGCGCAAGGGAATCGGAATCGGCATTGCTCAAGGCGTTCAGTTCCAGCCCTTCGTAAGCGCGGGTAACGCGCACTTCCTGATGGGCCAGTTGCATGAGTGCTTCTTGGCGCGGTGGCAGCTCTCCGTTGTTGATCTGTATCAACTCACTACCGCTGGCGGTGTCGAGCAGTTCACGGGTGAGGCTGGCCGGCAGTGTCGGATCGTGGTTGATGAGTGTTTGGGCCAATGGATCGTCAATGTGCTGGAGAGCCTGATAGCGCGATTCGAACAGCGAACTGCGATTGCGTCGGGCGAGATGGGCCAGTTGCTTGCGCAGAGTCTGACTGCGGACTTCCAGCGAGGGCGTCGGACCGCCGAACGGTTCTGCAAGCAAGGCTTTGATCTGCTGCTCGTCGAGGGAACCCAGCAGCGTCTTGAGCAGGTCGCCGCCGATCAGGCTGCTTTGATCCAGTTCGGTCAGTGGCAAGGTTTCATCTGCCGAGGATTGCCAGATCAGTTCGCCCTGTTGATCGACCAGGCGCAGACGCTGGCTGCTCGGCCAGCGACCGTGCTGCGTCAGCAATTGCAGTTGGGTAACGGAGTCGGCACGCAGGAACTCTTCGGCCACGTCGCTATCCAGTTGATCGATCAAGCGTTGCAGGTGCTGATCGATCTTGAAGCGCTGGATGCTGTCGGCCAGCAGTGGCGGGGGCGTTTGCTGGTCTGCGTGCATCTTGCGCACGGCATCTTCGTTGACGCCGCTGACCCGCAGAATCGTCTCGCGCTCGGTCGGCGAGAACGACTCGATTGCCGGGTTGATTCGCCTCAGCGCCGTGTCGTTGTCCCACTCCAGCGGATGCTCCAGCTCGGTGTGCCAGGCGCCGGCGCCGTTGTGCCGAACCGTCGGCTGGTAGGCGTCGGGGCGGGTCGGGTGTTCGATGCGGTACTGGCCGGGAACCGTATCTTCGGTCACGGCAAAGTGGGCGCGCTCGAGTGGGAGCAGTTGTTTGCCCTGGTGTGGGTGCAGGCCCAGTTCGTTGGGCCTGGAGTTTGCTTCGGGTACGGCGCTGTGCTGGTAGCGGGCCAGATCGGGGTCCCAGTAGCGGGTCTCGCCATTGGTCAGTTGCACCGGCTTGAAACGGTCGATGAACGCGACAATTTCCTTGGGTAAAACCTTGCGAAACTCGCCAGCGCCAATCGCGCCACCGGCGCCGAAGATGCCCAGTTGAATCAGCGACTCTACAGTGCCCATCAGGTGACCGAAGGCTTCGGTGGTGCGCCCTTGTCCCCATTCGATAATGCCTTCGAAGGCTTCGTCGAGCATTTGATAAGCCATGTACGCCATCATGGCTTCGCCAAGAACTGGCACGAACGGCGCTACAATCAGCGCCGCAGTCTGGACGATGGTCGAGAGGATGTTGCTCACCGAATCCCAGTACGCCCATCGCGCCTTTTGATCCACCACGGCAGTGGGCACGGCGATTATTTGCGCGTCATTAAAGATCTTGTTCAGTTTCGATCGATAGAGGTGTTGCCACAGATCGTCATGGAACGGCGTCAGCGTGGTTTGCAGATCGGGCCGCTCGACGGCGGTGTCGCGCCAAGTGGGCTGCGAGCTGCCGGGCTCGGGCGGGTGCCACGTGATCTGGCTCAAGCGGCTATTGAGTGTGCTGAAGAAAAAGCCTCGATGTTCGTGGTTCACGAATCGGCTGAAAAACTGCTGGTAGTCTTTCGAGCGCAATTGGCGCGTCAGCTCTGCGATCAGATCATAGGTCGAAGCGTATTCCTTGAAGGGGTGCTCGGGATCATCGGGGACATAAGCCACAATCCGTGCGGGGTCTCGTGAGGCGTACAGGTCAGGGGCAAACACGACGATCCCGGTGAGCGGCGCGCACAGCATCCCCATGTCATGGCACACCACGGGCGCCCCGCTGACGTAAAGGCCTTTCATGCCGTCGAGTACGGCGTCGATCAAGCGAAAGTAACTTTGCGACACATCGCGGTTCATCCGCGCCCATTGCAGGGCGGCTTTCATCGCGGCTTTCTGGCTGTCGTCTATTTTGTTGCGCAGTACGGCGGCAACCATCGGATCGGTATAACCGAGGTTGTCCTCGAGATTGGTTTTGTACTGCGCGCCGATGTCCAGCCGTCGACACAACCGGGTGAAAGCGGCAATGCTCAGTTTGGCCTTGATCGCTGGCAGGGTCATGAACTGGCCGGTGGCGGATGGGCGGGTGACGAAGGTCGAGTCTGCTTCGAAGGCGTCGTCATGGGTTTCCGCTTCCTTGAAGTTGTGCAGCGCGGCCTCCAGTAACGAAACGGTCCAGGCGCGTGTGCCGGTGCGCAGCGCAAACCACGGCGTGGTCGCGGGGATGTAAAGGCGCACATAGGTGTTGCGCACATCCAGATCCAGGTCGAAGTTTTTTTTCAGTTCCTCTTTGAGCAAGGGTTCGGCAAAGGCGCTGGCGTCCTGCAGGTGTTCCAGGCTTTGGTCGACCTTGCTTTGCGCGGCCCAGTGCGCGGCGTTGAGGGTCTTCATCTGTTGATGCTGTTCGGCGGGCGCCGCCTGGAGTGAAGCGGACAGACGGGGCAGGCTGTTCTGGAATGCTTGGCGGCGGGTCGATGACGCGTTGCCGAGCCAGTCGGGCACGGCATTTTTCAGTGGCAGGTAATGATCGTCGTGGTGCTGCGCGTCGCTGGCGACGGTTGAGGTCGTCGCAGGGTGTCGCTGAGTCAGGTGCATGGGCCAATCCTTGGCGTTGAAAGAACGCGCAGCAAATCAGGAATGGGCCACCCTTGTGCGGTACATATTTATATCTTTGTCGCGGGGTTGAGTTGGTATTCTTTGCCGCCTGCCGCAAATCGGCAGCGCCAGTTAAACTGCGCCTTTGCGACGCTATTTGTCGCATTGCCGTAAACCCGTGAAAATCCGGGGTTTGCGCTATAAGAAGTTGTCGCTTGGCGACAAGGCCGGGCTGAAAACTGTCCTTACAATCCTCACCAAGCTCGCCAGTTTCAGGCGAGTGTTCCTCATCAGGAGACTCCGATGTCCGTTGAGCACGCTGCGGTACAACGCGCCGATTTCGACCAGGTAATGGTTCCCAACTACGCGCCTGCCGCTTTCATTCCGGTGCGTGGCGCCGGTTCCCGTGTCTGGGATCAGGCCGGCCGCGAGCTGATCGACTTCGCCGGCGGGATTGCCGTAAACGTATTGGGCCACGCACACCCGGCGCTGGTCGGTGCACTGACCGAACAGGCGAACAAGCTGTGGCACGTTTCCAACGTGTTCACCAACGAGCCAGCGTTGCGCCTGGCGCACAAGCTGATCGACGCCACGTTCGCCGAGCGCGTGTTCTTCTGCAACTCGGGCGCTGAAGCCAACGAGGCCGCGTTCAAGCTGGCCCGTCGTGTGGCATTCGACCGCTTTGGCAGCGAGAAGTACGAAATCATCGCCGCGCTCAACAGCTTCCACGGTCGTACCCTGTTCACCGTTAACGTCGGTGGTCAGTCGAAGTACTCCGACGGTTTCGGCCCGAAAATCACCGGCATCACCCACGTGCCTTATAACGATCTGGCAGCGCTCAAAGCCGCCGTTTCCGACAAGACCTGTGCGGTCGTGCTGGAACCGATTCAAGGTGAAGGCGGCGTGCTGCCAGCCGAACTGGCTTACCTGCAAGGTGCCCGCGAACTGTGCGACGCGAACAACGCGCTGCTGGTGTTCGACGAAGTGCAAACCGGCATGGGCCGCAGCGGCAAGCTGTTCGCCTACCAGCATTACGGCGTGACCCCGGACATCCTCACCAGCGCCAAGAGCCTGGGCGGCGGTTTCCCGATCGCAGCGATGCTGACCACCGAAGCGCTGGCCAAACATCTGGTCGTCGGTACTCACGGCACCACTTACGGCGGCAACCCGTTGGCGTGCGCTGTCGCTGAAGCAGTGATCGACGTGATCAATACTCCAGAAGTGCTGAACGGCGTGAACGCCAAGCACGACAAGTTCAAGGCACGCCTTGAGCAGATCGGCGAGAAGTACGGCCTGTTCACTCAGGTGCGTGGTCTCGGTCTGCTGATCGGTTGCGTGTTGAGTGATGCCTGGAAGGGCAAAGCCAAGGACATCTTCAACGCCGCCGAAAAAGAAGGCCTGATGATTCTGCAAGCCGGCCCGGACGTGATCCGTTTCGCGCCGAGCCTGGTGGTGGAAGACGCCGATATCGATGCCGGTCTCGACCGTTTCGAACGCGCTGCTGCAGCACTGACACAAGCCTGATAGACCCTTCGGCGCCTGGAGCTTTTTCAGGCGTCGATCAAAATTTTATGCCGGACCCGATCAACTGTAGGAGTGAGCCTGCTCGCGATTGCGGTGTGTCAGTCGACTCATTGGTTTCTGACAGACCGCAATCGCGAGCAGGCTCACTCCTACATTGATCTTCATGTAGGCCCGGTTATTTCTTCTGTAAGTTCTGAGATTAAGGAGTGACACCATGCTGGTGATGCGCCCCGCGCAAATGGCTGATCTGGGCGAGGTACAGCGTCTGGCTGCGGACAGCCCGATTGGTGTCACTTCCTTGCCGGATGACGTGGAACGTCTGAGCGACAAGATCGCCGCGAGCGAAGCTTCGTTCGCCGCCGAAGTGAGCTTCAACGGTGAGGAAAGCTATTTCTTCGTCCTCGAAGATTCCGCCACCGGCAAGCTGGTCGGTTGCTCGGCCATCGTCGCCTCGGCCGGTTATTCGGAGCCGTTCTACAGCTTCCGTAACGAGACTTTCGTACACGCTTCGCGCGAGTTGAAGATCCATAACAAGATCCACGTGCTCTCGCAGTGCCACGACCTGACCGGCAATAGTTTGCTGACCAGTTTCTACGTGCAGCGCGAGCTGGTCGGTTCGCCATGGTCGGAACTCAACTCCCGCGGCCGTCTGTTGTTCGTTGCCAGCCACCCGGAGCGTTTCGCCGATTCGGTGGTGACCGAGATCGTCGGTTACAGCGACGAGAACGGCGACTCGCCATTCTGGGATGCGATCGGTCGCAACTTCTTCGACCTCAACTACGCCGAAGCCGAGCGTCTGTGCGGGCTGAAAAGCCGCACGTTCCTCGCCGAGCTGATGCCGCATTACCCGATCTACGTACCGCTGCTGCCGGACTCCGCCCAAGAGGCGATGGGCCAGGTGCACCCGCGTGCGCAGATCACCTTCGACATCCTGATGCGCGAAGGCTTCGAGACTGATCACTACATCGACATTTTCGACGGTGGCCCGACCCTGCATGCGCGTGTTTCGGGGATCCGTTCGATCGCCCAAAGCCGCGTGGTGCCGGTGAAGATCGGCGAGCCTGTCAAAGGTGCCGGGCGCCAGTATCTGGTGGCCAACGCGCAGTTGCAGGATTACCGCGCGGTGCTCTTGGAACTGGATTACGCGCCGGGCAAACCGGTGACTCTGGATCTGGAAGCAGCCGAGGCCCTCGGCGTCGGTGAAGGTGCCAGCGTGCGCCTGGTGGCGGTTTAACGCCTTAGCGAGTTTCACGGGTGGCGAAGGCGGCCCGTTTGAGGAGATAGCATGATTGTTCGTCCCGTACGCAGCAGCGATTTAGCCGCTCTGATCGACCTGGCCCGCAGCACCGGCACCGGCCTGACCACGTTGCCGGCCAACGAAGAACGTCTGGCCCATCGGGTCGGCTGGGCCGAGAAGACCTTTCGCGGTGAAGCCGGTCGTGGTGATGCGGACTACCTGTTCGTGCTCGAAGACGATGACGGCCGCGTGGTGGGGATTTCCGCCATCGCTGGCGCGGTCGGCATGCGTGAGCCGTGGTACAACTTCCGTGTCGGCCTGACGGTCAGCGCTTCGCAAGAGCTGAACATCTATCGCGAGATTCCGACGCTGTTTCTGGCCAACGACCTGACCGGCAATTCCGAGCTGTGCTCGCTGTTCCTGCACGCCGATTACCGCAGCGGTCTGAACGGTCGCATGCTGTCGAAGGCGCGGATGCTGTTCATCGCTGAGTTCCCGGAACTGTTCGGCAACAAGATCATCGCCGAAATGCGTGGTGTCTCCGATGACGCCGGTCGTTCGCCGTTCTGGGAAAGCCTCGGTCGTCACTTTTTCAAGATGGAATTCAGCCAGGCCGATTACCTCACCGGTGTCGGCAACAAGGCCTTCATCGCTGAACTGATGCCGAAATTCCCGCTGTACACCTGCTTCCTGTCCGAAGGCGCGCGCAACGTCATTGGTCAGGTACATCCGGACACCGAGCCGGCCTTGGCGATGCTCAAGGGTGAAGGTTTCAGCTATCAGGGTTACGTCGACATCTTCGACGCCGGTCCTGCCATCGAATGCGAAACCGGCAAGATCCGCGCAGTGCGTGACAGCGAAGCGCTGGTGTTGGCCGTTGGCACGCCGGGCGATGACGCCACGCCGTTCATCATCCATAACCGCAAACGTGAAGACTGCCGCATCACCGCTGCGCCGGCGCGTCTGGCTGCCGGCACCCTGGTGGTCGATCCGCAGACCGCCAAACGTCTTCAACTCAACGCTGGCGATCAAGTGCGCGCCGTGGCGTTGTCCGCTGCACGGGAGTCGAAATAATGAATTCGCTATACATCGCAGGTGAGTGGCTGGCCGGTCAGGGCGAAGCCTTTCAATCGCTGAACCCGGTGACCCAGCAAGTGCTGTGGTCGGGGGAGGGCGCAACCACCGCTCAAGTCGAGTCGGCTGTGCAAGCTGCGCGTCAGGCGTTCCCGGGCTGGGCGCGTCGTACGCTGGACGAGCGCATCACTGTGCTTGAGGCATTCGCCGCCGCGCTGAAAAACCACGCTGACGAACTGGCTCGCACCATCGGTGAAGAGACTGGCAAACCGCTGTGGGAAGCCGCGACGGAAGTGACCAGTATGGTCAACAAGATCGCGATCTCGGTGCAGAGCTACCGCGAGCGTACCGGCGAGAAGAGCGGCCCGTTGGGCGACGCCACCGCCGTACTGCGTCACAAGCCGCACGGTGTGGTGGCGGTATTCGGTCCTTACAACTTCCCCGGCCACCTGCCGAACGGCCACATCGTTCCGGCGCTGCTGGCGGGTAACAGCGTGCTGTTCAAGCCAAGCGAACTGACCCCGAAAGTCGCCGAGCTGACGGTCAAGTGCTGGATCGAAGCCGGCCTGCCGGCAGGCGTTTTGAACCTGCTGCAAGGCGCTCGCGAAACCGGTATCGCGCTGGCGGCGAACCCGGGCATCGATGGTCTGTTCTTCACCGGTTCCAGCCGCACTGGCAATCACCTGCACCAGCAATTCGCCGGTCGTCCGGACAAGATTCTTGCGCTGGAAATGGGCGGGAATAACCCGCTGGTGGTTGATCAGGTCGCCGATCTCGACGCAGCCGTTTACACGATCATTCAGTCGGCGTTCATCTCTGCCGGTCAGCGTTGCACCTGTGCACGCCGTCTGCTGGTGCCGCAAGGCGCGTGGGGCGACAGCCTGTTGCAGCGTCTGGTTGAAGTCAGCGCGACCATTGAAGTTGGTGCTTTCGATCAACAACCGGCGCCGTTCATGGGCTCGGTTATTTCCCTCGGCGCGGCGAAAGCGCTGATGGATGCTCAGGAACATCTGTTGGCTAACGGTGCTGTGTCGCTGCTGGAAATGACTCAGCCGCAGGCGCAAGCCGCGTTGTTGACTCCCGGCATTATTGATGTGACAGCGGTAGCCGAGCGTCCGGACGAAGAACTGTTCGGCCCGTTGCTGCAAGTGATTCGCTACGTCGATTTCGAAGCGGCGATCGCGGAAGCCAACGACACCACTTACGGTTTGGCCGCAGGCTTGTTGTCGGATTCCGAAGCGCGCTATCAGCAGTTCTGGCTGGAAAGCCGTGCCGGCATCGTCAACTGGAACAAACAGCTGACCGGTGCTGCGAGCAGCGCGCCGTTTGGTGGTGTTGGTGCTTCGGGTAACCATCGTGCCAGTGCCTATTACGCAGCGGATTATTGCGCGTACCCGGTGGCGTCGCTGGAAACCCCGAACCTGTCTTTGCCTGCAGCCCTTACGCCTGGCGTGAAAATGGCGTAACGCCAATCGCTGGCAAGCCAGCTCCCACAGGATCGGAGGCGTTCACACATTTTGTGTACGGCGCGGTCACTGTGGGAGCTGGCTTGCCAGCGATGGCCGCGACACGGTCGCACTGAACAGTTAGTTACTGAAGCCTATAACAACAGATTCTCGTGGAGCCTCGCTGATGAAATCCTATGAAGTCAACTTTGACGGTCTAGTGGGGCCGACCCATAACTACGGTGGTCTGTCCTACGGCAACGTTGCGTCCCAGAGCAACAGCCAGCAATCCTCGAACCCGAAGGAAGCGGCGCTGCAAGGTCTGGCGAAGATGAAAGCGCTGATGGAGATGGGCTTTCAGCAAGGCGTGCTGGCGCCACAGGAGCGTCCGGACGTGGCCGCCCTGCGCCGCCTGGGTTTCAGCGGTACTGACGCGCAAGTGATCGAGCGCGCTGCCAAAGAAGCCATGCCGCTGCTGGTCGCCAGTTGCTCCGCATCGAGCATGTGGGTGGCCAACGCCGCCACGGTCAGCCCGAGTGCCGACACCGCAGACGGCCGTGTGCATTTCACCGCCGCCAACCTCAACTGCAAATACCACCGCAGCATCGAACACCCGACCACCAGTCGCGTGCTCGGTGCGATGTTCGCCAATCAGCAACACTTCGCCCATCACGCGGCTTTGCCAGCGGTAGCGCAATTCGGCGACGAAGGCGCGGCCAACCACACGCGTTTCTGCCGTGAATACGGCGAGGCGGGCGTCGAGTTTTTCGTGTTTGGTCGCAGTGCGTTCGACAACCGTTACCCGGCGCCGCAGAAATATCCGGCACGCCAGACCCTCGAAGCCTCGCAAGCTGTTGCGCGTCTGCACGGTCTGCGTGATGAAGGTGTGGTCTACGCGCAACAAAACCCGAACGTGATTGATCAGGGCGTGTTCCACAACGACGTGATCGCTGTGGGTAATGGCGAGGTGTTGTTCTATCACGAGGACGCGTTCCTCGACACCGACTCGATGCTGGCCGAGCTGCAAAGCAAACTCGCCAAAGCCGGCGGCAACTTCCAGTCGGTGTGTGTGCCGCGTTCGGCGGTCACCGTGGATGACGCGGTGCGCTCGTACCTGTTCAACAGCCAGTTGCTGTCGCGTCCTGATGGCTCGATGTTGCTGATCGTGCCGCAAGAGTGCCAGGCCAACGAACGCGTCTGGACTTACCTGCAAGAACTGACCAGTTCCGGCGGCCTGATCCGCGAAGTGAAAGTCTTCGATCTCAAGCAAAGCATGCAGAACGGCGGTGGCCCGGCGTGCCTGCGACTGCGCGTCGCGCTTAACGAAACCGAACTGGCGGCAGTCAACCCAGGGGTTATCATGACGCCACCGTTGTACGGTTCGTTGACCGCATGGGTTGAAAAGCACTACCGCGACCGCCTGAGCGAAACCGATCTGGCGGATCCGCAATTGCTGCTTGAATGCCGGACGGCACTGGATGAACTGACGCAAATCCTTAAACTGGGCGCGGTTTATCCATTCCAGATCAATTGATGGCCGATGCGCCGCCTGAACGCGGCGCGCGGCTTGTCTCCCCAAGAGAGTAAAAACATGAGCGATTCCCTGCAGCTGATCCTTGAAGACACCGACGGCACGCAACTGCAAACCTCGTGCACCCGCGTCGCGGTCATGTGGCAAGGCAAAGAGCTGTGGATCCAGCAGGACGGCCGTGGCCAACTGCTGATCGGCGTGGACGTTGAAGAAGGTGACGCCGAGTACGCCAACCTGCTGCTGCGCCCATTGGCGACTAATCTGGTAAGTCTGCAACTGGAAATGGAACCGGCTGACGTCGGCGACGACGAAGACCACGTGCACGGCCCGGATTGCAACCACGACCACTAAGGAAACCGCTCTATGCTCGCCCTCGGCAAACTGCTTGAACTGACCCTCGCCGGCCGCGAACCGGCGGAGAAGACTCAACTGACTGTCGAAGGCGTGCGTATGCGCTGGTTGAGCGAAGGTGCGCTGGAAGTCAGGCCACCGGAAGCACGCGACAATGGCCTGGACCTGCTGCTGTCGGCAGGTATCCATGGCAACGAAACAGCGCCGATCGAGTTGCTTGATCGGTTGCTGCACGACATCGCACGCGGTGATTTAAAGCCGCGTGCACGCATTCTGTTCCTGTTCGGCAACCCGGAGGCGATTCGCAAAGGCGAGCGCTTCGTCGAGCAGGACGTCAATCGGCTGTTCAACGGCCGTCATGAACAAAGCAGTGGCAGCGAAGCGCTGCGTGCCTGTGAGCTGGAGCGGTTGGCGGCGAGTTTCTTCAGCTTGCCGGATCGCCAGCGTCTGCACTACGACCTGCACACGGCGATTCGCGGTTCGAAGATCGAACAGTTTGCGCTGTATCCGTGGAAGGAAGGTCGCCAGCATTCGCGTCTTGAACTGGCGCGTTTGCGCGCTGCCGGGATGGAAGCGGTGCTGTTGCAGAACAAACCGTCGATCGTGTTCAGCTCGTACACCTACGACAAGCTCGGTGCCGAGGCTTTCACTCTGGAACTGGGCAAGGCGCGGCCGTTCGGGCAGAACGACGGCGTCAATGTCTCGCTATTGGAGACTCGTCTGCAGCAGATCATCGAAGGCACTGAGCCGGAAATGGCTGAAGCGCAGCTGGACGGTTTGCAGCTGTTCAGCGTCGCGCGGGAAATCATCAAGCACAGCGATTCGTTCCGCCTGAACCTGCCGCAGGACATCGAGAACTTTTCCGAGTTGGAGGTGGGTTACGTGCTGGCCGAAGATCTGGCCAATACCCGCTGGATCATTGAGGAAGAGGGCGCACGGATCATCTTTCCCAATCCCAAGGTCAAGAACGGCCTGCGCGCGGGCATCCTGATCGTCCCGACCACCGACGAAAACCTCGCCTGATAGCGACATCTGAATCGGTACAAAACCAATGTGGGAGCGAGCCTGCTCGCGAAAGCGGTCTACCAGTCAACTTGTCGTCGGCTGGCAGTCCCTCTTCGCGAGCAGGCTCGCTCCCACATTTGATTTGAGTGAGGTCAAAAACTCACTCGACGTTACACGGCTACTGCACGCGGCTCTGTACGACGCAGCGCACGAACTTTCTGCAGCGTATCCGCGCAAGTCCGCGCCGCTTCCTGACCCTTGTGCACAAAGTGCTCGAAGAAGAACTTCTGATGTTCGTCGCCAGCATGAAAGTGGTGCGGGGTCAGCGACACCGAGAACACCGGCACTTCGGTTTCCAGCTGCACCTGCATCAGGCCGCTGACCACTGACTGGGCGACAAATTCGTGACGGTAGATGCCGCCGTCCACGACCAGTGCAGCCGCGACGATGCCAGCATAACGGCCTGTTTTGGCCAGCAATTTGGCGTGCAGAGGCATTTCAAAGGCGCCGCCGACTTCGAAGATATCGATGTCGGATTCCTGATAACCCAGGGCAATCATTTCGGCAACGAAGCCTTTACGGCTCTGGTCGACGATTTCCTTGTGCCAGCAGGCCTGGATGAACGCGACGCGCTCGCCGTGAGGGTGTTTGCTTTTGCTGTCGATAGCGGTGGGTTGCATGTTCTGACTCCTGTTTGTGTGAAAAACAGGGCGTTATGAATCGAAAGGGATTCAAGGGTGCGCACACGCACGACATCGCGCGGACGGCCCTTTGGCGTTAATCCCGTTCTCTCTTCATCCGGACTATGACCGTCGGCCCCGGAATCACACCGGGTCTGCTGACCTTGCCGTCGATCACCGCTTAATGCCGTGTTCGTCGCCAAGCGCTCGCGGGCTATGCGCATTGCGCGCAATTACCGCCGGTGGGGAATTGCACCCCGCCCTGAGAACGTTTTTGCCGCCCTTTCTCGGGCGGCGCAGCGTTTTTAACACAGATTGTGTGTCTGTGCATTGCGCCTTTCTGATGATTGCCATCGAATTTTTTGACGACTCGAAATGACTTTTCCTTGCGTAAGGGTTGATTAATCCACGCGATGACCGCAGTAATTCCACTTCGTAAAGGGATTTCCCCTGCTGACTTGAGGCCAGGTTCATGAGCGTTATCGATCTTCGCAGCGACACCGTCACCCAACCGACTCCGGCCATGCTCGACGCGATGACTGCGGCGGACACCGGTGATGACGTTTACGGCGAAGATCCAACGGTCAATCGCCTGGAAGCCGAACTGGCCAAGCGCCTCGGTTTTGCCGCCGCTTTGTTCGTGCCGACCGGCACCATGAGTAATCTGCTGGGGTTGATGGCGCACTGTGAGCGCGGCGACGAATACATCGTTGGTCAGCAGGCGCACACCTACAAGTACGAAGGTGGCGGCGCAGCGGTGCTGGGCTCGATCCAGCCGCAGCCGTTGGAAGTACAGGCGGACGGTTCGCTGGATCTGGATCAGGTTGCGGCAGCGATCAAGCCGGATGACTTCCATTTCGCTCGAACTCGTTTGCTGGCGCTTGAAAACACCATGCAGGGCAAAGTGCTGCCGCTGGAGTATCTGGCGCGGGCGCGCCAATTTACCCAAGAATACGGTCTGCAACTGCACCTTGATGGCGCGCGGCTATACAACGCAGCGGTCAAGCTCGGGGTTGATGCGCGGGAAATCACTCAGTACTTTGATTCGGTATCGGTGTGCCTGTCCAAAGGTCTTGGCGCGCCGGTGGGTTCGGTGTTGTGCGGTTCGGCCGAGTTGATCGGCAAGGCTCGCCGTCTGCGCAAAATGGTCGGCGGCGGCATGCGTCAGGCTGGCCTGCTGGCAGCGGCGGGGCTGTATGCGCTGGATCACAACGTCGAGCGTCTGGCAGATGACCACGCCAATGCGCAACTGCTGGCCGATGGTCTGCGTGAAGCAGGTTTCATCGTCGAACCGGTGCAAACCAACATGGTTTATGTGCAAATGGGCGACAAGGCCGAAGCGATCAAGGCCTTTGCCGGCGAACGCGGGATCAAGTTGAGCGCCGCCGCGCGCCTGCGTATGGTCACGCACATGGACGTCAATCGCTCGCAAATCGAGCAAGTGATCGCGACATTCGTCGAGTTTTCGCGCAAGTGACAGCGTTAGCCGTCCAATTGACCGTTTCTATCGTATAAACACGCTGTACCCCGCGCGCAGGGCCGATATAATGCGGCCCTTTGCCGTCGCTTCGTCTGTTGACGTTTCGAACAGGCCTTTGGCCGCAGCCTCCGTGGAAGAACCTAATGAAAAGCGCAGAAATCCGTGAAGCCTTCCTTCGCTTCTTCGAAGAGCAAGGCCACACCCGTGTAGCCTCCAGCTCTTTGATTCCGGGCAACGACCCAACCCTGCTGTTCACTAACGCGGGGATGAACCAGTTCAAGGACTGCTTCCTGGGCCAGGAAAAACGTGCGTACACCCGCGCGACCAGCAGCCAGAAGTGCGTGCGTGCCGGTGGCAAGAACAGCGACCTGGAAAACGTCGGTTATACCGCTCGTCACCACACATTCTTCGAAATGCTCGGTAACTTCAGCTTCGGTGACTACTTCAAGAAGGACGCGATTACCTACGCGTGGACCTTCCTGACCGGCGTTCTGCAACTGCCGAAGGAAAAACTCTGGGTCACCGTCTACGCCTCGGATGACGAAGCGTATGACATCTGGACCAAAGAAATCGGTGTGCCGGTCGAGCGCATGATCCGCATCGGCGACAACAAGGGCGCGCCGTACGCTTCCGACAACTTCTGGACCATGGGCGATACCGGCCCGTGCGGCCCGTGCACCGAGATTTTCTACGATCACGGCGACCACATCTGGGGCGGCCCGCCAGGCTCGCCGGAAGAAGACGGTGACCGTTACATCGAAATCTGGAACAACGTGTTCATGCAGTTCAACCGCACCGCCGATGGCGTGTTGCATCCGTTGCCAGCGCCGTCGGTCGACACCGGCATGGGCCTGGAGCGGATCAGTGCGGTGATGCAGCACGTCAATTCCAATTACGACATTGACCTGTTCAAGAACCTGCTGAAGGCCTCGGCTGAAGCGATCGGTTGCGAAAACGGCGATCAGTCGTCGCTCAAGGTTGTTTCCGACCACATTCGTTCGTGCGGTTTCCTGATCGCTGACGGCGTGCTGCCGTCCAACGAAGGTCGCGGTTATGTGTTGCGCCGGATCATCCGTCGCGCCTGCCGTCACGGCAACAAGCTGGGCGCCACCGGCAGCTTCTTCTACAAGATTGTTGCCGCGCTGGTTGCCGAAATGGGCGAGGCCTTCCCGGAACTGAAGAAGCAGCAGAGCAACATCGAACGCGTGCTCAAGGCAGAAGAAGAGCAGTTCTCCAAGACCCTGGAGCACGGCTTGAAGATCCTCGAGCAGGATCTGCTGGAACTCAAAGGCACCGTGGTGCCGGGCGACGTGGTGTTCAAACTCTACGACACCTACGGTTTCCCGATGGACCTGACCGCCGACATCGCCCGCGAGCGCAGCCTGACTGTCGACGAAGCCGGTTTCGAACGTGAGATGGAAGCCCAACGTGTTCGTGCGCGTTCCGCCAGCTCGTTCGGTCTGGACTACAACACCCTGGTCAAGGTTGATGTGGCCACCGAGTTCACCGGTTACAAAGACACCAGCGGTTCGGCCAAAATCGTCGCTATCTATAAAGATGGCCAGTCGGTCGACGTCTTGAATGAAGGCGAAGAGGCGGTGATCGTTCTGAATCAGACGCCGTTCTACGCTGAATCCGGCGGCCAGATCGGCGACTGCGGTTTCCTTCAGGCGGGCAATGCACGTTTCGACGTACGTGACACCACCAAGACCGGCGGCGCTTTCCTGCACCACGGCGTGCTGGATTCGGGCAGCCTGACCATCGGCGCGCCAGTGGAAACCCATGTGGATGCCGAAGTGCGTCACGCGACTTCGCTGAACCACTCGGCCACCCACTTGCTGCACGCTGCACTGCGTCAGGTACTGGGCGAGCACGTTCAGCAGAAAGGTTCGTTGGTGGATAGCCAGCGTCTGCGTTTCGACTTCAGTCACTTTGAAGCGATCAAGCCGGAACAGATCAAAGCACTGGAAGACATCGTCAACGCCGAGATTCGCAAGAATTCCTCCGTTGAAACCGAAGAAACCGACATCGAAACCGCCAAGAACAAAGGCGCGATGGCGCTGTTCGGCGAGAAGTACGGCGACAATGTCCGCGTGTTGAGCATGGGCGGCGATTTCTCCGTCGAACTGTGCGGTGGTATCCACGCCAACCGTACCGGCGACATTGGCCTGCTGAAAATCATCAGCGAAGGCGGTGTGGCTTCGGGTGTGCGTCGTATCGAGGCAGTCACTGGTGCTGCGGCACTGGCCTACTTGAACGCGGCAGAAGAACAACTCAAGGAAGCGGCCAGCCTGGTCAAGGGCAGCCGCGACAACCTGATCGACAAGCTGTCGGCTGTGCTCGAGCGCAACCGCCAACTGGAGAAGCAACTCGAGCAGTTGCAAGCCAAGGCGGCCAGCGCTGCGGGCGACGATCTGTCGTCCTCGGCCCTTGACGTCAAAGGCGTGAAGGTTCTGGCCGCACGTCTGGATGGTCAGGACGCCAAGGCGCTGCTGGCGCTGGTTGATCAGTTGAAGAACAAACTCGGCCGCGCAGTGATCCTGCTCGGCAGTGTCCATGAGGAAAAGGTCGTACTGGTTGCAGGCGTAACCAAGGACCTGACTGGCCAACTCAAAGCCGGTGATTTGATGAAGCAGGCTGCTGCGGCAGTGGGCGGGAAGGGCGGTGGTCGTCCGGACATGGCGCAGGGCGGCGGTATTGATGCCGGTGCGCTGGATGGCGCATTGGCGCTGACCGTTCCATTCGTCGAGCAGGGTTTATAAGGCAGTCCGTCCGGCCCGCAGTCTAGTGGCGGGCCGGGCGGCTGTTCGAGTGATTATTGGGCGCCCTTCATGGGCAGAGGCGGCTTTGAAATGGCTTTGATCGTACAGAAATTTGGAGGCACCTCGGTCGGTACTGTCGAGAGAATCGAGCAGGTCGCCGACAAGGTTAAGAAATTCCGCGATGCCGGCGATGACCTGGTGGTTGTGCTGTCTGCAATGAGCGGCGAAACCAACCGTCTGATCGATCTGGCCAAGCAAATCAGTGGCGACACGCAACCAGTTCCACGTGAACTGGACGTGATCGTTTCCACCGGTGAACAGGTGACGATTGCCCTGTTGGCGATGGCGCTGATCAAGCGCGGTGTGCCGGCGGTGTCGTACACCGGTAATCAGGTGCGGATCCTGACTGACAGTGCGCACAATAAAGCGCGTATCTTGCAGATTGATGACCAGAAGATTCGTGGTGATCTGAAAGCCGGTCGCGTGGTGGTTGTCGCCGGTTTCCAGGGCGTCGACGAGCACGGCAACATTACCACCCTCGGTCGTGGCGGTTCCGATACCACCGGCGTGGCATTGGCTGCGGCGCTGAAGGCTGACGAGTGCCAGATCTACACCGACGTTGATGGTGTTTACACCACCGACCCGCGCGTTGTGCCGGTCGCTCAGCGTCTGGACAAGATCACCTTTGAAGAGATGCTGGAAATGGCCAGCCTCGGTTCCAAGGTGTTGCAGATCCGTGCGGTGGAATTCGCCGGCAAGTACAACGTTCCGCTGCGCGTACTGCACAGCTTCAAGGAGGGTCCGGGCACCCTCATTACTATTGATGAAGAGGAAACCATGGAACAGCCGATCATTTCCGGCATCGCTTTCAACCGCGATGAAGCCAAGCTGACCATCCGTGGCGTGCCAGACACCCCGGGTGTGGCGTTCAAGATTCTCGGCCCGATCAGTGCCGCGAACATCGAAGTCGACATGATCGTGCAGAACGTTGCGCACGATAACACCACCGACTTCACCTTCACCGTGCACCGCAACGACTACCAGGCCGCACAAACCGTGCTGGAAAACACCGCTCGTGAGATCGGTGCCCGTGAAGTGGTTGGCGACACCAAGATTGCCAAGGTCTCGATCGTCGGTGTCGGCATGCGTTCTCACGCAGGCGTGGCGAGCCGCATGTTCGAATCCCTGGCAAAAGAAAGCATCAACATCCAGATGATCTCGACTTCGGAAATCAAGGTTTCCGTGGTGATTGAAGAGAAGTACCTGGAATTGGCCGTGCGCGCCCTGCACACGGCTTTCGAACTGGATGCTCCGGCCCGTCAAGGCGAGTAATTCCGTTTCTTGAAGGGCGCGGTCTGACCGCGCCCTTTATTTTTTGAATGGCGCGAGCCCTGAACTGTTCTTTTGCTCGCGCTGGTCAATACTCAGGCATGTAGGGCTACGATCGCTCCGGTTGTAGGTCGGGTGCCTTTTTTTTGCAGACTGTTGTCCCTGAACTGAATTGCGTAAGGAGAAAGGTATGCTGATTCTGACTCGTCGGTGCGCAGAAAGCCTGATTATCGGTGATGGCGAAATCACCGTGACCGTGCTCGGCGTTAAAGGAAACCAGGTGCGTATCGGCGTCAACGCCCCGAAAGAGGTTGCCGTGCACCGTGAGGAAATTTACCTGCGTATAAAGAAAGAGAAGGACGAAGAACCAAGCCATTAATTTTTATCGATTTTTATGTTTGCAAACGGGGAAAAGGTTGGTTAAGATACGCCCCGTGTTGCGGAGAGCTGGCCGAGTGGCCGAAGGCGCTCCCCTGCTAAGGGAGTACACCTCACAAGGGTGTCGGGGGTTCGAATCCCCCGTTCTCCGCCATTATTTGCTTAGTACGTCGTAATCTGGCTTTTTCGGTAAGTTGTTGAAATTACTAGAAAAAGTGGTTGGAATAGAGATTAGACGGGCTATAATGCGGCGCAACAAATGCACTCGTAGCTCAGCTGGATAGAGTACTCGGCTACGAACCGAGCGGTCACAGGTTCGAATCCTGTCGAGTGCACCATTTAAGAGTCAGTTACAGCAATGTAAATGACTTGGCTTCAACCAGGTGTGATCTGGTCTAACAAACACAAATGCACTCGTAGCTCAGCTGGATAGAGTACTCGGCTACGAACCGAGCGGTCACAGGTTCGAATCCTGTCGAGTGCACCATTTAAGAGTTAGTTGCAGTAATGTGAATAACTTGGTTTCAGCCAGTTGTGGTCTGGTCTAAAAACACAAATTGCACTCGTAGCTCAGCTGGATAGAGTACTCGGCTACGAACCGAGCGGTCACAGGTTCGAATCCTGTCGAGTGCACCATATACCAAAAAGCCCGCGTTTAACGCGGGCTTTTTGCTGTCCGGGATTTGGCTTTTGCCTTCACGCATCCCTGCTCATCAAAATCTATTTGAGCCGAACGGCCTCGCTTGAGGTCATAGCGATAGCTTGTCGCCGATGTTCGAATATTCACCTTGTCCGGTTTGCCTAACGCGCTTTCGACATCTTGCTGGCTCATGCCGGCGATGACACGTCGATTGATGATCGCTGCGCGTCGTTGCTTCGCGTCGATCAGGTTTCCGCATCGGTCTTCAGTGTGGCCGATAATGCCCGGTTCTCGAGTTCTGGTTGTCATGCCGGATGTCTTTTCGTGGTTATGTTCCGGCATCACCGCTACGACTGATCCGGGCGAGTAGGGGTGGACTTCCTGTACTGAGCGCTGATCACCGTGCGCACAGCTCATTGATGTGAAGGTGAGGCTGCCGTCGATGGCTTCGCAGCGATGCAGGCTGGTCGCGGCACCGTCGGGTGGTAGGCAGAGCAGGCTGGTGAGTACAAGGTGTGATGGTTTCAGTGGCATTCGACGTCCTCCATGACGATCTACGCTGAAGGGTAGTCGCTACATTTTTTGGTGCTCGTGTGTTTTCTTTTCAGGATAAGTCGTCGCATTTGCGGGGATCAGGACGGCGCTCAGGTTTGTTTCGCAAGCGCTTGTTTCGACCGTGATTTATTAACGTTTTAAACCGTCAGGCGGTGTATCATTGCGCCCGTCAGCCCCGCCGGGGCTTATGGAAAACCTCCATGGACTTACCCAGTAGTTACTCAGTAAATAGTTTCACCAATCATGAATTGACTGATTGATCCTTCCGGCGTGCCCCGCTGCTGGGAGTGGAGTTCGCCTATGTCTGAAATCGAAGTAAAGAAAACACAAGAAAGCCTGCAGGATCGCCTGGCTCAGGTCGTTGAGCTGCTGCAGCGCCAGCGGGTCGTCGAAGACCTGACTCACCGTCAGGAAGGCGCGCATCACGATCGCGTCGAAAACCTGGTTCACCGACAAAATCTCGTCGAGCTGCAACGCAAGCTTGATGACCTGCACTCCGCCGACGTTGCCTATATCCTTGAAGCCTTGCCGCTGGACGATCGTCTGACGCTCTGGCAACTGGTCAAGGCTGATCGAGACGGCGACATTCTTCTCGAAGTATCCGATTCCGTTCGTGAGACGCTGATCGCCGACATGGACGATCACGAGCTCCTGGCTGCCGCCAAGGACATGGACGCCGACGAACTTGCTGACCTGGCTTCCGAGCTGCCGAGAGACGTCGTCCATGAGCTGATGGAGAGTCTGGATAACCAGCAGCGCGAGCGAGTGCGCTCGGCCCTGTCCTATGACGAGGAGCAGGTCGGTGCGCTGATGGACTTCGAAATGGTGACAATCCGTGAGGATGTCAGCCTCGAAGTCGTCTTGCGTTACCTGCGTCGTCTGAAAGAGTTGCCGGGCCATACCGATAAGCTGTTCGTGGTCGATTACGACGGTGTGCTCAAGGGCGTGCTGCCGATCAAGCGCTTGCTGGTCAACGATCCGGAAAAGCAGGTGGCTGAAGTCATGGCCAGTGATCCGGTGAGTTTCCATCCCGATGAGGACGCTTACGACGCTGCTCAAGCGTTCGAGCGTTACGACTTGATCTCGGCTCCAGTGGTCGACAAGAACGGCAAGTTGATCGGCCGACTGACCATCGACGAAATGGTCGACCTGATTCGTGAAGAGAGCGAAAGCGAAGTCCTCAACATGGCGGGTCTGCGTGAAGAGGAAGACATCTTCGCCTCCGTCTGGAAGTCGCTGCGCAACCGTTGGGCGTGGCTGGCGATCAACCTGATCACTGCATTTGTGGCCTCGCGGGTGATCGGTCTGTTCGAAGGCTCGATCGAGAAGCTGGTAGCGCTCGCGGCACTGATGCCGATTGTGGCGGGTATTGGTGGCAACTCCGGTAACCAGACGATCACCATGATCGTTCGCGCGATGGCGCTCGATCAGGTCAGTACTGGCAATACTTCGCGCCTGATGCGCAAAGAGTTGGCCGTAGGTCTGATCAACGGCCTGGTCTGGGGTGGGGTGATCGGTGTGGTTGCTTATCTGCTCTACGGCAGTTGGTCGTTGGGCGTGGTGATGACGGCGGCGATGACGCTCAACCTGTTGCTGGCTGCATTGATGGGGGTATTGATCCCGATGACCCTGGCGAAAATGGGTCGAGACCCGGCCATGGGTGCCAGCGTGATGATCACCGCCATGACCGACAGCGGCGGCTTCTTCATCTTCCTGGGGTTGGCAACAATCTTCCTGCTCTGATCTGCGCTATCGAAACAGCCCGCTCATCTGGCGGGCTTTTTTTTGCCTGCGAATTCTCAAATTCCGCGCAAAAAAAAGCCAGCTGTTAAGCTGGCTTGAGATGTTCGGTATGACTCAGGACGCGTCTGCTGCCATTTCAGCGTCGTGGGCGATCAAGGACACCAAGGCGTTCTGCTGGCGATGAGAAAGTTGGCGGAAGCGTTGCAGCAGCTCGCGCTCGTGCAGTGACAGTTCCGGACTGTCGAGGCGCATGCTCAGCTCTTCGCCCAGTGCGCCTTCCTGAATAAGACTCTGCTCAAGGCGCGCAATGATCTCGGAGTTCATGCTGCGATGATGATTGCGAGCCACCTCGGCAATGCGTTCACGCATTCCGTCTGGCAGACGTACGACAAACTTGTCAGCCGTACGGCTGGAATAAATTGCCTGTTTCAATGGGCGCATATATTTAACCGGTTAGTTCAGGGGAGCGGTTCTCGGGATTGGCCGCAGGATGTGTGGTAGGACAAGCATCCGCGCCAAATGGTTCAACCTGAATTGTTAAGAGGCCCGCATCATGCCTCAAAATTGCCAGATCATTGGCGTCAATTCTGTGACAAATATTGAGCTGGGTAAAGGCGTAATGCCAGCACCAATTATCAGAAATGCGGACTGGTTTGAAATCTTCGTCTCTGTCCGCAACCTGGTCCGCCTCCTGCTGCACATCTATTGATGTCCGAAGCCATCAGAACGTGCATCCTATGCGGGTTCTGCATCCTTGTTCCTTACCTGTACAGGATAGTGGCAAATTGCCGATTTACTAGTGGCAGACACCTGCCGGAGGGCGTTTTCAGGATGGATGGCAAACTGATTTATTTGATGGGGCCGTCCGGTTCAGGCAAGGACAGTCTGATTGAGGCTGCTCGCGAGCCATTACGTGCTTTTAACTGTGAAGTGATGCGCAGGGTGATTACCCGATCAGCGGAGTCGGTGGGGGAGGATGCTATTGGGGTGACGCCGGAAGAGTTCGAGCGACGCGAGCGTGCCGGTGATTTTTCGCTCGCATGGCGTGCCAATGGTCTCGCTTACGGAATACCGGTGGAGATGGATAGATGGTTGAGTGCCGGGCAGTATGTTTTGGTCAATGGCTCCCGGGCTAACCTGCGGCAGGCGCTGGAGCGTTATCCGACATTGTTGCCGGTTTTACTGACGGTCAGGGAAGAGGTGTTGCGAGAGCGTCTGCTGAGTCGGGGTCGAGAGACGCTTGAGCAAGTTGATGCAAGGCTGGCTCGTAATGCGCTATTCAAGGATAGGAGGTCAAGTGACGGACCTGTCCATCTCATCGATAATTCTGGTGATCTGGATGAAACGGTCAGTCATCTTTTGAGTTTGATCGATCTCAACGCAGCACCGGGTCAAATTTGATCTTTCGTCCTGCAGCCAGGGCTAGCACGAATATCACGGCAGAAACACCGCTGACAATTAGCGGCAGGGTGATTTCGGTATCCTCGAACAGCGATAAATGCACAATGCCACTCAATAAAGCGAGGATCAGAAATCCTGCAGCTGACTTAGACATGTTTTGCTCCTGAAGATATTCAAAAAACCAGATGTTCGGAGGTCGGTGCTGGCTCGGAATTACTGACTTCCTTCGAGCCAAGGTCGTTTTGGTCACTCAGGACAGCCAGCTGCGGCATTCTCTGCACCTGCAAATAATGTGGCATGCGCTGAGCTATCGTTTGTGGCTCACCGGCCTCAGGAAGAAAATGGACGCTCACCAAAACCGCCAGAGCAATTGCGTTTGCAAGCAAAAGGGTGCTGTTCATGGGGCGTGGCTCCGAGTGTTCGTCTATAGAACAGTCAAAGCAGCCGTCGTGCCAATAGTCTAACCGCTGTTAAGTCCTTTAAAAACAGGCATTTAAGAGAGTTTTTCGGATTCTGAAGGTTGCAATTTGCAATGCTGGGTTTTTGAGGGGGGTGCAAAATGCACGGTAAATCTTCCCGCAGCATGGCAGGCTACCTGCCTACACTTAAAAAGCCCTACGGACGACATGACAAATCGGGGTTCGGTGGTTAACATGCACGCCGTCCGTCATGCAGCGTCTGCTGCGACAAGCGTGTGTCTCAGTAGCTCAATTGGATAGAGCATCCCCCTCCTAAGGGGAAGGTTGGCAGTTCGAACCTGCCCTGGGACACCATCTATATAATGAATCCCTTTCCTTCATAGCTTCTGCTCGCTAAATCGCTCAATCCTCTCGTTTGTCTCCTCTATTGGTGTGGCTATGCATGTCCCGCCCGCGTCCAGCGTTGCCCTTCATGTTGATTTCGGGTGAGGTCGCGAGTTTTGCTTCTATATAGGTAGGGCTGCGGAGGCGTCTTTAGCGGGATCTGGATAAAAAACGAAATTAACGGTTGACGGCAGATTTCAGATGTCTATAATTCGCCCCACTTCCGGCGCAGTCGAAACGGAAAACTCCTTGAGATTCAATGAGTTATGTAGGTTTCGGCAGCAGGTTGCTTCAGTTCATCGA
>NZ_JAMDGW010000044.1:0-52549 GCF_028656995.1 Pseudomonas sp. TNT2022 ID642 | reverse complement strand
GTAAGGGCGGAACCCTAAGCAGCCCTAACCGCAGCAACGGATATGTACACGATCCACACAAAAAACACGGCCTGCCCGATAACCGCCCAATAAAAATGCCCCGATCTCTCAACCGGGGCATTCAGCACAACATTACAAAACCATCAAACCATCAATGCGAAACCGCCCCACTAGCCCCCAACCCCGTCTGCGAACGCACAAACTGCGGGAAGAACAGCGCCCGCTCTTTATCCGCAGCCGCCGACTTATCAGTAATCGAGAAGAACCAGATCCCGACAAAAGCAATGATCATCGAGAACAACGCCGGATACTCGTAAGGGAAGATCGCCTTCTCATGATGCAGAATCTGCACCCAGATGGTCGGGCCAAGGATCATCAAGCCAACCGCACTCACCAGACCCAGCCAGCCGCCAATCATCGCCCCACGAGTGGTCAGCTTCTTCCAGTACATCGAAAGCAGCAGCACCGGGAAGTTACAGCTCGCCGCGATCGAGAACGCCAGGCCCACCATGAACGCAATGTTCTGGCTTTCGAACAGAATGCCCAAGCCAATCGCCAACACTGCCAAGGCAATGGTAGTGATCTTCGAGACACGAATCTCGTCCTTCTCGTTCGCCTTGCCCTTCTTGATCACACTCGCATACAGGTCGTGAGAAACCGCCGAAGCACCGGCTAGCGTCAGGCCTGCCACAACCGCCAGAATGGTCGCGAACGCCACCGCCGAGATAAAGCCGAGGAAGATACTGCCACCGACCGCGTTGGCCAAATGCACCGCCGCCATGTTGTTGCCGCCCAACAGCGCGCCAGCCGCATCTTTGAAGGCCGGGTTAGTGCTGACCAGCAGGATCGCGCCGAAGCCGATGATGAACGTCAGGATGTAGAAGTAGCCAATGAAGCCAGTTGCGTAGAGCACGCTCTTGCGAGCTTCTTTTGCGTCACTCACGGTGAAGAAGCGCATCAGAATGTGTGGCAGGCCAGCCGTACCGAACATCAGCGCCAGACCCAGCGAGAAGGCCGAAATCGGATCCTTGACCAGACCGCCCGGGCTCATGATCGCTTCGCCTTTGGCGTGAACCTTGATCGCCTCGGAGAACAGCGTGTTGAAGTCGAAGCCTACGTGCTTCATCACCATCAGCGCCATGAACGAGGCACCGGACAGCAACAGCACAGCCTTGATGATCTGTACCCAAGTGGTCGCCAGCATGCCGCCGAACAGCACGTACATGCACATCAGCACACCGACCAGAATCACCGCGACGTGGTAGTCCAGACCGAACAACAACTGGATCAACTTGCCGGCACCAACCATTTGCGCGATCAGATAGAACGCCACCACCACCAGCGAACCGCAGGCAGACAGGGTGCGGATCTGGGTTTGCCCGAGGCGGTAGGACGCCACGTCGGCAAAGGTGTATTTACCCAGGTTACGCAGACGCTCGGCGATCAGGAACAGAATGATCGGCCAGCCCACCAGGAAGCCGATCGAGTAGATCAGGCCATCGTAGCCGGAGGTGAATACCAGCGCGGAAATCCCCAGGAAGGACGCCGCCGACATGTAGTCACCGGCAATCGCCAGACCGTTCTGGAAACCGGTGATCTTGCCGCCCGCCGCATAGTAGTCGGCCGCCGAGTTGTTTTTCTTCGAGGCCCAGTAGGTGATGTAGAGCGTCGCACCAACGAAGGCGACGAACATCAGGATCGCCGGAATGTTCAGCGGCTGTTTGGCCACCTCCCCCGTCAACGCGTCAGCCGCCCAGACACTCGGCGCGAAAGCCGCAACACTCAATAAAGCCAGTAGACGCCGGATCATTGCTGAGCCTCCTTGAGAATCGCATTGTTCAGGTCGTCGAACTCGCCATTGGCGCGGCGCACGTAGATAGCGGTGAGGATGAATGCCGAAAGAATGAGTCCGACACCGATTGGAATTCCCCAGGTAATCGAGGACTCAGGACTGAGTTTCGCGCCCAGAATATGCGGCCCGTAAGCGATCAACAGGATGAAGCCAGAGTAAAGCCCGAGCATGATCGCCGAGAGTATCCAGGCGAACTTTTCCCTTTTTCGCACCAGCTCCTTGAATCGGGGACTGTTTTGAATCGAGAGGTAAATGCTGTCGTTCATTGTTTTTATCCTCGCAGCACAGATTATTGTTGGAACATAGCTAATGTATGCGGCTGCGAGCGCGGTAACAGACGACCTTAGTAGTAGAACGCCATGACGTATTTGCCATTCTTGAGCACACACAAAAAACTGTGGGAGCTGGCTTGCCAGCGATGGCGTCGTGTCAGCCAACTATTAGTCAACTGAGAGAACGCTATCGCGGGCAAGCCCGCTCCCACAGGGTTCGTGGTGAACGATGCTATTTCGGGTTATTTGGTCCAGTCGGCCACGCGATCCGGGTGTTTGGCGACCCAATCCTTGGCCGCCGCGTCAGGCTTGGCACCGTCCTGAATCGCCAGCATGACTTCGCCGATTTCGTCTTTCGACGCCCACTGGAAGTTCTTCAGGAACTTGGCCACTTCCGGTGCTTTGGTCGCGAGTTCTTTGCTGCCGATGCTGTTTACGGTTTCAGCTGCGCCGTACACGCCTTTCGGGTCATCGAGGAAGCGCAGTTTCCACTTGGCGAACATCCAGTGCGGCACCCAACCGGTGACCGCGATGGACTCGTTTTTCTTCTCGGCACGGGTCAGCTCGGCAATCATGCCGGCGCCGGAACTGGCTTTGAGGCTGTATTTGTCGAGGCCGTAATCCTTGATCGCCTGATCAGTCTTGAGCATGACGCCTGAACCGGCGTCGATGCCGACGATGCGGTTTTTGAAGGTGTCATCGGTTTTCAGGTCTTCGATCGACTTGGCTTTCACATACTCCGGCACGATCAGGCCGATTTTCGCATCCTTGAAGTTCGGGCCGTAATCGACGACCTGATCCTTGTTCTTCGTCCAGTATTCACCGTGGGTCACTGGCAGCCAGGCCGAGAGCATGGCGTCGAGTTTGCCGGTGGCCACGCCCTGCCACATGATCCCGGTGGCGACGGCTTGCAGTTTCACGTCGTAGCCGAGTTTCTGCTTGATCACTTCGGCCGCCACGTGAGTGGTCGCCACGCTGTCGGACCAGCCATCAACGTAACCGATGTTCAGGGTCTTGGTTTCCGCACTGGCCAGTGTCGCACTCATCGCCAGCGCCAGAGCGGCACCTGCGCCTAAAAGTCGTCGCATCTTCATCGTTACTTCCCCGAAATGCTGCGCCCGACGGATGGCGGGCGACGTCAACGTATTGTTATGGTGCACAGCGCCCCCATCACGCCTGACCGCAAACTCGCTGGAACATCAGTGGAGTGCTGACGCTTCGATCATCAACCTGACGACGCTCGCGACCTGCTCTGCCAGCGACCTCAAGACAACGAGAAACGACATCACAAGGCCATTAATCGCGACTCTATAAATGACGCCAAATAATCCGCCCGAACTTTGCATGTCAAAATCATGCGGGCCACCAACCCTCTATAAATGCAGGTAACATGCGTCGCTTTGCAGCCACTCGGCCTGACCATGTCCGCGACTTCCCGCTTTCCCCTTCTGCCTTACCTCTTCGCCTGCCTGCTGGGGCTGTTTGCCCTCGCCGGCTTCTGGTATGGCCTTGGCCAACCGGTGATTCTGCCGGACGCTGCGACCCCGACGCATAAATTGCAGTGCGCCTCCTACACCCCGTTCGATAAAGACCAGTCACCGTTCGACGTGCCATTCAAACTGCGCCCGGAGCGCATGGACGCCGACCTCGCATTGCTGGCGACACGCTTTGAATGCATTCGTACCTATTCGATGACGGGCCTTGAGGCACTGCCGGATCTGGCGCGTAAACACGGCTTGAAATTGATGATCGGCGCTTGGGTCAACAGCAACCCGGTGGACACCGAGAAAGAAGTCGACCTGCTGATCGCCTCGGCCAACGCCAACCCGGACGTGGTCAGCGCGGTGATCGTCGGCAACGAAGCCTTGCTGCGCAAGGAAGTCACTGGCACGCAACTGGTCCGGTTGATCAATAAGGTCAAGAGCCAGGTCAAGCAACCGGTCACTTACGCCGACGTCTGGGAGTTCTGGCTCAAGCATCCTGAAGTCGCGCCAGCGGTGGACTTTCTGACTATTCATTTGCTGCCGTACTGGGAAGATGATCCGTCGAACATCGACGTCGCCCTGCAGCATGTGGCGGATGTGCGCCAGGTGTTCGGTAATAAATTCGCGCCGAAAGACGTGATGATCGGCGAAACCGGCTGGCCAAGCGAAGGCCGCCAGCGCGAGACCGCCCTGCCGAGCCGGGTCAACGAGGCCAAGTTCATTCGTGGTTTTGTCGCGATGGCCGAGAAAGAAGGCTGGCATTACAACCTGATCGAAGCGTTTGACCAGCCGTGGAAGCGCGGCAGTGAAGGCGCGGTTGGCGGTTACTGGGGCTTGTTCGATGCCGACCGTCAGGACAAAGGTGTGCTGGCCGGACCGGTGACCAATGTGCCGTACTGGAAGGAATGGCTGGCGGTCGGTGGTTTGATTTTTCTTGGCACGCTGATCCTTGGCGGTCGCGTTCGTACCACGCGCTCGGCGCTGGTGTTGCCGTTGCTGGGCGCCCTCGCCGCTTGCTCGATTGGCGCTTGGGGTGATCTGGCGCGGGTGACCACACGGTTTGCCAGCGAATGGCTGTGGGTCGGCTTGCTGACCGCGTTGAACCTGTTGGTCTTGGCGCATGCGGCGCTGACGCTGAGTGCTCGCACTGGCTGGCGTCAACGTGCGTTCAATCTGCTGGAACGTCGCGCCGGCTGGCTGGTCGCGGCGGCAGGTTTTGCCGCTGCGGTAATGATGCTGGAGATGGTCTTCGATCCGCGTTATCGCAGCTTTGCGAGCATGGCGTTCGTGCTGCCGGCGCTGGTTTATCTGTGCCGTCCGGTGAGCGTGCCGCGTCGTGAAATTGCCTTGCTGACCTTCATTGTCGGCGCGGGGATTGCGCCGCAGCTGTATCAGGAAGGTTTGCAGAATCAGCAGGCGTGGGGGTGGGCGTTGGTGAGTGTGTTGATGGTGGGTGCTTTGTGGCGCTGCCTGCGTGTTCGCAAGGACTGATCAAAAGCAAGATCAAAAGATCGCAGCCTTCGGCAGCTCCTACAAGGTGTACACCATCTCAATGTAGGAGCTGCCGCAGGCTGCGATCTTTTCCATCAGGCAGTACGGGACTCGCGGACCAACCGCAACCCGGCAATCACCAACGCAAACACCGCCAACGTGGTGTTGTACAACGCGAGTGCCGGCGCCCCGACCGCCAGCGCCAGCACCGCCAGCCACCACCCTGCCCGCCCCGGCAAGACAAAACCGATCAGCGCTGCGCCCAGTGCCGTCCAGCCCAGCACCTTGAAGTGAATCATCAATCCAAGGCTGGAACGCACCTGACATTCCCAACGGCTGGCCTCATCGACGCAGATGCCGACCCACTTGCCGTCCTCCATAAAGCCATAACGCGCGCCATAACTGGCGGCCAGCCACAACGGCAATAGAACGAGCAGCACAATCACGGGCAAGCGGCGGGACATGAAGCACTCCAATCTTGAGAAATCGGCGGCCAGCTTAATCTGCCGTCATGCATACGCAAGCGCTAACAACACTTAACTGTTCATTCAGGGCGTGCAAAGTGTATCGTCCAGCTACTATTACTCCGAATTCTGCCTGTTTGGTGCCGCAGCATGGCACTTTGGCGCACACCCGGTGGTCATAGCCTGCGAACTTCATTCGGCACCTTCCTCTAAGGGATCTAGTCATGCTCCGTTCCTTGCGCTTCGCCGCGCTGTTCAGCGGCCTTATTCTGAGTGCGTCCGCACTGGCGGTGGATATCGACGCCGCCAGTTATGGCTACCCCCTGACCAACCCGTTCGAGGCGACCATCGCCACGACTCCGCCGGACTTGCGCCCGGAATTGCCGCTGGACGACGACATCAATCAGACGGACCGCAGCGTGACCCTGCGCCCGGAACGCGAGTTCATTCTGCCGGACAACTTCTGGGCGGTGAAAAAGCTCACCTACCGTATCGCCACCCAGGACAAACCGGCACCGCTGATTTTCCTGATTGCCGGCACCGGCGCGCGTTATGACAGCACGCTCAACGAATACCTGAAAAAACTCTACTACAAGGCCGGCTACCACGTCGTCCAGCTGTCGTCGCCGACCAGTTTCGACTTCATCAGCGCCGCCTCACGCTTCGCCACGCCAGGCGTGACCAAGGAAGACGCTGAGGACATGTACCGGGTGATGCAGGCCGTGCGCGCGCAGAATCCAAAGCTGCCAGTCACCGAGTATTACCTGACCGGCTACAGCCTCGGCGCCCTCGATGCCGCCTTCGTTGCGCATCTGGACGAAACGCGCCGCAGCTTCAACTTCAAGAAAGTCCTGCTGCTGAACCCGCCGGTCAACCTCTACACCTCGGTGACCAACCTCGACAAACTGGTGCAGACCGAAGTCAAAGGCATTAACAACAGCACCACATTCTATGAACTGGTGCTGGCCAAGTTGACCCGCTACTTCCAGCAGAAAGGCTACATCGACCTCAACGATGCGCTGCTCTACGACTTCCAGCAGTCCAAGCAACATCTGACCAACGAACAGATGGCGATGCTGATCGGCACCTCGTTCCGCTTCTCGGCAGCCGATATTGCATTCACCTCGGACCTGATCAACCGTCGCGGCCTGATCACCCCGCCGAAATTCCCGATCACCGAAGGCACCAGCCTCACGCCGTTCCTCAAGCGTGCGTTGCAGTGCGACTTCGACTGCTACCTGACCGAACAGGTCATTCCGATGTGGCGTGCGCGCACCGACGGCGGCAGCCTGCTGCAACTGATCGATCAGGTGAGCCTGTATGCGCTCAAGGATTACCTGCACGACAGCCCGAAAATCGCCGTCATGCATAACGCCGATGACGTGATCCTCGGTCCGGGCGACCTCGGTTTCCTGCGCAAGACCTTCGGTGATCGACTGACCGTTTATCCACTGGGCGGCCATTGCGGCAACCTTAACTACCGCGTCAACAGCGACGCCATGCTGGAGTTCTTCCGTGGCTAAACATCTCCTGCTGATTGCAGCGCTACTCTGCGCAGGCGTGGCCCAGGCCGACAACAGTAAAGCCAACGCGCCCGTGGTGGTCGACAGCGACGGCTTCAAAGAGCCGCTGTCCAAACTCAAATTCAACCCGGGGCTGGATCAGCGTGAATTCGAGCGTTCGACGCTCAACGCGCTGAACGTCTACGACCCGCTGGAGTCGTGGAACCGCCGGGTTTATCACTTCAACTATCGCTTCGACCAATGGGTGTTCCTGCCGGTGGTCGACGGCTATCGCTACATCACCCCGAGCTTCGTGCGCACCGGCGTAAGCAACTTCTTCAACAACCTCGGTGACGTGCCGAATCTGGTCAACAGCCTTTTGCAGTTCAAAGGCCAGCGTTCGATGGAAACCACCGCGCGCCTGCTGCTCAACACCACCATCGGCATCGCCGGCCTGTGGGATCCGGCCACCGCCATGGGCCTGCCGCGCCAGAGCGAAGACTTCGGTCAGACCCTGGGCTTCTACGGTGTACCGGGCGGCGCCTACTTCGTACTGCCGATCCTCGGCCCGTCGAACATCCGTGACACTGCAGGCCTGGCTGTCGATTACACCGCTGAATCGGCGATCAACTTCCTCAACGTCTCCGAAGTCAGCTCCAACCACCCGGAAATCTGGGCGCTGCGCGCGGTCGACAAGCGCTATCAGACCAGCTTCCGCTACGGTCAGATGAACTCACCGTTCGAGTACGAGAAAGTGCGGTACGTGTATACCGAAGCGCGCAAGTTGCAGGTCGCCGAGTAATTTCGGCAGGCACAAAAAAAGGGCCATTCGATGCGAGTCGAATGGCCCTTTTTCATGCAGCAACACGAGTCCAATGTGGGAGCGAGCCTGCTCGCGAATGCGGTGCATCAGACTCGAAACAGGTGACTGACTCGACGCTTTCGCGAGCAGGCTCGCTCCCACAGGGTTACTGCGTTCAGCCTTTGATGGCTTTCCAGATTTTGCCGACGACAGAAACCACCGCCAACACCACCGCACCAGCAATAATCCCCGCGACACCATTGAGCAACATCGGCACCGCAAACCCGACACTGCCGGCCGCCGCGCCAACGCCCTCAATCCAGTCATGCACCACCGGCACACCGTGGGTGAGGATGCCGCCGCCGACCAGGAACATCGCCGCCGTACCGACCACCGACAGGGTTTTCATCATGTACGGCGCGGCGCTGAGGATCGCGCTGCCGATTTTCTTGGCCATCTGCCCAGGCTTTTGCGTTAGCCACAGACCGAGATCGTCGAGTTTGACGATACCCGCTACCAATCCATAAACGCCGACAGTCATGACGATGGCGATACCGGACATCACAATCACTTGCTGAGTCAGCGAGGCAGTTGCGACGGTGCCCAGAGTGATCGCGATAATCTCTGCCGAAAGGATAAAGTCAGTGCGAATCGCGCCTTTGATCTTGTCCTTCTCGTATGCCACCAGATCGGTCGCCGGATCAGCAACTGCCTCAGTCAGTTGCGCATGTTCGGCCTCGTCTTCAGCCTTGCTGTGCAGAAATTTGTGCGCAAGCTTCTCGAAACCTTCGAAACACAGGTACGCGCCGCCGACCATCAACAACGGCGTCACCAGCCACGGCACGAATGCACTGATCGCCAGCGCCGATGGCACGAGGATCAGTTTGTTGACGAAAGAACCCTTGGCCACCGCCCAGACCACCGGGATTTCCCGCTCGGCACGCACGCCGGAGACCTGCTGGGCATTGAGCGCCAGGTCGTCGCCGAGCACGCCGGCGGTCTTCTTGGCGGCCATTTTGCTCATCAACGCCACGTCGTCCAGCACGGTGGCAATATCGTCGACCAGCACCAGCAAACTGCTTCCTGCCATGAATCCTGTTTCCTTTTATGTATGAATGGTGCGAAGCATAACGCGACCTTAGACCACGCGGGGCATTCTTGAGCGCTGCGCGAGGCCGGTGCTACCATGCGCAACCGCCAGAACAGGCAAGGAACCACCGGGTTTATGAGCACAATCCGCGAGCGCAACAAAGAACTGATCCTGCGTGCCGCCAGTGAGGAGTTTGCCGACAAGGGCTTCGCTGCGACCAAAACCAGCGACATCGCTGCCAAGGCGGGATTGCCCAAGCCCAACGTCTACTACTACTTCAAGTCCAAGGAAAACCTCTACCGCGAGGTATTGGAAAGCATCATCGTGCCGATTTTGCAGGCCTCGACCCCGTTCAATCCGGACGGCGTACCGAGCGAAGTGCTGAGCGGCTACATCCGCTCGAAGATCCGCATCTCCCGCGACCTGCCCTTCGCCTCGAAAGTATTCGCCAGCGAAATCATGCACGGCGCCCCGCACCTGAGCGCCGACCTGGTCGAGCAGCTCAATGGCCAGGCCAAACACAACATCGACTGCATCCAGAGCTGGATCGACCGCGGCCAGATCGCCCCGATCGACCCCAACCACCTGATGTTCAGCATCTGGGCCGCGACTCAGACCTACGCCGACTTCGACTGGCAGATTTCTGCGGTCACCGGGAAAGACAAGCTGGATGAGGCGGATTATGAGGCCGCGGCGCAGACGATTATCCGGTTGGTATTGAAGGGGTGTGAGCCGGACTGATAGACCGCGGTGACTGCTTCGCGAGCAGGCTCGCTCCCACATTGGATCTGTGGCGTTCACAAATCCCCTGTGGGAGCGAGCCTGCTCGCGAATGACGGCAACACAGAATAACGCTCAAACCCAAATCGCATCCCACAGCGGATAGTCGCCAAGCTTCTTAACCAAACCAGCCCGCAACGGGTTAGCCACGACATACCGAGCCAACTTCACCAGATCATCCTCTCTGCGCAATGCACGATCATGAAAGCCTGATTGCCAAAGACTGGTCTGTCGACCCGTCGAGAGATTCACGGCTTTGGTGCTGAGGGATTTTGTACGCTGCATCAACTCGCCGAGCGAACCGCGTTTCAATTCAATCAGCCAATGAAAATGATCTGGCATGACTACCCAGGCCAACGTACTGGCAATGCCCACTTCCTCTGCGACGTGAAATTGGCTGGCGACCAATCGACCCAGTGCAAAGTCGCTGAAAACAGGCTGCCTTCCCGCCGTATTGGTTGTCAGCAGGTAGATGCGGTTGTGTTCGGAGTAACGACCAATGCGCAAACGATTTGAAGCAGATAGATTCAGCATTCCTTCGCCTTTTCATGTCTTGATCATGAAAAGGCTAGTTCTGTGAATGTGGGAGCAAGTGTCAGGTTTTTAGCAAGATGTGTTTTTGAGATCGTATTCGCGAGCAGGCTCGCTCCCACAGGGGGCTTGGGGTATTCAGACATTTTGTGTCCGAGCACAAATCCAATGTGGGAGCGAGCCTGCTCGCGAAGGCGGTTAATCAGACGCTACAGATCAAGCCGCCACCCCCGCATCCGCCCGCAACTCCAGCGCCTCCACCGCTTTAATCGCCACCTGCTCATCAATATCCGACAAATCCCCGCTGATCCCGATCGCGCCCAGCACATTCCCCGCCTGATCCCGAATCAACACACCACCCGGTGCCGGCACGACGCTGCCCTGCCCCATGCTGTTGAGTGCGGCAATAAACGCCGGGCGTTGTTGTGCGTCCAGTGCCAGCAGGCGCGAGCCTTTACCCAGAGCAATCGCGCCCCAGGCTTTGCCGATGGCGATGTTCGGGCGCAGCAGGCTGGCGCCGTCTTCGCGTTGCAGGGTGATCAAGTGGCCGCCGGTATCGAGTACCGCGATGGTCAGGGGGGCGGCGGAGATTTCCCGCCCTGCATTGATGGCCTGGTTGACCAGGTTGACTGCGACTTCCAAGGTTAAAGCGCTCATGGTGCCGTCCTCATTTTGTTATAGGGAAAGTCGTGGGGCTGCGGTTTTCTGCCGCAGCCCGATACAACAAATAGAACACAATGAGTTATTTTTTTGTATACAATAATTCTCGAAAAGCGCCACATGCGACGAAAAGCCACACTCAGACAGGCTTCCGACGAATGAAACAGGCGCTTGAGAAAATGGATTGACCTGCGCCGTCCGCCGTGAATAAACTCTGCGCAAAGCCACTTGTATACAATTACAAAACGTAAAGAGGCACAAAACCATGAGCAAAATGAGAGCAATCGAAGCCGCCGTTCTGGTGATGCGCCGTGAAGGGGTTGATACCGCTTTTGGCATCCCGGGCGCTGCCATCAACCCGCTGTACTCCGCCTTGCAGAAAGTCGGTGGCATCGATCACGTCCTTGCTCGCCACGTTGAAGGCGCCTCGCACATGGCCGAGGGCTACACCCGCACCAAGGCCGGCAACATCGGCGTGTGCATCGGCACTTCCGGCCCTGCCGGTACCGACATGGTCACCGGGCTCTACAGCGCCTCGGCCGACTCGATTCCAATCCTCTGCATTACCGGCCAGGCACCCCGCGCCCGTATGCACAAGGAAGACTTCCAGGCTGTCGACATCACCAGCATCGTCAAGCCAGTCACCAAGTGGGCGACCACTGTTCTGGAGCCGGGCCAAGTACCTTACGCGTTCCAGAAAGCGTTCTTTGAAATGCGCTCCGGCCGTCCAGGTCCGGTGCTGATCGACCTGCCGTTCGACGTGCAGATGGCCGAAATCGAATTCGACATCGACGCTTACCAGCCGCTGCCATTGGCCAAGCCGACTGCGACCCGCGTTCAGGTTGAAAAAGCTTTGGCTTTGCTCGATCAGGCTGAGCGCCCACTGCTGGTGGCCGGCGGCGGCATCATCAACGCCGACGCCAGCGATCTGCTGGTTGAGTTCGCTGAACTGACCGGCATCCCGGTGATTCCGACCCTGATGGGCTGGGGCACCATCCCTGACGATCACCCGTTGATGGTCGGTATGGTCGGTCTGCAGACGTCGCACCGTTACGGCAACGCCACCATGCTGAAATCCGACGTGGTGTTGGGGATCGGTAACCGTTGGGCCAACCGTCACACCGGTTCGGTTGACGTTTACACCGAAGGCCGCAAGTTCATTCACGTCGACATCGAAGGCACGCAGATCGGTCGTGTGTTCACGCCGGATCTGGGCATCGTTTCCGACGCCGCTGCTGCGCTGACCGTGTTCATCGAAGTCGCTCGTGAATGGCAAGCCGCCGGCAAGCTGAAAAATCGCAGTGCCTGGCTGCAAGACTGCCAGCAGCGTAAAGCCAGCCTGCATCGCAAGACCCACTTCGACAACGTGCCGGTGAAACCACAGCGCGTTTACGAAGAAATGAACCAGGTGTTCGGCAAGGACACCTGCTACGTCAGCACCATTGGTCTGTCGCAGATTGCCGGCGCGCAGTTCCTGCACGTCTACAAGCCGCGTCACTGGATCAACTGCGGCCAGGCAGGCCCGTTGGGCTGGACCATTCCGGCAGCGCTGGGCGTGGTGAAGGCCGATCCGAGCCGGAAAGTCGTGGCCCTGTCGGGGGACTATGACTTCCAGTTCATGATCGAAGAACTGGCGGTCGGCGCTCAGTTCAAACTGCCGTACATCCACGTCGTGGTGAACAACTCGTACCTGGGTCTGATCCGTCAGGCGCAGCGCGGGTTCGAAATGGACTACTGCGTGCAGCTGTCCTTCGATAACCTGAACGCGCCGGAACTCAACGGTTACGGTGTTGACCACGTCGCAGTGGCTGAAGGCCTCGGCTGTAAGGCGCTGCGTGTGTTCGAACCGTCGGAAATCGCCCCTGCCCTGCGCAAGGCCGAACAGATGATCGAAGAGTTCAAGGTGCCGGTGATCGTCGAGATCATTCTGGAGCGTGTGACCAACATCTCCATGGGTACCGAGATCAACGCCGTCAACGAATTCGAAGACCTGGCGCTGGTCGGCAACGATGCGCCAACGGCGATTTCGCTGCTCGACTGATCCGCCATGGCCTGATGCCCCTGTAGGAGCTGCCGCAGACTGCGATCTTTTGATCTTTGTTGTTAACAGATCAAGATCAAAAGATCGCAGCCTTCGGCAGCTCCTACACAGGGCCATCAACATTAATTTGCAACGGGAGACCACCATGCCGCGTTTCGCAGCCAACCTGTCCATGCTGTTCACCGAACAGGATTTCCTTGCCCGTTTCGACGCCGCCGCCAAGGCCGGTTTCAGCGGTGTCGAGTACCTGTTCCCGTACGACTTCAGCTCCGCCGAAATCAAGGCAAAGCTCGACGCCAACGGTCTGACCCAAGTGCTGTTCAACCTGCCGGCCGGTGACTGGGCCAAGGGCGAGCGAGGTATCGCGTGCCTGCCGGATCGGATCGAAGAGTTCCGCGCCGGTGTCGATCTGGCGATTGCCTACGCGCAAGTGCTGGGCAACACCCAGGTCAACTGCCTGGCCGGTATTCGTCCGCAAGGCGTTGACGATGCCACCGTAGAAAAGACCTTCGTCGCCAACCTGAAATACGCCGCCGACAAGCTGCAGGCAGCGGGCATCAAACTGGTGATGGAAGCGATCAACACCCGCGACATTCCAGGCTTCTACCTGAACAACACGGCGCAAGCCCTGTCGATTCGCGAGCAGGTCGGCAGCGCCAACCTGTTCCTGCAATACGACATCTATCACATGCAAATCATGGAAGGCGATCTGGCCCGCACCCTGCAATCGCACCTGGGCGAGATCAACCATGTGCAGCTCGCGGACAACCCGGGGCGTAACGAGCCGGGCACTGGCGAGATCAACTACCGCTACCTGTTCGAACACCTCGATCGCATCGGCTATCAGGGTTGGGTGGGTTGCGAATACAAGCCGCTGACCACCACTGAAGCAGGCCTCGGCTGGCTGAAAACCCACAACGCAATCTGAACGAACACATGACCCTGTAGGAGCTGCCGAAGGCTGCGATCTTTTGATCTTGACCTTCAAAAGCAGAATCAAAAGATCGTCCGAACGCGGCCCGAGCCTGCGGCAGCTCCTACGGCTGTTTATAAAAACAAGAGGATTTTCTCATGGCTAAAATCGGATTTATCGGCACCGGCATCATGGGCCACCCAATGGCTTCGAACCTGCAGAAAGCCGGTCACAGCCTGTTCCTGTCGGCGCACCACGACGCCGCCCCTGCCGACCTGGTCGCCGCTGGCGCCGTCGCCCTGGCCAATCCGCGCGAAGTCGCGCAGGAAGCAGAATTCATCATCGTCATGGTCCCGGATACCCCGCAGGTAGACGACGTACTGTTCCGCGCCGACGGCGTTGCCGCTGGCCTGAGCAAAGGCAAAATCGTTATCGACATGAGTTCGATCTCGCCGACGGCCACCAAGGCGTTCGCGGCGAAGATCAACGAGAAAGGCGCGCAGTACCTCGACGCACCGGTGTCCGGCGGTGAAGTCGGCGCCAAAGCTGCGACCCTGAGCATCATGATCGGTGGCGACGCCGATGCCTTCGAACGCGCACTGCCGCTGTTCCAGGCCATGGGCAAGAACATCACCCTGGTCGGTGGCAACGGCGACGGTCAGACCGCCAAAGTCGCCAACCAGATCATCGTTGCGCTGAACATTCAGGCCGTGGCTGAAGCCCTGCTGTTCGCTTCGAAAAACGGTGCTGATCCAGCCAAGGTGCGTGAAGCACTGATGGGCGGTTTCGCTTCCTCGAAGATCCTCGAAGTGCACGGCGAGCGCATGATCAAAGGCACCTTCGATCCAGGCTTCCGCATCAGCCTGCACCAAAAGGACCTGAACCTGGCCCTGCAAGGCGCCAAAGAGCTGAACATCAACCTGCCGAACACCGCCAACGCCCAGCAAGTGTTCAGCACCTGCGCAGCGATCGGTGGCAGCAACTGGGATCACTCGGCGCTGATCAAAGGTCTGGAGCACATGGCCAACTTCTCGATTCGCGACAAAAAATAATCTGCGCCTATGGCTCGCTCCCTATGGGAGCGGGCTTGCCCGCGATGGCATCGACTCGGTCAGCCTGAATGACCGCGGTGCCTGAATCGCTGGCAAGCCAGCTCCCACAAGGACCGGGTCGCTGCACCGTTGTCGCTCCACTCCAATAACAAGAATTCCGGGAGCCCGCCATGTCGGTCGATCCGCAACAACTGCTGCGCGAGCTGTTTGCCACAGCCATCGACGCGGCCCATCCGAACCAGGTCCTCGAAGCCCATTTGCCCGCCGATCGTACCGGTCGCGTCATCGTCATCGGTGCCGGCAAAGCCGCCGCCGCCATGGCGCAAGTGGTCGAGAATTGCTGGGAAGGTGAAGTGTCTGGCCTGGTAGTGACCCGTTACGGTCACGGCGCCCCGTGCGAAAAAATCGAAGTGGTCGAAGCCGCGCACCCGGTGCCGGACGCTGCTGGTCTGGCCGTGGCCAAACGCGTGCTCGAACTGGTCAGCAACCTGACTGAAGACGACCGCGTGATCTTCCTGCTCTCCGGTGGCGGCTCGGCCCTGCTGGCGTTGCCGGCCGAAGGCATCACCCTCGCTGACAAGCAGTCGATCAACAAAGCCCTGCTGAAATCCGGCGCGACCATCGGCGAGATGAACTGCGTGCGCAAGCACCTCTCGGCGATCAAGGGCGGCCGCCTCGGCAAAGCCTGCTGGCCTGCCACTGTTTATACCTACGCGATTTCCGACGTCCCGGGCGACCTCGCCACGGTCATCGCTTCCGGCCCGACCGTGGCCGACCCAAGCACGTCCGCCGAAGCCTTGGCGATCATCAAACGCTACGGCATCGAGATCCCGGTTTCGGTGCGCAACTGGCTGCAAAGCCCTGAGTCGGAAACCGTCAAACCCGGTGATCCGAGTCTTGAGCGCAGCCACTTCCAATTGATCGCCCGTCCTCAGCAATCCCTGGACGCTGCGGCGGTGAAATGCCGTCAGGCCGGGTTCAGCACGCTGATCCTCGGCGACCTCGAAGGCGAGTCGCGCGAAGTGGCGAAAGTCCATGCCGGCATCGCCCGCCAGATCATCAATCACGGCCAGCCATTGGCAGCGCCGTGCGTGATTCTCTCCGGTGGCGAAACCACCGTGACCGTGCGCGGCAATGGCCGTGGCGGGCGCAACGCCGAATTCCTGCTCAGCCTCACCGACAGCCTCAAAGGCCAGCCCGGCGTCTACGCCCTGGCCGGCGACACCGACGGCATCGACGGCTCGGAAGACAACGCCGGCGCAATCATGACCCCGGACAGCTACGCCCGCGCCGCCGCCCTCGGTCTGAGCGCCAGCGACGAGCTGGATAACAACAACGGTTACGGCTATTTCGCGGCGCTCGATGCACTGATCGTCACCGAGCCGACCCGCACCAACGTCAACGACTTCCGCGCCATTCTGATCCTTGAGAACTGCAAATCATGACGCCTGATAAAAAGGTCAAAATCCTCGCTACCCTCGGGCCTGCTGTCGATGGCATCGAAGACATCCGCGAACTGGTCGAGGCCGGGGTGAATATCTTCCGCCTGAACTTCAGCCACGGCGATCACGCCGACCACGCCAAGCGCTATCAGTGGATCCGCGAAGTCGAGCGCCAGCTCAACTATCCGCTGGGCATTCTGATGGACTTGCAGGGGCCGAAACTGCGCGTCGGCAAGTTCGCTGACGGCAAGGTGCAGTTGCATCGTGGTCAGGCGTTCCGTCTTGATCTGGACGCAACACCGGGCGATGAGCGCCGAGTGAATCTGCCGCATCCGGAAATCATCGAAGCGCTGGAAGCGGGCATGGACCTGCTGCTCGACGACGGCAAACTGCGTCTGCGTGTGGTCACCAAATACGCCGACGCGATCGACACCACCGTGCTCAACGGCGGCGAGTTGTCGGACCGCAAAGGCGTCAACGTGCCACAAGCGGTGCTCGACCTCAGCCCGCTGACCGCCAAGGATCGTCGCGATTTGAGCTTCGGTCTGGAACTCGGCGTGGATTGGGTCGCGCTGTCGTTTGTGCAGCGTCCGCAAGACATCGTCGAAGCCCGCGCGCTGATCGGCGACAAAGCCTTTCTGATGGCAAAAATCGAGAAGCCGTCGGCGGTTGAACAACTGCGTGAAATCGCTGAGCTGAGCGACGCGATCATGGTCGCTCGCGGTGACCTCGGCGTTGAAGTGCCGGCGGAAAGCGTGCCGCAGATTCAGAAAAACATCATTACTACGTGCCGCGAACTGGGCAAACCGGTGGTGGTGGCGACACAGATGCTTGAATCGATGCGCTTCTCCCCTGCCCCGACCCGCGCTGAGGTAACGGACGTTGCCAACGCCGTGGCCGAAGGCGCTGACGCGGTGATGCTGTCGGCGGAAACCGCGTCCGGCGAATACCCGCTGGAAGCTGTTCAGATGATGAGCAAGATCATTCGTCAGGTTGAGAACGGTCCGGATTATCAGACGCAGCTCGATGTCAGTCGGCCGAAAGCCGAGGCAACCGTTTCCGATGCGATCAGTTGCGCGATCCGACGCATCAGCAACGTGCTGCCGGTGGCGGTGCTGGTCAATTACAGCGAGTCGGGTACGTCGAGCTTGCGTGCGGCGCGGGAACGGCCGAAAGCGCCGATCCTCAACCTGACGCCGAACCTGCAAACCGCACGCCGCTTGAGCGTGGCGTGGGGGATTCACTCGGTGGTCAATGATCGTCTGCGTCAGGTCGATGAGGTTTGCTCAACCGCGCTGGAAATCGCCCAGGCACAAGGCATGGCCGAGCGTGGTGACACACTGCTGATCACTGCCGGCGTGCCGTTCGGGCAGCCGGGATCGACTAACTCGCTGCGGATCGAAACATTGATTTAAGCCCCCCACCATGATCGTTCCCACGCTCTGCGTGGGAATGCGGCCCGGGACGCTCTGCGTCCCAAGAGCAGACGCAGAGCGTCCTTTGAGGCATTCCCACGCAGAGCGTGGGAACGATCAGTATCGAATGACCTGCCATGCCTGCCAATCATTTCAACACCCACTGCCCCGACTGGGCCGAGGCTTTGCTCAACGGTTTCAGTCAGATATTCCTCCAGCGCCATCCGCTGTGCGGCCTGCTGTGCCTGTTGGCGATCCTGCTGACAGCACCGGTGCTGTTCGCCGGAGCGCTGCTCGGTGCCGTTGCCGGCCTGCTTACTGCACAGCGGCGCAACTACGCCAAGGCTGATCGCCAGGCCGGACTGTTCAGCTACAACGGCATCTTGCTCGGCCTGTTGCTGAGCCTTTATTTCCCGTGGTCGCCGATGCTGCCGCCGCTGATTCTTGCTGCCGGCGGCTTGAGCGCGATGGTCACGCAGCAATGGCTCAAACATGTCTACAGCAGCCGATCGATTCCGGCCTACACCTCGCCGTTCGTGGCCATGAGCTGGGTCTTGCTGCTGTTCGCCGAGCCGTCGGCGCCGATGGCGCACATCGAGATGAACACGCTGAACCTGCTCGCCGCTGAACTGCGCGGTTTGGGCCAAGTGATGTTCCTCGGTCACCCACTGGCCGGCGCATTGATCGCCATCGGTTTGCTGATCGCTGATCGCCGGGCGTTTTGCTGGGCGCTGCTGGCGTCGGCGATCGGCCTCGGCTCCAGTCTGCTGCACCACGAAACCAGCGCTGCACTGTTAGGCCTCGGCAGCTACAACGCCGTGCTCGCCGCCCTCGCCTTTTCCGCCCAACGCCAACAACCGTGGCTGCCGCTGCTCGGTATCGTCCTCGCGCTGCTGGTCACGCCGCTGTTTGCGGCGGTCGGCCTCGCGACGTTGACCGCGCCGTTTATCCTCGCCTGCTGGCTGATCCGCGCCGGGATTCAGATGCTCGGCAAAGCCAGCGTCGAGCGTGCGCCTTGCGCTCATGGGGAGAATCAACCTAGGCTGCGCTGATCTTCGATTCAGGCGTTTTCCATGGACAGCAGCAACAGTTGGCGCGAACGGCTTTACGTGATGATTTTCCAGAGCGACACCCGCGCCGGGCGTCGCTTCGACGGCATCCTGCTGTTGATCATCCTCGCCAGTCTGGTGATCGTGATGCTCGACAGCATCGACAGCATTCACCAGAACTATGCGAACGTGCTGGCCTACATCGAGTGGGGCTTCACGATCATCTTTCTCGGCGAGTACATCCTGCGCCTGTACTGTTCGCCCAAGCCGTTGCGCTACGCCTTCAGCTTTTACGGGCTGGTGGATTTGCTGGCGATCGTGCCGGGCATCCTCGCCCTGTATTACAGCGATGCGCAGTACCTGCTGATTATCCGGATCATTCGGATGTTGCGGATTTTCCGTGTGCTCAAGCTCAGCCCGTACCTCAAGCAAGCCAATTACCTGATGTCGGCGCTGCGTGGCAGCAAGCAGAAGATCGTCGTGTTTCTGGTCAGCGTCTGCACCCTGGTGACGGTGTTCGGCACGCTGATGTACGTGATCGAAGGCCCGGAACACGGTTTCACCAGCATCCCCAAAGGCATCTATTGGGCGATCGTCACGCTGACCACGGTGGGCTTCGGCGACATCGTGCCGAAGACCCCGCTGGGTCAGGTAATTTCGTCACTGGTGATGATCACCGGTTACTCGATCATCGCCGTGCCGACGGGGATTTTCACCGCCGAACTGGCCAACGCCATGCGCGGCGAACAGCTGCAACACGACTGCCCGGTGTGCAAGAAAAACAGCCATGAACACGGCGCAGCGTTTTGCTCGCGGTGTGGCAATGCACTGTTCAAGAAACTGGAATAAGCAAAGAGCTTTTTAATCTTTAAACGACTATGCGCGCCCCGTTATAGTCAGTGGCAATTGAACATCACCCCCTGCTCCTACATAGATAAAACAAGGAATGCGCAGTGAAAAAACTCTTTGGCGCCTCACTTCTCGCCGCCGGCCTGGCCCTGGCCAACATCGCTCAGGCAGCCCCGACGCTGCTTAACGTTTCCTACGACGTGATGCGCGATTTCTACAAGGACTACAACACTGCGTTCCAGAAACACTGGCAAGCCGAGCACAACGAAAACATCACCGTGCAGATGTCCTTCGGCGGTTCGAGCAAGCAAGCGCGCTCGGTGATCGACGGCCTGCCGGCTGACGTTATCACCATGAACATGGCCACCGACATCAACGCCCTCGCCGACAACGGCAAACTGGTGCCGGAGAACTGGGTCACGCGTCTGCCGAACAACAGCGCGCCGTTCACCTCGGCCACGGTGTTTATCGTGCGCAAAGGCAACCCGAAAGCCCTGAAAGACTGGCCGGATCTGCTCAAGGACGGCGTGCAGGTGATCGTGCCTAACCCGAAAACTTCGGGTAACGGTCGCTACACCTACCTGTCGGCCTGGGGTTATGTGCTGAAGAACGGTGGCGATGAGAACAAGGCCAAAGACTTCGTCGGCAAACTGTTCAAGCAAGCGCCAGTGCTGGATACCGGTGGCCGCGCCGCCACCACGACCTTCATGACCAACCAGATCGGTGACGTGCTGGTGACCTTCGAAAACGAAGCGGAAATGATTGCCCGCGAGTTTGGTCGTGATCAGTTTGAAGTGATCTACCCAAGTGTCTCCGCCGAAGCTGAGCCACCGGTGTCGGTGGTCGACAAAGTCGTCGACAAGAAAGGTTCGCGTGCAGTGGCGGATGAGTACCTGAAGTACCTGTGGTCGCCGCAAGGTCAGGAGATTGCCGCAGCAAACTATCTGCGTCCGCGTGATCCGGCGGTGCTGGCGAAGTACACCGATCGTTTCCCGAAAGTTGATTTCTTGTCGGTTGAGAAGACCTTTGGTGACTGGCGTACGGTGCAGAAGACGCACTTTAATGATGGTGGGGTTTTTGATCAGATTTATAGCGGGCAGTAAGGTTTAAGCAGGCGTGAAAAAGGCGATCCACTGAGGTCGCCTTTTTTGTGGCCGCTTTACCCTCACCCCAGCCCTCTCCCGGAGGGAGAGGGGGCCGACCGAGGTGTCTGGCGAGTTACATCGACCTGAAAGACCTTATCGATTATGGATTCGGCATCGCAGTTTCAGCTCGGCGTATTCCTTCAGCATCCCCCAATCAGTCCCCTCTCCCTCCGGGAGAGGGCTAGGGTGAGGGTGCTTCTACATCGGCGGCGTCACCCCATCCTTCCCCGCAGAAATCGATTGCGCCGTCAACGTGCCATCCGCACCCTGCGTGACGAACGTAACAATCTTCACCCCAACCTTCAGCAAGCTCCGATCCCCCGGCACCAAATTCACAATCGGCACATCCTCCGGTACCAGAATCTTCTGCTGCCCGCCCTTGTAGTTCACCGTCAGCACCCGCCCGTTGCTCACCACCAGATCGCCGACGCTGCCATTGGTCATGCTGCTGCCCTTGGCCAGATCGAACGGTCGATGCCCGTCACCGCTGCCCGCCAGCTCCGGCGGAAACACATGCACCTCCAGCGCCTTGAGCGTGCCATCCTCCTGCGGCATGGCCGCCGAGCCAATGTAACTGCCGGGTTTGATGTCTTCGATATTGGCCAGGGTGACGGCGCGAATTTTGGTGTCGCCGGTCAACTGAATCACTACGCTCTCGCCGCTGTTAACGTGGACTTTCAAGGTGTCGGCGCTGACCCCGGTGATCTCTCCGCGTACGCTAATGCGCATGCCAGGAGCGTCAGCGGCCTGCACGCTCATCGCGGCGAGCAGGCTGATCAGGGCAATCGTTGCTATGCGGTGAAGCCTCTGACGAAACATTGCAATCCTCCAGTCATCAAGATTGAACAAGCCAATGCAAACATAAGCACGCTATCGAACAGGATGTAAGTGAATGTATCATCGACCCCCGACGGTCGGACGCAAGGTCCGCCGATGGATGACACGCCGCTAGCACCCGGCCATTCCGCAACGGAATAACTGATATCAATCGCCGGCGCCTTCTGCCCTTGCGGATTAACCCTTAGCCTCATCGCATTCCATTTCGCTGGATCGAGAAACCTTATGACCGCCACAACCCACACAATGACCCGAGGCATGGTGCTGCTGTTCGCCTTCTGCTGCGGCGCCATCGTTGCCAACATCTACTACGCACAGCCGATCATCGGCCTGATCGCGCCGGACATCGGTCTCTCCGACACCATGGCCAGTTTCATCGTCTCGCTGACGCAGATCGGTTATGCGCTGGGCCTGTTTTTCCTCGTGCCACTGGGCGATCTGCTGGAGAACCGCCGGTTGATGATCATCACCACGGTGGTGGCGATTGCCAGCCTGTTGGCGGCGGCGTTTACCGATCAGCCGAATGTCTTTCTGCTGATCTCGTTGCTGGTCGGTTTTAGCTCGGTGTCGGTACAGATCCTGATTCCACTGGCGGCGCATCTGGCACCGGAAGAATCCCGCGGTCGGGTGGTCGGCGGGATCATGGGTGGCTTGCTGCTGGGCATTCTGCTCGCACGGCCGGTGTCGAGCGTGGTTGCCGACCACTTGGGCTGGCGGGCGATGTTCATGATTGCCGCTGCATTGATGGCGGCGATCAGTGTGGTATTGGCGCTGACCGTTCCCAAGCGCAAGCCGGATCACAGCGCCACGTATGGTCAGTTGATCGGTTCACTGTGGACGCTGCTGCGCCAGCAACCAGTACTGCGCCAACGGGCGTTTTACCAGGGCTGCATGTTCGCCACGTTCAGCCTGTTCTGGACTGCTGTGCCGCTGGAACTGGCGCGCAACCATGGCCTGTCGCAAAGCGAGATCGCGATCTTCGCCCTGGTCGGCGCCATCGGTGCCATCGCCGCGCCGATCAGCGGACGTCTGGCCGACGCTGGTCACACCCGCATCGCCTCGCTGCTGGCCATGCTGTTCGCCAGCCTGAGCTTCCTGCCCGCCTTCATCCACCCGGCCTACAGCGTCATCGGCCTGGCTGTGACCGGCGTGGTGCTCGACTTCTGCGTGCAGATGAACATGGTCCTCGGTCAGCGTGCGGTGTACTCACTGGACGCGAAAAGCCGTGGCCGTCTGAACGCGCTGTACATGACCAGCATCTTTATCGGCGGCGCCTTCGGTTCGTCGGTGGCCAGTGCGGTGTATGAACATGGCGGCTGGTTGTGGATCGTGATTGTCGGCAGTGCGTTTCCGTTGTTGGCGTTGTTGCGGTTTTTGAGTATTTCGCAAAAACCTGTTCTGGCGAGCGCCTGAGTTTCAACAGCCTGGTCGGAGCTGGCCTTCTACAAGGCGAAACGCTCAATGACGAACCAGTGTGTCCATCACCGCATCAGCGTGAAACGAAGAGCGGCTTTTGACATTGCGTTCACGCACGTAGCGGTCCCCCAAGGCCTAGTGCCAGGCTCGGTAAGGGTGTTCGCCCCGGAATTGGCCCTTGGTGCAGCAAAGGCTGTGACCTACGACTGGACGTTGCCAAAGCAGAAAGTGTGAACGGTATTCCTGTCAGAAAGAATGATCAACACTAAGACAGGAGTTTTGCTGGGCTATATTGGCCAATATTAAAAATCAATAAAAAATCTCTAAAAACGCCACGAACAAAAACCGAAAAATCATCTAACAACACGACCTCACTTTATGAAATCCAAATAGTCTCCCTCATCTTCCAGTCGCGAACGGAAATGTTCATTCTTGAAATCTGGAATAGGAACCAGCTCTCCACTGATGAGCTTTACAAGCCTTCTTCCAGTCGAATTAAAAAAACCAATTGTCACTAAATCGACCTCTTCCGGAAGCTCCTGAAGATGCGAATCAAAACTCTCTTCCGGTACAACATAAGCAATTGCCCAATCACCAACACCAAACGCATAAGTATATAAGGAAACGCCACTTTCCGCCGCAGCCCGGACTGCGAACGTATGCATTGGCAACCAAGCTTCTTCGATAACAACCCCTGTTTCCTGATCACAGAAACAAGATAGCGCATCAGCAAGGCCATCACTTAAGTCGCAACCCGCTGACGCAACTTTATAATAAGAGACATACCTCCCCTCTGTAACCCGAGCGGAAGGACGAGTCAAAGCCTCAAGCATCGTAGAATGTTCAGGATGATTTAAACCGCATTTTTTCAAGAAGTGGTACGCACCAAGAAACCCACCAAGTTTTCCGGCAATAACCAACCGATCTCCGGCAGAAGCCACTTTTCTTCCAATATGATGATCTCTATCGACCGTCCCTATACAGGCGCCAACCACCTGGGTTTCCGCTCCCTCCTTGGTATCCCCTCCAACAAAAGACACTCCATGCTCTTGGCATGCTTCAGCACAACCTTTAACGATTTCCTCGACACTTTCGGATTCCATTTCTCCAGGAACAACCAAGGACAACATGAAGGCTTTCGCATCGGCTCCGGACGCAACAAGATCACTTACATTTGCCACAACTGCCAATCTTCCCCAAACCTTATAATCTGACCATAGGTTTTTTACAGAAACGGGAGATGGAGCACGATCAATTTTGAAAGCAATGTTTTTTTCCAGGCCGAGATCAATAATACTTGCATCGTGACCAAACCCATTGACAAAATCTTCAGAGCAAAAAAGCTTTGGAAGCAAAAGCTTCAGAAAACCCTTTTCTCCCACTTCATTCATCGTACTCAAGACGCGCACCTCCATTAGTTCGAACTGACACCCATACCAGGTCGTTCTGGAGTGACCTTAGCCTCTTCCGGGGCAATGGATTCGATCTGCGAAACAGCTTTACTAAACCGGGCCACCTGCAGCCCCTGTTCTTTCACTATGCGAACATATTCATCAATGGTACTTTGCTGCCGTTTCAGATTACTCTCCAAGTCAGAAATTTTTTTCTCTTGTTCCTTATTTTCTGTTTTCAACTCCTCGGCCCGACCTTTATAGTCAACTATCTTATCATTCAATGTATTGTAATAATTAACCGCTGGCAAAGCTGTAATTACCGCAAAAAAGAGAGGAATTACCGTCAGCGCCGCAAATATAAAGTAATTAACTCTGGACATAGCCTTTTTTGCAACAGCATTAATCTTACTAAGACTACTGTAGGTTCGACGAGTTAGCTGGCTCTTTAAATCAATAACACCGGGCTGATGCGGCGCAGAAGAAGCAGGATTAAGAACTCTCAAAAACTCAATAGTTGCTACGCGATCACCCTGCTTCAATGGAAAATCTGCCGAGGACAAGTTATGCACCATAACAATGACCTTGCCTTTGTATCCAGGGTCGAAAGGTGGTTGCGCTGGCAATATCAACCCACCATAAATACACTTCATCCGCAGGCTGACCTTAGCGGTTACATCCCCTGGCAAAAATAACCCCTCACTACAGAGAACATAACATATCCCATGAGCAGGGATAGTAAATGTTTGCAGCGGCTCCAGTTTTATTCCTGACAAAGGCTGATTCGAAAGTTCCGCCTCATCTCCGAGATAATATTCACTACCAACAGTCAGATCATAAGAACTTCCCCGAACATTCTTCTCATTAAATCCTGAAATCATCGGCTCTGGGAAAGCCGATACCAACCTTGAAATCTCGGCGCCACTCAATACCATTTTATCTTATTAGCTCCATTACATCCGCAAGACACTGACGAACATCAGAAACGGTCATTCCTGAGTATCGAACGCAATTATCAATAACGATATCTCTATTCTTAACCACCACTGCATCATCTTTCCGCCCCCACCACCGTGAGAAAGTAATAGTACCAGGAATCACGTCAACCACTTTATGCAATATTCTAGAATCTACGAAGTACTCAACACCTTCAGAGATGGCAACTTCTTTTACAAAACGCAAAGACACATCTCTTGCACAGCTCATTTCACTCCGACCAATCCGCTCATTGAAGCGATATGAATAAGCGACAAACTCCGCACCACTCTCAAGTTTGAATATTTGTTGATTCATCCCCCCAAAAACCACGAAAGACCTGAAGGATGCACAGTGAGAGTGAACATCTTCCATTCGGGCGCATTCCGAGGTTGGCCAGCGGTGCATGCGGAAACAACCACCATCAACGCTATTAGCAAGGATGATTTTTTCAAATCCGAGTTGATGCCTATAAGAATGGCGTGCAACTTCCTCAAGGCGCTCTTGATCAGCCACAATTTCAGATAGAAGCCGATGCAAAACAAGCTTGCTTAAGCCCTCTGTATTCATAGTTTATTGGCGATCCTGCACCGAATGCTTGAGAACGAGCAGAAAAATAACATGAACAAGGACTTTTCTGAGAAACACTACTTGTATTTTATCCCCAGCCCCGGCGGCACGCCGTGGATGTTGGTGTCTTCCCACGGGCCGTTGGGGCTGACGGAGCGGCTCCAGCCGTTGTTCCAGCGGTAGTAGGTGCGCTGGCGGTAGAAGGTGTTGGTCTGGTCGTCGAGGACGTAGACGCCGAGTTTCTGGTCCCAGTGGCTGTTGCCGCCCGGTGGCGGGGCGAAGCTGGCTGAGGTGCGCGGGACCGGTTTGGCCGGTTTCGCCGGGATGCTCTTGCCTGGGGTCGGCGAAGTCGACGGGGTCGGGCTTGGCTGTGACGGCGGGATCGGTGGCAGGTTGGTCGTCGGTTCCGGTCGTTGCACCGCACATGCACTCAAGCCCAGGGCCAGTGTGAGGACTGTGATTCGGGCGATGGTGTGCATGGCGGTGCTTTCCTGTTGTGTCCGGCTATTTGTCCGGGCTGTCGATGGTCAGTTTTTGTAGCGCAGTGGTGCTGCTGGCCAGAGGGCCGCTGCGACCGACCCACTCGCCGGCAGTCGGTTGGCCGGCGCGGGAGATGCGCGCAACCAGTTGGACTTCAGGGAAGTTCGACAGTTTCAACTGCGGCATCATTGCGTCAGCATCGCCCAGTTCGACGGTCACCGGCAGATCGGCCACGGTCAGGCGTTTGGCCGCCAGCGGTGCCGGTGGACCGGAGGTGGCGCGGGCGAAAATGAACACGCTGTCGCCCGGTTGCACTTTGCTTCTGAGTTCGCTGGCCAGATCGACGCTGACTTTCAACAGCGCGGCTTTCGCGGCTACCGGTGCCTGAGCAACCTTGCCACCGCTGGCTTCCAGACGTTCGGCGGCGCGTTTGATCCCGCCTTGCAGCGCGGCGCGGGAGCTATCCTCAGGCGGCAGTTGCGCCAGCAGACGGTTCCAGTAATCGATGGCTTCCTGATAACGCTCGCCTTCAAAGGCAGCGATACCGAGCAAACCAAGGCTGGTGACTTCTTTCGGATCAGCCTTCAGTGCTTCGTCAGTCAGCGCCTGAATTTTCGTCGACCACTTCTTGCCGTCAGCAAAATACTGCGCCTGCGCCCACTGACCGAGCAGCTCCGGCTGACGACCGGCCAGGTTGGCGGCGCGTTCGAACATCTTCGCCGCGTCCGCTGGACGCTCTTGCGCCATGTAGGTACGACCGAGGAAATACAGGCCTTCGGCAGAATCCGGTTGCGCCGCAACAGCACGTTCCAGACGCTGGGTCATTTCTTCCATCGACTGCGGTGCCTGGGCAAATTCGCGGGTCAGCTCGACTTTGTCGGCAGCGCCGAAGTGCATATACAGACCCAGGCCCAACACCGGCACAAGCACAGCGGCCAACAGCGGCAAGGGTTTACCCAGTCGGGAAACCCGTGGCGCGCTGACGCCTTCGGTATCCGCCAGCAACTCACGGGCAGCCTCGGCACGACCGCTGTCCATTTGCGCCGCGTCGAGCACGCCTTCAGCCTGCTGCGATTGCAGCTCGGCAACACGCTCCTGATACAGCGCAACGTTCAGGGCAGTGCGATCCTCTTCACGCTGGGCGCGACGCTCACGCAAAACCGGGATCAGCAGAAAACTCAGGGCGACCAGAAGCAACAGCCCTGCGGCAAGCCAGAAATCAATCATTCTTGGTTTTTATCCAACAGTTGGTCGAGGCGCTGACGCTCTTCGATGGACAGCGCTTGCGGGGTCTCGGCGCGCTGGCCGCGACGACGGCGGACAATCACCGCGATCACCACAACACCACCGAGCAGCAGACCGGCCGGGCCGAACCACAGCAGTGCGGTCTTGGCATTGAGCGCCGGTTTGTAGCGGACGAAATCACCGTAGCGATCGACCATGAAGTCGATGATCTGCTGGTTGTCCTTGCCCTCGCCGAGCATGCGGAAAATCTCTTTGCGCAGGTCAGCGGCAATCGGTGCGTTGGAGTCAGCAATGTCCTGGTTCTGGCACTTGGGGCAGCGCAGCTCCTTGGTCAGTTCACGGAAACGCTCGCGATCACCTTCTTTGGCGAACTCGTAAGTATCGATGGCCGCATGGGCCACACCGACCAGACTAAAGCCCAATACGGCAGCGGCTAAAAAGCGCTTCATGGCTTGGCCTCATCGACCAGCGCCTGATACTTGGCCGCCAGTTTTTCGCGCCAGACTTGTTCGTCAATCACGCCGACATACTTGTCGCGGATGATGCCCTTGGCGTCGATGAAAAAGGTTTCCGGCGCGCCGTAGACGCCGAGGTTCAGGCCCAGCGAACCTTCGTCGTCGCGTATGTCCAGCGCATACGGATTGTGGAATTCAGCCAGCCACTTCAAGGCATCGGCGTTGGTGTCCTTGTAGTTGATGCCGTAGATCACCACACCACGCTCGGCGAGTTTGTTCAGCACCGGATGCTCGACCCGGCAGGAAATGCACCAGGTGCCCCAGACATTGACCAGTGCCGGTTTGCCGAGAATGTCAGCCTTGGTCAGGTTCTTGTCGCCCTGCACGTTTGGCAGGGAAAACTCCGGGAACGGCTTGTTGATCATCGCCGACGGCAACTCCGCCGGATCGAGGTACAGACCGCGATAAAGAAACACCGCCACCAGCAGGAAAATCGCCAGTGGCACCAGCATCAACCAACGTCTCATGCCGCCGCTCCCGTCATACCCAGTGCTTCACGCACCTTGGCTTTCACTTTGACCCGATAACGTCGATCCAGCGCCGCCAGCAAGCCACCGAACCCGGTGAGCAAACCGCCGAACCAGATCCAGCGCACGAACGGTTTGACGTGCACCCGCACCGCCCACGCGCCGTTGTCCAGCGGTTCACCGAGGGCGACGTAAAGGTCACGGGTGAAGCCGGCGTCGATCCCGGCTTCGGTCATCACCGAGTTCTGCACGGTGTACAGACGTTTTTCCGGGTGCAGCACGCTGATTTCCTTGCCGTCCCGAATGACCCGAATGGTGCCTTTGTCGGAGGTGAAGTTCGGCCCTTCGAAGTGCTTGGCGCCTTCGAAGACGAAGTGATAACCGGCCAGGTCCATCGACTCGCCCGGCGCCAGACGCAGGTCGCGTTCGGCACTGTTCTGACTCGACAACACCACGCCCAGCGCACACACGGCGATGCCGAGGTGGGCGATCTGCATGCCCCAATAGCTGCGGGTCAGGGTTGGAAGGCCTTTGATCAAACCTTTGTGGCGAGTCTTGTCGACGATGTCGCGCACACCCGCGAGCAACACCCACGCGGCTAGCAGGAAGGTCGCGATCACTGCCCAGTTGAAATCGCCGTAAGCGACGCCGGCCACCACGGCCAGCGCGACGCTGCCGAGCAGCACTGGCGTGAGCATGCCGGCCAGCCATTTCACTGGAGTGTCCTTCCAACGCACGATCACACCGACCGCCATGACCATCATCAGCAGCGCCATCAACGGAATGAACAGCGCGTTGAAGTACGGCGGGCCGACCGACATCTTCGCGCCGCTGAGGGCATCGAGAATCAGTGGATAGAGCGTGCCGAGCAGGATCATCGACGCCGCCACCACCAGCACCAGGTTGTTGCCCAGCAGCAGGGTTTCCCGCGACCACAGGTTGAAACCGACCTGACTTTTGACCACTGGCGCGCGCAGGGCGAACAGCGTCAGCGAGCCGCCAACCACGAACAACAGGAAGATCAGGATAAATACGCCGCGTTCCGGATCGGAGGCAAACGCATGCACCGAAGTCAGCACGCCGGAACGCACAAGGAACGTGCCGAGCAGGCTCAGCGAGAACGCGGCAATCGCCAGCAACACCGTCCAGCTTTTGAACACGCCACGTTTTTCCGTGACCGCCAGCGAGTGAATCAGCGCGGTGCCGACCAGCCATGGCATGAACGAGGCGTTTTCCACCGGGTCCCAGAACCACCAGCCACCCCAGCCGAGCTCGTAATAAGCCCACCACGAACCGAGGGTGATGCCGATGCCGAGGAAGGCCCAGGCAACGATGGTCCACGGACGCGACCAGCGTGCCCACGCCGCATCGAGACGACCGCCCATCAACGCCGCGATGGCAAAGGCGAACGCCACCGAAAAGCCGACGTAACCCATGTACAACATCGGCGGGTGCACGATCAGGCCGATGTCTTGCAACAGTGGATTGAGGTCAGCGCCATTGCTCGGCATTTGCGGCAGGATGCGTTTGAACGGGTTGGACGTCAGGATCAGGAACAGCAGGAAGCCGGTGCTGATCATGCCCATAACCGCCAGAACGCGGGCGAGCATGACTTGCGGCAACTGCCGGGAGAATACCGACACGGCGAAGGTCCAGCCGCCGAGAATCAGCGCCCACAGTAGCAACGACCCTTCGTGGGCGCCCCACACCGCGCTGAATTTGTAATACCACGGCAACGCGGTATTGGAGTTGTTCGCCACATACGCGACGGAGAAGTCATCGGTCATGAACGCGTAGGTCAGAATGCCGAACGCGAACAGCAGAAAAGCAAACTGCCCCCATGCGGCGGGCTGGGCCAGACTCATCCAGAAACGGTCGCCGCGCCAGGCACCGACCAATGGCACCACGGCCTGCACCAGCGCAAAACACAGCGCCAGAATCATCGCCAGATGACCGAGTTCAGGAATAAAAATCGCCGAGGTCATCGATCAACCCTCCTTCGCAGGCGTTGGGGCGGATTGACCGCTGTCTTTCAAGGCTTTGGTCACTTCCGGCGGCATGTACTTCTCGTCGTGCTTGGCCAGCACTTCATCGGCCACCACCACGCCCTCGGCATTGAGCTTGCCGAGGGCGACGATGCCCTGCCCTTCGCGGAACAAGTCCGGGAGAATGCCGCGATAGGCGATGGTCACGGACTTGTTGAAGTCGGTGACGACGAATCTGACGTCCAGCGAATCCTTCGAGCGCTGCAGCGAACCGGCCTCAACCATGCCGCCGGCGCGGATGCGCGTGTCTTGCGGTGCTTCGCCGTTGGCGATCTGCGTCGGGGTGTAGAACAGATTGATGTTCTGCTGCAGGGCGCTGAGGGCCAGGCCGACGGCAGCGCCGACCCCGACCAGAATGGCCAGAATGATGATCAGACGTTTCTTGCGCAGCGGATTCACTTGCCGTTCTCCCGGCGCAGACGACGCGCCTCTTGTTGCAGATAGCGCTTGCGGGCCGCAATCGGCGCCACCACGTTGAGGATCAGCACCGCCAGACAGATGCCGTAAGCCGACCAGACATACAGGCCATGATGGCCCATGGCGAGGAAGTCGCCGAATGAAGCAAAACTCATCGAGCGGCCTCCAGACTGTGCTGCACTTCTTCTTTCACCCAACTGGCGCGGGCCTCACGCTTGAGCACTTCGAGGCGCATGCGCAGCAACAGCACGGCGCCGAAGAAGCAATAGAAACCCAGCACGGTCAGCAACAGCGGCAGCCACATCTCGGCGGGCATTGCCGGTTTTTCGGTGAGGGTGAAAGTTGCGCCCTGGTGCAGGGTGTTCCACCACTCCACCGAGTATTTGATGATCGGGATGTTGATCACGCCGACGATGGCCAGCACCGCGCAGGCCTTGGCGGCGCTGTCGCGGTTGCTGATGGCATTGCCCAGCGCGATCACGCCGAAATACAGGAACAGCAGAATCAGCATCGAGGTCAGGCGCGCGTCCCAGACCCACCACGAGCCCCACGTCGGTTTGCCCCAGATCGCCCCGGTGACCAGCGCCACGGCGGTCATCCACGCGCCGATCGGTGCGGCACATTGCAGGGCGACGTCGGCCAGTTTCATCTTCCACACCAGCCCGACCACACCGCACACCGCCAGCATCACGTAGATCGACTGAGCGAGCATCGCGGCGGGTACGTGGATATAGATGATGCGAAAGCTGTTGCCTTGCTGATAATCCGGCGGCGCGAAGGCCAGGCCCCAGACGACGCCGACGCCAATCAGCAGCAACGCTGCAATGCTCAACCACGGCAGGAACTTGCTGCTGATGCCGTAGAACCACTTGGGCGAGCCGAGCTTGTGAAACCAGGTCCAGTTCATACTGTTTCCATCACGGGTGCCGCTCATCGGTGTGAGCAGTCTCAGGGTCTTTGCTGGTTAAATTTTAACCAGACCTCATTATTCGCCGACGCTGATCTTCAGGCCAGCCGCTATTGCAAAGGGTGTCAGGGTGATCGCCAGGGCGGTCAGGCTACCCAGCCACAGCAGATACCCGGTCGCCGGCATGCCTTGGAGGGCTGCCTGCAAGGCGCCACTGCCAAGGATCAACACCGGGATGTACAACGGCAGAATCAGCAGCGCCAGCAACAGGCCGCCACGCTTCAAACCGACCGTCAGTGCCGCGCCCACCGCGCCGAGCAAGCTCAGCACCGGTGTTCCCAGCAGCAACGAAAGCAGCAAAACCGGCAGACAGGCGGCAGGCAAACCGAGCATCAACGCCAGCAGCGGTGAGAGCAGAACCAGTGCCAGACCGGAGAAGAGCCAGTGTGCCAGCACCTTGGCCAAGACCAGAAGTGGCAGCGGGTGCGACGAAAGGACCCACTGTTCCAGGGATCCGTCTTCGAAATCACTGCGGAACAGCCCGTCCAGCGAGAGCAGGACCGACAACAGCGCCGCCACCCAGACTAACCCGGGGGACAGGTTTTGCAACACTTGAGTTTCCGGGCCGACGGCCAGCGGGAACAAAGCGATGACGATGGCGAAGAAAATCAGCGGATTGGCCAGTTCCGCCGGGCGGCGAAACAGCAGTCGGGATTCACGGGCAACCAGCAGGCCAAACACACTCATACTGCCCAGTTCCCCAGATCGATATCACGATAACCGGCCGGCATCCGGCTCAGCGTGTGGTGCGTGGTCAACACCACCAGACCACCGCGCTCGCAGTGCCCGGCCAGATGTTCTTCGAGCTGCGCCACGCCTTGCTTGTCCAGCGCGGTGAACGGCTCATCGAGAATCCACAACGGCGGGCTTTCCAGATACAGGCGTGCCAACGCCACGCGGCGTTGTTGACCGGCAGACAGGCTGTGGCAGGGAACATCTTCGAAACCGCGCAATCCTACAGCTGCCAGCGCTTGCCAGATGGCCTCGCGTTCGGCGGGATGATGCAGGGCGCAGAGCCACGACAGATTCTCTTCCGGGGTCAGCAAATCCTTGATCCCGGCGGCGTGGCCGATCCACAGCAGGTTACGTGCGAGTTCGCTGCGTTGTTCGGTCAGCGGCTGGCCATTGAGCAGGACTTGTCCGGCGGTCGGCTGCATCAGCCCGGACAACAGACGCAAAAGGCTGGTCTTGCCGCTGCCGTTGGGTCCGCTGATCTGCACCATATCGCCACTGGCGAGTCTCAATTCGAGATTTTCGAAGAGCAGCCGCAGATCACGTTCACACGCGAGGGCAACGGTTTGCAGGACAGGACTGGTCAAGGGATCACGGGCCTTATACGGTTCAAGTCGGCTCTGGCGCGGCCGTTAAAGAGATGCAGCATAGATGCATTGACGGCTCGATCTAGAGAGCTGGGTCAAACAATTGCTATGTTTTTTATTCGAAGCGCAAGACGGGCGGCATTATACATGTCGTGCCTTACTCTCAAGAGTGCATTTTCCTCAGGTTGTGTCCGCGTATGACAGGCGAAATGAACATCCTCCCGCTCCCGCCCACCACCCCGGCGACCGTTCGCCCGCAGGTCGGTGAGCTGCTCAAGCTGCTGACCCCGGTCGAAGGCCTGATCGGCGCCGGGCAAAGCGCCAAAGCCGAGGTGTTGTCGCTCAAGCAGGCGGATCAGACCTTTCAGTTATTGCTCAAGGTGACCGTCGACGGCGGACGCCAGACCACTGTGCAAGCGACCAGCAATCTGCCGTTACCCCAAGGCACCAGTCTGGCGATCACTCAGCCCTCGGCGGGCAATCTGGCGATTACCGTGCAGCAGGCGATTGCCAGCAGCGTCGCCACCCTCACCCGCATCGACACCGCGCAATTGCCGGTCGGTACGCTGCTGCAAGGCAAAGTGCTGACCTCGCAGGCGCTGCCGCAGACGCCGGGGCAAACCGCGGTGTTCCGCTCGTTGGTGAGCCTGCTCAACACCGCACAGAGCGGTAGCACACTGACCATCGACAGCCCGCAGCCGCTGCGCATCGGCACTTTGCTGTCGGCGTTGGTCGAAGATGCACAAACCCTCAAGTTTCTGCCGATGAGCAGCCGCCAGGAACAACTGGCCGTCAGTCAGCAACTGCTCGGCCAGCAAAGTCGTCAGGCTTCCCTGACAGGGTTGCTGAATGCTTTGCAGAATCTGCCGAGCGATACCGGTCAGACATCGCAGGATTTGCGCGCAGTGGTCGACAAACTCCTTGCCAGCCTGCCGGACGTGCAACAACTGAGCACCGCCAAAGGCGTCGCACTGGCGCTGGCCAACAGCGGCGCGTTCCTCGAGGCCAAGCTGCTGACCGGCCAGAACCCGACGCTGGCCCCAGACATGAAAGCCGACCTGCTCAAGCTGATCGCACAACTGACCCCAGGCCTGCCGAGCAGCACCAGTTTCAACGCGATCATCGCCGCCAACACCTTGGCGCAAGCGCTGCCGAGTTTCGTCCGTAACGCCCTCGGCATGCTCGGCCAGGTCAGCGCCAAACCTGTGCCGAGCAGCTTCCCGCTGCCCGACCGCCTGCTGCAAAGTCTGGACGGCGAAGGCGATCTGGAACAGTTGTTGCGCCTCGCCGCCGCTGCGGTATCGCGCCTGCAAAGTCATCAACTATCAAGTCTGGAGCAGACCGGCGTTACCGACGATGGGCGCCTGCTCAGCACCTGGCAACTGGAAATCCCCATGCGCAATCTGCAGGACATCGTGCCGTTGCAGGTCAAGTTCCAGCGTGAAGAAGCGCCGGAGCGCGAACCGCAACCAAACGAACGCCGCGATGAGCGCGAGCCCAAGCAACAACTGTGGCGCGTCGATCTGGCGTTCGACATGGAACCGCTCGGGCCGATGCAGATTCAGGCGCAACTGATCGCCGGCAGCCTGTCCAGCCAACTGTGGGCCGAACGGCCGTACACCGCAGACCTGATCGAAAACAACCTGTTCGCCCTGCGCCAGCGCCTGCTTGATCGCGGGCTCAACGTCGGCGACATCGACTGCCACCTCGGCACCCCGCCGCAAGGCAACCAAACCCGCCTCGAACACCGCTGGGTCGACGAAACCGCATGAACGATTCCACTGCCCCACGCCAGGCCATCGCCCTCAAATACGACGGCAACCACGCCCCGACCCTCACCGCCAAGGGTGATGACGAACTGGCCGAAGAAATCCTGCGTATTGCTCGCGACTGTGAAGTGCCGATCTATGAGAACGCTGAACTGGTGCGCTTGCTGGCGCGTATGGAATTGGGCGACAGCATTCCCGAAGAGCTGTATCGCACCATCGCCGAGATCATTGCGTTTGCGTGGAACCTGAAGGGGAAATTTCCCGAGGGGCAGGATCCGGATGCGCCGATGGTCGAGAAAGATGTGACCCTGCGCGGCGATGATTATTAAGCCTTAAAAGCAAAAGATCGCAGCCTTCGGCAGCTCCTACATCGGGATTAGCGTTTCCCCTGTAGGAGCTGCCGAAGGCTGCGATCTTTTGATCTTGCTTGCCGCTAAAGCTCGAAGCTACTAGCTGCTTTTGTGAAGCTTGCGCATCAACTCTGCCTCAGCCTGGGTCAACCCGCAGGACTGAGTCAGTTCATCGACGCTGGCGCCCATGCCCACCAGTTTCGCCGCTTGGGCGAACGACAGGCTCGACGGATCGCGTTGTTCCAACTGAACGATTTTGTCCGGCAACGGACCGACTACCGCGCGCAGCTCGTGCAGGGCTTCGCCCATACGCACGTTGCCGTTCTGGTAATCGTCGACACGCTTGGCCAGGTCCTTGATGCGCTGATCACGCAGCGCATCGCCCTGAGCCTGTTGCGCAGCGATTACGCGCTGCGCCTTGATGTACGACACAAACATTGCCAGCGTGCCTGCCCAGAAGAGGAACAGGACAATGACCGCGACCTCGAGAATCAATCAGATATTCTCCAGGTCCGACCATTCTTCTTCGCTCATCATCTTGTCCAGCTCGACCAGGATCAGCAACTCGTTGTTCTTGTTGCACACGCCCTGGATGAACTTGGCCGACTCTTCGTTGCCGACGTTCGGCGCCGTCTCGATTTCCGACTGACGCAGGTAAACCACTTCGGCCACGCTGTCGACCATGATGCCGACGACTTGCTTGTCGGCTTCGATGATGACGATACGGGTGTTGTCGCTGATCTCGCCGCTGTTCAGGCCGAAGCGCTGACGGGTGTCGATCACGGTGACCACGTTACCGCGCAGGTTGATGATGCCCAGCACGTAGCTTGGCGCGCCCGGCACCGGAGCGATCTCGGTGTAGCGCAGCACTTCCTGAACGCGCATCACGTTGATGCCGTAGGTTTCGTTGTCCAGTTTGAAGGTCACCCATTGCAGGATCGGATCTTCAGAACCTTTTGCATTCGTCGCCTGACTACTCATACCCTGACCCCTCGAAAAAACCGCTCTGAGCGGTGTGTGTTCTGTGTGGCGGCATTCAACAATGCCGTCGCCTGATTGTTATGTCGGCTGCTATGTCGGTTTATGTAGCGGCTTGTGGCCGCTCAGGTGCTTTGCCCCACCGCTGGCGATCAACTCGGCCAGTGCGGAAACGTCAAGCAATGCACACATGTGCTCAATCACGGTGCCGGCGAGCCATGGCCGCTGACCCCGGTGACTTCTCCATTTGATTTCATTCGGGTCCAGACGCAACGAGCGACTGACCTGATGCACCGCCAGGCCCCACTCGTAACCTTGTACCGAAATCACGTACTGCAGGCCCTGACGGAAGTCATCGCGATAGCGATCCGGCATGACCCAGCGCGCGGTGTCCAACACTTTCAGGTTGCCGGCCTGGCTCGGCAGGATCCCGAGGAACCATTCCGGCTGACCGAACAGCGGCGTCAGCTCGTGGCCGGCCAGCGAATAAATCGAGCCGAGGCACACCAGCGGCACGGCCAGCGTCAGGCCGGCGACGTCGAACAGCAGGCATTCGAACGCTTCCGAAGCCCAGGCCGGACGACCATCGGTTTCCACCGGTGGTGGCGTGTTGTTCGGCGGCAGATGCACTTCCACCAGCGGCGGAACCAGCGTTTGCTCTACGGGCGCGGGTGCAACCGGGGCTGGAACCGGAGCCGGTTCGACCACGGCCGGTTCCGGCGCGGTTTTCAGCAATTGGGTTTGCAGCAGCGGAGCGAGCGTCGAGACCGATGCACGAACCGGCGCTGCTTCCTCGATCAAAGCCACCGGCGCTTTGGCAACCGCTGCAACGGCAGGCGCGGCAACCGGCGCAGCAGGCCTGGCCGCTTTCTGTGCGTCACGCGCCTGCTCTTCCAGCACCGCGGCCTGAAACTCGTCCAGCGCCTCGCTGCTTTCTTCGACAACTTCGACTGGCGTCGGCAACGCGTCAGGAATTTCCTGGAGCAAACTGTCCAGATACGACTGCAAGGCCAACTGCGGCTTCGACGTCAACTTCAAAGGCCGGTTCATGCACAGTCCCCTGTAGGAGCTGCCGCAGGCTGCGATCTTTTGATCTTTTCAGAAGCGCCAAAAAGCCGGATCAAAAGATCGCAGCCTGCGGCAGCTCCTACAGAGGTCAAAATCATTCAAGCCACCTGCGGAACAAGTTGTTGCGCCAACAGGTGCTTGAGCAGCGCACGATACGCCAGCACGCCACGGCTCTTGCCGTCGAATTGCGAAGGCGTGACACCGGCACGACTGGCATCGCGTAGACGAGTATCGACCGGGATATAACCCTGCCAGATCTCTTCTGGGAATTTGTCGCGCAGCACACGCAAGGTATGCATGGATGCTTGCGTACGGCGATCGAACAGGGTCGGCACGATGCTGAACGGCAGCGCCTGTTTGCGCGAGCGGTTGATCATCGCCAGGGTGTTGACCATGCGCTCCAGACCTTTGACGGCCAGATGCTCGGTCTGCACCGGGATCACCAGTTGCTGGCTCGCTGCAAGGGCGTTGACCATCAGTACGCCGAGCAACGGCGGGCTGTCGATCACCGCGTAATCGAAATCCTGCCACAGCTGCGCCAGACTCTTGGCGATCACCAGACCCAAGCCACTCTGCCCCGGCGACTGACGCTCAAGGGTTGCCAGCGCGGTGCTCGACGGCAACAGGGAAATGCGTTCATCGCTGGTCGACAACAGCAACTGCCCCGGCAGTCCTTGCGGCACGCTGCCCTTGTGCAGAAACAGGTCGTAATTGCTGTGTTCCAGGCTGTCGGGGTCGTAGCCGAAATAGCTGGTCATCGAGCCGTGCGGGTCGAGATCGACCACAACCACGCGCTTGCCCGCCTCCGCCAGCAATCCGGCTAAAGCGATGGAAGATGTGGTTTTACCGACACCACCCTTTTGATTGGCGACTGCCCAGACTCTCATTCGGTTCGTTCCTCCCGGCCGATATGCTCGACCGAGACATAGCTCAGCGTGTTAATGCGGGTGACGGAGAATTGACGGCACTCTCGCGTCCCGGCGTCTTGACCGGGGTCGGTGCAGTTTGTGTGCCAGCACGCTTCAACGCGGCATCCGGTTGTGCATTGGCGGTTCCGGTGCCCGTGAGGCTGCGGCGCACGTCGAGATTGCGCGACACCACCAGCACCACACGACGGTTCTTCGCACGGCCTTCGGCGGTGGCGTTATTGGCGACCGGCTGGAACTCACCGTAACCCACCGAAGCCAGGCGGCCAGGATTGACACCCTGCATCGCCAGCATGCGCACGATGCTCGCTGAACGCGCCGAAGACAGCTCCCAGTTGGTCGGGTACTGCGCGGTGCGGATCGGCTGATCATCGGTGAAACCTTCGACGTGGATCGGGTTATCGAACGGTTTGAGGATCGCCGCGACCTTGTCGATGATGTTGAACGCGATATCGCTCGGCATGGCGTCACCGCTGCCGAACAACAGGCTGGAGTTGAGTTCGATCTCGACCCACAGCTCATTGCCGCGCACGGTCATCTGGTTGGAGCTGATCAAGTCACCGAAGGCGGCGCTGATGTCATCGGCGATGCTTTTCAGCGGATCGCTGGCACCGGCGATACCGGCATCGATCTGTTCGGCGTCCTTGACCAGCGGTTTGGCCGGGGTCACGGTTTTCGGTCGTTCGTCACCGATCGGGATCGGCTTGAGCGCGCGGTCGGAGTCCTTGAAGACCCCGACCAGCGCTTCTGAAATCTCTTTGTACTTGCCTTCGTTTATCGACGAAATCGAGTACATGACCACGAAGAACGCGAACAGCAACGTGATGAAGTCAGCGTAGGAAACCAGCCAGCGTTCGTGGTTTACATGCTCTTCCTGGTGGCGACGACGAGCCATGAGGTTATTCCCTTAATCCATGAAGCCTTGCAGCTTCAACTCAATGGAGCGAGGGTTTTCACCTTCGGCGATCGACAAAATGCCTTCCAACAACATTTCGCGATAACGCGACTGCCGCAACGCGATTGACTTCAATTTGGCTGCCACCGGCAGCAGGATCAGGTTGGCACTGGCCACGCCATAGATGGTCGCGACGAAAGCCACAGCAATGCCGCTGCCCAACTGGGTCGGATCAGCAAGATTGCCCATCACGTGGATCAGGCCCATCACCGCACCGATGATGCCGATGGTCGGCGCGTAACCGCCCATGCTTTCGAAGACTTTCGCCGCTTCGATATCGCGGGCTTCCTGGGTGTAGAAATCCACTTCAAGGATGCTGCGAATCGCTTCCGGCTCGGCACCGTCGACCAACAGTTGCAGGCCTTTGCGCGAGTAGTTGTCAGGTTCGGCATCGGCTACGCCTTCCAGACCCAACAAGCCTTCCTTGCGTGCGGTGAGGCTCCAGTTGACCACGCGATCAATGCCGCCGGCCAAGTCCACACGCGGCGGGAAGAAGATCCACGCCAGAATCTGCATGGCGCGTTTGAACGCGCTCATCGGCGATTGCAGCAGTGCGGCACCGATGGTACCGCCCAGTACGATCAATGCCGCCGGGCCGTTGGCCAGCGCACCGAGGTGACCACCTTCAAGGTAGTTACCACCGATGATGGCGACGAACGCCATGATGATCCCGATAAGGCTTAGAACATCCATCAGATACAGGCCTCGACAATGTGTTTGCCGATGTCGTCAAGGCTGTATACCGCGTCGGCGAGGTCGGCTTTGACAATGGCCATCGGCATGCCGTAGATCACGCAACTGGCTTCGTCCTGCGCCCACACGGCGCTACCGCCCTGTTTGAGCAGACGCGCGCCTTCACGGCCGTCGGCGCCCATGCCGGTCAACACCACCGCCAGAACTTTGTCGCCGTAGGATTTCGCCGCCGAACCGAAGGTGATGTCCACGCACGGCTTGTAATTCAGACGCTCGTCGCCCGGGAGGATTTTCACCGCGCCACGGCCGTCGATCATCATTTGCTTGCCACCCGGCGCGAGCAACGCCAGGCCCGGACGCAGGATGTCGCCATCCTCGGCTTCCTTGACGCTGATGCGGCACAGCTTGTCGAGACGCTCGGCAAACGCCTTGGTGAACGCTGCCGGCATGTGCTGGATCAGCACGATCGGCGCCGGAAAGTTCGCTGGCAACTGAGTCAGCACGCGCTGCAAGGCAACCGGGCCGCCCGTCGAGGTGCCGATGGCAACCAGTTTGTAGGCTTTACGTTTCGGTGCCGGCGACGAAGCGCTGGCGGCCGGGGCGCGAGTGGGTGCCGGTGCCGGGGCCGGACGTGCCGGAACGCTGCTGCTGTGACTGCTGCTGTGGCTGCCGAAACTCGACGGCGCCGGAGCAGGCGTCGGTGCTGGCGCAGCCACTGGCGCAGGCGCGCTATAAGCACTGAAACGACGATTACTGCGCGAGATGCTATGCACCTTCTCGCACAGCAGTTGCTTGACCTTCTCCGGATTGCGGGAGATGTCTTCGAAATTCTTCGGCAGGAAATCCACCGCACCGGCGTCCAGCGCATCCAGGGTGACCCGGGCGCCTTCGTGCGTCAGCGAGGAGAACATCAACACCGGGGTCGGGCAGCGCTGCATGATGTGCCGCACTGCCGTGATGCCGTCCATCATCGGCATCTCGTAGTCCATGGTGATCACGTCCGGCTTGAGTGCCAGCGCCTGATCGATCGCCTCTTTACCGTTGGTGGCGGTGCCGACCACCTGAATGCTCGGATCCGCTGAAAGAATTTCCGAGACGCGGCGGCGGAAAAAACCCGAATCGTCCACCACCAGGACTTTGACTGCCATAAACACTCCATTAGGTGCAGCGGGACGTTGTCGCCCCGCCGCCCCGGATTCAAATACGCCGTGCGGCGTAACGCTTGAGCATGCTTGGAACATCGAGAATCAGCGCGATGCGGCCGTCACCCGTGATGGTGGCGCCGGACATGCCCGGAGTGCCCTGCAGCATTTTGCCCAATGGCTTGATGACCACTTCTTCCTGACCGACCAGTTGATCGACGACGAAGCCGATCCGCTGCGTGCCCACCGAAAGGATCACCACGTGGCCTTCACGCTGCTCTTCGTGAGCGGCGGAGCTGACCAGCCAGCGCTTGAGGTAGAACAATGGCAGCGCCTTGTCCCGCACGATCACCACTTCCTGACCGTCGACGACGTTGGTGGTCGACAGGTCGAGGTGGAAGATTTCGTTGACGTTGACCAGCGGGAACGCAAACGCCTGATTGCCGAGCATCACCATCAGGGTTGGCATGATCGCGAGGGTCAGCGGCACCTTGATGACGATCTTCGAGCCCTGGCCCTTGGTCGAGTAGATGTTGATCGAACCGTTGAGCTGGGAAATCTTGGTCTTCACCACGTCCATGCCGACACCGCGGCCGGACACGTCGGAGATCTCGGTCTTGGTCGAGAAACCCGGGGCGAAAATCAGGTTGTAGCACTCGGTATCGCTGAGGCGATCGGCCGCGTCCTTGTCCATCACACCGCGTTTTACCGCGATGGCACGCAGGACATTCGGGTCCATGCCTTTGCCGTCATCGGAAATCGACAGCAGGATATGGTCGCCCTCTTGCTCGGCCGCCAGAACAACACGACCGCCACGGGCCTTGCCCGACGCCTCGCGTTCCTCCGGCGACTCGATGCCGTGGTCGACGGCGTTGCGCACCAAGTGGACCAGCGGGTCGGCCAGGGCCTCGACAAGGTTTTTGTCGAGGTCGGTTTCTTCACCCACCAGTTCCAGGTTGATCTCTTTCTTCAGCTGACGCGCGAGGTCGCGAACCAGACGCGGGAAGCGCCCGAAGACCTTCTTGATCGGCTGCATCCGCGTCTTCATTACCGCGGTCTGCAAGTCAGCGGTGACCACGTCGAGGTTCGACACGGCCTTTTGCATGGCTTCATCGCCGCTGTTCAGGCCCAGGCGCACCAGACGGTTACGCACCAGCACCAGCTCGCCGACCATGTTCATGATTTCGTCGAGACGTGCCGTGTCGACGCGCACGGTGGTTTCGGCTTCGCTCGCCGGTTTTTCCGGTGGCGGTGTCGCCGGCGCACGGGCCGGAGCCGGTGCAGCAGCGGCAGCCGGTTTTGGCGCTTCGGCTTTTGGCTCAGGCTTGGCGGCAGGCTTCGGCGCTGCAGCAACGGCCGGTGCCTTGGCGGCAGGTGTGGCGACGGTCGAAGCACTGCCAGCAGCGGCGGTGCCGACTTCGGAGAACTTGCCTTTGCCATGCAATTCGTCGAGCAGCGATTCGAACTCGTGATCGCTGATCAGATCGCTGCCAGCCGCGGCGGCCACGGGAGCAGCCGGCGCCGGTGCCGAGGCAATCGCTGACTCCAGCGCATCCACGGCAAAGTTGCCCTTGCCATGCAACTGATCAAGCAGGGCTTCGAATTCGTCGTCGGTGATGTCAGAGCTGTCACCCTTCGCCGGTGCCGCTGGGGCTGCCGCCGCTGGTGCAACCGCGTCCACCGCGAACTGGCCCTTGCCGTGCAACTGATCGAGCAACGACTCGAACTCGGCATCGGTGATTTCATCGCTCGCGGCTTCAGCGGCCGTTTGTGCAGGTGCAGCAGCGGCCGGGGCCTCGGCTTCGGCCTTGACGGCGTTCAGCGAATCCAGCAGCTGTTCGAATTCGTTATCGGTGATGTCGCCCGACGCGTCGCCTTCGACGACCAGCTCTTCGATCATCTCGGCCACTGGCGAAGCCGGGGCTTCGTCCGCCGATTGCGGTTCGGCCAGACGCGCCAGGGCGGCCAGCAGTTCCGGGGTAGCAGCGGTGATCGGTGCACGTTCGCGGACTTCGCTGAACATGCTGTTCACTGCGTCCAGTGCTTCGAGGACAACGTCCATCAGTTCTGCATCAACGCGACGCTCACCCTTGCGCAGGATGTCGAACACGTTTTCGGCGATGTGACAGCACTCCACCAGCTCATTGAGCTGAAGGAAGCCGGCGCCCCCTTTTACAGTGTGGAAACCGCGAAAAATTGCGTTGAGCAGATCTGCGTCATCCGGACGGCTTTCCAGCTCGACCAGTTGTTCGGACAGTTGCTCAAGAATCTCGCCGGCCTCAACCAGGAAATCCTGAAGGATCTCTTCATCGGCGCCGAAGCTCATTAATGGGGTGCTCCTACAGGTCTAAAAACCCAAAAAACCTAAAATTCCAAAACTCTAGAACCCGAGGCTGGATAACAAATCGTCCACATCGTCCTGACCGGACACAACGTCTTCTCGTTTATCGGCATGAATCTGCGGACCTTCACCCTGCGAGAGATGTTTTTGTGGATCTTTTTCTGCAAGCATCGCGGCGCGGTCATGTTCGATGCCCGCAAAGCGGTCGACCTGACTGGCCATGAGCACGAGTTTGAGCAAATTGCTTTCGACTTCGGTGACCAGTTGGGTCACACGCTTGATCACCTGACCGGTCAGGTCCTGGTAATCCTGGGCCAGCAGGATGTCGTTGAGATTGCTCGACACCGCACGGTTGTCCGTGCTGCTGCGTGACAGAAAACCGTCGACCCGGCGCGCCAGTTCACGGAACTCTTCAGCCCCGACCTCGCGACGCATGAAGCGACCCCAATCGGCGCTCAAAGTCTGGGCTTCGTCAGCCAGACCATTGACCACCGGTGTGGCGCTTTCCACCAGATCCATGGTGCGGTTGGCCGCGGCCTCTGTCAGCTTGACCACATAGCCCAGGCGTTCGGTGGCGTCGGTGATTTGCGACACTTCCTCGGCCTGCGGCATGTTCGGGTCGATCTGGAAGTTGACGATCGCACTGTGCAGTTCACGTGTGAGCTTGCCCACTTCCTGGTACAGGCCACGGTCACGGGTCTGATTGAGCTCATGGATCAGTTGCACAGCGTCACCGAACCTGCCTTTTTCAAGGCTTTCGACCAGTTCGACCGCGTGTTTTTTCAGGGTCGACTCGAAATCGCCCTGTGAAGATTCGTTATGCTCCATAGCTCCCCCGCGCGTTCATCAGCCGATGCGTTCGAAAATCTTCTCGATTTTGTCTTTCAACGCCTGAGCCGTGAAAGGTTTGACTACGTAGCCGTTCACACCGGCCTGAGCGGCCTCGATGATCTGCTCGCGCTTGGCTTCTGCAGTCACCATCAGCACTGGCAGGTGCTTGAGTTTTTCATCGGCACGCACGTGACGCAGCAGGTCGATACCGGTCATGCCCGGCATGTTCCAGTCCGTTACCAGAAAGTCGATGCTGCCGCTGTTGAGCACCGGAATGGCAGTCACGCCATCGTCAGCCTCGACGGTGTTGGTGAACCCAAGATCACGCAGCAGGTTCTTGATGATCCGCCGCATCGTTGAGAAGTCATCAACGATGAGGATTTTCATGTCTTTGTTCAATTCGACCTCCAAGCAGTCTTAAACGCGCCCAGCACCTGGACGCGCCACTTCAATCAATCGGCGCAGCACTCGAAGACTGTCTGGAGCACAACAGAGCAAGACCGGTGCCGTTCATCACCGCACCAGCCTCGTTCGCAGTGTCCCCACACTGCCTTCAGCGCGCTCGCCACTCCCCCAAACGCCCCCGCAAACGGGCCGCGCACTGGCTGTGTAACTGGCTGACCCGCGATTCACTGACGCCAAGGACTTCACCGATCTCCTTGAGGTTCAGCTCTTCGTCGTAGTACAGCGCCAACACCAGTCGCTCACGCTCCGGCAAATTGGCAATCGCGTCCGCCAGCGCCGCCTGGAAGCGTTCATCTTCCAGATCGCGTGACGGCTCCATATGAGCACTCGCGCCATCCTCGTGCAGCCCTTCGTGTTCGCCGTCCTGCAACAGGTCGTCGAAACTGAACAGGCGACTGCCCAAGGTGTCATTCAAAATCCCGTAGTAATCGTCGAGACTCAATTGGAGTTCGGCTGCAACCTCGTGATCTTTAGCGTCACGGCCGGTTTTAGCTTCAATTGAGCGAATTGCGTCGCTGACCATACGGGTATTGCGGTGAACCGAGCGTGGCGCCCAGTCCCCTTTGCGCACTTCGTCGAGCATCGCGCCGCGGATTCGTATGCCCGCGTACGTTTCGAAACTGGCGCCTTTGCTGGCGTCATATTTGGTCGAGACTTCGAGCAGGCCGATCATCCCGGCCTGGATCAGGTCTTCGACCTGCACACTCGCCGGCAAGCGTGCCAGCAAGTGGTAGGCAATGCGTTTGACCAGTGGCGCGTAACGCTCGATCAGCTCGTACTGCGCGTCACGTGCCGACTTCTTGTAGTAGTTCATACCGCTTGCGGTCATAGCACGGGCCCTGCCGTTTGCTGCACGAGGCGCTCGACGAAAAACTCAAGGTGGCCACGCGGGTTAGCGGGCAGCGGCCAGGTGTCGACCTTCTGCGCGATCGCCTTGAACGCCAGTGCGCACTTGGAACGCGGAAAGGCTTCGTACACCGCGCGCTGCTTCTGCACCGCTTTACGCACGCTTTCGTCGTAAGGCACGGCGCCGACGTATTGTAGAGCGACGTCGAGGAAGCGATCCGTGACCTTGGTCAACTTGGCGAACAGGTTGCGCCCTTCCTGCGGGCTCTGCGCCATGTTGGCGAGGACGCGGAAGCGGTTCATGCCGTAATCGCGGTTGAGCAATTTGATCAGCGCGTAAGCGTCGGTAATGGAAGTCGGCTCATCGCAGACCACCAGCAACACTTCTTGCGCGGCGCGTACAAAACTGACTACCGAGTCACCAATACCCGCAGCGGTGTCGATCACCAGTACGTCGAGATTGTCGCCGATGTCGCTGAACGCCTGAATCAGGCCGGCGTGTTGCGCCGGGCTCAGGTGGACCATGCTCTGCGTGCCGGACGCCGCCGGCACGATGCGAATGCCTCCGGGGCCTTGCAACAGCACGTCGCGCAATTCGCAACGGCCTTCGATGACGTCGGCCAGTGTGCGTTTAGGGGTCAGCCCCAACAATACGTCAACGTTCGCCAGACCGAGGTCGGCGTCCAGCAGCATGACCCGACGGCCAAGCTCTGCCAGCGCCAGCGACAAGTTCACTGACACGTTAGTCTTGCCGACGCCACCTTTGCCGCCGGTCACCGCGATCACCTGTACGGGATGCATGCTGCCCATGTTATTTCTTTACCTTGTCTTGCATAGACGGAGGCCACATTACTGGCTGCGCGTTCACAACCGGAACAATGCATGGCAGACCATCGATGTAGGTACAAAAACTGTTCATGAATACCTCAGCCTACCTGCTTGGTCGGGCTGTGATAGATATCAGCGAACATGTCAGCCATGGCTTCTTCGCTGGGTTCTTCCTGCATTTGCACGCTGACGGCGCGGCTGACCAGTTGATGACGGCGCGGCAGATGCAAATCATCCGGAATCCGTGGGCCATCGGTCAGGTACGCGACCGGCAATTCATGACTGATCGCCAGGCTCAACACTTCGCCAAGGCTGGCCGTTTCATCCAGTTTAGTCAGGATGCAGCCGGCAAGCCCGCAACGCTTGTAACTGTGATAAGCGGCGGTTAGAACCTGTTTCTGGCTGGTGGTTGCCAAGACCAGATAATTTTTTGAACGGATGCCACGCCCGGCCAGACTTTCGAGCTGCATGCGCAGCGCCGGATCGCTGGCTTGCAGGCCGGCAGTATCGATCAATACCACGCGTTTGCGTAGCAGTGGATCCAGTGCCTGCACCAGCGATTGGCCCGGATCGACGTGGGTCACTGGCACATTGAGAATCCGCCCCAGTGTCTTCAGTTGTTCCTGAGCGCCGATGCGGAAGCTGTCCATGCTCACCAGCGCGACATTCTGCGCGCCGTATTTCAGCACATAACGCGCGGCAAGCTTGGCGAGAGTCGTGGTCTTGCCCATGCCGGCAGGGCCGACCATGGCGATCACACCGCCCTCTTCCAGTGGCTCGACTTCCGGTACGGCAATCATCCGCGCCAGGTGCGCGAGCAACATGCGCCAGGCCTGACGGGGTTCTTCGATATCGGTGATCATCGCCAGCAGATCGCGCGACAACGGGCCGGACAGGCCGATACGTTGCAGACGACGATACAGATTGGCTTGCGCCGGACGGCTGCCTTGCAGCTGATTCCAGGCCAGGGTGCCGAGCTGAACTTCCATCAGCTCGCGCAGGCTGTTCAATTCGAAACGCATCGAATCCAGTGCACGCGGATCAACACCGCCGGAGGACTGCGCAGGCGCCGGGGCCGGACGCGCTGGAGCAGCGTAAGTCGGCTCGCTCAGCGGTTCAGCGGCAGTCAGCGGCAGGCCAGCGGTCAACGGCAGCCCGGCGAAGATCTGGCGATTGCTGTTGCCGTCGGCTTCGCCACGCAGGCTCAGTTCGGCCTGGGCGGTGACGATGCGCGACTGAGTCTTGCGCAGCTCGTCTTCGAGTTCCATGTTCGGAACCCGTGGCGCCAGCGCCGACAATTTGTAATCCAGTGCCGCCGTCAGCTCGACACCGCCGGCAATGCGGCGATTGCCAATGATGGCGGCATCAGCGCCCAGCTCATCACGAACCAGCTTCATGGCCTGACGCATATCGGCGGCAAAGAAACGCTTAACTTGCATAAACCACTACCTCAGCCGTTGGGCCCTACTGTCGCAACGATGGTCACTTGCTTGTTGTCCGGTATTTCCTGGTAGGCCAGCACATGCAGCCCAGGGACTGCGAGGCGGCCAAAGCGCGAGAGCATCGCGCGGATCGGGCCGGCCACCAAAAGGATCACCGGCTGACCTTGCATTTCCTGACGCTGCGCCGCTTCGATGAGCGAACGCTGCAGCTTCTCGGCCATGCTTGGCTCCAGCAGAACGCCCTCTTCCGAGCCTTGTCCTGCCTTCTGCAGACTATTGAGCAATATTTGTTCCAACCTTGGTTCCAAGGTGATCACAGGCAGCTCCGACTCAGTGCCTACAATGCTTTGGACGATGGCGCGCGATACGCCGACGCGCACCGCAGCCACCAGCGCGGCGGTATCTTGACTCTTCGCGGCGTTGTTGGCGATGGCTTCGGCAATGCTGCGGATATCGCGCACCGGCACATGTTCGGCAAGCAACGCTTGCAGCACTTTGAGCAACTGCGACAACGACACCACACCCGGCACCAGCTCTTCCGCCAGTTTCGGTGAGCTTTTGGCCAGCAATTGCATGAGTTGCTGCACTTCTTCGTGGCCGATCAGCTCACTGGAGTGCTTGTACAGAATCTGGTTCAAGTGCGTGGCGACCACGGTGCTGGCGTCGACCACGGTGTAACCAAGGGATTGTGCCTGGGCACGCTGGCTGATTTCGATCCACACCGCTTCCAGGCCGAAAGCCGGATCTTTGGCGTTGATACCGTTGAGCGTGCCGTAGACCTGGCCCGGGTTGATCGCCAGTTCGCGATCCGGATAGATCTCGGCCTCGGCGAGGATCACGCCCATCAGGGTCAGGCGATAGGCGCTTGGCGCCAGATCGAGGTTGTCGCGGATGTGCACGGTCGGCATCAGGAAGCCCAGATCCTGCGAGAGCTTCTTGCGCACGCCCTTGATCCGCGCCAGCAATTGCCCGCCCTGATTGCGGTCCACCAGCGGGATCAGGCGATAGCCGACTTCCAGACCGATCATGTCGATCGGCGTCACGTCGTCCCAGCCCAACTCCTTGGTTTCCATGGCACGGGCCGGCGACGGCAGCAGCTCCTGCTGACGCTTGACCTCTTCCAGCGCCACAACTTTGGCAACGTTCTGCTTTTTCCAGAACAGGTAGGCACCGCCAGCGGCCAGCGCAGCCATGGTCAGGAACGAGAAGTGCGGCATACCCGGCACCAGGCCCATGACCGCCATCATCCCTGCCGCCACCGCCAGCGCTTTCGGCGAGGCGAACATCTGGCGATTGATCTGCTTGCCCATGTCTTCCGAACCGGAAGCACGGGTCACCATGATCGCCGCGGCTGTAGATAACAACAGTGATGGCAATTGCGCCACTAAACCGTCACCGATGGTCAGCAACGCGTAAACCTTGCCGGCGTCGGCGAAGCTCATGTTGTGCTGGAAGATACCGACGGCCATACCGCCGATGAGGTTGATGAACAGAATCAGCAGGCCGGCGATGGCATCACCCCGGACGAACTTGCTGGCACCGTCCATCGAACCGTAGAACTCGGCCTCTTGGGCGACTTCCTGACGGCGTGCCTTGGCTTGATTCTGGTCGATCAGACCGGCGTTGAGGTCGGCGTCGATCGCCATTTGTTTGCCGGGCATCGCATCGAGGGTGAAACGCGCGCTCACCTCGGAAATCCGCCCGGCACCCTTGGTCACCACGACGAAGTTGATGATCATCAAAATCGCGAAGACCACGATACCCACCACGTAGTTACCGCCGATCACCACCTCACCGAAGGCCTGAATCACCTTACCGGCAGCGGCGTGGCCATCCTGACCGTGGAGCATCACCACCCGCGTCGAAGCCACGTTCAACGCCAGCCGCAGCAACGTCGCGACCAGCAGAATGGTCGGGAACACGGCGAAATCCAGCGGTCGCAGCGCATACACGCAGACCAGCAGGACGACGATCGACAGCGCGATGTTGAAGGTGAAGAACACGTCGAGCAGGAACGGCGGAATCGGCAACATCATCATTGCCAACATGACCAGCAGCAACAACGGCACGCCCAGATTGCCTCGACTGAGGTCGGCAACATTCGAGCGAGCTGTGTTGAATAACTGAGAGCGATCCACCGGTTTTCCCCGTTCCTTTAAAGCAAACTTTTGACGCCCAGAGCGGGCTCACGGCGGGTACTGCAAGAAGCTTTCCAACTTTTGCCCAAGCAGAAAAGATCGCAGCCTTCGGCAGCTCCTACAGGGATTTACGTCTCCAGTAGGAGCTGCCGAAGGCTGCGATCTTTGTTTTAAACGACGAGTTTAAAAGACACCTGCAGACACGGTCTCAAGGCTACAAATTCTTGTGCCATTGCCTACAGCTACGCCAGAATCCGCCGGCTTGTGCGCCTTGGGGTCGGGTTCTATTGTGGGTCGGTCGCTGACGAATCAGCGATCGGGTCTCGCAGCCCGTCGATCTCTGGACGCACAACATCCGCTTTGCTTATGGCGGCTGTACGTGGGAGACCTTCGGGTCTGCCGGTTCTAGAGTCCCGGTCTGCGACCCGCGTATAGCTGCCACCCTCATTCGTCTCGCAGCGAACGTTGGCAGCTCCAATGACTCTAGGAGCTTCACCATGATCAAACCAACACCCAACCCACCCGAAATCGATCTCGCCTCCCCCTACGAATCCCTCGATTCAAAAAAGCTCAACGACGCCGCCGACCGCGCCCTCGATCACTACCTCTGCCCACCCGGCTCCACCCCGCCGCCACGCAAAACCCGGCGGATGTACGCCGTCACCGCCGACTTCAAAAACGAGGAGCTGCTGGCCGATGCCTGCGAAACACTCGCCTCAGCCAGAACCATCGCCCATGACTTCGCCCATCTCATCCCCGCGTCGCAGCGCAGGACGCTGCTGGGTATCGCGCAACTGATCATGCTCGGCGAGCTGGCGGTGAATCGGGTGATGGATAATCTGGAGTTGCCGAACCAGACCTGATCAGAATTTGAGCAAACGCTCCCACGCCTGCGTGGGAGCGATCAGCTACTTAAAAACGAATTAACAACGAAGATTCGTCACCTCTCGCGCTCCCTCTTTCACAAGATCGAACTCGACTGAAGCGCCCAGTTTGATTTTCATCTTGTGTGCATGTTCTTGAGGAACGTTGAAGTAGTAATACTCATCCTCACGGGCAAGCTGCATTACTTTTTCTTCAACACTTACCTCGTGAATATTCTGGGGCCCCCTGCCCCCCACGGATTCGAAGGAAGGGGAGTTTCCATCATCCTCAGGGACAATCGTGCCCTTACCCGTGTTTTCGTCATAGCTCTTGAATATACCTTTCATTTTTTCTCCCTTGCGTCGCAGAAGTGTGCGCACCAAACGTGCGGCATCACCCAACAATCAAATCGCAAAGGCACCAGTTCCACACCTGTAAAACCTGACAGGTACAGGGAGCTTTCAGACGGGTGGCTAACTTCAGGAATTGCGATGGAACATCGGCAAATCGGCCGAGTTTGCGCCTTTTAAACTTGAACGTTTAAAAGACACCTTCAGACACGCCTTCGAGGCTACAAATCCTTGCGCCATTGCCTACAGCTACGCCAGAATCCGCCGGCTTGTGCGCCTTGGGGTCGGGTTCTATTGTGAGTCGGTCGCTGATTGTTCAGTGATCGGGTTTAGCAGCCCGGGTTATCTCTAGACGCACAAAGTCCGTAGCCGTTATGGCGGCTTTGCGTGGGGCACTTCGGTGCGCCGGGTTCTAGAGTCCTGGTCTGCTAACCCGCGTACAGCCGCCACCTCCCTCGTTAGCAGCGAACGGTGGCAGCTTCACTACTCTAGAGGCTTTACCGATGATCAAACCAACACCCAACCCACCCGAAACCGACCCCACCTCCCCCTACGAATCCCTCGATTCAAAAAAACTCCACGAAGCCGCCGACCGCGCCCTCGATCACTACCTCTGCCCACCCGGCTCCACCCCACCCCCACGCAAAACCCGTCGGATGTACGCCGTTAACGCCGACTTCAAAAACGAGGAGCTGCTGGCGGATGCCAGCGAAACACTCGCTTCAGCCAGAACCATCGCCCATGACTTCGCCCATCTCATACCCGCATCGCAGCGCAGGACGCTATTGGGGATCGCGCAATTGATCATGCTCGGCGAGCTGGCGGTGAATCGGGTGATGGATAATCTGGAGTTGCCGCAGTAGCAGGGATCTGCGACAAGCCTTGAGTGAGTTGTTTTGCTGCTGACATCTTCGCGGGCAAGCCCGCTCCCACAGGTTCGGCGGTGTAAACGCGGCCTGGTGATCGACCCCGATCCCTGTGGGAGCGAGCCTGCTCGCGAAGGCGTCTTCAAAGCCTCCCCATCGCTCAAGCAGGAAAAGCAAACAACCGCTCGTCGGATACCCCTGCGCACCTGTCAGATCTGA
>NZ_JAMDGW010000043.1:0-50097 GCF_028656995.1 Pseudomonas sp. TNT2022 ID642 | reverse complement strand
CAGTTGTGCATTTTGTTGTTGATGGCGACGATGATCGCGTCTTCCAGTTTGGTGGTGTAGTAGTGCTCTTGGGTGCCTTGAGCAGAAGTACGGAACCACTGGATAACGATTTCGCTCATGCGCTCGCCGGAGGTCAGAGCGGCTTGCAGCAGAGGCGAAGCTTTGTCGTAGACCTTGGTGATCACAACTGGCTTGTGAACGCGCTGACCGGTTGGCTGACCGGATTGCGGGTCACGCGGGATGATTACGTCGTGGCTGAAAGCCTGAACCATAACCTGGTCTTCGTGGCCTTCCTGGTAGGTGTTGCCTACGGAGTCAGCGGTGAAAGCGCCTGCAGTGATCAGGCCTTGTTTTTCGCCGGTAACCGACATGTACGCTGGTGTTGCCATGGGGTGCTCTCCTTGCTTGAAAAGACATACCTCACAGGCACCATTGCCTGAAAGGATGGCCATGCGCCATCAAACTTCGTGCCAGCTTTTACGCAACCCATACAAATCAAGGCCCCGAGCTCATCGACTGATTTTTTCCTGTGACTAAGCCAATGAAAAACAAGGGAAAGTGCGCAACTTCTTGCGCAGTGGTGTGCAAGAAGTTGCGCACTTGGCTGGAGGCCACGAGCTACGCGGCCTGTAGAGACTTATCCGGGTCAAAACAGGCGAGGCACTGCGCAACTTCTTGCGCACTTGTACGTGGATGGATAAAGAAGAGCGCCAGATCAAAAGATCGCAGCCTTCGGCAGCTCCTACATGGGAAACCGCTACCCATAAGGAAAGCGCTGCCGAAGGCCGCGATCTCTTTGCTTTTTGAACCCCTGAGCTATCCTGCTGCCCACTAAAAGGTATCGACACATTCAGCAAGGAGGTTTGCATGCGTACCCTCGAACTGGCCGGCGTCCAGGTTCCGATCATTGGCCAAGGCACCTGGCGCATGGGCGAAGACCGCTCGGCGCACAAGCGTGAAGTGGCGGCGCTGCGCACGGGGATCGAGCTGGGCATGACCCTGATCGACACGGCGGAAATGTACGCCGAGGGCGGTGCCGAAAGCTTGGTTGGCGAGGCCATCGCCGGCCTGCGCGATCAGGTGTTTCTGGTGAGCAAGGTCTACCCGCACAACGCCAGCTGCAAAGGTATCCCGCAGGCTTGCGAGCGCAGTCTGCGTCGGCTCGACACCGACTACATCGACCTCTATCTGCTGCACTGGCGCGGCCAGTATCCGCTGGAAGAAACCGTCGAAGCCTTCGAACGTCTGCGCGAGGACGGCAAGATCGGCCGTTGGGGTGTGTCGAATTTCGATGTCGACGATCTCGAAGAACTCTCCAGTTCCGTCTGCGCGACTAATCAGGTGCTCTACAACCTGGAGGAGCGCGGCATCGAATTCGATTTGCTGCCGTGGTGCCAACATCAGCGCATGCCGCTGATGGCTTACTGCCCGATCGGCCAGGGCGGCGCGATGCTGGCTGAACCGGTGCTGAATGAAATTGCCGCTCGTCACGGTGTAACCCCCGCGCAGGTTTCGCTGGCGTGGATTCTGCGTCAGGATGGTGTGATTGCGATTCCCAAGGCTGTGCGACCGGAACACGTGCAACTCAATGCACAAGCCGCGCAACTGCAACTGGAGGCCGGGGATCTGGCGGCGCTGGACCAAGCGTTTCAAGCGCCACAACGCAAGCAGCGGCTGGCCATGGTTTGAGCCAGCGGCTGGCGAGGGCTTCGCGATGAGAAGCACTGATCAGTACGACCCGTTCAACCTGCAACGTTTTGTCCAGGCCCAGGATTCGGTGTTCGAGCGCGTGCAACGCGAACTCGATGAGGGCCGCAAGCGCAGCCACTGGATGTGGTTTGTCTTTCCGCAATTCGCCGGACTGGGCGGCAGTGAAATGTCCCGGCGCTACGCCATCGGTTCGGCCGAGGAAGCCCGGGCTTATCTGGCCCATGAGTTGCTCGGCGCCCGCCTGCGCACCTGCACGCAGTTAGTGCTGAAGGTGCAACAGCGTTCGATCGCGGAGATTTTCGGCCATCCCGATGACCTGAAATTTCATTCCTCGATGACCCTGTTCGCGCAGTTTTGCGCTGAAGACAGCGTGTTCAATCAGGCACTGGAACGCTACTTCCACGGCATCCTCGATGAATGGACGCTGCAGTTGCTCGACTCAAAACAGGCCCAGTTGCCCGCCGATCAGGGTTGAGAAATCGTCGTCGACAAACGGCAGAATCGCATCCGCCACCGGTTGCAGCTGCCGGGTGACGTAGTGGTCGTAGTCGATGGCGGCGCGGCGCACTTCCAGCGGCTCGGGACCTGCCAGGGTGATGACGTAGCTGATCCAGCCGCCATTCTGGTATTGCCGTGGCCGCCCGTGTTGTGCGTTGTAGTCGTCGGCCAACCGCGCCGCGCGCACATGCGGCGGGACGTTGCGTTCGTAATCGTCGAGGGTGCGGCGCAGGCGTTTGCGGTACACCAGTCGATCATCGAATTCGCCCGCTAGGGTTTTACGCACGTAGTCGCGCACGTAATCCTGATAGGGCTTGCGCTGGAAGATCCGCTCGTAGAGTTCCTGCTGGAATTGCCGGGCCAGCAGCGACCAGTCGGTGCGCACGGTTTCCAGGCCTTTGTAGACCATTTCATCGCTGCCGTCGGCACGGGTGACGAGGCCGGCATAACGCTTTTTGCTGCCCTCCTCCGCGCCGCGAATGGTCGGCATCAGGAAGCGTTTGTAGTGAATTTCGAATTGCAGTTCGAGGGCGCTTTCCAGGCCATATTCATCACGCACATGCGCGCGCCACCAATCGTTGATGTGCTTGACCAGCGCATGACCGATGCTCGCCGCTTCTTCCTGCCCGTGCGGGCGACGCAGCCAGACAAACGTCGAGTCGGTGTCACCGTAGATCACCGCGTGGCCCTGTTCTTCGATCAGCTTGCGCGTGCGCAACATGATCTCGTGACCGCGCAGGGTGATCGATGAGGCCAACCGCGTATCGAAGAAGCGGCAACCGCTGGAGCCAAGCACGCCGTAGAAGGCGTTCATGATGATCTTCAACGCTTGCGACAGCGGTGCGTTGTGTTCACGCTTGGCGGTCTCGCGGCCCTCGGCAACGCGCGAGACAATCGACGGCAAGCAATGCCGGGTGCGCGAGAAACGCGCGCCACGGAAGCCCGGCACCGAATCCGCATCGTCCGGGTGTTGCAGGCCTTCAATCAGCCCGACCGGGTCGATCAGAAAGGTGCGGATGATCGACGGATACAGACTCTTGTAATCGAGCACCAGCACCGACTCATACAGGCCCGGTTGCGAGTCCATGACAAATCCGCCGGGGCTGGCCTGCGGCGGATTGGTGCCGAGGTTCGGCGCGACAAAACCCTGGCGATGCATCAACGGCATATACAAATGCGTGAACGCGGCGACCGAGCCGCCGCTTCTGTCCGCCGGCAGTCCGGTGACACTGGCGCGCTCGAGCAGAAAGGTCAGCAACTCGGTCTTGGCGAAGATCCGAGTGACCAGTTCGCAGTCTTTGAGGTTGTACTTGGCCAGCGCCGGTTTGTCCTCGGCGAACATGCGGTTGATCTCGTCCATGCGCTGGTACGGGTTGTCGATCGACTTGCCTTCGCCGAGCAACGTCTGGGCGACGTTTTCCAGACTGAACGAAGGGAAACTCCAGGTTGCCGAACGCAGGGACTCGATGCCGTCGATGATCAGCCGCCCCGCCGCCGAGGCGAAGTAGTGATTGCGGCTGCCGTGTTCGCGCCATTGCATCTCTTCGCCGCCCCGGCCGATCTTCAGCGGCACGCCGAGGCGCCGCGCGTGTTCGTGGAGGATGCGCAGATCGAACTGCACGACGTTCCAGCCGATGATCGCGTCGGGGTCGTGACGGGCGAACCAGTCGTTGAGTTTCTTCAGAATGACCGTGCGCGAGTCGCAGTATTCAAGGTCGAAGTCGACGATACTGTCATCGCCGTTCGGCGCGCCGAGCATGTATACCTGACGCTCGCCACAACCTTCGAGGGCGATGGAATACAACTCGCCGGTTTCGGTGGTTTCGATGTCGAGCGAGACCAGGCGCAGCTTCGGTCGGTAATCGGGGTCAGGTTTGAGCTGGGCGTTGAGCAATACGCCATCGGCATCGGGCGTGCCGCTGAACCGCACCGGTGCGGTGATGAAACGCTCCATCAGATAACGTTCCGGCGGACGCACGTCGGCTTCGTAGACGTCGACACTGTTGCGGTTGAGCGCGGTTTCCAGGCGCATCAATTGGCCGTGTTGCTGGCAATACAGACCCAGCACCGGGCGATGTTCGAAATCCTGCAAGGCCAAGGGGCGCAGTTCGACGTTCTTTTCGTCGTGCAGCAGGCGTTCGGCCGCTTCGCGCTGCTCGGCAGGAATAAACGCCACCGACGGTTGATGCGGCAGGCGCACACGGCGCGGCCCGGCGTCAGTCGCCAGCCAGAACTCGACTTCGGTGCCGGCCGCTGTATCGCGCCAATGCCGGGTCAGGACGAAGCCCTGCGGTAAATCCACCACTGCAACCTCAGGAATTGAAACAGAGGGGCATTCTACGCGGCATTGCGTGGGATGACCTTGGCGATAAATCGCCGTCAGCCACGGAAAAAACCGGCAAATGACGTTTTTTGCGTGTTATCTGCCGCTTTGCCACCTTGCCCTGCGCGCTTGCGTCTACGATGCTTGGATAACAACGACAACACCTGAGTAACCACCATGAAGACCGTCGCCCAACTGCTCAAGCTCAAAGATCAGAAAAATCAGGAAGTGCACCAGATCAAACCTGATCACATGGTGCTCGAAGCGCTGATGAAGATGGCCGAGAAAAACGTCGGCGCCTTGCTGGTGGTCGAAGACGAAAAAGTGGTCGGCATCATCAGCGAACGCGACTACGCACGCAAACTGGTGCTGCATGGCCGTTCATCCGTGGGCACGCCGGTGCGCGACATCATGGTGGCGAACGTGATCACCGTGGACACCCATCAAACCGTCGACACCTGCCTGGGGATCATGTCGGACAAACGCCTGCGCCACTTGCCGGTGGTAGAGAACGGCAAGCTGATCGGCTTGCTGTCGATCGGTGACCTGGTCAAGGAAGCGATTGCCGAACAGGCGGAGCTGATCAAGCAGTTGGAGCAGTACATTCGCGGGGAATAACCCTCCTTTACCGAGATCGTTCCCACGCTCCGCGTGGGAACGCCTCTTGTGACGCTCTGCGTCACACTTTGGGACGCGGAGCGTCCCGGGCTGCATTACCACGCGGAGCGTGGGAACGATCATCGTAGGTCAGGACGGCCAATGCCGGGCGAACACCGGCGCCAGCACCGGATGCCGGTCAATTCGCTGCAACCACGCATAAAACCCCGGCCGCGTCTGGCGCAAATGCTCGCGGCTGCCCGCCCAGCGCGTCACCACCGCCGCCAGCACATCCAGCGCCCCCGGCGTTTCGTCATCCAGATACAGCTCGGCGGAAAACTGGTCGGCAAACACCTCCCAACTCCAGTGCAAACGCTCGCGCGCGCCGGCCACCAGATTCTGCCGCGAGGCTTCGTCGGGCATCAGCAGCCAGCGCTCCGGATAATCGATGACGCCGATCGCTGCGTAGCAATTGCTGACGATGTAGACCAGACCGCGAATGGCCTGGTCGCGATCATTCGCCTTGGCTGGCAGCAGCCCGGACTTGGGAAACGTCAGGCCCAGATGAATCAGGATCGCCGCGCTCTCGGTGATGGCGCTGCCGTCGGGCAGTTGCAAGGTCGGTATCTGCTTGAGTGGATTGAGCTGGGCCAGTGCCTCGGCGGCTTCGGTGCTGGCTTCGATATCAATGAAACGGTAAGCGATCTGGCACAGCTCCAGCGCCGCTTCGATGGCGGCTGCGCCTGAATTTCTGTGCCCGTAGAGCTGGTACATATCCAATCCCCCCGAAAAGACCATTGCCACAGGGTAGATGGCTGTAGCGTGGGTGTAGAAAAAATCTGCCTGTGTATCGGTTTTGGCACGGTTTTCCCATGCACTCGCGACTTGCGAATTCAAACCTCGCAAAACAGCGCTGGCGGTGCCCATCCCGCACCAAGAGCAATCATCGAACGCTATCCGCGTTCTTGTAAGGTGCGATACCGAACCAAAAGTTCGCGTATCCGAGCTGGCAACAAGGAGTTCACCGCGTGAATCTTCAAACGCTTTGCCGCATCACAGCCTCTTTGCATTTATCCGTTCGCCGCCGAGTTCATCCGAACAGTCCCGGCTGCCTTCACACTTACTTTATTACCTAAAACCTCGACAGCGCACTGCGTTCGCCAATGAGTTATTGGCCGACGGCAGCGTGCTATTTATTTTTTAAATAACACTCGAACAGTTATTGCACAAACGCAGTGTGTATTGAATGACAGCAGGATTGTCGAACAATAACTTTAAGCACCATTGCAAGTGCACCAAAACTGCTCCACGGGTTTGAACTACTCAATACTTAAAACAGTGATTCTATCTAAACAACAACAAGGAACATGCCCCGTGAACCGCTAAAACATTGACCCGCACCAATTCAGTCCGCCGCGCACCAGCAAGTGCCCTGGCCGCAAGCCACGCAGCCGCTCTATCCCGCCAACCCGCGTGATATGGCGCACAGCCTGACTCGCCTGTGAAAAAGCTCCCTCAACCGGAGTAACGGCAATCTGCGCGCCATGAAAAAACCACGACAAGGGTAAAACTTATATAAATGCGACATGGGTAACACTCATGAAATACGCACTCTACATTTCAGCAACATGTGGCACAGCGGTTGCTATGTGTAACAAGCATGAGACACCGACCGTTGTCTTAGGTAATAGAAGAACAACCAGGGAATGGCCAATGAACACTCGAAGTCGATGACGCTAAGCCAGTAAGTTTGCACAAGCCTTGTTAACCGGATAGTTGAACTATCGGCTTCTGCACACCTTGAAGAAAGTTGCACCCACCCACTCGAATATCCCCTGGATGTTCGGACGGCACCTTATTGCCCTTCATCAACCCGAGGGAGCTTTAATGAACGATGCGGTAAAGCACAGAACCCTGCCGGGGCCGTTGCGGGAAGCGCCAGTCCCGCCGCCACCGGGCAGGCCGGCGTTTAAAGCCAATACCTCGCAACCCGGCAGTCTGAATAAACAGCAAATGGTGTTGCTGGTGGCTGTGTCAGCACTGATACATGGCGGCGCCTGGTGGTTTCTCCAGCATTCCAAAACAGAGCCATTGCCAACGCCGCCGCAGATTCCGGAAATGACCGTCGAGCTGACCAGCCCGACGCCACCGGCACCACCCACCCCGGAACCGCCACCCCCGCCTCCTCCGCCACCGCCGCCGGAACCTGAACAACCGGTGGAAGACGAGGACGCGGTCAAGCCACCGCCGAAACCGGTGGAGAAACCCAAGCCGATCGAAAAACCGAAACCGGTCGAGAAGCCGAAACCGGTGAAAAAGGTCGAGCCGCCGAAAGCCCCACCCGCCCCGGCACAACCGGCCGCTCCTGCTGCACCGGCGACACCTAGTGCACCGCCGGCCCCTGCCGCTGCGCCGGGTCCGGTCAAGGAATCAGCAGCGATCTCGGGCCTCGCCAGCCTCGGCAACCCGCCGCCGGAATACCCGTCGCTGGCCCTGCGGCGCAACTGGGAAGGCAGCGTGGTGCTGCGCATTCAGGTACTGGCCAACGGTCGTGCAGGCTCGGTGACGGTGACCAAATCCAGCGGCAAGCCGCAACTGGATGACGCGGCTGTTGCCGCCGTGAAGAACTGGAAATTCATCCCGGCCAAACGCGGTGACACGCCGATCGACGGCTTCGCCACCCAGACCATCGATTTCAAATTGCCGCAATAACCGAACGCTCAATCAACGCACAACCGAATAACGCAAGCGAGGTGTAACCATGAACGATTTGTCTTCGATGATTGTCCCCGGTGTCCTCTGGGGCCTGGTGCTGTTTTCCGTGGTCAGTTGGGCGATTCTGCTGGTCAAGTCGGCGCAGTACCTGCGGCAGAAAGCGCAGAACAAACAATTCACCAAGGCCTTCTGGGGCGCGCCGGATCTGCTTACCGCCGCCGAACACGCCAGCCAGTACCCGGGCTCGCTGGCGCGCATCGCCAGCAGCGGTTTCGAAGCACTACTGGTGGAAGACTCGCCACGCACCACGCAGCAATTGGCGCACACCATCAACCGCTCGGATCGCCTGGAACGCAACCTGCGCCAGCAGATCCAGAAGGAACGCCGCTCGCTGGAAAACGGTCAGGCGATCCTCGCCAGTATCGGCAGCACCGCGCCGTTCATTGGCCTGTTCGGCACCGTGTGGGGAATCATGGAAGCGCTGAAAAGCATCGGCGAAACCGGCTCGGCCAGCCTTGAAGCGGTCGCCGGGCCGATCGGTCACGCGCTGATCGCCACCGGTGTCGGTATCGCCGTCGCGGTGCCGGCGGTGCTGATTTACAACTTCTTCCTGCGTCGATTGAAACTCGCTTCGGCAGACATGGATGACTTCGCCCACGACTTCGACGCCCTCGCCTCGCGCAGTGCGTTTTCCATCAGCCGTCAGGCCATCGCCAGCAAAACCACAGCCGCCGTGCGGGAGGCCAGCTGATGTCTTTTTCTACTCAAGACAGCGATGAAGTGCTCAGCGAAATGAACGTCACGCCACTGGTCGACGTGATGCTCGTGCTGCTGGTGGTATTCATCGTCACCGCGCCGCTGATGACCAACGCAATCAAAGTCAACCTGCCGAAAACCGACGCCGTTGCTCCCGCCGAAAAGAAAGACCCGGTGGTGGTCAGCGTCGATCAGGACGGCAAGTTCTATCTGGCCAAGACCGAGCTGGCACCGGAATCGCTGGAAGCCAGCCTCAAGGAGGTCAAGGCCAAGGACGCCGAAGTCCGCGTGCAGTTGCAGGCCGATTCCGCCGTCAATTACGGCCAGGTGGCCAAGGCCATGGCGTCGATCGAACGCTCGGGCATTACCAAGATTTCGGTGATGACCACCCACTGAGTGCGGTGGCGGGCGCGCCTTGAAAGACGCGCCCGCCACCGCCCGCTGAATCCTGTCGCAATCAGCCGACCGAAAAAACGCCAAGCGTCTTCGGAGGGGATCGGCTTGCTTGAAGAAAGTGGTTTTCCGCACGCGGTATCACCGATAGCGGAGCAATGAGGGGCTCACAAGGCCAATTCGATAACGTCTAAAAAGTCGGAAATAACCATGCTGATGAACACTCCACGCTTCACGCTCAAACCCTTGGTGGCAACGATTTCTCGCCACCGTTTTGTTCCGTTGTATCTGGTGGCCATGGGGATGGGCGCCGGGACTGTGCAGGCGGCCGAGGACGACAACGCTGGCGTCCCGGCGGCTGCGGCGGTGGTTGCGCCGACCACGCAACTGCAACGGGTCGAAGTGACGGGCTCGGCGATTCGCCGGGTCGATGCGGAAACGGCGGTGCCGATCACCATTCTCAAGGCCGATGAACTGCGCAAACAGGGCGTGACTACCACCGCCGAACTGGTGCAGCGCATCACCGGCAGCCAGTCGATCAACAACAGCGCAGGCTCCGTGGGCGCAGCCACTGGCGGTGCCTCGTTCGCCGACATGCGCGGCATCGGCGCGAACAAGACGCTGGTGCTGCTCAACGGTCGACGCCTGGCCAACAACGCCTTGTCCGGGACCAACTCGGCCGGCGGTGCGGTGGATCTGAACATGATCCCGTTTGCCGCCATCGAACGTGTGGAAGTGCTGCGCGACGGCGCCTCGGCCCTGTACGGCACCGACGCCATCGGCGGCGTGATCAACTTCATCACCAAGAAATCCCTGACCGACGGCCAATTGACCCTCGGCGGCGAAACCCCGACCCACAGCGGTGGCGGCGCGACCAAAGACATGAGCGCCAGTTGGGGCTACGGCGACCTGGAAGAAGACCGCTTCAACGTCCTCGGCGTGTTCAACTACAACAAGCAGCAGAACCTCGACGCCAACGACCGCTCTTTTGCTACTGACTACGCCCCCGGTCGCGGTCTCGATCAGACCTCGGGCACCGCGTTCCCCGGCAACTACAGTCAGAACGGCAACGCCACTAACCCGTTGGCCAACAGCAATTGCAACGGCCCCAACCTGATCGCCCGCGATGGCTTGTGCCGCTTCAGCACCCGTGAATACATCGACCTGGTGCCGCAGACCGAGAAGACCTCGTTCTTCGGCAAGACCACCGGCAAGCTTGGCGACGATCACAACGTCAACCTCGAATACTTCTGGTCGCGCAACAACAACGCTACGGCGGTCGGCCCTGCGCCGTTGACCGGTCTGAGCCTCGACGGTTCGTCGCCCTACTACCCCGGCAATGGCATCACCCCGGCGCCCACCGATTTCGCCCTCGACCCGACGCAACCGGTCGATGTGAACTGGCGCGAAACCGCTGCCGGCCCACGTGAATCGAAAGACCAAAACACCAGCCAGCGCTTTTTGCTCAGCTTCGATGGTCTGGTCGGCGGCTGGGATTACAACGTCGGCGCCTCGTACAACCAGAACAAAATCGTCTCCAGCGTCACCAGCGGTTATGTCAGCGATCAGGCAATGATCGACGGTCTGGCCAGCGGTTTGCTCAACCCGTTCGGCCCGCAGTCGGCCGCCGGTCAGCAGTACATCGATAACGCGGCGTACCACGGCGCCTACTCCACTGCTGTGGGCCGTGTAGCCGGTTTCGATGGTCGTATCAGCCGCGAAATCGGCGACTGGTTCGGCGCTGGCCCATCCGGTCTGGCGCTGGGTGGCGAGTACCGCAAAGAGAAATTCCACCAGGATTTCGAGTCGTTCGCCGGCGACATCCAGAGCCTCGGCATCGACCCGGCCGGCAGCGTTGAGGGCGATCGCAGCGTCAAAGCCGCCTATGCGGAAATCAACGTGCCGGTGCTCGACAGCCTCGAACTGTCCGCTGCCGTGCGTCACGACAAGTACAGCGACTTCGGCAGCACCACTAACCCGAAATACTCGTTCCGTTATCAGCCGTTGAAAGAGCTGGTGGTGCGCGGCGCCTACAGTGAAGGTTTCCGTGCGCCGTCGCTGTACGAGCTGTATTCGCCGCGCAGCATCACCTTCACCCAAGGCTACTACAACGACCCGGTACTGTGTACTGGCGGCGTGGTGCAACCGGGCGGCAACGGCGGTCGCGATTGCGGTCAGCAGTTCCTTAACCAGATTGGCGGCAACGAAGATCTGGCCCCGGAGAAGGCGCGTAACGTGACCCTCGGCTTCGTCTATCAGCCGATCAACAACCTCTCGGTAGGTCTGGATTTCTGGTGGATTCACATCTCCAACCAGATCCAGCCGTTCCCGGAATCCACCGTGTTTGATCAGGCGGGCTCCTACCCGGATCGCTTCGTGCGCAACGCCGACGGCACGCTCAACTACATCGTCACCGGCAACGCCAACCTTGGCATCGTCGAAACCAACGGTGTCGATGTGTCGCTGGATTATCGCTTCCCGAACACGCCGTACGGTCAGTTCGGTCTGGGGCTGCAAGGTACTTACGTCGACGAGTACGACTTCCAGAGCACCATCAAAGGCCCGTTCACCGACAAGGTCGGCGACTTCCAGGGTGACGGCGTGATCGCCCGCTGGAAGCATAACCTCACCGGCAGCTGGACCTTCGGCGCGGCGCGGGCGGCACTGACCAACCGCTTCACCACGGGTTACAACGACTACGACCGCGACACCCACGCGCGCGTGGCGTCGTATTCGGTGTGGGACCTGTCGGCCGGCTACACCTTCAACAAGGTGCTGGATGTCGATGCCGGGATGAAGAACGTGTTCGACCGCAACCCGCCGTTCTCCAACCAGGCCTACAACTTCCAGAGCGGCTATGACCCGCGCTACACCGACCCGCTGGGCCGCACCTTGTTTGCGCGCATGACTTACCACTTCTAAAGAACGAGCACCATAAAACCCTGTGGGAGCTGGCTTGCCAGCGATGGCGGTGTGTCAGTGAAGTAGATGTCGACTGACACGACGCCATCGCTGGCAAGCCAGCTCCCACAAGGGTTCCGTGACCATTCAGGGATTTTGGGGAGTGACTTCATGAGACTCATGCGCAACATGGCGGGCCTGCTGTTAAGCAGTGCGCTGCTGTGCACCGGCACTTCGGCGCTGGCCGCTGGCAGCTATGCGCTGACGGTGTACGGCGAGGCGCCGAAGTATCCGGCGAACTTCCAGCACTTTGATTTCGTCGATCCCAAGGCGCCGAAGGGCGGTTCGCTCAGTCGCGCGTCGATGGAGATCGGCCAGTACAACTACATCAGCCCGTATGCCGATCAGGGCATTTCCGTGGTCCAGGTCAACGACTGGGTGTATTCGCCATTGGCGTTCCGCTCGCTCGACGAGCCGTACACCGTTTACGCATTGGTCGCGCAACAGATCGAGCGCGATCCCGAAGGTATGTGGGTACGTTTCACCCTCAATCCAAAAGCACGCTTCGCCGACGGCACGCCGATCACCGCCGAAGACGTGCGCTATACCTACAACCTGCTGATGACCAAGGGCAGCCTCAGTTATCGGCAGCAGTACGCCGACGTGCAGGACGTGCTGATCGAAGGCCCACGGCAGGTGCGCTTCACCTTCAAGAACAACCTCAACCGCACCCTCGCACTGGATCTGGCGACCATGCGTGTGGTCCCCGAGCACTGGTGGAAAACCCGCGACTTCGCCAATGGCGGTGGTTTCGAGCCGCCACTTGGCAGCGGCCCGTATCGGGTGAGCAAGGTCGACGCCGGGCGCAGCATCAGTTTCCAACGTGATCCGGACTGGTGGGGCAAAGACCTGCCGGTCAGTCGCGGCATGTACAACTTCGACACCCTCACGGTGAATTTCTACGGCGACACCGACGTCGCCCGCCAACTGCTGCAGGCCGGCGCATTCGACTACAACCGCGAGTTCTCCTCGTCTGGTTATGTGGTCGGCTACGACAGCCCGGCGTTGCGCGACGGTCGCTTGCAGCAGTCGATCCTCGCCCCGGAGAAACCGACGGCGGCGCAAGGCTTCGTGTTCAACCTGCAGAACCCGTTCTTCAAGGATCGCCGCGTGCGTCAGGCGATCAGCCTGCTGTGGGATTTCGAGTGGACCAACAAACAGATGATGCGCGGTTTCTACGTGCGCCAGAACAGCTTCTGGCCGAAGAGCGAAATGGCCGCCACCGCGCTACCTGATGCCGAAGAATTGAAGATCCTCGAACCGCTGCGCGGGCAGATCCCCGACGAGGTCTTCACCGAGGTTTATCAGGCGCCGAAAACCGATGGCAGCGGCTACATCCGCGACAAACAACTGCAGGCGCTGAAGCTGCTCGCCGAGGCTGGCTGGACGCCGCAACACAATCGCCTGCTCAACGCTGCTGGCGAACCGCTGGAGTTCACCTTTCTCGACGGTCAGGGCGGCTTCGATCGCATGCTCTTGCCGTTCAAACGCACCCTCGCGCAGATCGGCATCACCCTCAATCTGCGGCGGATCGATTCGGCGCAATACGTCAACCGCCTCAACGCCCGCGACTACGACATGATCGTCACCAGTTTCCCGCGCAGCGGCGATCCGATCGTCTCCCCGGGCCGTGAGTTGTACAGCCTCTACGCCTCGCAAAGCGCCACGCAAGTCGGCAGTTCGAACTCGATGGTGCTGGCCAACCCGGCGGTCGATCAATTGATCGACGGACTGGTCCAGGCCAACAGCCGCGAGGCCATGGTGCATTACGCCCGCGCCCTCGATCGGGTGCTGCAATGGGGTTATTACATGATTCCCAACTACTACTCCAAAGGCACGCCGACGGTGTATCAGAACCGCTTCGGCATGCCACCCGTGCAACCGGCATACGACGAAGGCCTCAACACCTGGTGGGAGGTGTCGGCCAAGGCGCTGACCACGCAACAGATGCACACTCAGCTTGCGGGGGGCCAGTGACATGCTGCGTTATCTGAGTCGACGTTTGCTGCTGATCATCCCCACGTTGCTGTGCATTCTGGTGGTGAATTTTCTGATTGTGCAGGCCGCGCCAGGTGGGCCGGTGGAGCAAGCCATCGCCCGCTTGCAGGGCTTCGGCGGGCACAGCATGGGCGGCGGTGGCGAGGTTGCCGCGATTGGCGGTGCCGGGCGCAGCAGCCGTGGCCTCGACCCGGCACTGATCGAGGAAATCAAACACCATTACGGCTTCGATAAACCGATGCACGAACGCCTGTGGCTGATGTTGAAAAACTACGCGCAGCTGGATCTGGGCAGCAGCTTTTTTCGCGGCGCCAAGGTCACCGATCTGATTGTGCAGAAGTTGCCGGTATCGCTGTCGCTGGGCTTGTGGGCGACGTTGATCACCTACCTGATTTCGATCCCGCTGGGCATTCGCAAAGCGATCAAGAACGGCAGCGCGTTTGATGTCTGGAGCAGCACGGCGATCATCATCGGCTATGCGATGCCAGCGTTCCTCTTCGCGATTCTGTTGATCGTGGTGTTTGCCGGTGGCAGCTACGTCAACTGGTTTCCGGTGCAGGGGCTGGTCTCGGACAACTTCGACAGCCTCAGCACGCTGGGCAAGGTCGGCGACTACCTCTGGCACTTGGTGTTGCCGGTGACGGCGTTGGTGATCGGCGGCTTTGCGACGTTGACGATCCTGACCAAAAACAGCTTCCTCAACGAGATCAGCCGCCAGTATGTGATCACCGCGCGGGCCAAGGGTCTGACCGAGCGCCGCGTGCTCTACGGCCATGTGTTTCGCAACGCCATGCTCTTGGTCGTTGCCGGTGTGCCGTCGGCGCTGATCGAGGTGTTTTTCGCCGGTTCCTTGCTCATCGAAACCATCTTCAACCTCGACGGCCTCGGGCGCATGAGCTACGAAGCGGCGGTGTCGCGGGATTACCCGGTGGTGTTCGGCGCACTTTTTCTGTTCACCCTGTTCGGCCTGTTGATCAAGCTGATCGGCGACCTCTGCTACACCCTGCTCGACCCGCGCATCGACTTTTCGGCGAGGACTGCCTGATGTTCACTCTTTCTCCTCTTGGTCAACGTCGCGTTGCGCAGTTCAAGGCCAACCGGCGCGGACGCTGGTCGCTGTGGCTGTTTATCGGTCTGTGCCTGATTTGTCTGGGCGGTGAGCTGATCGCCAACGACAAGCCGCTGGTGATCCGTTATCACGACGCTTTCTACTTTCCGATCCTCAGCGATTACCTGGAAACCGATTTCGGCGGCGAGCTGCCGTTTCAACCGGATTACGCCAGCAGCTATGTTCACAAGCTGATTGAGGATCAGGGCGGCTGGATGTTGTTTCCGCCGATCCCGTTCAGCTACGACACGGTCAATTACGACCTCAGTGAACCGGCGCCGAGTCCGCCGTCATCGAGCAATTGGCTGGGCACTGACGACCAGGCGCGCGATGTGTTGGCGCGGGTGATTTTCGGCACGCGGATTTCGATTCTGTTTGCGCTGATCCTCACCGGCATCAGTGCGTTGATCGGCATCGTTGCCGGGGCGTTGCAGGGTTATTACGGCGGTTGGGTCGACTTGCTCGGGCAACGGGTGCTGGAGATCTGGTCGGGGCTGCCGGTGCTGTACCTGCTGATCATTTTGTCCGGGTTCGTCTCGCCGAGTTTCTGGTGGCTGCTGGGGATCATGGCGCTGTTTTCCTGGCTGGCGCTGGTTGATGTGGTGCGCGCCGAGTTCCTCCGTGGGCGCAATCTGGAATACGTCAAAGCCGCGCGAGCGCTGGGCCTGACCGACAACGAGCTGATGTGTCGGCACATCCTGCCCAACGCGATGACCTCCACCCTCACCTATCTGCCATTCATTCTGACTGGTGCGATTGCGACGCTGACTGCGCTGGATTTTCTTGGCTTCGGCATGCCGGCCGGCACCGCGTCGCTGGGCGAGTTGATCGGTCAGGCCAAGCGCAATCTACAAGCACCGTGGCTGGGGCTGACGGCGTTTTTCGCGTTGGCACTGATTCTGTCCTTGTTGGTTTTTATTGGTGAGGCTTGCCGTGATGCGTTTGATCCCCGGAGCTGACATGAACGACAACCTGATTGAAATTCGCGACCTGCGCGTAGCCTTCGCCGGGCAGGAAGTGGTGCACGGTCTGAACCTGGATATTCGCCGTGGCGAATGTCTGGCACTGGTCGGTGAATCCGGCTCGGGCAAGTCGGTGACGGCGCATTCGATCCTGCGATTGCTGCCGGGCAAGAACGTCAGCAGCAGCGGCGCGATCCGCTACAACGGCGTGGACTTATTGCACGCCAGCGAGCAGCAGATGCGCGGCTTGCGCGGCAACCGCATTGCGATGATTTTCCAGGAGCCGATGACCTCGCTCAATCCGTTGCACACGGTGGAAAAGCAAGTCAGTGAAGTGCTGGAGATTCACAAAGGTCTGAAGGGCCGCGCGGCACGTGAACGGACGCTGGAGCTGCTGGAACTGGTCGGTATTCGCCAGCCATTGCAGCGTTTGAAAGCCTATCCGCATCAACTTTCCGGTGGTCAACGGCAACGGGTGATGATCGCCATGGCGCTGGCCAACGAGCCGGAACTGTTGATCGCCGATGAGCCGACCACGGCGCTGGATGTCACGGTGCAGCGGAAGATTCTCGAGCTGCTGATCGAGTTGCAGCAGCGGCTGGGCATGTCACTGTTGCTGATCAGCCATGACCTCAATCTGGTGCGGCGCATCGCTCAGCGCGTGTGCGTGATGCGTCACGGTGAGATCGTTGAACAGGCTGATTGCGAAGCGTTGTTTGGTGCGCCGCAGCATCCTTACAGTCGCTTGTTGATCGAGGCTGAGCCGAGCGGTGCGCCAGTGCCGAGTGAATTCGAACACAACCTGCTCGAAGTCGATGATTTGAAGGTGTGGTTCCCGTTGCCCAAAGCATTGTTCAGTCGCCAGCAGGATTACATCAAAGCGGTGGACGGCGTGAGTTTCACCCTGCAACGGGGCAAGACGTTGGGGATTGTCGGTGAGTCGGGTTCGGGTAAATCGACGCTGGGTCAGGCGATCCTGCGGTTGGTCGAGTCCGAGGGCAATATCCGTTTCGGTAACAAGCAACTGAGCTTGCTCAATCAACGTTTGATGCGGCCGTTGCGGCGGCAGATTCAAGTGGTGTTCCAGGACCCGTTCGGCAGCCTCAGCCCACGGATGTCGGTGCAGCAGATCATTGCCGAAGGCTTGCTGACTCACGGTATCGGCACCGAGGCTGAGCGGGAAGCGGCAGTAATTCGTGTGCTGGAGGAAGTCGGTCTGGATCCGCAGAGCCGGCATCGTTATCCCCACGAATTTTCCGGTGGCCAGCGCCAGCGTATTTCCATCGCCCGCGCACTGGTGCTGGAACCGGCGCTGATTCTGCTCGATGAACCGACTTCGGCGCTGGATCGTACGGTGCAGAAACAGGTGGTGGAGTTGTTGCGGCAATTGCAGATCAGGCATGGACTGACCTATTTGTTCATCAGCCATGATCTGGCGGTGGTGCATGCGTTGGCGCATGACTTGATGGTGATCAAGGATGGCAAGGTGGTCGAGCAGGGTTCGTCGCGCGAGATTTTCGCCGCGCCGCAACACCCCTACACCCAGGAACTGCTGAAAGCCTCCGGCCTCAAGCCCGACACAAAACCCTGTGGGAGCTGGCTTGCCAGCGATGGCGCCGGGTCAGTCGACATCCCCTTCGCTGACCCACCGCTATCGCTGGCAAGCCAGCTCCCACAGGTATAGAAGTGATCCATAAAATATTTTTCAGGCACTGCATCCAAACGCCTCCGTCACGGGTAGTCCCTGTAACAGCCCTCTTCGGCTGCCAGCGGTCTACCCTTTTCGGAGATAACACTGATGAACATCACTCAACTGATTGGCCTCACCGGTTTGCTCGCCCTGTCCTCGACGACCTTCGCCCAAAGCAGCTATCCCGACGCGATCAAAGTCCCGGAAGGCCACAAGATCGCGATGGAAACCACCGGCGTCGGCGAGATCACTTACGAATGCCGTGACAAAGCCAATACTCCAGGGCAGACCGAGTGGACCTTCGTCGGCCCGAAAGCGGTGCTCAATGATCGCAGCGGCAAGCAGGTCGGCACCTACTTCGGCCCGCCGGCCACCTGGCAGGCCAAGGACGGTTCGAAAGTCACCGGCACGCAATTGGCCGTAGCGCCGTCGAGCCCGGGCAACCTGCCCTATCAACTGGTCAAGGCCAACCCTGCCGAAGGAAAAGGCGCGATGAGCGGCGTCAGTTACATCCAGCGCGTCGCGCTCAAGGGTGGCGTGGCACCGGGCAGCGAATGCACGGCGGCGAACAAGGGCAAGCAGGAAGTGGTGAAGTACCAGGCTGATTACATTTTCTGGGCGGCGAACTGATCTGTCAGGCTCAGCATAAATCCCTGTGGGAGCTGGCTTGCCAGCGATGGCGTCGCGTCAGTCAACATTTATGTCACTGATACACCGCCATCGCGGGCAAGCCCGCTCCCACAGGGTTCTGCGTTGTAATGCGGAAAATGAGCTAGATTGCACGACATGCCTTTAGCCGAATCCGTTTTCGATTACGAAGCCCGTCTCGCTGCCTGTGCCCGTGGCGAGCGGTCGGCCCTGCGCGATTTGTATGTGCAGGAAGGCCCGCGTCTCCTTGGCGTGGCCAAGCGGCTGGTGCGCGACACCGCGCTGGCGGAGGACATCGTTCATGAGGCCTTCATCAAGATCTGGAACGGCGCGGCGGGGTTTGATCCGGCGCGCGGTTCGGCGCGTGGCTGGATGTTCAGCGTGACCCGGCATCTGGCGCTGAATATGCTGCGCGATCACGGCCGGGAAACGCCTTTCGACGAAGCTCACGAAGTGGCTGTAGACAATGACGGCTTCGACGCCCACGCTCATTCGGCGCGCATCCACCGTTGCCTGGAACAACTGGAGCCGCAACGCCGCCACTGCATCCTGCATGCCTATGTCGACGGCTACAGCCACGCACAAATTGCCGCGCGCCTCGACACGCCGCTGGGCACGGTCAAAGCGTGGATCAAGCGCAGCCTCAACGCCTTGCGGGAGTGCATGGGATGACGAGCGAATCGGCACAGGAACGCGATGAACTGGCCGGCGAATATGTGCTCGGCACGCTGTCGTTCGAACAGCGTAGCGAGGTGCAACGTCGTTTGCCGAATGATCCCCAACTGCGCGCAGCGGTGGATGCCTGGGAGCGGCGTCTGCTGGAGTTGACTGACCTTGCGCCCTCACAACAACCTTCGGCGCAGTTGTGGCCGAGGATCGAACGCAGCCTTGAACGATTCACGCCAAAAGCGTCATCAACCTCATGGTGGAATCTACTGCCTCTCTGGCGCGGGCTGAGTGCGGCCGGACTGGCCGCGACGTTGATACTGGGCTCGATCCTGCTGACCCAGACCACGCCAAAACCAAGCTTTCTGGTGGTGCTGGTCGCGCCGCAGGACAAGGCGCCGGGCTGGGTGATTCAGGCGAGCAACTCACAAGAGATTCAGTTGATTCCGCTCGGTGTGGTCGAAGTGCCGGCCGACAAGGCACTGGAATTCTGGACCAAGGCTGACGGCTGGCAGGGGCCGGTGTCGCTGGGTCTGGTCAAGCCAGGACAGGCTTTATCGGTGCCGTTGGACAAGTTGCCACCACTGCAACCGAACCAGTTGTTCGAACTGACGCTGGAAGGCGCCAATGGCTCGCCAATCGGCAAACCGACCGGGCCGATTCAGGCGATCGGGCGCGCTGTGAAGGTGCTATAAGGCTCTGATCTGCGGGTTCCGGCAACCATCATCGGCGTCGATGTTCACCATCACGGCAATGAAGTTCTCATAAAAAATCTCCGGCGTAACATCAGCTCCATACCAACCAACAACACCCCGGAGCACACCATCATGAAACGCCAGACTCTTCTCGGCATCGCTTTCTCGGTTTTCGCAGTTAACGCTTTCGCCGCGACCCCGGCCCACACAATGATCGCCGCCGACGGCTCGGATCGTCTGTACCAGAACGCTGTTGCGGCGGATGGTTCTGATCGTCTGCAAGGCAACACTGTCGCCGCTGATGGTTCTGATCGTCTGCAAGGCAACACTGTCGCCGCTGATGGCTCTGATCGTCTGGAAGCCACTGATGGCTCTGATCGTCTGCAAGGCAACACTGTCGCCGCTGATGGTTCTGATCGTCTGCAAGGCAACACTGTCGCCGAAGGTGGCGCAGATCGTTTGAACGAACTTCGCAACGCTTGAATGAAGTGGAACACCGCAACAACCCAGAGAAACCCGGCTCACGTCAGCCGGGTTTTTTATGTCTGTGTGTTTTATCCGGCCTTGGCCATGCAACGCTTGTAGCGCTCATCCACCCGTTTGGCGAACCACGCTGTAGTGAGCTTGCGAGTGATTTTCGGACTTTGCAGCACGATCCCTGGCAGCACCGCGCGCGGCAGTTTTTTCCCCTCCGCTTGCTCCGCCAGTTCGAATACCCGTTGATAGAGCTTGGTCTCTTCAAACTCCAGGGTTTTGCCCTTCTCCAGTTGGTCGCGAATAGTCGGGTTGCGCATGCCCAGCGACTTGCCGAGGGTGCGCACTGCCAGTTCGGTGCCACCGGGCATGATCGAATCGTAGCGGATCAGGTCGCCATCGAGCGCCAGCGGGATGCCCGAAGCGCGGCTGACCGCGTTTTGAAATGCGGCATTGCGACTGGCGTACCAACCGGCGTTGAAATCGGCAAACCGATACAGCGGCTCGCGGTAGCCCACCGGATAGCCGAGCAAATGCGCGATACCGAAATACATGCCGCCACGTCGACTGAACACTTCACGGCGGATCGTGCCGTCCACCGCGTACGGATAATCCTTGGCGTGCTGTTCGGCAAACTCGATGCTGACCTGCATCGGACCGCCGGTGTGCACCGGGTTAAAGCCGCCGAACAGCGTGCGACCCATCGGCACCCTGCCAATGAAGTCGTCGAAAATGCCACTGAGTTCTTTTTCACTGCGCGCTGCGTTCAAGCGCTCGCTGTAGGTCTTGCCGTTGGTTGAGCGCACTTGCAGCGCGCCGCTGACCAACAGGCTGGGGATGTGCACTTTGGCCGCACGGCGATCGATTTCATCGCGGGCGATTTTGCCCAGGCCGGGCACGGTTGGGTCAGCCTGGAAGGTGGATTCCTGCTCGGCCACGGCCAGCACCGAACACAGATTCTGCGTGGTCGGGCTGATGTTCTGCGCGGCAAATGCGGCGTAGATGTCGGTGGCCCAGCCTTGCCGATCGGCCGTCTTGGCCGGCATCAGCCGCACAATCTCGGCCTTCACTTCGGCAGGCGCACGCGGCACCGGTTCCTGACTGCGCTGCCCCGCGCAACCGGCGAGCACCAGCAATGCGGCGAGGGTGATCGGTAATTGAAAGTTGTGCATGAAGCTTTATCCAGTCCGTTAAGCCCGAACCACCATACACAATCCGTGTAGGAGCTGCCGCAGGCTGCGATCTTTTGACTTTGATTTTAAAAACGAGATCAAAAGATCGCAGCCTGCGGCAGCTCCTACACAGGAATGTGGGTTTTGAAGAGGTGATGACAAACTGATTGCAAAACGTTACTGAGAAAACCTATCATTTGCACCTGGAGTCGCATTTGCGCAAGGAGTTCTCGCGCCGCCCTTATTTTTCTCACCGGCCGTGCGCCTCCAGGTATCTACATGCCCGCTTCAGCTCGACTCGCCGTCCCGTTCCGCCCGACGCTTCTCGCCCTGCTGTGCTCCCTGACTGTCACCGCTCACGCCGCTGAAGGCGATTCCAAATCGCTGGTGCTGGACGACGTCAACGTCAATGCCCAGGCCCCGACACCGAACGCCCTGCCTCCGGTCTACTCCGGCGGACAAGTAGCCCGTGGTGGTCAACTCGGCGTGCTCGGCAATCAGGACATGATGGACGTGCCGTTCAGCGCCGCGTCCTACACCGAACAATTGATTCAGGATCAGCAGGCCGAAAACGTCGCCGACGTGCTGCTCAACGATTCGTCGGTACGTCAGGCCTCGGGTTTCTCCAACCAGGCGCAGGTCTTCATGATTCGCGGCCTGCCGCTGAACGGCGACGACATTTCCTACAACGGCCTGTATGGCGTGTTGCCCCGGCAGATCATTTCCACCGACGCGCTGGAGCGCGTGGAAGTGTTCAAAGGCCCGAACGCCTTTATCAACGGCGTGACCCCGACCGGTTCCGGCATCGGCGGTGGCGTCAACCTGCAACCGAAGCGCGCCGGCGATGTGCCGCTACGTCGTTACACCACCGACATCAACAGCGAAGGCCGTATCGGTCATCACTTCGACATCGGCCAGCGTTTCGGTGAAGACAACCGCTTCGGTGCCCGGATCAACCTGTCCCAGCGCGAAGGCGACACCGGTATCGATCACGAGAACCAGCGCTCGAAACTGTTCGCCATCGGCCTCGACTATCGCGGCGATGCCCTGCGCATTTCCGGTGACTTCGCCTACCAGAAAGAACGCGTCAACGGTGGCCGCAACTCGGTCAACCTCGGCACCGCCACGCACATTCCGGACGCGCCGTCGGCCGATACCAACTATGCGCCGAAGTGGGGCTACACCGACATCGAAGACACCTTCGGCATGCTCCGCGCCGAGTACGACCTGAACGACAACTGGACCGCTTATGCGGCCGGCGGCGCCAAGCACACCCGCGAAGTCGGGCGTTACAACTCGACCACGCTGGTCGGCAACAGCGGCGCTTCGTTCACCACCGGCTCGTTCATTCCCCATGACGAAGACAACACCAGTGTGATGGCTGGCCTCAATGGCAAATTCAACACCGGTCCGGTCAGCCACAAGCTCAACTTCGGCCTGACCGGAATCTGGGCCGAACAGCGCAGCGCCTATGATTTCGACCTGACCCAGTACGCCAACAACATCTACCACCCGGTACAAACGCCGTCGCCAGTGGGCAATTTTGCCGGCGGCGACTTGAATGATCCGGGTATCGTCGGCAAGACCTTCAACCGCAGCATTGCGATTTCCGACACCCTCGGGTTCTTCGACGATCGCCTGCTGGTCACTGCCGGCCTGCGCCGTCAGCAACTGGTGGTGCAAGGTTACAACTACGCCAGTTGGGGCAGCGGCGATCGCAAGTCGAGCTACGACGAATCGATCACCACTCCGGTGTACGGCGTGGTGTTCAAACCGTGGGAACACGTTTCGTTCTACGCCAACCACATCGAAGGCCTGGCCCAGGGCCCGACCTCGCCGACCAGCACCGGCGGCTTCCGTGTGACCAACGGCAACGAAGTCTATGCACCCGCGCGTTCCAAGCAGACCGAAGTCGGGGTGAAAGTCGACATGGGCACTTACGGCGCGAGCCTGGGTGTCTATCGCATCGAACAGCCGAGCGATGGTTACTGCGAAATCGACAGTGCGACTACCTGCACCTACGTGCGTGAAGGCGAGCAGGTCAACAAAGGCGTGGAAATGAACGTCTTCGGCGAGCCGATCCAGGGCCTGCGCCTGATCAGCGGCCTGACCCTGATGGACACTGAACTGAAGAACACCCTCAACGGCGCCAACGACGGCAACCGTGCGATCGGCGTGCCGACCTTCCAGTTCAACGCTGGCGCGGATTGGGACGTGCCGGGTCTGCAAGGTGTAGCGCTGAATGCGCGGATGCTGCGTACCGGTGGTCAATACGCGGATGCGGCGAACAACCTCAGCCTGCCGACCTGGAACCGCTTCGATGCCGGCGCGCGTTATGCGTTCAAGGTCTCGGAGAAAGACGTGACCGTGCGTCTGGGCGTGGAGAATCTGGCGAACAAGAAGTACTGGGAATCGGCTCAGGGTGGTTATCTGACTCAGGGTGAGCCGCGGGTGGCGAAGTTGTCCGGGACTATTGATTTCTAAAGCTGAAAAGCCCCTCACCCTAGCCCTCTCCCGGAGGGAGAGGGGACTTACCGTGGTGTTCTTGCAAGTTACGCCGACCTGAAACATCGAGTCGAACTCAGGTTTTGAAAGGCACACGAATCGGCCCCCTTTCCCCCTCGCCTTTCAAAGGAGAGGGGACTGATGTGGTGTTCTTTCGAGTTACGCCGACGTGGGCCATCGAGTCGAACTCAGGTTTTGAAAGGCACACAAATCGGCTCCCTTTCCCCCTCGCCCCCTGGGGGAGAGGGCTGGGGTGAGGGGGTAGATTTCACTACCGCCAATACCTTCCCGCCGAACACCCAAAAAAGGCCCCACAGCCTCACCGCTGCGGGGCCTTCTTCCGTCTGGCCGATCAACTGGCCACCCTCTCCTTCTGATCCATACTTGCTGCACAGCAAACGGAGGACAGGCCCATGAACCGCAGCGACGTTCTGATCATCGGCGCCGGCCCGACCGGTCTGGTGCTGGCCCTGTGGCTGAGCAAACTCGGCGTACGCGTGCGCATCATCGATAAAACCTCCGCACCCGGCACCACTTCGCGAGCGCTGGCAGTGCAGGCGCGCACCCTCGAGTTGTACCGGCAACTGGACCTCGCCGACACTATCGTGCGCAACGGCCATCGGGTGGCGGCGGCGAATTTCTGGGTCAACGGCAAACCGGTCGCGCAGTTGCCGCTCAATCGCATCGGCGAAGGCCTGACACCCTACGCGTTCGTCGAAATCTTCCCCCAGGACGAGCACGAACGGCTGTTGATCGAACGCCTCGAAGACTACGGCGTCACTGTCGAGCGCGATACGACACTGGAAAGCTTCGAGGAAACCGGCGACGGCCTCACCGCGCATTTGCGCCAGCCCGATGGTGAGCAGGAAATCTGCCAGGCCTGTTATCTGGCGGGGTGTGATGGCGCCCGTTCAGTGGTGCGCAAAACCCTCGACACCGGTTTCCCCGGCGGCACCTATCAGCAGATTTTCTACGTCGCCGATGTCAAGGCCAGCGGCCCTGCGATGAACGGCGAGTTGCATCTGGATCTGGATGAAGCGGACTTCCTCGCCGTGTTTCCACTGGCCGGCGAAGGCCGCGCAAGGCTGATCGGCACCGTGCGTGACGAACGTGCGGATCGCGCCGAAACCCTGGAATTTTCCGATGTCAGCAGCCGTGCCATCGAACACCTGAAAGTGCATATCGAAGATGTCCATTGGTTCTCGACCTACCGCGTGCATCACCGCGTGGCTGAGCACTTTCGCAGTGGCCGCGCGTTTCTGCTTGGCGATGCCGCCCATGTGCACAGCCCGGCGGGTGGTCAGGGCATGAACACCGGCATCGGCGACGCGATCAATCTGGCGTGGAAACTTGCCGCTGTGCTCAGTGGCGCCGCCGAACCAAGCCTGCTCGACAGCTACGAAACCGAACGCAAGGCCTTCGCTCGTCGACTGGTGTCGACCACCGACAAGGTCTTCAGTTTCGTCACCGCCGAGGGGCGTATGGCGGATTTGCTGCGCATGCGCGTGGCGCCGTTTCTGATCCCGAAAATGGCCTCGTTCGAGGCCAGTCGCGAGTTCCTCTTTCGCACGGTGTCGCAAGTTACCCTCAACTATCGCGGCATGCCGTTGAGCCAGGGCGCAGCCGGCCACGTCCACGGCGGCGACCGCTTGCCGTGGGCGCATGATGGTGAGGGAGATAACTATGAACCGCTACGGCAACCGTGCTGGCAGGTGCATGTGTACGGCGACACCAGTGACGAAATGATCGCCTGGTGCCAGGAACATCATTTGCCGCTGCACGTGTTCGACTGGCGCCCGGCGTTTGAAACGGCGGGATTGGGGCGTAACGGCTTTTATCTGCTGCGCCCGGATACCTATGTGGCGATTGCCGAAAACAGCGCGGATCCGAAGGTGATTGAACGCTACTTCCGCGATCACGGCATCCGGCCCTACTTCAACTGCCCCTGACCCAAGAACACCACAAGAACCTGTGGGAGCTGGCTTGCCAGCGATGGCGTCAGCACAGTCAAAATCAATGTTGACTGATGCACCGCTATCGCTGGCAAGCCAGCTCCCACAGGGTTGTGCGATGGTCTTTAGATCCCGGCCAACGCCAGATCCATCGCAAAGTAAGTGAAGATCAAATCCGCGCCTGCACGCTTGATCGCACCCAGGCTTTCACGCACCACGCGATCCTCATCAATCGCCCCTGCCTGTGCGCCGAACTTGATCATCGCGTACTCACCGCTGACCTGATACGCCGCCAGCGGCAGGTTCGAGGCTTCGCGAATATCGCGGATGATGTCGAGGTACGCCCCCGCCGGTTTGACCATCAGCGCATCGGCGCCTTCCTGCTCGTCGAGCAGCGACTCGCGCAGGGCTTCGCGGCGGTTCATCGGGTTCATCTGATAGCTTTTGCGGTCGCCCTTCAAGGCGCTGCCACCGGCCTCGCGGAACGGGCCGTAAAGCGCCGAGGCAAATTTGGTCGAGTAGGCCATGATCGGAATCTGGGTGAACCCGGCCGCATCCAGGGCCTGGCGAATCGCCCGCACCTGACCGTCCATCGCTGCCGACGGCGCAATCACGTCCGCACCGGCGCGGGCCGCTGCCACGGCTTGTTTGCCGAGGTTGATCAGGGTCTGGTCGTTGTCGACTTCATGGTTATGCATCACGCCGCAATGGCCGTGATCGGTGTATTCGCAGAAGCAGGTGTCAGACATCACGATCATTTCCGGCACGGCATCTTTGGCAATGCGCGACATGCGCGAGACCAGACCGTCTTCGCGCCAGGTGTCGCTGCCGTTGCTGTCCAGATGATGGGATACGCCGAAGGTCATCACCGACTTGATGCCGGCGCGGGCATAGCGCTCGATTTCGCTGGCCAGTTTGCGCTCAGGAATACGCATCACACCGGGCATGCTGTTGATCGGCACGAAGTCGTCGATTTCTTCTTCGACGAAAATCGGCAGCACCAGATCATTCAGGCTGAACTCGGTTTCCTGGAACAGGCTGCGCAGGCTCGCATTGCGGCGCAGACGGCGGGGACGTGCTTCGGGGAACTGACTGGACATGGGGCCTTTCCTGAAAACGGCAGATGAGACGAAAGTCGTAGGGGGCGAAGCTTATGCCTTGCGGGGGTTGGGGTACAAACCTGGATCAATCAAGAGTGCATTACCGGGGGTGTAATAATCCCAGAGAGTACCCAAATCTCCTGTAGGAGCTGCCGAAGGCTGCGATCTTTTGATCTTGCTTTTAAAAATCAACATCAAAAGATCGCAGCCTTCGGCAGCTCCCACAGGGGGATGTGTGGTGTCAGGAAGGAATGGTCAGGCCTCGAACCACGGCCGGACGCGCGAGGAAACGCTCCAGCACACGGGTGACATTCGGGAAGCTCTGAATGCCCACCAGATCACCAGCCTCATAGAAGCCAATCAAGTTACGCACCCACGGGAACGTGGCGATATCGGCGATGGTGTAGCGTTCACCCATGATCCAGTCTCGGCCCTCGAGCCGGCCGTCGAGCACCTTGAGCAGACGTTTGCTTTCATCGACGTAACGATCACGCGGACGTTTGTCCTCGTAATCCTTGCCGGCGAATTTGTTGAAGAACCCGAGCTGGCCGAACATCGGGCCGATGCCGCCCATCTGGAACATCAGCCACTGGATGGTTTCGTAGCGCAGTGCGCCTTCCTGGGCCAGCAACTGGCCGCTTTTGTCGGCCAGGTAAATCAGGATCGCACCCGACTCGAACAGTGGCAGCGGCTGATCATCGGGACCGTGTGGGTCGAGGATCGCCGGGATCTTGTTGTTCGGGTTCAGCGACAGGAACTCGGCGGACAGCTGGTCATTGCTGTCGAAAGCGACCTTGTGCGGCTCGTACGGCAGGCCGATTTCTTCGAGCATGATCGAGACTTTGACGCCATTGGGCGTCGGCAAGGAATAGAGCTGAATCCAGTCAGGGTACTGCGCCGGCCATTTCTGGGTGATCGGGAACGCGGACAGATCGGTCATGGGAAGCATCCAGTCACAATTTAAAGGCAGATCATAATTCAGAGCCGCCGCAGGCTGTGATGTTTTGGCCGATGCCTGCCCGCATCAGCCATCGATAAGGCTATCAAGCCGCTCGTATTCGATTTTGCTGCGATACCACGTTTGCAGGCTCTTGGCCGCAAAAAAAATGCTGTCGGCATTGTTCGCGGCCATGTGCGCGCGCAGTTGCGAATTGGCATTGAACAGATCAACCGCCTCATCAAGCTCTACATCGTCGACCCTTCCCAGATAATCGCTGACACCGAACAGGAAGCTGTCGTGATAGTCACTGGTGGCTTTCATGTAATCGACCGTCAACCCACCGCGCATGATCGCGTCGGAAACGCTACGCTCCGAGACGTCGTAGGCCATCCGCGAGTCCGAAACCAGCAAAGTCTGCAGATTATCGTGCAGATAGAAAAAATCGGCAGCGTTCGGCCCGATGGCCTTGAATCGATCGACTCTGTTGGTGTGCAACATTTCATGGCCCAGCGACACACTCAACATACCGCGCTTCATGAACTTGCGATTGATGAAGAACCGACCATGAAAATCCTTTTTGTACATCCATGCCGAGCTCTGGTTGTCGACATCGACTCCGATGAATTTATCCCCGCCCCAGACCCCTTGATACTCCCTGGAAAGCGCCAGGCCGCGCGAGACTGAATCAGCGAATTGCGCGGCAATGATTCGGTGGTCAGCGCCAAAAAAGTTTTCGTAGACCTTATCGGCGTCTGACAGCTTCATGCCGATGACGTCGCAGGCGTCAGAGAACACGGTTTCGACCACTCGCAACTCCGAGCGAATGAGTTCGGCCTGCCTGGGCGAAAACTGAGTCAACCCACGCGCAACCAGATTGACATCCATTAACGTATCGCGCTCGATCGAGTCGTCGTTACCATCATGAGCCCGGTGTTTTTGGGGTGAATCATTACTGAAACCGCGAATCAGCTCATCAATATCGATATCAATGACGTCGCCATTGTCAGGGGACGATTGAGCGCCTTGAAGCTTCCATATCCGGTTTTGCGGTTCGTAGACCAGCGCCGGCCCCGAAGCGGTCAACTCAGACGCCAATGTCGCCCGATACTCGCCGGTTGTCGCGGTTTGCCGGACCAGAACGATCTCGCCCGGGGCGATATCTGCGTACAGGCGATCCTTGATGACCCTCAAGCCCTGTGCATTGGCCGCAGGCAAGCTGGCGGGTGCTCTCAAGCGATAGTCTTCAAGTGACTGGACCACGGAACGAATCGGCAAAACCTCGGCAGACTTCAAGGGAGAAAGCCTGATACGGGCAAGTGATAGTTCCGGTTGCTGGGCAGCAGGCTCCTGCACTTGATTGTCTTCAAGGTGAGAAGCCTTCCTCGCTGGCCCGTCGCCGGGGAGCACGCCGCAGCCTCTTTTACGGCCCGCGCTTGCGTCTACCGGTCCGAGGCCGGGCGACGGGGAGGTGGCGGTTTTACGAACGATGACCATGAAAATCCTTATTCAAGAACGTTGCCAAACTAAAAGCCGGGCAGACCTCGCGACAATCGCTTATCGCACATGCGCCATTGCAGTCGATTACAAATCGCCAGGTGCGGTACATATGTATTGCACCTGTGTGGTCGTTTTATGCGTTCTTGTGGAGATGGATCAAAAGGTCGTCCACAGCCGCTTCGAACCGTAACATCCTGTCGCTAACCTGTGCCCAAGCCGTGGAAGTTTGCCGCTAAAGTGCCACGCACTCGGATGGATCGAACCAAATCGGCCTCAGGGGACTCTGAGCTATGCCTTTATTGCAAAGGAAGCCGTTCATGACAGGGAAAACACCCGGTGCTGGGAGCCCGCGGTGTAAAGGTTTGTCAGCCTTAACCGAATTTGCTGAAGAACCTTTTATTCCATGACGATCCTTATGCGATTCGCCAAACGTTTCAAACACCGCGCGTATGTGGCCCTGCCTTCCCTGCTGGCCGTCAGTGCGCTGTTCCTGTCGCTTGAGTCGAGCGAAAGCCGCGCGCAACCGGTGGACGGTACCCAGACGCTGGTGTTCCTGCGCCACGCGGAGAAGCCCGAGGGTGGTCTCGGCCAGCTCAACTGCCAGGGCCTGAACCGCGCTATCGACCTGTCGACGCTGCTGCCGGAAAAATTCGGCAAGGCCGATTACGTGTTCGCCGCCAATCCGACGCGCAATGTCGAGGAAGGTGAGCTGGACAACTCCTACAGCTACATCCGTCCGCTGATGACCATCAGCCCCGCCGCGATCAAGCTCGGCCTGCCGGTGAACATCGAGTTCTCGGCCAACGACACCAGCGATCTGGCCCGCGAACTGCTGGAAGACAAGTATCACAACTCGACGATCTACACCGCCTGGTCCCACGGCTATCTGCCGGAGCTGATCAACAAGGTAGCGGGCAAAGCGGTCGGCGAGAAGCAGAACATCACCGATGACTGGGCGGGCAACGACTTTGACTCGCTGTATGTACTGACGCTGACCTGGCACGACGGCAAGGCCAGTCTGCAGAGCCACAGTTACAAGCAGGGTCTGGATCATGGCAAGGAAACCTGCCCGACCTGAGTCATCTTCTGTCTGAACCGGCCCCATCGCTGGCAAGCCAGCTCCCACAGGGTTCTAGGGTGTACACAAAATCCATGTACATCCGCAATAACTGTGGGAGCTGGCTTGCCAGCGATGAGGCCAGCAAAAGCACTATCAATCCTTCTGATTCACCCGCTCACGCAGATATTCCAGCACCGCTCCACGCTCCCCGGCGAACTCGATCCGCCCGCCCTTCTTCTCGCGCTGAAACACATACATCGGGTCGTAATACTCACGCAGTAACCCTTCGATCCAGCCACGATGCAAGTCCACCGCGCCGCTTCGTCCCTGCTCCGCCAACGCGTCTTCCATCAAAATCAGCATGCGTCGATGGCGCTCGCCACCCAGACGTTTCTGCACGTTGTTCAGACTTTCCAACAGGCGTTCAGAGAACAGCGTAAAGCCCTCCTCGCCATGCACCGCGGAGAACTCCGCCGACAGGTCCACCACATAGTCCCGCAGGATCCGCTCCACGCGATCCTCAAAACGGTCTTCCAGCCAGACCATCGGGTACTGCTGCATGCCCTGATACAACGGCAGCGGCAAGGCACAACTGCCGACCACCCGGCTCTCGTCTTCCAGTACAAACTGCGCGAAACCCGCGTCACGTTTCTTGAGAATGTCGATGGCCAGGCGGTTTTCAAAATCGATGTTCGACGGCTGCCCGGTGGCGCGTTTGCCGAAGCTGGAGCCGCGATGATTGGCGTGCCCTTCAAGGTCCAGGCCGTTTTGCAGTTGCACCAGCACTTCTGTCTTGCCGGTGCCGGTCATGCCACCCAGCAAGACGAAATCACATTGCGCGATGGCCTGCTCAAGGGTGTCGATGAGGAAGTTGCGCATCGCCTTGTAACCACCGCCGACGCGCGGATAGTCGATGCCGGCCTCGTCACGCAGCCATTGCTGAGTGATCTGCGAACGCAGGCCGCCGCGAAAACAATAGAGATAACCGTCAGGATGGGCGCGGGCAAATTCGGCCCAGGCCTGGATGCGCTCGGCCTTCACCGCGCCAGACACCAATTGATGACCCAATTCGATGGCGGCCTGCTGACCGTGCTGTTTGTAGCAGGTGCCGATCTTCTGCCGTTCGACGTCGTTCATCAGCGGCAGGTTGATCACACCGGGGAACGCGCCCTTGTGAAACTCGACCGGCGCGCGGGCATCCATCAGCGGCCGGTCGTTGAGGAAAATATCACGGTAGTCAGTGCAGTCGCGGAGCATCAAATCACCTCGACTGCGTTCGTCTGTCGCTCAACCAGCTCGCCGATTGGCGCCAGGTTCAGGCCCAGTTCGGCGGCGACGGCAAGGAACTCTTCATTGCCTTCAGGCGTGACGGCGATCAGCAGACCACCGCTGGTTTGCGGGTCGCAGAGCACGCGTTTATGCAGCTCCTGCACGCGACCGACCTTGCTCGCGTAGCTGTCGAAGTTGCGCAGCGTACCGCCGGGCACGCAGCCCTGATCGAGGTAGTACTCGACGCTGTCCAGACGCGGTACGCGGTCATAGGCAATGCGTGCAGTGAGCTTGCTGCCATCGGCCATTTCCACCAGATGCCCGAGCAGACCAAAACCGGTGACGTCGGTCATGGCGGTAACGCCGGCGAGTTTGCCGAAACGGCTGCCGGGTTTGTTCAAGGTGCACATCCAGTCGCGGGCCACACCAACGTCGGCGGCGCGCAACTTGCCCTTCTTCTCGGCGGTGGTGAGGATGCCGATACCCAACGGTTTGGTCAGGTACAGCAGGCAACCGGCGGTGGCGGTGTCGTTGCGCTTCATGTGGCGCTTTTCCACCAGACCGGTGACGGCGAGGCCGAAGATCGGCTCCGGCGCATCGATCGAATGCCCGCCCGCCAGAGGAATGCCCGCAGCGTCGCAAACGGCACGGCCGCCGCGAATCACTTCGCGCGCCACTTCCGGCGCCAGCACATTGACCGGCCAGCCGAGAATGGCGATGGCCATTAACGGATCGCCGCCCATCGCATAGATGTCGCTGATCGCATTGGTCGCGGCAATCCGGCCGAAGTCGAACGGATCATCGACGATCGGCATGAAAAAGTCCGTGGTCGAGACCACGCCGCGCTCGGCATCGATCTCGTACACCGCCGCGTCATCACGCGAGGCATTGCCGACCCACAGTTTCGGATCAAGGTTCTGCGCACCGCTGCCGGCCAGAATCACTTCCAGCACCTGCGGGGAAATCTTGCAGCCGCAACCGGCGCCGTGGCTGTATTGGGTCAGACGAATCGGCTCGCTCATGGGGGAGTCTCAGGCTGTTGATGGGGGCGATTCTAGCAGAGCACGCCGGGTCTATCCGATCGTTCCCACGCTCCGCGTGGGAATGCAGCCCGGGACGCTCCGCGTCCCTTCACGGAGCCGGAACGCGGAGCGTCCCTAGAGGCGTTACCACGCAGAGCGTGGGAACGAGCAGCTTGAGACAAGGCAAAAAAAACCGCCCTTACGGGCGGCTAAAAGTGCTTCGACCCTAAATCAGAAGCCAAGGCTGAAGCTGATGGTCATTGCATGGTCGTTGCTGTCGTTCGACAGTTGGCCCGAGTAGCCGACGCCGAGTTTGCCGGTCGGGCTGATCTGGAAGTCGACACCCGCTTCAACGATGGCGCTGTCCTTGGCGATCGGCACGCCCTGTGTGCTGAACGAGGCGCCGCCGTCGATGAAGGTCAGGTCGGCGTCAGGCTTGGTATCACCAAAGGCATGGCGCCAGCCGATGGCCGCGCGCGGGGTGAATTGCCCGCCGTTGGCCAGGGTGATGACTTTGCCGGCACGTACACCGAGAGTCGAGAAGGTGATGTCTTGATCGGCATCCGCCTCCAGGCGCCCTACTCCGCCTTTCTCCTTGGCCTTGTCGGTGTCGTAGTTGACGTAGGCCAGACCGGCGAATGGCTCCAGGGCAATGCCGCCGGCTTCAATCGTGTAACCGACTTCACCGAACACCTGCGCGCTGCGCGCATCGTAATTGGCCTTCAAGCGATCGTTGTAGCTGCCGACGCTGACGTTGCGTTTGGTCTCGATGTCGTGCCAGCTGTAAGCCGCGCCGAGGCGCACCGCCAGAGCATCGAACTGCGAGTTGAGGTACGCCGCCAGGTGGTAGCTTTCGACGGTGGCATCCGAGCGACGGTCATGCGCATCGAGGTCGCTGCGGGTGTAACCGGCGGCCATGCCCACGCGCCACTGGTCATCGAGTTGCTTGTCGGTGCCGAGCATGAAGCCGCTGAGGTTGCGGTCGAGTTTCGCCGCGTTGCTGTCGCCATCCGTCTCACCCCACGCGCCGAGCGCCCGCGCCCAGCCAACCATTTCGCCGTGGCAACCGTTGCTGCTCAGTTGGTTGCCACTTGGCGCCAGCGCGCGGCGTGGATCATCCGCCGCGCTGCATGACGGTTGGCGCATGCGATCGTTGACCGCGTCACGCACATAGCGCGAATCCTCGAGGATGGCGCTGGCGGTGCTGGCGTGGATCTCACCGGACAGACTGTCGAAGGCATTACGCGCACCGGCGACGCTGAGGTTGACGATCTCGTTCTGCAACGCCGCACCGGCCGGGCCGTTGTTCGACAGCGCGGTGGCGGTTCTGAACTGGTTGCCAGTGGCGGCGACATCGGCGAACGAGTTGCCATTGCGGCTGACCACCAGGTTCACTGCGTTGGCGTCATACACCAGTGCCGTGTTGAGGAATGCGTATTGCGGCAGGTCCGCAGCGCTGAAGGTGCCATTCACGCCGCCGCCTGCGGTGATCAGCGAGTACGTGGTGTTGCCGGTGAACGGTGCCAGCGAGTTCACTTGCAAAGCGCCGCCCAGCGTTGCGGTGCCACCGATTGCCAGTGGTGTCGCGGTTGGCGAGCTGACCGTCAGGGCCAGCACACCGTCAGATGCGTTGGTCAGGTTACCGGCCACGCTCAGGGTGCCCGCTTCGGAGCCCGAGGTGACAACGCCATGGTTGACCACCGAACCGACGCTGCCGTTACCGCTGAGGCCGGCTCCATTGGCCACGGTGACTTGCCCACCCAACGAAGCGCGCGCCGCAAGGCTGCCGACTTGCAGCACACCTTGATCGACCGCAACCGTGCCGCTGAACGGATTATCACCGGTCAACAGCAAGGTGCCGGTGCCGCGTTTGAGCATCGCGCCAAGTCCGCGCAGCGATCCATTGAACTGACCATTGAAGTTCTGCAAGAAGAGCAACGATGCGTTGTTAAGGATGTTGCCCTGCAGGCTGGTGGTGTTACCGACCAGCGTACCGCCGCTGACCGTGGTGCCACCGCTGTAGGTGTTGGCGCCACTGAGCACCAGCGTGCCGGAGTCGAGTTTCTCGATCCCGCCAGTGCCCACCAGCGGCGCGGAGATTTCCGCACTCGCGCCGGCGTTGACGCGCACCGGTGCAAGGCTGCCGTCCGTGCCGTTGACCGGAGTCAGCGTACCGCCAGCCCCCGGAACCAGGCTGTAGCCGCCGGAGAGGAATTGCAGGCCGGTGAAGTTCTGATTGCCCTGCACGGTAACCGTACCCGCCTGGCCGCCAAACACGGCGAACTGACCATTTGCAGCCAAGGCCTGAGTACCGCTCGGATCGGTCCAGTTGGTGCCTGGACCCCATACACCACTGCCGCCACCGATGCTGCCGTCCGGATTGGTGGTGCCGCCGTTCCAGAACTGCACCTCACCCGGCGTGCCTTGCACCAGCAGGTTGATCTGATTGGCGATAGCCGTTTGCAGGGTCAGATTGGCCGCCGACACCGGCAGGCTGCCATATACCAGACCGTTGTCGGTCAGACTGCCGCCGTAGCTGAACAGTTGATAAACGCCGGTGCCGAAACCGCCGGCATTGCTGATGTTCAGCGTACCGTCGAGGGTCAGGTTGCCGGCGACGTTGACCACGGTGGTCGAACTGGCCGCCGAGCCGAGGCTGAAGTCCAGATTGGTCCCCGACGACAGTGCCAGCGAACCGACTGACAACGGCGTTGCCGTACCGCCACCCAGCAGCGTCGCACCGCTGGCCAGTTGCACGGCACCACCAAACTGGCCGCCACCGCCGATGCCGGCACCGCTGGCAACGTCGACATTGGCGCTGTTGAGCACGCCGTTGACGATCAGATTGCCCGCCTGCACCGAGGTGTTGCCGGTGAAGGTATTGTTGCCGGCCAGCAGCAGATCACCCGTGCCGGTTTTGTTCAGCGTACCGGCGCCGGTGAGATTGCCGGTGTAGCTGCCATCGGCGTTTTGCTCGAAGGTCAGCGTCGCGTTGTTGACGATCGCACCTTGCAAGCTGCTGGTGTCACCGCGCGTTGTGCCGCCGTTCAGCGTGGTGCCGCCGCTGTAGGTATTAGCACCACTGAGCACGAGATCACCGCTACCATTTTTCAGAAGACTGCCGGTGCCAGTCACAGCACCGATCAGCGTGGTGTTCTGGTTGCCGGCGAGGGTCAGTTGCGCGCCAAGGTTGACGGCATTGGCCAGTTGCAGCGCCGAGGTGCTGTCGAGCGTGCCGTCACCGGTCACGTTAAGCGCAGCGCTGCTGATCGCACTGTTGTTGCCAAGAACCAGCGTGCCGCCGGCGAGCTGAGTGCCGCCGCTGTAAGTGTTGCTGCCGTTGAGGGTCAGGCTCGATGCGCCGGCCTTGATCAGGCTGCCGCTGCCGCTGACCACGCCGTCAAGGGTCAAGGCGTTAGAGCCTGCGACATTCAAGCCACCGTTGAGCACAACATCGTTGCTCAGACTGACGGCCGCGTTGCTGTCCAGCGCTGTGCCGTCAGCAGCAGTCAACACGCCAGTGCCGAGCGCCGCGTTGTTGCCGACGACGATCTTGCCGCCGTTGAGCGCCGTGCCGCCGGTGTAGCCGTTGGCCGCGTTGAGCACCAGCGTACCGCTGTCGTATTTGCCCAGGGTGCCGCTGCCGTTGAGTGCGACGCCAATGGTTGCCGTGGCGTTCGGGTCAACCCGCACCGTGGCATTGCCCAGCGAACCATTGACCAGATTCAGCGAGCCCGCCGTGCCGCTCACCAGGCTGTAGCCGTCGGTGACGAACTGCAGACCGGTGATGGTTTGCGCGCCGTTGACGGTCACCGTGCCGGCCGCGCCCTGGAACACCGCGAAGCTGTTGGTCCAGGCCTGGTTGGTGGTGCCGTTGACGTCGGTCCAGTTGGTGGTGCCAGTGCCCCAGGTGCCGCTGCCACCCTCTACAGAACCGTTGGCCACCAGTTGGTTGCCGTCCCAGAACTGCACGGTGACGCCCGGTGCGGTGACCAGCAGGTTGATCTGATTGGCCAGTGCGGTTTGCAGTTGCAGATCGCCCGGGGTGACGCTGCCCGGCAGTGTGCCGAAGAGCATGCCGTTGTCGGTCAGGCCGCCGGTGTAGTCGATCAGGCGATAGACACCGCTGCCAAAACCACCGATGTCGCTGACGTTGAGCGTGCCGTCGAGGGTCAGGTTGCCGCCGACATTGACCAGCGCATTGCCGCCACCGGACACCGGTGTGCCGAGGCCGACGTCGAAGTTTGAATTGCCGTTGAACAGCAGCGAACTGACGCTCAGCGTACTGCCGGTGACGCCCGCCAGATGACCGCCATCCGCCACCGTCACGGCACCGGTCAGGCTGCCGCTGCCACCGAGGGTGCCGCCGCTGTTGACCAGCACATTGCCACTGGCCAGTGAGCCGTTGACCTGCAAGGTGCCGGCGTTGACGTTGGTATCACCAGTCAGGTCGCTGATGCCGCTGAGGGTCAGGGTGCCGCTGCCGAGTTTGCTCAGGCTGCCGTCACCGCTGAGGATGCCGGCGAAGGTGCTGCTGACGTTGTTGCCGCCCAGGCTCAACGTATTGCCAGTGCCAATCAGCGCCGTGCCGCTGCCAGTCAGGCTGGCAAGGCTTCCCGAAGCACCGAGATTAAGCGCCGCGCCACCCGCGAGATTGACCGTAGCGTTGTTGCCCAGCGCTGCGCCGTTCAGTGTGGTCAGGCTGCCGGACGCCACATCGAAGGTGCCGCTGAAGGTGTTGTTGCCGCTCAGGGTTACGTCGGCCAGACCATTTTTGCTCAACGTGCCGGCACCGGCGATGACACCGCCGATGGTCAGATTATTGTTACCGGCCAAGGCCAGATTGGCATTGACGTTGAGGTTGTTGGCCAGCACCAGCGGCGCGGAGTTATCGAGGGTCGAAGCACCCGCCACGGTCAGCGCGCCACTGCCCAGCGACGCGCCTGTACCAAGGGTCAGCGTGCCGGCATTCAGCGTGGTACCGCCGGTGAAGGTGTTGATGCCGTTGAGTGTCAGGTTCGACGCGCCGTCCTTGATCAAGCCACCCGCGCCGCTGACCACACCCGCGAGGGTCAGATTGTTGCTGCCGGTGTTGCTCAGGTTGGCGTTGAGCACGACGTTGTTGCCCAGGCTCAGCGCACTGTTGCTGTCCAGCGCCGAGGCGCCGGCTACAGTGAGATTGCCCAGACCCAGCGCCGAGTTGCTGCCGGCGGTCAGCGTGCCGGCGTTGAGGGTGGTGCCACCGAGGAAGTTGTTATTGCCGCTGAGAGTCAGGTTGGCGGCGCCGTTTTTGCTCAGGCTGCCGGCGCCGTTGACCGTACCGGCCAGGGTCAGATCCGCCGTGCCGCCAATGCCGAGATTGCCGGCCAGATTCACCGCGTTGTTCAGCGAAACCGCAGTGCTCGCATCCAGCGTGGTGCCGCCCGCCGCGTTCAACGTGCCGGAACCCAGGGCTGAGTTCGACGCCAGAATCAGTCCGCCGGCATTCAGTGCTACCGGCCCGAGGAAGGCGTTGTTGCCGCCGAGGGTCAGGTTCGCCGTGCCGGTTTTGATCAGGCCACCCGTGCCGCCAATCACGCCGTTGAGGGTCAGTGCATTGCTGCCGACCACGGTGAGGTTGCCGTTGAGCGTCGCCGCGTTGGCCAGTGTCACCGCCGCGTTGCTGTCCAGCTGCGTGCCGGCATTCGCCGTCAACGTACCAGTGCCAAGTGCGGTGTTGCTGCCGACGATAATCTTGCCGCCGTCCAGTTGTGTGCCGCCGGTATAGGTGTTGGCACCGCCGAGCACCAAGGTGCCGGCGTCGAGTTTATTGAGAATCCCGCTGCCATCGATATTGGCATTGATGGTCGCGGTCACGCCCGGATCGACGCGCAACGAAGTGGTGCCGCCGGTGCCGTTGACCGCCGTGAGTTGCCCCGCCGCACCGTTGACCACGTTGTAGCCATCGGTGAGAAATTGCATGCCGGTGAACGCTTGCGTGCCGTTCACCGTCACCGTGCCGGCGGTGCCCTGGAACACCGCGAAGTCGCCGGCCCACGGTTGATTGACCAAACCGTTGGCGTCGGTCCAGTTGGTGCCGACCGCGTTCCACGTGCCGCTGCCGCCATCGACCACACCGTTGGCGATGGTCTGGCTGCCGTCCCAGTAACGGATGTTGCTGTTCGGCGCGGAGACTTGAATGTTGATCTGATTGGCCACGCCGGTTTGCACCAGCAGATCGCCGAGGCCGTAACCGACCGGCACGCTGGCCACGTCCAGACCGAGGTTGGTCAGGGCGCCGGTGTAGTTGAACAGGCGATACACGCCGACGCCGAAACCGCCGGCATCGCTGACATTAAGATTGCCGTCGAGGGTGAGGTTGCCACCGACATTCATCAGCGACGCGGTCGACGGTGTGCCCAGTGCTACATCAACGTTGCTGCCGGCGCCAAGAGTCAGAGCACTCGCCGACAAGGTGTTGCCCGACGACAACGCCAGATGCCCACCGTTGTTGATGTTGACCGCGCCGAGCGCCGAACCGGTACCGGTCAGCGTGCCACCGGTATTGACGTTGACTTGCGCACTGCCCAGCGAACCACTGAGATTCACGATACCGCCATCGATCGCGGTATTGCCGGTAATGCCGTTGATGCCAGTGAGGTTCAAGGTGCCGGTGCCGACTTTGACCAGGCCGCCGCTGCCGCTGAGATCGCCGTCGAAGGTGCTGGTGACGTTGCCGCTGCCGACGGTCAGCAGGTTGCTGCCGGTCAGTTGCACACTGCCGCTGCCGGTCAGCGCACCGAGGCTGGCGTTGCTGCCCAGATTCAGCCCGGCGCCGGCGCTGATGTTGACGCCGGCGGTGCTGCCCAGCGCGTTGCTGTTGAGGGTGGTGACGCTGCCGGAAACGATATTCAGCGCGCCGGTAAAGGTGTTGCTGCCCGCGAGGGTCAGATCCGACAGACCGTTTTTGGTCAGGTTGCCGGCACCGTCGATGATGCCGTTAAAGCTCAAATCGTTGTTGCCGGCAACCGTCAGCCCGGCGTTCAAAGTGATCGCGTTGCCGATGCCGAACGATGCACTGTTATCCAGCGTCGCCGCACCGCCGACGATCAATGCGCCACTGCCCAGACTGTTGGCATTGCCCAAGGTGAGCGTGCCGGCGTTGAGCGTGGTGCCGCCGCTGAAGCTGTTGCTGCCGTTGAGGGTCAGGTTGGCTGCGCCGTTTTTGATCAACTGGCCAGTGCCGCTGGTGACGCCGCCGAGGGTGAGGTTTTGCGTACCGCCAACGGTCAGCGCCGCATTGAGGGCGACGGCGTTGTTGAGGCTGACCAGCGGCGAATTGCTGTCCAGCGTTGCCGCGCCAGCGACAGTCAGCGCACCGGAACCCAATGCAGAACTGTTGCCGACGGTCAGTGTGCCAGCGTTCAGCGTGGTGCCACCGAGGTAGTTGTTGGCGGCGTTGAGAATCAGATTGGCCGCGCCGTCTTTCACCAGACTGCCGGCGCCGCTGACCAGACCGGTCAGGGTCATATTCGCCGTGCCGCCGATGTTCAAGGCACCGGCGAGCGCCACGGCATTGTTCAGGCTGACGGCCGTGTTGGCGTCCAGCGTGGTGTTGGCCGCCGCGTTCAACGTGCCGGAACCCAACGCGGTGTTGCTGCCGACGGTCAGTTTGCCGGTGTTCAACAGGGTGTTGCCAAAATAACTGTTGGCGCCGTTGAGGGTCAGGTCGGCAGCGCCATTCTTGGTCAGCCCACCGATACCGGCGACCACGCCGCCGAGGGTCAGCGCATTGGTCCCGCCCACAGTCAGGGTGCCGGCGAGGTTGACGTTGTTGGCCAGCGTCGCGGCGGTACTGGCATCGAGGGTGGTGCCGTTCGAGGCGTTGAGTGTGCCGGTGCCGAGTGCTGTGTTGGAGCCGACCACCAGCGAACCGGCGTTCAGGGCGGTGGTGCCGGAGTAGGTGTTGTTGCCGTTGAGGGTCAGGCTGGATGCGCCGGTCTTGATTAAACCATTGGCGCCACTGATCACCCCGCCAAGGGTCAGCGCGTTGGCGCCGCCGGCGGTGAGGTTGGCGTTGAGGGTGATTGCGTTGTTCAGGGTAACCGCCGTGCTGCTGTTGAGGGTACTGGCCCCGGCGACAGTCAGTGCGCCAGTGCCCAGCGCTGCGGCGTTACCGACAGTCAAGCTGCCGGCGTTCAACGTGGTCCCGCCAGCGAACGTGTTCACTCCATCGAGGGTCAGGTTGGCGGCGCCGTTCTTGATCAGTTGACCGGCGCCGTTGATGACACCGGAGAGGGTCAGACCGCTGCTGCCGCCGAGGGTCAGGGCACTGCTGTTGAGGTTGATGTTGTTGCTCAGGTTGACAGCGGTGTTGCTGTCCAGCGCTGAGACATCGATGACGTTCAATGCACCGCTGCCCAACGCGGCCGCGTTGCCCACAGTGAGCGTGCCGGCGGCCAGCGTGGTACCGCCGAGATAAGTGTTGGCACCGTTGAGAGTCAGGTTGGCAAAACCGCGCTTGGTCAACCCGCCACTGCCGCTGATCACACCACCGAGGGTCAGGTCAGCGCTGCCACGCACTTCCAGATCACCGCCAAGGGTCACCGCATTGGTCAACGCGGCCGTGGTGCTGGCGTCGATTTTGGTACCTGCCGCTGTGGCCAAGGCACCGGTACCCAGCGCCGTGTTGGAGCCGACAATCAGCGTGCCGGCATTGAGCGCAGTGCCGCCGGCGAAGGTGTTGTTGCCGCTGAGGGTCAGATCCGCCGTGCCATTCTTGATCAGGCTGCCGGCACCGCTGATGACGCCGCTCAAACCCAGCGCCTGCGTACCGCCGATGGTCACCCCGCCCGCCAGCGCAACGGCGTTGGCCAATGTCACTGCGGCAGTCGCATCCAGCGTAGTGCCCGCTGCCGCGCTCAACGCGCCAGTCCCCAGCGCGGTGTTGCTGCCAACGAACAGGCTGCCGCCATTGAGCAGCGTGTTGCCGCTGTTGGTGTTGTTGCCGGTCAACGTCAGGCTGGCACTGCCGGATTTGGTGATGCCGCCGGTGCCGGACAACACGCCACCGAGGGTCAGCGCATTGCTGCCGAGCACGTTGAGCGCGCCGGTCATGCCAATGTTATTGGCCAGCGTCACGTTGGTGGTGCTGTCGAGACTGGTACCGGCGGCGGTGTTCAACGCACCGCTGCCCAGCGAGTCGTTATTGGTCACCAGCAGGCTGCCGGCGCTCAGGGTAGTGGTGCCGGTGAAACCGCTGTTGGCGCCACTGACGGTCAGGCTGCCAGTGCCGGTCTTGGTCAGGCCGCTGCTGCCGCTGATCAAACCGCCAAGGGTCAGCGCGCCAGTACCGCCGGCGGTCAGGGTGCCGCCGAGGCTGATGGCGTTGGCGAGACTGATCGTGCCCGGCGCGCTCAGGGTTGTCGCGCCGGTGACGTTGAGGGTGCCGGTGCTGAACGCCTGATTGTTGCTCACCTGCACGGTACCGCCATTGAGCGTGGTGTTGCCCAGATAGGTGTTGGCAGCGCTGAGGTTCAACTGGCTGGCGTCGAGTTTGGTCAGGCCACCGCTGCCGGAAATCACCCCGCTCAGCGTGGTCGCGTTAGTGCCTTGCACCGTCACGCCGCCGGCGCCGAGGGAGATCAGATTGCTGATGTTCAACCCGGCATTGCTGGCCTGCAGAATCCCGCCATTGGAGGTGATTACGCCGCTGCCGAAGGTGGCGTTGTTGTTGAACTGGGCGATACCGCCATTGAGCGTGGTCGCGCCGCTGACCAATGGCCCCTGCAAGGTCCAGGTGCCGCTGTTGAGGGTCAGGTTGTTGAAGTTGACGTAGGTGGCGCTCGATGCCGTGCCAGTCCCGGTGATACCGCCGCCGACGCCAGCCGGGTTTTGCAGGATCAGGCTGTTGGTGCCGCCCGCGCCGCCATCGACCGTGCCGGTCGGGGCGAAGGTCAGGTTGATGCCGATCAAACCGCCGAGGCCGACGCTGATCTGTACACCGTCACCGACGTTGACGCTGGAGCCGGTCACCGCCGTGAAGGTGTTGGTGCTCGCCGCGCCCATCGACACGCCGCCGGAAATCGCACCGGCGTTGGTGAAGGTGTTGCCCGCCGCCGAGGTCTCGAACGCGATCCGACCGTTGATGACGCCGGTGTTGCTGTTGGTCATGTTGACCTGCGAACCACCGTAGACGCCGATCACCGGGGTATCCGCCAACGTGGTGCCGATCGAGATTCCGGATGAGGTGATGGTGCCGTTGTTGGTGATGCTGGTGGTGCCCGCTGCTGCGTTATTAACCGAAAGGGCCAAGCCGTCGATGCTCGTCAGGTTCAGCCCCAGCACCATCCCGGTGCCCCGCATGATCGCGCCAGCATTGTTGAGCACGCTGACCGTGCTGGTAGCGCCGCTGCCGATGAATGCCCCGCCACTCAAAACCGACACCAGACCGAGCACTGCCGGATCCATGATGCCGGAGTTGTTCAGGGTAATGTTGACCCCCGTCAGGTCCATGACATGCCCGCCAAGGGTCGCATTCATCTGCGCGCCGCTGTTGACGTTGACCGTCAGGTTGTCAGAGGCACTGGCGAAGTCGTTGGGAACCAGTGGCAGTGGCGGCACCCCTGTACACGTCACGATTGAACCCGCCGTGGAGCAGGTGGCCAACGCAGGTGCGCTGACGCCGCCGAACAACAACCCGGCAACGCTCAAGTGCACAGCAAGGGAAAGAGGGGAAAAGCGCGAAACGAGGGCGACACCAAACCTTGCTTCCACGGGCTACTCCTTGTCGTGGCCAATTTCTTCCTTGAGGGCGCGCAGAGCCGTGCTTATTCCACACGCGAATCAAGACTGCGACGGTCATCACAAAACCGTTGATTGGGGACAACGCTAGTAGACGCCCGGCAATGGGGCACGGATTAAATGGTGTTAATACTTTAATACTAGAGGGGTCTGGAATCGGCGTTTCAGCCCGCAAGCACTGGTCTGAGGGCGATACAAAACCTGTGGGAGCGAGCCTGCTCGCGAATGCGGTGGGTCAGTTGAGAACTGCTTTTCTGACATCCAGCCTTCGCGAGCAGGCTCGCTCCCACAGGGAACTTCGAGCGCGCAAAACCGTACCTGACCGCCCCATCAGCAAATGCTGTGAAACCTTAGAAATTTCAGCGCATTGAGAAAACTGGTACGCCTTGTGCAAACGTTTGCGTAACGTCAATCCCAACGTTTTCGTAACAAAACCGTACAAGCCCACGGAACACGGGCCTCGATCCGCAAAAAAGGACTTTGAATGGCCATTGCATGCCCTTTTCGCGCACCTTTCTCGTGCACGTTTGCTGTTTCCTTGCTACTGACCGGCGTTACCGGACTTCTCAGCCACAGCGCTGTGGCGCAACCGGCCGCCAAGGAAGAATCCGCCCAGGGCGAAGCGCTCAGCCCCGAAGCCAGCCCGCCGAAAAAAGGTGAGTATCTGTCGGACTGGTACAACCAGGACTTGATGTTGATTGGCAGCAAGGACATCAGCTTCGGCCCGCAACCGGCCGACGACATCTATCTGGAATACGAGTACTTCGGCCGCAAAGGCCCGTTCGAACTGTACGGCTACGTCGACATCCCGAAGATCTTCAACATCGGCAACAGCCACGATAAAGGCGTGTGGGATCACGGCTCGCCGGTGTTCATGGAGCACGAACCGCGCATCTCCATCGACTACCTCGCCGGCCGCAGCCTGGCCATCGGTCCGTTCAAGGAATGGTATGTAGCGTTCGACTGGATCTACGATCACGGCAGCCGCAAAGAAAACCGTGCCAACACCCTGTACAGCGGTTTCGGCACCGACATCGACACCCATTCGCGGGTCAACCTGTCGGCCAACCTCTACGGTCGCTATCAGTGGGAAAACTACGGCGCCAGCAATGAATATTCCTGGGACGGCTATCGCGCGCAGCTCAAGTACATCGTGCCGATCGACAAATTCAGCAACGGCGCCTCGCTGACCTACATCGGTTTCACCAACTTCGATTTCGGCTCGGACATCCACAAGGACAACCCTGCGCGCACGGCCAATGCGACGGTGGCGACCAACGTCCTGCTCTACTCGTTCACTCACTTGCGCTTCACCCTGGTCGGCCGTTACTTCCACAACGGCGGCAACTGGGAGGACGGCAGCGAGCTGAATTTTGGCGACGGCAATTTTCGCGCCCGTTCCAACGGCTGGGGTTACTACGCCGGCGTCGGTTATCAGTTCTGAATCAAGGAGTTTTCCATGCAAGCAATGATGCGTTTGACCCTGACCGGTGCGGCCCTGCTCTCCTCTACCGCGTGGGCGGCCGAGGCACCGATACAACCGAAAGTCATGCTGATCACCATGTTCGCTCCCGAGGCGCAGCATTGGATCGACCGCCTGGAGCTGAAACAGGAAATCCGCGTGCCGGGCCTGTCCGCCGAGTACCCGAGCATCCGCTGCAATGCACAACAGGTCTGCCTGTTGACCACCGGCATGGGCCAGACCAACGCCGCCGCCTCGACATTGGCGTTGGCGCTGTCGCCGAAATTCGACCTGCGCAAAAGTTACTTCCTGATCGCCGGCATTGCCGGGATCAGCCCGAAACACGGAACCATTGGCACCGCTGCATGGGCGCACTATCTGGTGGAGTTCGGCACGCAATGGGAGATCGATTCGCGTGATGCGCCGTCGACTTGGCCGACCGGCTACCTGGGCATCAACACCAAGAGTCCGAACGAAAAACCGCCGCTGGACTACAAGACCGAAGTCTTTGAACTCAACCCGACACTGCAGGCCAAGGCGTTCGCCCTGAGCCACAAGGTCGAGCTGAGCGAGAGCAAGGAGTCCGCCGCGTGGCGCCTGAAATATCCGTCGGCGCCGGCCAATCAACCACCGGTGGTGACGCGCTGCGACACACTGGCCGGCAACACCTGGTTTTCCGGCACGCGCCTGAGCGAACGGGCCGAGGTCTGGACCCAATTGTTGACCGATAACAAAGGCGAATATTGCACGACGCAACAGGAAGACAACTCGACCTATGAAGCCTTGCTGCGTGCCAGTCGCGAGGGTCTGGTCGACGTGCAACGCCTTGCCGTGGTGCGCGCCGGCTCCGACTTCGACCGCCCTGAGCCGGGCGGCAGTGAAGTGGACAACCTGCTCAAATACGCCGATCAGGGCGGCTTCGTGCCGGCCCTGGAAAACCTCTATCGCACGGGTAATCCGTTGGTGCAGGACATCCTGAAAAACTGGTCAGCCTGGGAAAACGGCGTCCCCGCCTCTTAAGAACACCGAAAATCCCTGTGGGAGCTGGCTTGCCAGCGATGGCGGCGGAACAGGCAAAGAAGAAGTTGCCTGAACTGACGCTATCGCTGGCAAGCCAGCTCCCACAGTTGGCTAGGTGTCAAGGAGATCTAAGGTGTATCAGGGGATAAGGATGATCTTGTCACCGCTGCCCTGATTCACATCGGCGTAGCGCGCGAGGCCCTCGGCCAACGGCGCCTCGACCAACCCTTGCGGCAAAGGCAGCGAGCCTTCATCGAAGAACCGACCAAACTGCTCGAGCATCGCTGCACACGCTTCAACGCCATACAACAACGAATTGATCCCGACCACCGAACCGCCCTTGCGATACAGCGCCAGTGCCGGCAGTTGCACATGCCCGTCCACCGGTGCGGCAATGATCGCGATCCGTCCGAACGTGGCCAATGCCGCCACCGACGCCGGCAGCCAGAAACCAGTGGTGTCGAAAATCACATCGGCACCACCGCGATACACCGCGTTGACCTGCGCACCAAGTTCTTCGGGTTTATCCAGTTGAATCGTCTGATAACCCTGCGCTTGCAGTTCCGCCACCTGCTGCGGGCGCCGCGCCGCCGCCAGCAACTGCGCGCCACGCACCTTCGCCAGCGCCAAAGCAGCGGTCGCCACCGCTCCGCCGCCGATCACCAGCAAACGCGTCTCGGCCGTTACGAGGCTACGTTCCAAAGCATCCCAAGCCGTGGTGTAAGGGACGCCGAGGCTGGCGGCCTGGGTGAAACTCAGGTGCGACGGTTTATGCGCCACGCCGTTGGCCGGCAGTTTGACGAACTCTGCGTGAGAACCATCGGCAAAAAAACCCAGCTCACGCCCGGTGCCCCACACTTCCTGACCGATCAAGGCCTGCGGGCCTTCGACGACGACACCGGCGAAATCCCGACCGGGAATCCGTGGCAGCGTGGTGTAGGGAAAACGCCCGAGCACGTTCTTCACGTCGCTCGGATTCAGACCTGCCGCTTTGATCTGCACCAGCACTTCGTTTGCGCCAGGAACAGGGGTCGGCACCTCGACGAAGCGCAGGGAAGACAGGTCGCCGGTTTTATCGAATTGCAGAGCTTTCATGAACACATCCACCGAAGGAGAAAAGGGAATTCAGGACAACCAGCCAGACACCAGTTGCCGGCCCATCGGCCACAGCTGCTCACCGGCCAGCATGCCGAGCAAGCCGACCAGCGCGATGGCCGGTGGCGCCGGAGAACGGAAATCCAGCGCGCCGTACAGCAGGCCGACGCCCAGACCAATGGCCAGCGAAATCAGGTAATTCATGGGGAGGAACTCCGCCCGTGGAAAGGAATGGGCAAAGTTTAGGGAGTCGGCGAGGTTGGCATCGGCCAAGGACTTCTGAATTTCGGACAAACCAACCACAGTCACCACAAAACCCTGTGGGAGCTGGCTTGCCAGCGATGAGGCCTGTACATCCGACATCCTCATCGGCTGACACACCGCTATCGCTGGCAAGCCAGCTCCCACAAGGTTCTGTGTAGGTTCAGGATATAGCGTCGTTACAGAGTGAATTGCGAAGGGGCGACACCCAATTCGCGGCGGAACATGTCACTGAAGCTACTGGGTGAATACCCCAGCTCCCGGGCAATCACACTCACCGCCCCCCCCTGAATCAACTCCGCCACCGCCGTCGCCAGTTGCACCTGCCGCCGCCACTCGGCGAAGCCCATGCCGAGGCTGTCCTTGAACAACCGCGCCAAGGTGCGCACGCTGGCCCCGGCATTTTCTGCATGCTGCTCGAATGGAATCTCCAGCGACGGCGCCGCCATTACCGCCTGACACAAATTCATCAGGCGCCGGTCGGAGTCATCCGGCATCGGGATCTTCAACTGCGAACGCCTTGCGCGTTTCAGCTCCAGCAACGCCAACCCGACGAGTGCCTCGTAATACGCCGGATCCCCGCTATCACCCTGCTCCACCAGCCCGACGATCAACTCGCGCAGCAAACCACCGACCTCGATCACCTGCACCGTCTGATCCAGCGTCGCCGCCAGCGCCGGACGCAGGTAGATATTGCGCATCTGCAGATCCGACACCACGCGAATCCCGTGCGGCACACCCGGCGGCAACCACACCGCACGCTGCGGCGGTACCACCAGCGCTTCGTGCGGGGTTTCGACCCACATCACCCCGCTCATCGCATACAGCAGTTGCCCCCAGACATGCTCGTGCGGCTCGATAAACAGCCCACGCGGGTACGTGCGTGCCAGCGGTTGCACGGGCACATCGGTATCGCTGAGATCGGGCGGTGCGGCAAGGGCCATGGCGAGCATTCATTGGGCTTGGTGGAAGCGCCATGGTAACCAGTGCGAAACGGCGTCGCCAACGATAGATACCGTCCGACAATCCGAGTGAATTTTCCCGGTGCGCCGCGATCCCTCTATTACCACAGGGAGGAATACGGGCTTTATGAACAACGCAAAACTCTATGTCATCGAATACACCCTTCACGGCACGCCCAAGTCGTTCATTATCCGCTCGGACAAAATGGACAACACCGAGGCGTGGCACTGGGCGAGCTGCGACGCCGGGGTCGGCCGCATCCCGCGTTTTGGCCGTGAGAAGGTGCAGAAGACCAGCAAACCGATGGCGGAAAAATTCGGCGTGGAAAACGTCGTGTGGCGACCGACCAGCTAAGCTCTGCCTGGCGATCGGCATCATTCGGGGGAATGCACCATGAGCAACATCATCAGCCCGGCGCATCTGGACTACGGACTGGATACGTTGTTCGGGCGTATCACCAAAAGCGTGGACTGTCGCGTTGGGCTGGAGGCGGTCGCGGATGATCCGTTTTGCTTTGCCTTGCGAGTGCCGGCACCGCTGCCGGAAGACCTCGACCAGGCGAAAACCGTGGTGGTCAGGGTTGAAGGGCGAAGGCTGCAAGGTACGGTAAGGCATGCAGAGCGGCTGGATGATGAGAGCCTGAAACTGGAAGTGGAGCCTGATTAGGCTCCACTTTTTTATGGGTGCTGTTATTTCGAATCCCCGCAGTTGCAACCTTTGCTGGAACACGCTTTGTCATCCTTGTGATGGTGGGCGCAGGCTTCGCAGCAATAGTGTTTGCCGTGGACGGCGTAGGCATGATCGCCTTCCTTGATGGTGCATTTGCAGTTGGGACAATCGCATTTTCTATCGGGCATGGGACAGACTCCTTGGGTGGGGGTTGTCTGGGGCTTGAAGGGCAAGCCGTAATACCCAGTGTAGGAGCTGCCGCAGGCTGCGATCTTTTGATTTTGATTTTGATTTTGTTTGGGATTGGGATTGGGATTGGGGGCATATCCGTTGCTGCGGGTGTTGCCACTGGCGGTTTCGCTCTTACAGCGAGTCACCTTTTCCAAACGCCGAAAAGGTAACCCAAAAGGCTTTGCCCCGGCGTACGGCACTTCGCTGAGGCTCAGTGTTCCCTCGCTACGGTGTCCATCCGGGGGCATCGCCTACGGTTTGCTTCGCTGCACCTCCTCTCGATGAATGCGGCTGCGCCGCACGGCGCTGCGCGCCTACCCCCGGATGAACACCTCCGCTCGGCCTGCCGAAGGGGCAAAAAATCAAAAGCCGAAGCCAAAGCAAGATCACAAGCCAGATCAAGTGCCCCTCACCCTAGCCCTCTCCCAGAGGGAGAGGGGACTGACCGGGGTGTATGGGCGAGGTACGCCGACGTGACATACCGAGTCGAGCTCAGATTCTGAAACAGATCAAAAGCCCCTCACCCTAGCCCTCCCGTTGATCTGGTCAAACGATACTGGACACGGTTATAGGGTTTTACCCTTTTTCATGCCGCCAGGGCTTCCATTTCCACCGGAGTTCGGTAGCCATTGTGACTGTGCAGCCTGATCCGATTGTAATAATGGGTCAGGTAGCGCAACACATCGGTACTGGCCTCGTCTTCGTTTCGGTAGCCAGCCTTGGGTATCCATTCAGATTTCAAACTGCCAAAGAAACGCTCCATCGGGGCGTTATCCCAGCAGTTTCCTCGTCGACTCATACTTTGTTTTATGCGCATGTCCGCCAGCGTTTCACGGAACATTTTGCTGCTGTAATGACAACCCTGATCCGAATGGAACATCAAGTTTTCAGGGCGTCCTCGCG
>NZ_JAMDGW010000042.1:0-15582 GCF_028656995.1 Pseudomonas sp. TNT2022 ID642 | reverse complement strand
ATGACTGTTACCCTGATCAAAACCATCGCGATGGAAGACGGTCTGCGTTTCGCTATCCGTGAAGGCGGTCGTACCGTCGGCGCTGGCGTCGTAGCTAAAATCATCGAGTAAGTAGTTGTAATGTATTTTTCGGGCCGGCATAATGGTCGGCCTGATTTTGTTTTAGGTCAGTAGCTCAATTGGCAGAGCGACGGTCTCCAAAACCGTAGGTTGGGGGTTCGATTCCCTCCTGACCTGCCAGATTCACTCGGTGTGTCTGGCTTTCTTTTCACAGGATCTTCATAGATGACTCCTAAAGCTGAAGCTCAAGGCTCTCGCTTCGATCTGCTCAAGTGGCTTGTAGTTGTCGCTTTGGTGGTTGTTGGCGTTGTTGGCAATCAGTATTACTCTGCTTCGCCGATCCTGTACCGTGTACTCGCATTGCTTGCCATTGCTGCTGTAGCTGCCTTTGTAGGCCTGCAGACTGCGAAGGGCAAGTCTTTCTTTGTACTGGTTAAGGAAGCTCGCACCGAGATTCGTAAAGTCGTGTGGCCAACTCGCCAAGAAACCACGCAGACCACCCTGATTGTGGTGGCTGTTGTTCTGGTTATGGCGTTGCTGTTGTGGGGTCTTGATTCCCTGCTCGGTTGGCTTGTTTCCTTGATTGTCGGCTAAGGGTGTCCCGTGGCTAAGCGTTGGTATGTTGTGCATGCTTACTCGGGTTACGAGAAGCATGTGATGCGCTCGCTGGTCGAGCGCGTAAAGCTGGCTGGCATGGAAGATGGCTTCGGCGAGATTCTGGTTCCCACTGAAGAAGTGGTTGAAATGCGTAATGGCCAGAAGCGCAAAAGCGAACGCAAGTTCTTTCCAGGCTATGTGCTGGTTCAGATGGATATGAATGAGGGTACTTGGCACTTGGTCAAGGATACTCCTCGGGTTATGGGTTTCATTGGCGGTACTGCCGATAAGCCAGCGCCAATCACCGATAAAGAGGCAGAAGCAATTCTGCGTCGTGTTGCTGATGGTAGTGACAAGCCTAAGCCGAAGACTCTCTTCGAGCCAGGTGAAACGGTGCGAGTCAACGACGGCCCATTCGCAGATTTCAATGGTGTTGTTGAAGAAGTTAACTACGAAAAGAGCCGGATCCAAGTGGCAGTGCTCATTTTCGGTCGCTCTACCCCGGTAGAGTTGGAGTTCAGTCAGGTCGAAAAGGTCTGATTGAACAAGCATCCCAACCCCGCAGCCATAGGCTGTGGGGTTTTGTCGTCACTGGGATATACGCGCAAGTAACCGGGGAGCCTTTCGAGGCGTTCGAACCCGTAATTGGAGTGCCTCATGGCCAAGAAGATTACCGCTTACATCAAGCTGCAAGTGAAGGCCGCTCAGGCTAACCCAAGTCCACCGGTTGGTCCTGCTCTGGGTCAGCACGGCGTGAACATCATGGAATTCTGCAAGGCTTTCAACGCCCGTACTCAGGGTCTTGAAGCTGGTCTGCCGACTCCAGTGATCATCACTGTCTACAGCGACCGTAGCTTCACTTTCGAAACCAAATCCACCCCTGCTTCGGTTCTGCTGAAGAAGGCGGCCGGTCTGACCAGCGGTTCCGCTCGTCCGAACACCGTTAAGGTTGGCACTGTTACTCGTGCTCAGCTGGAAGAAATCGCGAAAACCAAAAACGCGGATCTGACTGCAGCTGATATGGATGCAGCCGTGCGTACTATCGCCGGTTCTGCTCGTAGCATGGGCCTTAACGTGGAGGGTGTGTAATGGCTAAGCTGACCAAGCGTCAAAAGGCTATCGCCGGCAAAATCGAAGCAGGCAAGGCCTACAACATTGTAGATGCTGCTGCTCTGCTGGCTGAGCTGTCGACTGTCAAGTTCAGCGAGTCGTTCGACGTTGCTGTAAACCTGGGTGTAGACCCGCGTAAATCCGACCAGGTTGTTCGTAGCGCTACTGTGCTGCCACACGGCACTGGCAAGACTGTTCGCGTTGCTGTGTTCACCCAGGGTCCAGCTGCTGAGGCCGCTCTGGCTGCCGGCGCTGACCGTGTAGGTATGGACGACCTGGCTGCCGAAATGAAAGGCGGCGACCTGAACTATGACGTAGTGATCGCATCCCCGGATGCCATGCGCGTTGTAGGTCAGTTGGGTCAGATCCTCGGTCCACGTGGTCTGATGCCTAACCCTAAGGTTGGTACCGTAACTCCAGACGTAGCTACCGCGGTTAAAAACGCTAAAGCTGGTCAGGTTCGTTATCGCACCGACAAAAACGGCATCATCCACACTTCCGTTGGCAAGATGGGCTTCGACGCCGTCAAGCTGAAGGAAAACGTTGAAGCCCTGATCGCTGATCTGAAGCGTATCAAGCCAGCTTCTTCGAAAGGTATCTACGTCAAGCGCGTTACCCTGAGCACCACTATGGGCCCAGGTCTGGTCATCGACCAGAGCTCGCTGGACGCGTAAGACAAAGGTTGGCGCGATGGTTCGCGCCAATTGAAAGATTGGGGTCCCTGCCTGGCGGGGGCTATCCAAGACCGTAGGCGACGCAAGTCTTAAACCATAAGCCTACGCAGATGGTGCTCCCGGTTCCTTACCGAATCAGACACCAAAACGACATTCGGTTCCGATCGAATGAAACGGTAACAAGCAGGAGTTAAACCCGTGGCAATTAATCTCGAAGACAAGAAGGCCATCGTCGCTGAAGTCAACGAGGCTGCCAAAGTCGCTCTGTCCGCTGTCGTGGTTGATGCACGTGGCGTAACAGTAGGCGCAATGACCGGACTCCGTAAAGAGGCTCGTGAAGCTGGCGTTTACGTACGTGTTGTACGTAACACCCTGCTCAAGCGCGCTGTTGCTGACACTCAATACAGTGTCCTCAACGACGTGTTCACCGGCCCGACCCTGATCGCATTCTCCAACGAACATCCGGGCGCTGCTGCCCGTATCTTCAAAGAGTTTGCCAAGGGTCAGGACAAGTTCGAGATCAAGGCAGCTGCGTTCGAGGGCAAGTTCCTCGCAGCTAATCAGATCGACGTACTGGCAACTCTGCCGACCCGTGACGAAGCAATTTCTCAGCTGATGAGCGTGATTCAAGGCGCTACCAGCAAATTGGCTCGTACTCTGGCGGCAATTCGCGACCAGAAAGAAGCTGCTGCAGCCTAAGGCTCGTCAACTTCTCGCGTTTTTTGTTTATTTCGATGGTCGCGTAGGCCGTCCCCCAATTCAGGAATTGAGTCATGTCTCTGACTAACGAACAAATCATCGAAGCAATCGGCCAGAAATCCGTAGTGGAAATCGTTGAGCTGATCAAAGCGATGGAAGAAACCTTCGGTGTTACCGCTGCTGCTGCTTCGGCTGGTCCAGCTGCTGCTGCCGCTGTTGTTGAAGAGCAAACCGAGTTCAACGTTGTTCTGCTGGAAGCTGGCGAGAAGAAGGTTAACGTGATCAAGGCAGTTCGTGAACTGACCGGTCTGGGCCTGAAAGAAGCCAAAGAGAAAGTAGACGGCGCTCCTCAGGTTGTAGCTGAAGGCGTTTCGAAAGAAGCTGCTGAAGACGCCAAGAAGAAGCTGGAAGAAGCAGGCGCTAAAGTCGAGCTGAAATAAGCATCGACTTTGCTCCTCCAGCCCGAGCGTCAAGCGACAGGCTGATGGCTGGTGGCTCTTGCCACCGGCCTTTTTCCGTTATTGGCAGCCGACTGGGTCGGTGCTGATAAAGGCGCTGTAACCACCCGATGCGGTGGAGCAAACCATGGGGTTTGCACGATTTTCTGGCTGCTCCCGTCGGGAGGGGCCAAACAAGCAGGTGACCAAGCTGGGGAACGCTGATGGCTTACTCATATACTGAGAAAAAACGTATCCGCAAGGACTTTAGCAAGTTGCCGGACGTCATGGATGTGCCTTACCTCCTGGCCATCCAGCTGGATTCGTATCGTGAATTCTTGCAAGCGGGAGCGACTAAAGATCAGTTCCGCGACGTGGGCCTGCATGCGGCCTTCAAATCCGTTTTCCCGATCATCAGCTACTCCGGCAATGCTGCGCTGGAGTACGTCGGTTATCGCCTGGGCGAACCGGCATTTGATGTCAAAGAATGCGTATTGCGCGGTGTAACTTTCGCCGTACCTTTGCGGGTAAAAGTGCGCCTGATCATTTTCGACAAAGAATCGTCGAACAAAGCGATCAAGGACATCAAAGAGCAAGAAGTCTACATGGGTGAAATTCCCCTGATGACTGAGAACGGTACCTTCGTAATCAACGGTACCGAGCGTGTAATCGTTTCCCAGCTGCACCGTTCCCCGGGCGTGTTCTTTGACCACGACCGCGGCAAGACGCATAGCTCCGGCAAACTGCTGTACTCCGCGCGCATCATTCCTTACCGCGGTTCGTGGCTGGACTTCGAGTTCGACCCGAAAGACTGCGTGTTCGTGCGTATCGACCGTCGTCGCAAGCTGCCGGCATCGGTACTGCTGCGCGCGCTCGGCTATACCACTGAAGAAGTGCTGGACGCTTTCTACACTACCAACGTTTTCCACCTGAGCGGCGAAACCCTCAGCCTGGAACTGATTGCTTCGCGTCTGCGTGGTGAAATTGCGGTTCTGGACATTCAGGACGAGAAGGGCAAGGTAATTGTTGAAGCGGGCCGCCGTATTACCGCGCGCCACATCAACCAGATCGAAAAAGCCGGCATCAAGACTCTGGAAGTACCTCTGGACTACGTCCTGGGTCGTACTACCGCCAAGGTCATCGTGCACCCGGCTACCGGCGAAATCCTGGCAGAGTGCAACACCGAGCTGAACACTGAAGTCCTGGCAAAAATTGCCAAGGCCGGCGTTGTTCGTATTGAAACTCTGTACACCAACGACATCGACTGCGGTCCGTTCGTCTCCGACACGCTGAAGATCGACTCCACCAGCAACCAATTGGAAGCGCTGGTCGAGATCTATCGCATGATGCGTCCAGGCGAGCCGCCAACCAAAGACGCTGCCGAAACCCTGTTCAACAACCTGTTCTTCAGTCCTGAGCGCTATGACCTGTCTGCGGTCGGCCGGATGAAGTTCAACCGTCGTATCGGTCGTACCGAGATCGAAGGTTCGGGCGTGCTGTGCAAGGAAGACATCGTTGCGGTACTGAAGACTCTGGTCGACATCCGTAACGGTAAAGGCATCGTCGATGACATCGACCACTTGGGTAACCGTCGTGTTCGCTGTGTAGGCGAAATGGCCGAGAACCAGTTCCGCGTTGGCCTGGTACGTGTTGAGCGTGCGGTCAAAGAGCGTCTGTCGATGGCTGAAAGCGAAGGCCTGATGCCGCAAGACCTGATCAACGCCAAGCCAGTGGCTGCAGCGGTGAAAGAGTTCTTCGGTTCCAGCCAGCTCTCGCAGTTCATGGACCAGAACAACCCGCTGTCCGAGATCACCCACAAGCGTCGTGTCTCTGCACTCGGCCCTGGCGGTCTGACTCGTGAGCGTGCAGGCTTTGAAGTCCGTGACGTACACCCGACTCACTACGGTCGTGTATGCCCGATTGAAACGCCGGAAGGTCCGAACATCGGTCTGATCAACTCCTTGGCTGCTTACGCTCGCACCAACCAGTACGGCTTCCTGGAAAGCCCGTACCGTGTGGTGAAAGAGGGTGTGGTCACCGACGAGATCGTGTTCCTGTCCGCTATTGAAGAAGCCGATCACGTGATCGCGCAGGCTTCGGCGACCATGAACGATCAGAAAGTCCTGATTGACGAACTGGTAGCCGTACGTCACCTGAACGAATTCACCGTTAAGGCGCCTGAAGAAGTCACCTTGATGGACGTTTCGCCGAAGCAGGTAGTTTCGGTTGCAGCGTCGCTGATTCCGTTCCTCGAGCACGACGACGCCAACCGTGCGTTGATGGGTTCGAACATGCAGCGTCAAGCTGTACCAACCCTGCGCGCTGACAAGCCGCTGGTAGGTACCGGCATGGAGCGTAACGTAGCCCGTGACTCCGGCGTTTGCGTCGTGGCTCGTCGTGGTGGCGTGATCGATTCCGTCGACGCCAGCCGTATCGTGGTTCGTGTTGCTGATGACGAAGTTGAAACCGGCGAAGCTGGTGTCGACATCTACAACCTGACCAAATACACCCGCTCGAACCAGAACACCTGCATCAACCAGCGTCCGCTGGTGAGCAAGGGTGATCGCGTTCAGCGTAGCGACATCATGGCCGACGGCCCGTCCACCGACATGGGTGAACTGGCGCTGGGTCAGAACATGCGCATCGCGTTCATGGCATGGAACGGCTTCAACTTCGAAGACTCCATCTGCCTGTCCGAGCGTGTGGTTCAGGAAGACCGTTTCACCACGATCCACATTCAGGAACTGACCTGTGTGGCCCGTGACACCAAGCTTGGGCCTGAAGAGATCACTGCAGACATCCCGAACGTGGGTGAAGCTGCACTGAACAAACTGGACGAAGCCGGTATCGTTTACGTAGGTGCTGAAGTTGGCGCAGGCGACATCCTGGTGGGTAAGGTCACTCCGAAAGGCGAGACCCAACTGACTCCGGAAGAAAAACTGCTGCGTGCAATCTTCGGTGAAAAAGCCAGCGACGTTAAAGACACTTCCCTGCGCGTGCCAACCGGCACCAAAGGTACTGTCATCGACGTACAGGTCTTCACCCGCGACGGCGTTGAGCGTGATGCTCGTGCACTGTCGATCGAGAAGACTCAGCTCGACGAGATCCGCAAGGATCTGAACGAAGAGTTCCGTATCGTTGAAGGCGCGACTTTCGAACGTCTGCGTTCCGCTCTGGTAGGCCACAAGGCTGAAGGCGGCGCAGGTCTGAAGAAAGGTCAGGACATCACCGACGAAGTTCTCGACGGTCTTGAGCATGGTCAGTGGTTCAAACTGCGCATGGCTGAAGATGCTCTGAACGAGCAGCTCGAGAAGGCTCAGGCCTACATCGTTGATCGCCGCCGTCTGCTGGACGACAAGTTCGAAGACAAGAAGCGCAAACTGCAGCAGGGCGATGACCTGGCTCCAGGCGTGCTGAAAATCGTCAAGGTTTACCTGGCAATCCGTCGTCGCATCCAGCCGGGCGACAAGATGGCCGGTCGTCACGGTAACAAAGGTGTGGTCTCTGTGATCATGCCGGTTGAAGACATGCCGCACGATGCCAATGGCACCCCGGTCGACGTCGTCCTCAACCCACTGGGCGTACCTTCGCGTATGAACGTTGGTCAGATCCTTGAAACCCACCTGGGCCTCGCGGCCAAAGGTCTGGGCGAGAAGATCAACCGGATGGTCGAAGAGCAGCGTAAAGTCGCTGAACTGCGTACCTTCCTGGACGAGATCTACAACCAGATCGGCGGTCGTAACGAAGATCTGGACAGCTTCTCCGATCAGGAAATCCTGGATCTGGCGAAGAACCTGCGTGGCGGCGTTCCAATGGCCACTCCAGTGTTCGACGGCGCCAAGGAAAGCGAAATCAAGGCCATGCTGAAACTGGCAGACCTGCCGGAAAGCGGCCAGATGCAGCTGACTGACGGCCGTACCGGCAACAAGTTCGAGCGTCCAGTTACCGTTGGCTACATGTACATGCTGAAGCTGAACCACTTGGTAGACGACAAGATGCACGCGCGTTCTACCGGTTCGTACAGCCTGGTTACCCAGCAGCCGCTGGGTGGTAAGGCGCAGTTCGGTGGTCAGCGTTTCGGGGAGATGGAGGTCTGGGCACTGGAAGCATACGGTGCTGCTTACACTCTGCAAGAAATGCTCACAGTGAAGTCGGACGATGTGAACGGCCGTACCAAGATGTACAAAAACATCGTGGATGGCGATCACCGTATGGAGCCGGGCATGCCCGAGTCCTTCAACGTGTTGATCAAGGAAATTCGTTCCCTCGGCATCGATATCGATCTGGAAACCGAATAACACGTGACGCGAATCGAGAGCGGGGCAGGATTGCCCGCTCTCTGCTCCGCCAGGAGGAAAGGCCTTGAAAGACCTACTGAATTTGCTGAAAAACCAGGGTCAAGTCGAAGAGTTCGACGCCATCCGTATCGGATTGGCCTCGCCTGAGATGATCCGCTCATGGTCGTTCGGTGAAGTTAAAAAGCCGGAAACCATCAACTACCGTACGTTCAAACCTGAGCGTGACGGTCTGTTCTGCGCCAAGATCTTTGGCCCGGTAAAGGATTACGAGTGCCTGTGCGGTAAGTACAAGCGCTTGAAGCACCGTGGTGTGATCTGTGAGAAGTGCGGCGTTGAAGTTGCACTGGCCAAGGTTCGTCGTGAGCGCATGGCGCACATCGAACTGGCTTCGCCGGTTGCCCACATCTGGTTCCTGAAATCGCTGCCGTCCCGTATCGGCTTGCTGATGGACATGACCCTGCGTGATATCGAACGCGTTCTCTACTTCGAGAGCTATGTCGTTATCGACCCAGGCATGACCACCCTTGAAAAAGGTCAGCTGCTGAACGACGAGCAGTACTTCGAAGCGCTGGAAGAGTTCGGTGACGACTTCGACGCCCGTATGGGTGCTGAAGCTGTCCGTGAACTGCTGCACGCAATCGACCTGGAACACGAGATTGGCCGTCTGCGCGAAGAAATTCCGCAAACCAACTCCGAAACCAAGATCAAGAAGCTGTCCAAGCGTCTGAAGTTGATGGAAGCCTTCCAGGGTTCCGGCAACTTGCCAGAGTGGATGGTGCTGACCGTTCTGCCGGTTCTGCCGCCAGATCTGCGTCCACTGGTCCCGCTGGACGGCGGTCGTTTCGCGACTTCCGACCTCAACGATCTGTATCGTCGAGTGATCAACCGTAACAACCGTTTGAAGCGCCTGCTGGATCTGTCCGCTCCGGACATCATCGTGCGCAACGAAAAGCGTATGTTGCAGGAAGCTGTCGATGCTCTGCTCGACAACGGTCGTCGTGGCCGCGCTATCACCGGTTCGAACAAGCGTCCTCTGAAATCCTTGGCTGACATGATCAAGGGTAAGCAAGGTCGTTTCCGTCAGAACTTGCTCGGTAAGCGTGTTGACTACTCCGGTCGTTCGGTAATTACCGTAGGCCCGACTCTGCGTCTGCATCAGTGCGGTCTGCCGAAGAAAATGGCTCTCGAGCTGTTCAAACCGTTCATTTTCGGCAAGCTCGAAATGCGTGGTCTCGCGACCACCATCAAAGCGGCCAAGAAAATGGTCGAGCGCGAACTGCCAGAGGTTTGGGACGTTCTCGCTGAAGTGATTCGCGAACACCCGGTTCTTCTCAACCGTGCACCGACCCTTCACCGTCTGGGGATCCAGGCGTTTGAACCGGTACTGATCGAAGGTAAGGCTATCCAGCTGCACCCTCTGGTCTGCGCCGCGTACAACGCCGACTTCGACGGCGACCAAATGGCCGTGCACGTACCGCTGACACTGGAAGCCCAGTTGGAAGCGCGTGCGTTGATGATGTCGACCAACAACATTCTGTCGCCAGCCAACGGTGAGCCAATCATCGTTCCGTCGCAGGACGTTGTATTGGGTCTGTACTACATGACTCGTGAAGCGATCAACGCCAAAGGCGAAGGTCGTGTATTCGCGGATCTGCAGGAAGTTGACCGTGTGTTCCGTGCCGGCGAAGCCGCACTGCACGCCAAGGTTAAAGTTCGTATCAACGAAACCGTCAACGACCGTGACGGCAACAGCGTGAGCGGTACCCGTATCGTCGACACCACTGTCGGCCGTGCGCTGCTGTTCCAGGTTGTGCCAAAAGGTCTGTCGTACGACGTCGTCAACCTGCCGATGAAGAAAAAGGCGATCTCCAAGCTGATCAACCAGTGCTACCGCGTGGTTGGTCTGAAAGAGACCGTGATCTTCGCTGACCAGTTGATGTACACCGGTTTCGCTTACTCGACCATCTCCGGCGTTTCCATCGGTGTTAACGACTTCGTTATCCCGGACGAGAAAGCCCGCATCATCGGTGCAGCCACCGACGAAGTGAAAGAGATCGAGAGCCAGTACGCCTCCGGCCTGGTAACCCAGGGCGAGAAGTACAACAAAGTGATCGACCTTTGGTCGAAAGCGAACGACGAAGTTTCCAAGGCGATGATGGCCAACCTCTCGAAAGAGAAGGTTATCGACCGTCATGGCGTTGAAGTCGATCAAGAGTCTTTCAACTCGATGTACATGATGGCTGACTCGGGTGCGCGGGGTTCCGCAGCACAGATTCGTCAGCTGGCCGGTATGCGTGGTCTGATGGCCAAGCCGGACGGTTCCATCATTGAAACGCCGATTACTGCGAACTTCCGTGAAGGTTTGAGCGTACTTCAGTACTTCATCTCCACTCACGGTGCTCGTAAAGGTCTGGCGGATACCGCGTTGAAAACTGCGAACTCCGGTTACCTGACTCGTCGTCTGGTAGACGTGGCGCAGGATCTGGTTGTAACCGAGATCGATTGCGGCACCGAACACGGTCTGCTGATGACTCCGCACATTGAAGGCGGTGACGTTGTAGAGCCGTTGGGTGAGCGCGTATTGGGTCGTGTTATTGCTCGTGACGTATTCAAGCCAGGCACCGAGGACGTTATCGTTCCGGCCGGTACTCTGGTTGACGAGAAGTGGGTTGAGTTCATCGAGCTGAACAGCATCGACGAAGTGATCGTGCGTTCGCCGATCAGCTGCGAAACCCGCTATGGCATTTGCGCCAAGTGCTACGGCCGTGATCTGGCTCGTGGTCACCAGGTGAACATCGGTGAAGCGGTCGGCGTTATCGCTGCCCAGTCCATCGGTGAGCCGGGTACCCAGCTGACGATGCGTACGTTCCACATCGGTGGTGCGGCAAGCCGTACTTCCGCAGCCGACAGCGTTCAGGTGAAGAATGGCGGTACCGTCCGTCTGCACAACCTGAAGCACGTTGAGCGAGTGGATGGTCACCTGGTTGCTGTGTCCCGTTCCGGTGAGCTGGCCATCGCTGATGACTTCGGTCGTGAGCGCGAGCGTTACAAGCTGCCGTACGGTGCTGTGATTTCGGTTAAAGAAGGTGACAAGGTCGACGCTGGCGCAATCGTGGCCAAGTGGGATCCGCACACTCACCCGATCGTTACCGAAATGAAAGGTACCGTGACCTACGTGGGCATGGAAGAAGGCATCACGATCAAGCGTCAGACTGACGAATTGACCGGTATGACCAACATTGAAGTACTCGACGCGAAAGATCGTCCAGCTGCGGGCAAAGAAATCCGTCCAGCAGTGAAGATGGTCGACGACAACGGCAAGGATCTGTTGCTGCCAGGCACTGACGTTATCGCTCAGTACTTCCTGCCAGCCAACGCCCTGGTCGGTGTGGCGGACGGTGCGAAGATCGCGATCGGTGATGTTATCGCGCGTATCCCGCAAGAAACTTCGAAGACCCGTGACATCACCGGTGGTCTGCCGCGTGTTGCCGACTTGTTCGAAGCTCGTCGTCCGAAAGAAGCGTCGATTCTGGCTGAAGTCAGCGGCACCATCGCGTTCGGTAAAGAGACCAAAGGCAAGCGCCGTCTGGTCATTACCCCGAACGACGGTTCCGATCCGTACGAAGAGCTGATTCCGAAGTGGCGTCACCTGAACGTGTTCGAAGGCGAACAGGTAAACCGCGGCGAAGTTATCTCCGACGGCCCAAGCGATCCGCACGACATCCTGCGTCTGCTGGGTGTGAGCGCGCTGGCCAAGTACATCGTTAACGAGATCCAGGACGTTTACCGTCTGCAAGGCGTGAAGATCAACGATAAGCACATCGAGACCATCCTGCGTCAGATGCTGCGTAAAGTTGAAATCGCTGAATCCGGCGATTCGAGTTTCATCAAGGGCGACCAGATGGAACTGACTCACGTACTGGTAGAAAACGAGCGTTTGGGCGGCGAAGACAAGTTCGTCTCCAAGTACACTCGCGTTCTGTTGGGTATTACCAAGGCGTCGTTGTCCACCGAATCGTTCATCTCGGCGGCTTCCTTCCAGGAAACCACCCGCGTACTGACCGAAGCGGCAGTCACCGGCAAGCGCGATTACCTGCGCGGCCTGAAAGAAAACGTAGTCGTGGGTCGTCTGATCCCGGCCGGTACCGGTCTGGCATATCACAGCGAGCGCAAGCGTCGCCGTGATGCTGACAAGCCGTTGCGCGTAAGCGCCAGTGAAGTGGAAGCTGCACTGACCGAAGCGCTGAACTCGAGCGGTAACTGAGTTCTGCGGTAAATGAGCGTAAGGCCCTGATCGCTCCGTTCATCGAATCGAGACATTTTGTCGAGGTTCGAAGGGCGGGGAGGTCGGGGCCTTGCCTTGACTGGGGACAAGATCCTCTTTAGACTCTTGATCCCCTAAATTTGGCGGGAATTCGTTCCTGCCATTTTGCTTTTCTTGCAAGACAATAGCGTCGCAAGACAACAGTGGAGCTAGTAGATGGCAACTATCAACCAGCTGGTACGTCAGCCGCGTAAGCGTATCGTCGAGAAATCCGACGTACCTGCGCTGCAGAACTGCCCGCAACGTCGTGGCGTGTGCACCCGTGTGTACACCACCACGCCGAAAAAACCTAACTCGGCACTGCGTAAAGTATGCCGTGTGCGCCTGACCAACGGTTTCGAGGTTTCCTCGTACATCGGTGGTGAAGGTCACAACCTGCAAGAGCACAGCGTGGTACTGATCCGCGGCGGTCGTGTAAAAGACTTGCCAGGTGTTCGTTACCACACCGTTCGCGGTTCCTTGGATACTTCCGGCGTTAAAGGTCGTAACCAGGGTCGTTCGAAGTACGGTACCAAGCGTCCGAAGTAATCGGCCGTTTTGCAGATTTTCATTTTATTGAGTCGATAAGAGTAAGGTCGGGCACGCATCCATTGGATCTGTCCCGAGCTAACCTGAAGACCGCTTGAGGGCTTATCATGCCAAGACGTCGCGTAGCAGCAAAGCGTGAGATTCTGGACGATCCGAAATACGGAAGCCAGATCCTCGCCAAATTCATGAACCACGTTATGGAAAGCGGCAAGAAAGCCGTTGCCGAGCGTATCGTTTATGGTGCCCTGGAAACCGTTGCGACCCGTAAGGCTGGCACCGATCCCCTGGAACTCTTCGAAAAAGCACTCGACGCCATCGCTCCGCTGGTCGAAGTGAAGTCGCGCCGCGTTGGTGGTGCTACTTACCAGGTTCCGGTCGAGGTTCGTCCTTCCCGTCGTAACGCTCTGGCAATGCGCTGGTTGGTAGACTTCGCCCGTAAGCGTGGCGAGAAGTCTATGGCTCTGCGTTTGGCTGGCGAACTGCTGGATGCTGCTGAAGGTAAAGGTGCTGCTGTTAAGAAGCGTGAAGACGTGCACCGTATGGCTGAAGCCAACAAAGCTTTCTCGCACTACCGCTTCTAATTTTAGCTTCACTAATTTTGCGAGGGCTTTATGGCTCGTACTACTCCGATTAGCCGCTACCGTAACATCGGTATCGTCGCTCACGTGGATGCTGGTAAAACCACCACCACCGAGCGCGTCCTTTTTTACACCGGCAAAAGTCACAAAATGGGCGAGGTGCATGATGGCGCCGCGACCACAGACTGGATGGTGCAGGAGCAGGAGCGTGGTATTACCATTACTTCTGCTGCCATCACCGCTTTCTGGAAAGGTTCCGAGAAGCAGTACAAGGACGAGCACCGCTTCAACGTAATCGATACCCCGGGCCACGTTGACTTCACTATTGAAGTTGAGCGTTCCCTGCGCGTACTCGACGGCGCTGTCGTTGTGTTCTGCGGTACTTCGGGTGTTGAGCCTCAGTCGGAAACCGTATGGCGTCAAGCCAACAAATACGGTGTTCCACGTCTTGTTTACGTAAACAAGATGGACCGTGCTGGTGCCAACTTCCTGCGCGTGATCGGTCAGATCAAGCAGCGTCTGGGTCACACTCCGGTGCCGATCCAGTTGGCCATCGGTTCCGAAGACAACTTCCAGGGTCAGATCGATCTGATCAACATGCAAGCTGTCTACTGGAACGACTCTGACAAAGGTATGGTCCCTGTTCGCAAGGACATTCCTGCTGAGCTCCAAGAGCTGGCTGAAGAGTGGCGCAACAACATGGTTGAAGCTGCTGCTGAAGCCAACGAAGAGCTGATGAACAAGTACCTGGAAGGCGAAGAGCTGTCGATCGAAGAGATCAAAGCTGCTTTGCGTCAGCGTACTATCGCCGGCGAAATCGTTCTGGCTGTTTGCGGTTCTTCGTTCAAGAACAAGGGCGTTCCCCTGGTTCTCGACGCCGTTATCGACTTCCTGCCTGCACCGACCGACATTCCTGCGATCAAGGGTACTGACCCTGATAACGAGGAAATCGAGCTGGAGCGTCATGCAGACGATGCGGAGCCGTTCTCGGCTCTGGCGTTCAAGATCGCTACCGACCCATTCGTGGGTACCTTGACCTTCGTCCGTGTTTACTCGGGCGTGTTGAACTCCGGCGACGGCGTGATCAACTCGGTTAAAGGTAAAAAAGAGCGCGTGGGTCGTATGGTGCAAATGCACGCAAACGCCCGTGAAGAGATCAAGGAAGTACGCGCTGGTGACATCGCGGCCCTGATCGGCATGAAGGACGTCACCACCGGTGAAACCCTCTGCAACGCTGACAAGCCAATCATTCTGGTTCGCATGGACTTCCCGGAGCCGGTTATTTCGGTTGCCGTAGAGCCTAAGACCAAGGATGACCAGGAAAAAATGGGTATCGCTCTGGGCAAACTTGCTCAGGAAGACCCGTCTTTCCGCGTTAAAACTGATGAAGAGACTGGTCAGACGATCATCTCCGGCATGGGCGAGCTGCACCTGGACATCCTGGTTGACCGGATGCGCCGTGAGTTCAACGTCGAAGCCAACATCGGCAAGCCTCAGGTTTCGTATCGTGAGCGCATCACGAAGAACTGTGAAATCGAAGGCAAGTTCGTTCGTCAGTCCGGCGGTCGTGGTCAGTTCGGCCACTGCTGGATCCGTTTTGCTCCTGCTGACGAAGGTCAGGAAGGTCTGCAATTCGTGAACGAAGTTGTAGGTGGTGTGGTTCCTAAGGAATACATCCCGGCTATCCAGAAGGGTATCGAAGAGCAGATGAAGAACGGCGTTGTTGCCGGCTATCCGCTGATCGGCCTGAAGGCTACCGTGTTCGATGGTTCTTACCACGACGTCGACTCCAACGAGATGGCGTTTAAAGTGGCTGCCTCCATGGCGACCAAGCAGCTGGCCCAGAAGGGCGGTGGTGAGTTGCTTGAGCCGATCATGGCTGTAGAGGTTGTTACGCCTGAAGACTATATGGGTGATGTGATGGGCGACCTTAACCGTCGTCGTGGCATGATCCAGGGTATGGAAGACACAGTGTCCGGCAAGGTTATCCGTGCCGAGGTTCCACTGGGTGAGATGTTCGGTTATGCAACCGACGTTCGTTCCATGTCCCAGGGTCGCGCAAGCTACTCTATGGAATTCAAAAAATACGATACGGCTCCGTCGCACATCGTCGAATCCGTAACCAAAAAACAAGGCTGATTCAGCCCCTTTAGGCTAGGAGTTAATTGTCGTGGCTAAAGAAAAATTTGATCGTTCCCTACCGCACGTCAACGTTGGCACCATCGGTCACGTTGACCACGGTAAAACCACTCTGACTGCTGCTCTGACTCGCGTTTG
>NZ_JAMDGW010000041.1:0-41418 GCF_028656995.1 Pseudomonas sp. TNT2022 ID642 | reverse complement strand
GCGGACGCAGAGCGTCCATGGATGAGTTCCCACGCAGAGCGTGGGAACTATCGGTATCACTGAGGAGATCCCCATGAACGCAGCCGTAGACGTTCTGCAATCGAGCCATCAGCACATCAACCGCGATCGCCTGTGGGCCTCGCTCATGGAGCTGGCCAAACTCGGCGCGACGGTCAAGGGCGGTGTCTGTCGCCTGGCCCTGACCGATCTCGACCGCCAGGCCCGCGACCTGTTCGTGCAATGGTGCAAGGACGCCGGATGCAGCGTCACGGTCGATGCTGTCGGCAACATCTTCGCCCGTCGCCCCGGGCGCAATCCGAATCTGCCACCGGTAATGACCGGCAGCCACATCGACACCCAACCCACCGGCGGCAAGTTCGACGGTTGTTTCGGCGTGCTCGCCGGTGTCGAAGTGCTGCGCACGCTCAACGACCTCGGCGTGGAAACCGAAGCGCCGCTGGAAGTGGTGGTTTGGACCAACGAAGAAGGCTCGCGCTTCGCTCCGTGCATGATGGGTTCGGGTGTGTTCGCCGAGAAATTCACCCTCGAAGAAACCCTCGCCAAGGTCGATGCCGACGGCGTGACCGTTGGCGAAGCGCTCAACGCCATCGGCTACGCCGGCCCGCGCAAAGTCAGCGGGCATAAGGTCGGTGCCTATTTCGAGGCGCACATCGAACAAGGCCCGATCCTCGAAGACGAGCAGAAAACCATCGGCGTGGTGCTCGGCGCGTTGGGGCAGAAGTGGTTCGACCTCAAGCTGCGCGGCGTCGAAGCGCATGCCGGCCCGACGCCGATGCACCTGCGCAAAGATGCACTGGTCGGCGCCTCGGTGATCGTCGGTGCGGTCAACCGCGCCGCCCTCGGCCACCAGCCCCACGCCTGCGGCACCGTCGGTTGCCTGCAAGCCTATCCCGGCTCGCGCAACGTCATCCCCGGCGAAGTGCGCATGACCCTCGACTTCCGTCATCTGGAACCGGCGCGTCTCGACTCGATGATTGCCGAGGTTAAACAAGTCATCGAGGCCACTTGCGAAGAACACGGCCTGACCTACGAACTGACCCCGACGGCGGACTTCCCGCCGCTGTACTTCGAAAAGGGTTGCGTGGAAGCCGTGCGCGGTGCGGCGAAAGGGCTTGGTTTGTCGAATATGGACATCGTCAGCGGCGCCGGACATGACGCGATTTTCCTCGCCGAACTCGGCCCGGCCGGGATGATCTTCGTGCCGTGCGAGGGCGGCATCAGCCACAACGAAATCGAGAACGCCGCGCCGGATGATCTGGCGGCGGGATGTGCGGTGTTGTTGCGGGCGATGCTGGCGGCTTCGGCGATGGTCGCGGGAGGACAGCGCGCAGCCTGAAGATCAAAAGATCGCAGCCTTCGGCAACTCCTACAGGGAAACCATAGATCCTGTGTAGGAGCTGCCGGAGGCTGCGATCTTTTCGCGGTCACCACAACGTCATGAAAATGTGCGATTTTGCCGGCCCATGAAAATCATCACCTCCGGTGCGTCCTATCTGGACATCGACGCCTACGCCTGCTGCATCGCTTACGCAGAATTGCTCAACCTGCAAGGCATTCCCGCCCGCGCCGTCAGCAGCGCGCAACCCAACGCCAGCGTTTCGCTAACCGTACTCGGTTGGGATGCGACTTTTGACGATTACCAGCCGACACCGAGTGATGAATTTGTTTTGGTCGATGTCTCGGACTATCACCATTTCGACCCGTTGGTAGTGCGCGAACGGGTGGTGGAAGTCATCGATCATCATCCGGGGTACGAGCATTACTGGGCGCAGAAGCTTGGATCTGCTGCCGATATCCGCCCGATCGGCGCCGCAGCGACTCAGGTTTTTCAGCGCTGGCAGACGGCCGGTGTGCTGCCGCAGATCAGCGTGCAAAGTGCCGCTTTGCTGGCCACCGCGATTCTTGACAACACGCTGAACTTCACCGGACAGATGACCACGCCAGCGGACATCGAGGCTTACGCCGACCTCGCTTCACGGGCAAAACTGCCGGCAGACTGGCCCCGGCAATATTTTCTCGAATGCCAGGCCTCGATCGAATCGGACCTGGTCGCTGCATTGTCAGCCGACTCGAAATGGATGAAACCCGAAAGCAACCTGCCATGCTTTTTCGCGCAAATGACCGTGTGGGATGCTGATGCTTTGCTGCAAAAGCATCGGCCGATGATCGAGCGCTGGATGGCAGAGCAGGGCGATGACTGGCTGTTGAATGTGATCAGTATCCGCGACCGCAAAAGCTGCTTTCTGGCGCCAGACGAGGTCAGCCAGCAAAAGCTCAGTCATTTATTGCCACTCGACTGGCAGGCCGGATTGGCCGTGCGGGCGCCGTCAATGCTGCGCAAGGAACTGTTGAAATTGGGGCTGGACGCTGGCAGTCACTGCGCGCCAAACAGCATCGTCCAGTAAACCCCTTCATCACTGCGCGCCTCACTGGCAAACCCGGCACCAACCTGGGTAAACATCGGGTTCATCAGGTTGGCGCAATGCCCGGGACTGGCCAGCCATCCGGCCATGGCCTTGCCCGGTGAACTCTGCCCGGCAGCGATGTTTTCGCCAATTTGCCGACCACGATAACCCGCCGCACGGGCGCGATCGGCGGGCAGGTCGCCGTCCGGGTCGCGGTGGGCGAAATAGTTGCCGTAAGCCATGGCTTTGCTGTGTCTCTGTGCGGCGGCGCCTAGCGCGGCGTTCCAGCTCAGTGGGCGGGCGGCGGCGAAGCGCTGGCGTCCACACATCCGTGGCCGGGCGCGCGCGGCGTTGACCTCAGCGAGCAGCGCCTTGCCGACGCTGCGGTTATCGCCAACGCGGCTGTCGAGCACCGGTTGCGCCAGCACCACTTGCCATTCATTGCGCGAACGACTGACACCGATATCGGCGTAGCTCGCATCCAGCAGCGCGGCGCAGTGCTCCTCTTGCAGCAGGTCGAAGGCCTCTTCGGCGTCCTCGGCCCCGACCACACGAATACTGCGCACCGCGATGGCGGAATAACCGGACGACTTCAATGCTTCACGCATGCCCCCGGCGTAGCGATAACCGATCGGCAAAGCCAGGTTCGACTTCAGCGCCAACGGCGCCAGCCGTTGCGCCGGGCGTCGATCGCAGCGTTGTGGATGGGCGCGATAGTCATTGATGGCGGCCACCAGTTGCCGCTCCGCACCGGCATGGGCGGATTCAGCGAACAGCGGCGAAAGGATCAGCAGGCACAGCGAAACCAAGCGAGACGAACGAACGGCGTGGCGCATGAGACGGGCAGCTCTAAAGGAGGACAGCGCAAAAGTTGCGTGAACCGCAGAACGCGGCGCGGATAGGACTGGGCTTTTTGGACTTGGTTCAAGGGGCGGGGGAGGGGGTTTGTTGTCGGGCGACGACTTGCTGCTTGTTTCAGGGAAATGGGCGATGGCTGTTCAGGCCCCATCGCTGGCAAGCCAGCTCCCACAGTTTTTGCGGTGGACACGATTTTGTGAGCTACTGCGTAACCTGTGGGAGCTGGCTTGCCAGCGATGGCGCCCGCCCAGCCAACACAAAAAGCACGGTTGAATCCCCATCAGCGATTCAACACATCCCCCATCCACTGCAAATACTGCGCACGGTCGGAAATCGAGTTATGCCCCGAATCCGGCACCACCCGGAGCACCGCCACGCCTTGCGGGAAATTCTCCAGCAAACGCTGGGTGCTGGCGCGCGGTATCACCTCATCGTCACTGGCCGCCAGCAACAGCGTCGGCACGCGAATATGCGCGGCGTATTTGCCTGACTCGAAACGATCCTTGAGTAACCACTTCACCGGCACCCACGGATATTGCCGCGTCGCGATTTCTTCGAGGCTGTTGTAAGGCGTCACCAGAATCAGCTGCTGCACCGGCCGCTGACTGGCCAGACGTATCGCGACACCGGAACCGAGGCTGCGCCCGACCACGGCAACCTGCGGGTGACTGGCGTAGACCTGATCGAACAGTGCCAGCGCATCCCCGGCAATCGCCGTCTCGGACGGTGAGCCGCCGCTGCCACCGAAACCGCGATAGTTGAGCAGATACACCGCGTAATCGGGAAACGCCTCGGCAAACTCCGGCAGATTGCGCGATACATCCTCGGCATTGCCGCCGAAATAGATCAACGCCCGCGCGCCGACGCGCTCACGAGTGACCACCGAAACCTGCGCGTCCGGCATCGAGAGTGTCATCCGTGAATCAGCGGAAGTGAAGGTATTGGGCTGCGGAAAATAGATCAGCGAGCGCTGAAAAAAGAACAGCGCCGCGCACAGCACCAGGTACACGGCAACGATCAATGCGACGAGTGACATCAGGGTTCGGGACATTCGGCTACTTTTAACGGTGTGTGAAGGATCGCTGTCGCAGTGTAGTCCAGCCCTGCAACCGGGCCGCTCGCACACACAACATGCAACAGATCCACGCAGCAGGGGAACCAGCATGAGCCACACTGAGGGTTACTCCCGTCGCCGATTGCTCACGCTGGCTGCCGGGGTTTCGGCGGTCTTCACCTTTGATCGGGCGTTGGCCACAACCACCACACCCGCGACTTCCGGAGGCCACGCCATGCAGACCCGCGCCATCCCGTCCAGCTCTGAGTCGCTGCCGATCGTGGGGCTGGGCACCTATCGCGGCTTCGACGTCGCCCCGGGTGATCCGGCCTATCGACAATTGTCGGCGGTGCTGGATGAGCTGTTCACCAAGGGCGGCACGCTGATCGACAGTTCACCGATGTATGGCCGTGCCGAACAGACCACCGGCGAACTGCTGTCGATCCACGAACCACGTTCGCCAGCGTTTCTGGCCACCAAAGTGTGGACGCGCGGACGCAAGAAAGGCATCGCGCAGATGGAGCAGTCGTTCAGCCTGCTGCGCACCGAGCGCATCGACCTGATGCAGATCCATAACCTGCTCGACTGGCAAACCCACCTGCCAACCCTGCGTGAATGGAAAGCCCAGGGACGCATCCGCTACATCGGCATCACCCATTACACGCCCTCGGCTTACGAGGAAGTTGAAGCAGTGCTGAAGGCCGAGCCACTGGATTTTCTGCAAATCAATTACGCCCTCGATGACCGTGGCGTGGAGAAACGCATCCTGCCGCTGTGCCGTGAGCGCGGTGTTGCGGTGATTTGCAACCGGCCGTTTGGTGGTGGTGATCTGCTCGCGCGGCTCAAGGGTAAGCCGCTGCCAGGCTGGGTTTCCGATGTGCAGGTCAACAGCTGGCCACAATTGGCGTTGAAGTTTCTGCTTTCGCATCCAGCGGTGACTTGCGTGATACCCGGCACGGGCAATCCGCGTTACATGGCCGATAACGCCAGGGCCGGGTTCGGGCCGATGCTCACCGATGCGCAGCGCCATCAGTTGATTGCGTTGATGGGTTGATCGAACTCGCAAAACGATCGCGACTTCGCGTTGGTTCAGGGTTGTATTAATTTCGAAACGGTCTGAAAGACTGTCATATCTGACAGTTGGAAAGGGGGTTGTTTGGCGGTGAGTATGGAGATTCCTGCCTCACCGAAGAAGAGCGATCATGGACGTGCAAGGCCGCAGGTTCACCTATTGCACCGGGGTTTGTCTCTTACTCATTTTGGTCGCTGCGTACGCCCATAACGAACAGTATGTTTGTCTGGGCATGCAGCGCGGGCAGATTGCAACAGTGACTGCGAACTCTGTGTACGCGGCCGTGCAGATAGCCAAGGCGTCTTGGGGCGCTGCGGGTTGCTTTAAAAAGTGATCAGTCGGAGGACTGGGTACAAGGCGCTCAACCGCGATAGCGCAACGCCTCCAGCAACAACGCAAACGCCGGTGCTGCCTGGCGTCGGCTCGGATAGTAGAGGTGATACCCGGCAAACGTCGGGCACCAATCCTCAAGCACTTGCAGCAAACGGCCGTCGGCGAGATACGGCGCGACGACGTTTTCCGGGATGTAGCTCAGGCCGAAGCCGTCCAGCGCCGCGTCGAGCAACGGGTAAACGCCGTTCAGGGTGATCTGCCCGGACACCCGCACTTTCAGGCTTTCCCCATCCTTCTCGAATTCCCAACTGTACAGCCCGCCGTTGGTGGGCAGGCGCAGGTTGTTGCAGGCGTGCTCGGTCAGATCGCGTGGCGTTTGCGGAGCGGTGCGTTTGGCGAAATACGCGGGCGAGCCAACCACGGCCATGCGCATGTCCGGGCCGATGCGGGTGGCGATCATGCCTTGCGCGACGTCTTCGCCCAGGCGCACGCCGGCGTCGAAACCCTGGCCGGCGATGTCGACGAAACCATAATCGCAGCAGACTTCGATGGCGATGTCCGGGTACTGCGGCAGAAAATCCTTGAGCACCGGGCGTAGCAGCCAGTTCAGCGAGTGGTCGGTGGCGCTGATGCGGATCTTGCCCGCCGGGGTGTCGCGCAGGTTGCTCAGCGCCGCCAGTTCCAGTTCGATCTCTTCGAAGCGCGGGCCGATGGTTTGCAGCAGGTGTTCGCCAGCCTCGGTGGGCGAGACGCTGCGGGTGGTGCGGGTCAGCAGACGCAGGCCCAAACGGGCTTCGAGGGCGCGAATCGTATGACTCAGTGCCGATTGCGAAACGCCGAGTTTGGCAGCCGCCTTGGTGAAGCTGCGCTCGCGGGCGACGGCGAGGAAGGCGAGGAGGTCAGTGGCGTTTTCCCGAAGCATTGATGAGTGTCCTGCATAAGTTTTTTTGAATTCTAGTCGATTATCTGAAGAGTTCGGCTGGGTAAAGTGACTCAACCTCTGTAGGAGCTGCCGGAGGCTGCGATCTCTTGATCTTGCTCTAAAAATCAAAGTCTAAAGATCGCAGCCTTCGGCAGCTCCTACATTCATCTGTTCGGAGAAAGTCATGAACCCGATTGCCGCTTCTGCGTTAACCCTTTCCCTGTTGGCGGGGGAGGTGCAGGCTAATGAAAACCCGCGTGTGACGGTCACGCCCAATGGTTCGCAACCTTCGGCCAGAGGCCCGGCGGATTGGTTCACTGGCACTGTCCGTGTCGATGCGCCGTTCAAAGGCACAGACGAGGCGCGGGTCAGTGGTGCGACGGTGACGTTTGAGCCGGGTGCGCGCACCGCTTGGCATACGCATCCGTTGGGGCAGACATTGATCGTTACGGCGGGTTCCGGGTTTGTGCAGGAGTGGGGGCAGCCGGTTCGTGAGATTCGTCCTGGCGATACCGTGTGGATTGCGCCGGGGGCCAAGCATTGGCACGGTGCGGCGCCGACTACGGCGATGACGCATATTGCTATTGCTGAAGTGCTGGATGGCAAGGTGGTCGAGTGGATGGAGTAGGTGAGTGCCGAGCAGTATCCGCATTCCGAGTGAAGCGCTTCCCTCACCCCAGCCCTCTCCCGGAGGGAGAGGGAGCCGACCGAGGTGTCTGGCGTCATACATCGACCTGAGAGACCGTGTCGATTATGGATTCACAGCAGGACGTTCAAGTCGGCGCAGCTCCCGAATATCCCCCAATCGGTCCCCTCTCCCTTTGGGAGAGGGCTAGGGTGAGGGGCTTTTCAGGGTTCAGATCATCTCCGGCAACGACGACAAAATCTTGTCCAGCATAACCGGATACTCCCGCACCCGCGCCCCCGTAGCGTTGTAAATCGCATTCGCCACCGCCGCACTGACCCCGCAAATCCCCAACTCACCAACACCCTTGGCCTTCATCGGCGAAGACACCGGATCGGTCTCATCAAGAAAAATCACTTCCTGATGCGGAATATCGGCATGCACCGGCACTTCATACCCGGCCAGATCATGATTGACGAAAAACCCCAGCTTCTTGTCCACCGCCAACTCTTCCATCAACGCCGCACCAACGCCCATGGTCATCGCGCCGATGACCTGACTGCGCGCCGCTTTCGGGTTGAGAATCCGCCCGGCCGCGCACACCGCCAACATGCGGCGGACCCGCACTTCACCGGTCGCCGCATCCACCGCCACCTCAACGAAATGCGCACCAAAGGTCGACTGCTGATACTGCTCGGCAAGGTCGGCAAATTCGATGCTGTCCTCAGCCACCACAGCGCCGTTTTGCGCGGCATTGCGCAACGGCACGCTCTTGCTGCCGAGCCGCACCTGACCGTCGACAAACTCTGCCTGATCCGCCGCCATACCCAACTTGCCAGCCACCGCCTCACGCAACTTCATACACGCGGCATACACCCCAGCCGTTGAGCAGTTAGCGCCAAATTGCCCGCCGGAACCTGCGGACACCGGAAAGTTCGAATCGCCCAGATGCACGCTCACATCCTTCAAACCAACGCCCATCATCTCGGCCGCCGTCTGCGCGATGATCGTGTAACTGCCGGTGCCGATATCGGTCATGTCGGTTTCCACCGTGACCTTGCCATCGTGCTCCAGCCGCACCCGCGCACCCGACTTGACCAGCAGGTTGTTGCGGATCGCCGCCGCGACGCCCATGCCGATCAGCCAGCGACCCTCACGCCGTGCACCCGGTTGCGCATTGCGCTTGTCCCAACCGAATTTCTCCGCACCGGTTTGCAGGCATTCGATCAGGCGCCGCTGCGAAAAAGGCCGCTCGGTTTTCACCGGATCGACCTGGGTGTCGTTGAGAATTCGGAACTGGATCGGATCAAGCTTGAGCTGCTCGGCCATCTCGTCCATGGCGATTTCCAGGACCATCAGCCCCGGCGTTTCACCGGGTGCACGCATGGCGTTGCCTTCGGGCAGATCCAGCGGCGCCAAGCGCATGCTCACCCGTCGATTTTCAGCGGCGTATAACAACTGACTCGGCTGCGCCGCGACCTCGACTTTGCCTTCAGCCAAGTTGCCCGACCAGCCTTCGTGGGCGATCGCAGTGAGTTTGCCGTCCGCTGTCGCGCCCATGCGAATGCGCTGAATCGTCGCCGGGCGGTGAGTGGTGTTGTTGGCGATCTGCGGGCGGGCGAGGGCGACTTTTACCGGCCTGCCAGCCATGCGCGCACCGAGGGCGGCGAGGATTGCATCCGCGCGCACGAACAACTTGCCGCCGAAACCGCCACCAATGTACGGCGAAATCAGCCGCACCTTTTCCTTGGGCAAACCGAGCGTCGTGGCGATATCGCCGACGCTCCACGCGATCATCTGGTTCGACGTCCACAAGGTCAGTTGATCGCCTTTCCACGCCGCCAACGTGGCGTGCGGCTCCATCATTGCGTGGGACTGATCCGGCGTGGTGTAGGTCTGATCGAACTGCACCGGCGCGGCGGCGAACGCCTTGGCGAAATCACCATGGCTGACGTCGGGCAATTCGTCTTTCGGCTCGACGCCTTGGTCGCGCACGCTGGCCAGATCGAATTCGCCTTTGGCCGCGACGTAGTCGACCTTGACCATTTGCGCAGCGGCGCGCGCCTGTTCAAAGGTCTCGGCAACCACCAGCGCAACAGCCTGGTGGTAGTGCTGAATCTCCGGCCCGGCCAACAAATGCGCGGCGTTGTATTTGCCTTTGCCGAGTTTGCCGGCGTTGGCGGCGGTGACGATGGCCAGCACACCCGGCGCGGCCTTCGCCTGTTCAAGATCGATATTGTTGATGCGCCCCTTGGCGATGGCCGAGCCGACCATGACACCGTAAGCCTGATTGGCCACCGCTTCATGCTGCTCATAGGCGTAATGCGCCTGACCGCTGGTTTTCAGCGGGCCTTCGATGCGGTCGGTGGGTTGGCCGATGACCTTCAACTGGTCGATCGGGTTGGTGGTGGCGGGCGTGTCGAATTTCATGCTTCATCCCTCGCTTGCGCCAACACCGAACCGAGCGTGCGCTCGACCAGGGTCAGTTTGAATTGGTTGTCGTGGGTCGGCGTGGCACCGTCGAGCAGGCGTGCGCTGACCGCTTTGGCGCCTTGGGGCAGCAACGCTTCGGCGGCTTCAACCCGCCATGGTTTCGGCGCGATACCGCCGACGGCAACGCGACCGCTGCCGTCCTTTTGCAGGATCAGACCGACCGACACCAACGCGAACGCATAGGACGAGCGATCACGCACCTTGTGATAAACGTGGGTGCCGCCGACTGGCGCGGGCAATGTCACTGAGGTGATGAATTCGCCGGGCGTGAGGCTGGATTCGATGTTCGGCGTGGTGCCGGGCAATTGATGAAAATCAGCCATGGCGATACTGCGCGTGCTGCCGTCGGGTTTCACCGTTTCAATCTGCGCATCAAGGGCACGCATGGCAATTGCCATGTCGCTCGGGTGTGTGGCGATGCACGCGTCGCTGACGCCGATGATGCCCAACTGCCGACTGACCCCGCCGATCGCTGCGCAACCGCTGCCGGGTTGGCGTTTGTTGCAGGCCTGATTGGTGTCGTAGAAGTACGGGCAGCGCGTGCGTTGCAGCAGGTTGCCGGCGGTGCTCGCCATATTGCGCAACTGCCCGGAAGCCCCGGCCAGCAGGGCGCGGGAAAGCAGAGCGTAGTCTTTGCGAACGCGCGCATCGGCGGCCAGATCGGTGTTGCGCACCAGCGCGCCGATGCGCAAGCCGCCTTCGGGTGTGGCTTCGATCTGGTCCAGACCGAGGTGATTGACGTCAATCAGGTGCAACGGGGTCTCGATGTCGAGTTTCATCAGGTCGAGCAGATTGGTGCCGCCAGCGATAAACCGTGCGCCTTCAACCTGCGCAGCTTGTGCGGCGGCCGCGGCGGCCGCGGCGGGGGAGTCGGCACGGCTGTAATTGAACGGTCTCATGATTGCACCTGCGCGACTTCAGTGATGGCTTCGATGATGTTCGAGTACGCGCCGCAGCGGCAGATATTGCCGCTCATGCGCTCCTGAAATTCACTGGCGATCAGTTGCGGTTGCTCGGTCAGGCTGGCGCTGACGTGGCTGGGAATGCCGTCGCGGATCTCTTTGATGACCGCCACTGCCGAGCAGATCTGCCCCGGCGTGCAATAGCCGCACTGATAGCCGTCATGCTTGATGAACGCGGCTTGCATCGGGTGCAGATTTTCAGGCATGCCGAGGCCTTCGATGGTGGTGATCTCGCTGCCTTCATGCATCACCGCCAAGGTCAGGCACGAGTTGATGCGTCGGCCATCAGCGATCACCGTGCAGGCGCCACACTGGCCGTGGTCGCAGCCTTTTTTACTGCCGGTCAGGTGCAGGTGCTCGCGCAGGGCATCGAGCAGGGTGGTGCGGGTGTCGACATCAAGCGCACGCGGCTTGCCGTTGACGTTGATCGTCACTTTGCTCATGGCCGGTTGCTCCAGATTGGCCGCGTAGGCCTTGAGGCTGATAAACGGCGGCATCGCGAAGGCGGTGGCGGTCACGGCGCCGAGGATCAGAAATCCGCGTCGGGAAATCGTCATGGTTCGATTCCTTTTCTCTCTTCATCAGGGCAGCAGGGTCGTGGATGGCCCAAGCGGGCAGCCAGCGTCATCGCCGGTCTCGTTAAGGAGTGACTGCCGGAGAGAGGAAAAGGTTTTGTCGGATTTGCGCTATAGAGTTATGCGTGTGGCTCATTAATCGACGGTACGACACGATCCCCTGTAGGCCTTCGCCTGCTCGCGATGGCGTCTTGTCCGTCAACATGAGTGTTGAATGTCAGTGCCTCATCGCTGGCAAGCCAGCTCCCACAGGTTTCGATGTTGTGAACGAAATTTTGTTTACAGCATGAGTTCCTGTGGGAGCTGGCTTGCCAGCGATGGGGCCAGATCATCCAGCCTCAATGCCCGCCGACCACCATCGAGGTAAACGGCGCCACATACGCCTGCAATGTCACCAACCCGCCGACCAGGATCGCCAGCACAATCGAGTGGAAGAACACATATCGCAGAATTTCGCCCTCATGCCCGTACCAGCGGGTCGCGGTGGAGGCGACCACGATCGATTGTGCATCGACCATTTTGCCCATCACCCCACCCGAACTGTTCGCTGCCGCCATCAGCACCGGACTGATCCCGAGCTGTTCCGAGGTCACCCGCTGCAATCCACCAAACAATACGTTTGACGCCGTATCCGAACCGGTCAACGCCACACCCAGCCAACCGAGCAAGGTGCCGAACATCGGATAGAAAATTCCCGTCGCCGCAAACGCCAGACCCATGGTCGCATCGAGCCCGGAGTAGCGCGTGAGAAACCCCAGCGCCAGCATCGCCGCGATGGTAATCAGCGAAAACCGCACGACCCACAACGTGCGCAGATACTGCTTGATCAGTTGCGGAATCGAGTAGCCCATCAGCAAGCCACCAACAATCGCCGCCAGCAGAATCCCGCTGCCGGTAGCGGTGAGCCAGGTGAATTTGTACACCGCTTCTTCAGCCTTCGGTGCCGCGACCACCGGCGGGACTTTTTCGATTTGCAGGTGCAGGCTGGTGAACGTCACCGCCGGGGCGAAAATCGGGTTGGCCTCGCGCAGCGGTTTGCCGGCGGGATCAAGCTTGGCCGACTGGGTGACCGGATCAATCGCCGGCCGGGTGTCGAACATATTCTTGAAGCCCTGCGTGCCCCAGGCAAACACGAACACAGTGAGGATGATCCACGGCATCCATGCGCGCATCACCGCCGGGCGCGCCTGATCGCTGAACGCGGCGCTGGCAGTGATTTTTTCTTCATCGACCTTGGAGTTGTCTACGCGCCCCGAAAGCGCAGCGGAGGTGTGAATGGTCGCCGGTTTCCACACCTTTAAAAACAGCGTCAGACAGGCCATGGAAATCAGCGCGGCGATCACGTCCACCAGCATTGGCCCGTGGTAGTTCGACACCAGAAATTGCGGGATCGCGAAGCTGACGCCGGCCACCAGAATCGCCGGCCAGATCTCGAGCATCTTGCGCCACCCGGCGAATGCCCAGATCAACCAGAACGGCACCAGCACCGAGAAAAACGGCAACTGCCGACCGACCATCATCGACAATTCCATTTCATCCAGCCCGGTGACTTTGGCCAGTGTGATGATCGGCGTACCCAGTGCGCCAAATGCCACCGGCGCGGTGTTGGCGATCAGCGCCAGACCTGATGCCGCCAGCGGCGAAAACCCAAGTCCGATCAGAATCGCCCCGGTCACCGCCACCGGCGTGCCGAACCCGGCCGCGCCTTCGAAAAACGCACCGAAGCAGAACGCGATCAACAGCAGTTGCAAGCGTCGGTCATCGGTAATGCGCGCGAGGGAATCCTGCAGCACTTTGAACGAGCCGTTCTCGGTGGTCAGGCGATGCAGAAAAATGATGTTGAGGACGATCCAGCCGATCGGCAATAAGCCATTGGCCGCGCCAAACAACGCCGCAGAGCCGGCCATGTTCGCCGGCATGCCAAAGGCAAAAATCGAAATCAGCAGGGCGGAAGCCAATGCCAATAACGCCGCGAGATGCGCCTTGACGTGGAAAAACGCCAGCGCCGCAAGCATCACCACCACCGGCACGGCGGCCATGAGCGTGGAGATCACCGGGTTGCCGAACGGGTCGTAAATTTGCTGCCAGACCATGGTCCACCTCTGCTTGTTGTTATTGAGGGCGCAGATCCATTGCGTGGGGCTAGGTTGCAAGCAGTATAGGTGGCATTTCGCCGCCGCTCGGGCAGTGCGGGCGGGGCGACAAACGGTCGATAGTGGCCACTGAATCAACGGCGTTTTGCCCGGTCGTATCTGCGGCTGCGCGCACCGCGTCCTGATGGCGCGGGCAGCGTCGCCGACTCCGTCGTCAAGAACTTGGTTTTAGGGAAGTATTGGATGAAGCGCGCTACAACGATGCTGCTGACCGTGACCGCCGCCGTATTGCTCGGCGGTTGTGTGGCGGACTTTGATGATGACCACCGCCATGGCCGGCATTACGACCGCGATCATGGCCGTAATTACGACCACGACCGGCGCTGGGATGACCGCGATGATCGCCGCGACGGGCGTCGTTACTATCGTGATCGGGATGATGACTGATTGAACAAAAAGAGGGCGTTCCCCAAAAAGGAACGCCCTCTGTCATTAGCCCTCAATTAAAAGTGAGCGCTCGCCCGGACGCTGGATCGCGCAGGCACGGAGGCCTCGATGTCCAGCAAATGGGTGGCGAGAATGTCGCTCAGAAAGCGGAATTGATCGTTGATGCCGACCACTTCATTACTGAAATGATTAGTCGCGGCGGGCATCAGCAGATCTTCGAAATCTTCGTTGAACACCAGTGCCTGAGCTTTGTGCGACACGGCGTGCTGGTCGTAATAGTTGCTGCCGAACACCGGGAAACTCACGGAGAGTGTGACGTGGGTGTGAATCATGCTGTGAACTCCTCGTTGTGTTTCGGATGGCTTAATCGTGCCTTTCATGGACGACGGGCGGAAGGCAATCGTGGCGATGGTGAATATCGATGGCAGTGATGGTTGGGGTTTTTTGGGTGTTGCTGATGGCCTCATCGCTGGCAAGCCAGCTCCCACAGGTTCTGAGGTGATCACAAAATCTGTGGCCGTTGGAAATCCTTGTGGGAGCTGGCTTGCCAGCGATGAGGCCGGTACTTCCAACATCAGGCTCAATTGACCCACCTATACTCAAATCTGCCTCCCACACATTTGAAGGAAACCGCCACCGTGAACCCGCGTGCGCTGCTCGTCGCCGCACTGTTGTTGCTGGCCGGCTGCGCCACCTCGGCGCGGGTGCCGGTGGCAGCGCCGCAAGCCGTGTTCGTCTCGCCGCAGACCTGGCAGCAGATCGACCGGGAAATCGTCAGTGCTTCGCAGCAGTCCACCGAGCAAGTCAAAGTCTTCGCCCGTGGCTCGATGGAACATTGGCGCACTCGGGTCTATCAGCAAACTGAAGAAAATTTCATCCCGTGGTTCAGCAGCTACTGGACCCAGGAATGGCTGTCGATGAAGGTCAGTTGGTACACGATCAATGCCGGTGGCGAGCAGGATGCCTCGGCCAAGCGGCTGGCGGCGTATCTGCTTGAGCAGTATCAGGAAAGGGTGCTGGCGCCAGTGGCGGTGGAGATCGATCCGGATGCGATTCTCGGCCAGGCGACGGCTTTCTATGCACAGTTGATGGCGCAGCAGATGCCGCTCATCGCCCAGCGCCATGGTGTGCCCGTTGGTCAGCTCAATGGACGCTTGCAGAAAATCCCCGCCATCGCGCTCGGCCCGCCACCGGCGCGGGATGCTTCGCTGTTTAAGGTCATCAGTACCGAGCCGTTGAATACGCTGCCGGCCTACGCCGCGCTGATCGACAAGATTCACACTGAGGGTGGCGCCAAGGGCATTGCCTCGACGGACGCGGGCATGGCGCCGGTGGCCAAACGCGCCAGCCAACGGATGGAAGCGGAAATGGCCCCGCGCGGGGCTGCCAGTGCGGTCGCTGCCGCAGCCGGAAAACTGGCTGGCGGACTCATTTCGGTCGGTGTGGCCGGCATTCGCGCGATCATTCAGGCCAATGACCGGCCGGACAGTGAAGCGCTGATCCGCAGCAGTCTGGGCAGCACCTTCGACAAGGCCTGGATGAAACTGGTGCAGAACCCGACCACCGGCGTCATGGCCGGCACGCTGCACATGGCCGGGCAGGTCGAGCGCAATCTGGGTGGGGGCGATGAACCGTCGGTCGGTTTGGGCGTGAATGCTGTCGAATGGCAACCGCCGAAATCGACTAACCAGCAGATCGAACCCAACGTGCAAGGAGAGTGATCATGGCTTATATCGATATTTTTGTAGCGCCGGTGCCGAGCGCCAATCGTGAGCAGTACAAAAAACACTGTGAAATCGCCGCGAAACTGTTCAAGGAATACGGCGCACAGGACGTGGTTCAGTGCTGGGGCGATGACGTGCCGGAGGGCAAGGTCACGTCATTCCCGATGGCGGTAAAGCTCAAGGAAGGCGAAACAGTTTCATCTGGCTGGCTGATCTGGCCGGACAAAGCCACCCGTGATGCCGGCATGGGCAAAATGATGGAAGACCCGCGCATGCAACCGGACGTCAACCCGATGGGGTTTGACGGCCAACGGATGATCTTTGGTGGTTTCAAGAACATTCTTGAATCCTGAGGCTAACGCAAAATCTCTTGTAGGCTTTCGTCTACTCGCGATGGCGCCCGTACATTCAAAATCATCATTGCCTGACCTACCGCTATCGCTGGCAAGCCAGCTCCCACAGGTTTTGTGTGAAGCCAGCAATGGTGGGCGCACCGCACGACCCTGTGGGAGCAGGCTTGCCAGCGATGGCGTCTGCACATTCAACACCTCATTGGCAGACCTGCCGCTATCGCGAGCAGACGAAGGCCTACAGGTACTGTGTTCACTCGGATGAGGGAGTGATGCGGCAGCTTTTGCGGTTGCGAATCTGTTCGTCAGTGGGCCGCTCGCGGACGAATTCGAAGCGCGGCTCACCCTCGCTGTAATGCACCAGCCAGCCCCATTCCAGTTCGCCTTCATCCTGCCCGGGATTCGGTGGCCGAGCCCACCACGGTTCTTTGCTGAGGATCTCGCGCATGGCGGCCTCCGGTTGATGGCAATCCTTGAACTATAGCTTCCTGTCACGGGTCGTCAGATCAGGCTGTGTAGAATCCGGCGGATCACGATGAACAGGGGAGCAGGGCCATGACCGAAGAAGCGAAGCGACTGTTTTTCGCCCTCGATTGCCCAGCGGTGCAACGCAAGGCAATTGCTCAGTGGCGAGGGGAGTTGGGGTTGCGAACCGGTAAGCCCGTGCCGGCGGACAATTTTCATCTGACGCTGTTGTTTCTCGGCGCGGTGCCATTGGCGCAGATCAACGAAGTCTGCGAGGCGGCCGGGCAAGTGCGTACGCCGGGGGCGGCGTTGAAGATTTCGCTGGATCGTTTGCAGGTCTGGCATCGCGCCGGGGTCTTGTCGCTGGCGCCGGAGCAGGCTCCGCAGGCGTTGCTGCGCTTGGTCTACGCGCTGGAGCAGGCGATGTTGCCGTTTGGCTTTGAAGAGACCCCCCGCGAGTTTCGCCCGCACCTGACGTTGGCTAGAGACTACCGCGCGCCGGAGCCGGAATCCGCTACGCCACCGGAGTTTTTCCTGCGTGCCGAACGCTTCGCCCTGTTCGAATCACACAAGGGCCGCTATCGGATCCTGCAGGATTGGCCGCTGATCTGAAGGCACAAAAAAAGGCGCCCGAAGGCGCCTGAGAATTCACCTGAGCCGAGGGAGCCAGGTGAGGCCGTTCATAGCAGGGTGCAGCGGTGGTAAGGCGCTGCGTGAACGGGAAATTTTTACACTGATCGTTCCCACGCTCTGCGTGGGAACGCCTCTTGTGACGCTCCGCGTCACGCTTTGGGACGCAGAGCGTCCCGGACTGCGTTCCCACGCGGAGCGTGGGAACGATCATCGGCTCACTTACCGAGCTTCACCCGGGTCCAGCCACGGGTCATGATTCGCTGGGTGGCAATCGGCTGATCCGGCACCGCATACAACGTCGCCATCACCGCTTGCGACGGATACGAACCCGGGTCATTGCGAATCGCTTCATCCACCAATGGCGTGGCCGCCGCATTGGCGTTGCTGTAGCCGTTGCTGTTGGTGATCTCGGCGATGATGTCCGGGCGCATCAGGAAGTCCATGAACAGGTAAGCGTTCTCGACATTCGCCGCATCGCGCGGGATGGCGACCATGTCGTAGAAGCTGCCGGCGCCTTCCTTGGGAATGCTGTAGTCGATCACCACGTTGTTGCCCGATTCCACCGCGCGGGCCTTGGCCTGCAGCACGTCACCGGAGTAACCGACGGCGACGCAGATGTTGCCGTTGGCCAGATCGGAGATGTATTTCGAGGAATGGAAATAAGCCACGTTCGGGCGAATCTTCATGAACAGCGCCTCGGCTTCCTTGATGTGCGCGGTGTCCTTGTCGTTCACTGGGTAGCCCAGATAGTGCAGGGCGGCCGGGATCATTTCGGTCGGCGAGTCGAGGAAACTGATGCCGCAGGCCTTGAGCTTTTCAGCGTTTTCCGGCTTGAACAGCAAGTCCCAGGAATTGGTCGGGGCGTTGGCGCCGAGCACTTCCTTGACCTTGGCCGGGTTGAAACCGATGCCGATCGAGCCCCACATGTACGGGAACGCGTGGGCGTTGTCCGGATCACTGGCGGCGGCATTTTTCAGTAGCACCGGGTTGAGATTCTTCCAGTTTGGCAGCTTCGATTTATCCAGCGTCTGATAGACGCCGGCCTTGATCTGCTTGGCCAGGAAACTGTTCGACGGCACGACCAGGTCGTAGCCGGATTTGCCCGCCAGCAAACGCGCCTCGAGGGTTTCGTTGCTGTCGAAGACGTCGTAGGTCACGCGGATGCCGGTCTCATCTTCGAACTTCTTGACGGTGTCCGGCGCGATGTAATCGGACCAGTTGTAAACACGCAGCACCTTGTCGTTGGCCTGGGCGCCCATGACCATCGCGCCCATTAAGGACAGTGTCAGCAGAGTCCTGCCAAACATTTTCATCGGTACAACTCCATTCTTTTTATTCACGTTACGCAAAGCCCCCTCACCCTGACCCTCTCCCAGGGGGAGAGGGGACTGACCGAGGGGCTGACTACATTTGTGTAGGAGCTGTCGAGTGAAACGAGGCTGCGATCTTTTGATCTTTCACATCAAGATCAGAAGATCGCAGCGTGCCGCAGCTCCTACAGATCAAGCGGTGGCGGCTTGTTGCGGTTGCTGCCACGACTCGTTCGCCGTCTGATCCATCGCTTCCTGAATCGCTCGTTTGCGATTGGCTTCTGCCTTGCGGCCGAAGTACCAGACCAGGAAGGTCACCAACGAAACCGCCAGCAGAATCAGGCTGGCCACGGCGTTGATCTCAGGCTTCACGCCCAGACGCACCGCCGAGAACACTTCCATCGGCAACGTCGTCGAACCTGGTCCGGAAACGAAGCTGGCCAACACCAGGTCATCCAGCGACAAGGCGAACGACATCATCCCGCCCGCCGCCAGCGACGGCGCGATCATTGGAATGGTGATCAGGAAAAACACCTTGAACGGCTTCGCACCGAGATCCATCGCCGCTTCTTCGATCGACAGATCCAGTTCGCGGAGGCGGGCGGAGACTACCACCGCCACATAAGCGGCACAAAACGTGGTGTGGGCGATCCAGATCGTGACGATGCCGCGCTCCTGCGGCCAGCCAATCAACTGCGCCATGGCCACGAACAGCAGCAACAGCGACAGACCGGTGATCACCTCAGGCATCACCAACGGCGCGGTGACCAAGCCACCAAACAGCGTGCGACCCTTGAAGCGCGTCACGCGAGTCAGCACAAAAGCGGCGAGGGTGCCCAACGCAACGGCAGCAATCGCGGTGTAGCAGGCGATTTCCAGCGAGCGCACCACCGAGCCCATCAGTTGCGTGTTGTCGAGCAAACCGACGTACCACTTCACCGACCAGCCACCCCACACCGTCACCAGTTTGGAGGCGTTGAACGAGTAGATCACCAGAATCAGCATCGGCAGATAAATGAACATCAGGCCGAAGATCAGCATGAACTTGGAAAAACCGAAGCGTTTCATCCCCGTGCCTCCATCTCTTTGGCCTGGCTGCGGTTGAACAGCAGAATCGGCACAATCAGGATCAACAGCATCACCACCGCCAGCGCAGATGCCACCGGCCAGTCGCGGTTATTGAAGAACTCTTGCCACAGCACGCGACCGATCATCAGCGTCTCCGGGCCACCGAGCAGTTCCGGAATCACGAACTCGCCAACCACCGGAATGAACACCAGCATGCAACCGGCGATGATGCCGTTCTTGGCCAGTGGCACGGTGATTTTCCAGAAGTTGTTGAAGTTGCTCGAGCCCAGGTCCTGCGCGGCTTCCAGCAAGCTGCCGTCGTGCTTGACAAGGTTGGCGTACAGCGGCAACACCATGAACGGCAGGTAGGCGTAGACCACGCCGATATACACGGCCGTGTTGGTGTTGAGGATCTCGATCGGGTGATCGGTCAGCCCCGTCCACATCAGAAACGCGTTGAGCAGACCGTTGTTGCTGAGGATGCCCATCCACGCGTAAACGCGGATCAGGATCGCGGTCCAGGTCGGCATCATGATCAACAGCAGCAGGACGTTTTGCGTTTCCTTGCCAGTCTTGGTGATCGCGTAGGCCATCGGGAAACCGATCACAAGGCACATCATCGTGCTCAGCGCCGCGACTTTCAGCGAACCGAGATAGGCCGACAGGTACAGCTCGTCTTCGCCGAGCATGGTGTAGTTGCCGATGTTCAGCAGCAGCTGGAATTTCTGTTCGGCGTAGGTGTAGATCTCCGAGTACGGCGGGATCGACAGCGCGGCTTCCGAGAAACTGATCTTCATCACCAGAAAGAACGGCAGCATGAAGAACAGGAACAGCCAGATGAACGGAATGCCGATCACCAGTTTTCGCCCGCTGGGCACCAGGCGCAGGAATTTCTGATTGAAGGTTCTCATGAGCGCAGCACCACGCCGCTGTCGTCTTCCCACCACACGTAGACTTTGTCGTCCCAGGTCGGACGCGCGCCACGGCGTTCGGCGTTGGCCATGAACGACTGGACGATTTTGCCGCCGGGCAGTTCGACGTAGAACACCGAGTGGCCGCCGAGGTAGGCGATGTCATGTACCTTGCCTTCGGACCAGTTGTAGCGGAACTCGGGTTGGGTGGTGCTGACGAGCATTTTTTCCGGGCGGATCGCGTAGGTGACCGACTTGTCCTGCACCGAGGTGCTGACGCCGTGACCGACGTAAATCTTTTGCTGCAAGTCCGGGCTGTGGATTATCGCGTGACCTTCAAGGTCTTCCACCACGGTGCCGTCGAAGGCGTTCACGTTGCCGATGAATTCGCAGACCATGCGGCTGACCGGTGCTTCGTAGATGTCGATCGGGCTGCCGATCTGGGCGATCCAGCCGAGGTGCATGATCGCGATGCGCTCGGCCATGGTCATGGCTTCTTCCTGGTCGTGGGTCACCATCACGCAGGTCACGCCGACGCGTTCGATGATCTGCACCAGTTCCAGTTGCATCTGCGAACGCAGCTTTTTATCCAGCGCACCCATTGGCTCGTCGAGCAGCAACAGCTTCGGACGCTTGGCCAGCGAGCGGGCGAGGGCGACGCGCTGGCGCTGGCCGCCGGACAACTGGTGCGGGCGGCGTTTGGCGTATTGGGTCATGTGCACCAGACGCAGCATTTCATCGACACGGGCATCGATTTCGCTAGCCGGCAAACGATCTTGCTTGAGGCCGAAGGCGATGTTCTGCGCAACGGTCATGTGTGGGAACAGCGCGTAGGACTGGAACATCATGTTGATCGGCCGCTCGTACGGCGGCATGTCAGTGATGTCCACGCCGTCGAGCAGAATCCGCCCTTCAGTCGGGCGCTCGAAACCGGCGAGCATGCGCAGCAGGGTCGATTTGCCCGAACCGGAGCCACCGAGCAGAGCGAAGATTTCGCCCTGATGGATCTCCAGGGACACATCGTCCACGGCCACGGTTTCGTCGAACTTCTTGGTGACACGATCGACTTTCACCAGCACCTTTTTCGGTTGCTGATGACCTTCAAGTGCCTTCCTGTAAGTGCTGGAGGCGTTTGCCATGTGAAACTCCCAACAGGTTTCGTTCGCCTGGCCAATGTGGCCGGGCTTAAGTGGATTGCAAGCCTGTAAGCGCTGCTCCGGTCGAATCGCCGCAATACCCTGTGGGAGCTGGCTTGCCAGCGATGGCGGTGGGTCAGTCACCATTAATGTTGAAGGTGACGGCCTCATCGCTGGCAAGCCAGCTCCCACAGGGTTTTGCATTGTTCTGACAGGTATTGCACTTACCGATCCGGCTTGGTCGGCGCCGCCGTCCTGGCTGCCTGGGTCGTACTTGTTGTTATTACAGGTGTTGCTGTTCACGAATGACGGATGCGCGCAGGCACACCCGACGTCCGAGGGGGCAGTAAATCGTTGTGATCTTTGGGTTGGATCAGCGCTGGTTGCGCCGCGCCGCCCGTTGCCGGCAAGCCTCGCCGAATGCCTGGAAAATCTTCAGGTAGTTCGGGTTGTCGAGCACTTGCCATTCCGGGTGCCATTGCACGCCGAGGGCGAAAGTCGGGCTGTGCTCGACCGAGACCGCCTCGATCAAGCCGTCCGGCGCCACCGCTTCGGCACGCAGGCCGGGGGCGAGGCGGTCGATGCCCTGGCTGTGAATCGAGTTGACCTGGAACTCGCCCGGCAGCTCCAGCGCTTCGAACACGCCGCCGCCCAATACCGTCACCGCATGGGCCGGTGCGTATTGCACGGCCACATCAGGGCTGTCGGCTTCGCGGTGATCGAGCATGCCCGGCAGCTCATGCACCTTCTGGTGCAGGCTGCCGCCGAACGCCACGTTCATTTCCTGGAAGCCCCGGCAAATGCCAAGCACCGGAACGCCCGCCGCGATGGCTGCACGCAATAAAGGAAGGGTAGTGGCATCCCGCGCCGGATCGTGATCCGTGCCGGGGGCGCTGGCCGGGCCTTGATAGTGGAAAGGCTCCACGTTCGAGGGCGAACCGGTCAGCAGCAGACCGTCGAGTTGACCGAGCAGGTCTTCGATTTCGGTCAGGTTGCCAAGGGAAGGAATGACCACTGGCAGCCCGTTAGCGCCAACGCTGACAGCACGTACGTACTTGTCGCCGCTGATGTGATAGGGGTGCAGGCCAATCTGTTTGACGCACGCAGTAACGCCGATCAATGGCTTGAATGCCATTTTTATTCACCTCGAAGTTTGACACTTGAACGAGCTTTTCCGGAGCTTAGCCTCGTTGATTTTAATTAACAACTGCCATGTAAAAAATTCTAAACGCCGTTCATCAAATCTTCATGATTCTCGGGGCTGTGGCGCCTGTATTGGCACGCAAGTGTTAAAAAAAGCCCGAAAAATAAACCCTCAGCGGTCATCTGTTCGCTATTGACTTCACTTTGCCGTTCGGGTTGACTGGCTCGGCGAAACAGCAGTGAACATAATAATTAACAGCTAAATAGGTGCATCATGTCGGTCCCTCTGCGTACCGTTCAACTCAACGAAGCAAACGCATTCCTTAAGAAATATCCTGAGGTTTTGTACGTCGACCTTCTGATTGCGGATATGAACGGTGTGGTGCGCGGTAAGCGCATCGAACGCACCAGTCTTCATAAGGTTTATGAGAAAGGCATCAACCTGCCGGCCTCGCTTTTCGCCCTCGACATCAACGGCTCCACGGTGGAAAGCACCGGCCTGGGTCTGGACATCGGCGACGCTGACCGCATCTGCTACCCGATCCCCGGCACCCTGAGCATCGAGCCGTGGCAGAAGCGCCCAACTGCACAACTCTTAATGACCATGCACGAGATCGAAGGCCAGCCGTTCTTCGCTGACCCGCGTGAAGTGCTGGCCAACGTCGTGCGCAAATTCGACGACCTCGGCCTGACCATCTGCGCGGCATTCGAACTCGAGTTCTATCTGATCGACCAGGACAACGTTAATGGTCGTCCACAGTCGCCACGTTCGCCGGTGTCCGGAAAGCGTCCGGTGTCGACTCAGGTGTACCTGATCGACGACCTGGACGAATACGTCGATTGCCTGCAAGACATCCTCGAAGGCGCGAAAGAGCAGGGCATCCCGGCTGACGCGATCGTCAAGGAAAGCGCCCCGGCGCAGTTCGAAGTCAACCTGCATCACGTCTCCGACCCGATCAAGGCGTGCGACTACGCCGTCCTGCTCAAGCGTCTGGTGAAGAACATCGCCTACGACCACGAGATGGACACCACCTTTATGGCCAAGCCTTACCCGGGGCAGGCGGGCAACGGTCTGCACGTACACATTTCGATCCTGGACAAAGAAGGCAACAACATCTTCGCCAGCGAGGATCCCGAGCAGAACGCCGCACTGCGTCACGCGATCGGCGGTGTGCTGGAGACCCTGCCTGCGCAAATGGCGTTCCTCTGCCCGAACGTCAACTCGTACCGCCGCTTTGGCGCGCAGTTCTATGTACCGAACTCGCCGAGCTGGGGCATCGACAACCGCACCGTTGCGGTCCGGGTGCCAACCGGTTCGGCCGATGCTGTGCGTATCGAGCATCGCGTCGCCGGTGCCGATGCCAACCCGTACCTGTTGATGGCGTCGGTGCTGGCCGGTATTCACCACGGTCTGACCAATCAGATCGAACCGGGCGCCCCGGTGGAAGGCAACAGCTACGAGCAGAACGAGCAGAGCCTGCCGAACAACCTGCGTGATGCACTGCGTGAGCTGGACGACAGCGAAGTCATGGCCCGCTACATCGACCCGATGTACATCGACGTGTTTGTCGCGTGTAAAGAGAGCGAACTGGCCGAGTTTGAGAACTCGATCTCTGATCTTGAGTACAACTGGTATCTGCATACGGTGTGAGTGTTTGAGGGCCCCAAAAGCCAAAAGCCCCTCACCCTAACCCTCTCCCGGAGGGAGAGGGGACTGAACGGGTTGTCTTGAGATATACGGCGACCTGAACGATCCAGTCGATTATGGATTCGGCAAAGATTTTTCAGGTCGGCGGAGATTCTGAGCATCCCCCAATCGGTCCCCTCTACCCCTGGGAGAGGGCTAGGGTGAGGGCAGCCACCTCAAGCCAGACATCGCAACCAGACAGCCCCCCAATTCCCCCCTTGTCGAGCCACAACAATGACAACGACCCGCAACGACTGGGAACAACGCTTCCAGTCCCTGACCATCGAAGCCCGCGCGTTCATCAACGGTGAATACCGCCCGGCCATCAGTGGCGACACCTTCGAATGCCTGAGCCCCGTCGACGGCCGTTTCCTCGCTTCCGTGGCCAGCACCGATGAAGCCGACGCCAACCTCGCTGTTGAAGTCGCGCGCCAGTCTTTCGAGTCCGGCATCTGGGCGAAAAAAGCCCCGGCCGAGCGCAAGCGCATCCTGATCCGCTTCGCCGATCTGATCCTGCAGAACCAGGAAGAACTGGCGCTGCTGGAAACCCTCGACATGGGTAAACCGATCAGCGATTCGATGAGCATCGACATCCCGGCGACCGCCAACGCGATCCGCTGGAGCGCCGAAGCCATCGACAAGATCTACGACGAAGTCGCCGCCACACCGCACGATCAACTCGGGCTCGTCACTCGCGAGCCTTCCGGCGTGGTCGCGGCCATCGTTCCGTGGAACTTCCCGTTGATCATGGCCAGCTGGAAATTCGCTCCAGCACTGGCGGCGGGCAATTCGTTCATTCTGAAACCTTCGGAAAAATCGCCGCTGACCGCGATCCGTATCGCCCAGCTCGCGCTGGATGCCGGCATTCCGAAAGGCGTGTTCAACGTCCTGCCAGGCTTCGGCCACACCGTCGGCAAGGCGTTGGCGTTGCACATGGACGTCGACGTGCTGGCCTTCACCGGCTCCACGGCGATTGCCAAGCAACTGATGATTTATGCCGGCCAAAGCAACATGAAACGCGTCTGGCTCGAAGCCGGGGGCAAGAGCCCGAACGTGGTGTTTGCCGACGCACCGGATTTGCGCGCGGCAGCACAAGCAGCGGCCGGCGCCATTGCCTTCAACCAAGGCGAAGTGTGCACGGCGGGTTCGCGCTTGCTGGTCGAGCGTTCGATCCGCGAGCAGTTCATTCCGCTGCTGGTCGAAGCGCTCCAAGCATGGAAACCGGGTCATTCACTGGATCCAGCGACCACCGTCGGTGCCGTGGTCGATCAGCGTCAACTCGACAACGTGCTGCGCTACATCAGCATCGGTCGCGAGCAGGGCGCCGAGCTGATTGCCGGCGGCCAACGCACCCTCGAAGAAACCGGCGGCCTCTATGTGCAACCCGCGTTGTTCGACGGCGTGACCAACGCAATGACCATCGCCCAGGAAGAGATCTTTGGCCCAGTGCTGTCGCTGATCACCTTCGACACTGCGGAAGAAGCGCTGCAGATCGCCAACGACAGCATCTTCGGCCTCGCCGCCGGCGTGTGGACCAGCAATCTCAGCAAGGCGCACACCTTCGCCCGTGGCCTGCGTGCCGGCAGCGTCTGGGTCAACCAGTACGACGGCGGCGACATGACCGCACCGTTCGGTGGCTTCAAACAGTCGGGCAACGGCCGCGATAAATCGCTGCACGCGTTCGACAAGTACACCGAGCTGAAAGCGACCTGGATCAAGCTCTGAATCTATTACAGCGGTGGTCGCCGTTTATGGGCGGCCCTCGGAGAAACGTATGAAACAGCAACACGTAAACAGCTACTACGCCGCCACCCGCAACGAAGTCATCGACTTTCCGGTTCTGGAAGAGTCGGTCGAGTGCGACGTCTGCATTATCGGCGCCGGCTACACCGGCCTGTCCTCGGCGCTGTTCCTCACCGAAGCCGGCTACAAAGTGACGGTGCTGGAAGCGGCCAAAGTCGGCTACGGCGCCAGCGGCCGCAACGGCGGCCAACTGGTCAACTCCTACAGCCGTGACGTCGACGTGATCGAAGAGCGCTACGGTGACAAGACTGCAGAAATTCTCGGCAGCATGATCTTCGAAGGCGCCGACATCATCCGTTCGCGCATCAAGGAATACGACATCAAATGCGACTACCGCCCGGGCGGCATCTTCGCAGCGATGAACAAAAAGCAACTCAACGGTCTGGCTGAACAAAAGCGCAGTTGGGAGCGTTACGGCAACCGCAATCTGAAGATGCTCGACGCGGCTGACATTCGTCGCGAAGTCGGCTCCGATGCTTACGTTGGTGGTCTGCTCGACATGCAGGGCGGCCACGTTCACCCGCTGAACCTGGCCCTCGGTGAAGCAGCGGCGATTACGCGTTTGGGCGGCAAGATCTACGAGCAATCGGCGGCCGTGGAAATCAAATATGGCGAGCCCAACGTCGTGCGCACCGCCAAAGGTCAGGTCCGCGCCAAGTACCTGCTGATCGCCGGCAATGCCTACCTGCCGCAAGGTCTCGACAACCGCGTGACCGCGAAAAGCATGCCGTGCGGCTCGCAGATCGTCGTCACCGAACCGTTGACCGAAAAACAGGCGCGCAGCCTGATCACCAACAACTACTGCGTCGAAGACTGCAATTACCTGCTGGATTACTACCGCCTGACGGCCGACAACCGTCTGCTCTACGGCGGCGGCGTGGTCTACGGCGCGCGTGAACCGGACGACATCGAACAACTGATCCGCCCGAAGATCCTCAAGACCTTCCCGCAGCTCAAAGACGTGAAAATCGACTACCGCTGGACCGGCAACTTCCTGCTGACCATGTCACGCATGCCGCAATTTGGCCGCATCGAAAAGAACGCCTACTACATGCAAGGCTACAGCGGCCACGGCGTCACCTGCTCGCACCTCGCCGGCAAACTGATCTCGGAAATGATCCGCGGCGACGCCGAACGTTTCGACGCCTTCGCGTCCTTGCCGCACATGCCAATGCTCGGCGGCCGCACGTTCTCCGCGCCACTGACTGCCCTCGGCGCCGTCTACTACTCACTGCGCGACCGCTTCGGCATCTAAGTTACCTCCCCGGCGGCGGACCCCAAGACCCCGCCGGTTTTTCTTATCGCAACACTCCCTGATATCCAAATGTGGGAGCTGGCTTGCCAGCGATGAGGCCAGCAAACACAACATCAATCCGACTGAAACACTAAAGATCAAATTGTAGGAGTGAGCCTGCTCGCGATGAGGTTAGAAAAGACACCATCACTCCCGCTGACACACCACAAAACCTGTGGGAGCTGACTTGCCAGCGATGGCGGTCTTTCAGCAAAAGGGATGTTGAATGTGCCACCCAATCGCTGGCAAGCCAGCTCCCACAGGTTTTGTATTCAGCCCAGAATTACCACCGGCAGGTTCATTTCACCCACCGTCCATCGAACCTGCTGAGCAACACCGGCAAACGTGATTTAATAGCCGCCTTTCACGGTTCCGGGACACGGGAGCAACGTGATCCGCGCCCCTCGCGCGGCACCCGCCACCCACCCCCATTACCCGTGGGTCTGCGCGAGAACCGCCGAGCGGCGATCAGGCAAGGCAAAAACAGGCGAGGAAGCGGAGTGTAGGGCCCTACATGAGCATTCCGAGCCTGTTTTTAACGCAGCATGATCGTCGCGCAGGCAGTTTTCGCGCAGAGCCTAAGTACTTCTCACATAAGGCAGTCATGGATACGGGTTCTCGACTCAAACTAGTACGCGAAAGCTACAAACTCTCCCAGCGCGAGCTGGCCCGGCGTAGCGGCGTGACCAATGCCACCATCTCCCTGATCGAACAGAATCGCGTCAGCCCCTCCGTCAGCTCCCTGAAAAAGCTGCTCGAAGGCATACCGATGTCCCTGGCCGACTTCTTCACCTTCGACCAACCCCCGCGCGAACACCAATACGTCTTCCGCGCCAACGAACAACCCGACCTCGGCCGCCACGGCCTGCGCCTGCTACTGATCGGCGCCTCCGTACCCAGCCGCCAGATGCGCTTGCTGCGCGAGCAGTACGCACCGGGCGCGAGTTCCGGGGAAGAGCCGATTGTGCATGCTGAGGGTGAGGAGTGCGGGTTGGTGACTCGTGGCACGGTTGAGTTGACCGTGGATGGGTCGGTGAGTGTGTTGAATGCGGGGGATGGGTATTACTTTCCGACTACGCTGCCGCATAAGTTTCGGAATATCGGGGCGGATGAGGCTGAGATTATTAGTGCGAATACGCCGGCGAATTTCTGACGCGACAGTGTGTGGTTTAATTGCAGTTATCAGAGACGGTAGTTAGAAAAAAAACCACATTATTGCGGTTTCTTTTCGTCTGCTGTTTCTGCTGGCGTCATTTTTGTTGGCATTGACCATTGCTTTTATCGGCTTCCGCACAGTTCGTTGCATATACAGCCTTATCGCCGCGTACTGATTGTTCGGTATCTGCAATTCCAGCCATCGAAAGGCTGGCATAGCCAATCGCGCTGGCTACCAAGAGAGCTCGAATAGAGTCGCGATAGATATTCATGTTTTATTCCTTCCGGTGATTTCAGTGAGTGAGATATTGCCTAACTAAATTTATATATATCTGCGAAAAATACACCTGTTAAAGTTGACAGGTTGTTAAAACGATATGCGATAAGGCATATCACCAAAAAGTCAGGATTTTTCTGATGGTCTAATGCCTATCCTTTCTTCGGTTGTTTTTCATTCACTCTTTACAAAGCCCCTAGGCAGCAATCTCATCATCTCCAACCGACTTGTAGGACGCAAAACCGGTCGGCGAGGGAGCCGGTTTGAATGCCTTAAAATCGCGTTTCAAGGTGCAATCGACGTAATCCGATGCGTTCGAAGTCTCAGCGCAAAAAAGCTCGCCATGTCTGTGCCACTTCATCGCCCTCGACGGACGAATCCCCTCACCACACGGCGCGTTTTCCTACGCCTTTTTCAGAACTCAAATCCGCACACACCTCGATTTGGAACTTTCCTAAAAAGCGATGTCAATTTGATGGCGTGTCGCGACGCTCATTGAACAGGATCAACCAGTGCCAGGCTGTTTCCTGGCAACCCAAGGAAGTGTGTGATGAGACTATTACTCGCCATGTTGTTGATGTTCAGCAGTTACACGTTCGCCAGTTGCGGGAACATCGACGACCACGATCAGCGGGCCTATTGCAATGCGAGGGAGAGCGGCAGCAGTTGCGGCAATATCGATAATCACGATTTGCGCGCCTCGTGCAACGCCGAGTTGGGTGGCAGTTCCTGCGGCAACATCGATGACCATGATCAGCGCGCCTATTGCAACGCGAAGAAGAGCGGCAGCAGTTGCGGCAATATTGATAATCACGACTTGCGTGCGCGGTGCAATGCGGAGCAGGGCAACAGCTCCTGCGGCAACATCGATGACCATGATCAACGAGCCTATTGCAACGCCACGACCGGCGGCAGCAGTTGCGGGAATATCGACAATCATGACCTGCGCACCCGCTGCGAAGCCCTGAAACGTTGAACCTTGCAGATCAGTTCGAATTGATGGCATTACGATATCAATGATAGAGTCCCGGGCCATTTTTCCAAGGAAGACCACTGTGCTACGTAATCGTCTCTTTGTCTGTGCTGCATTACTTACTTGCAGCTTTTCCGCACAAGCCATCTCAAAAACCGAATATCTGAAAGGCTGCAAGATCCTTGAAAACGCCGCGATGGTCGTGATGCAGGCACGTCAGGATGGCGCTCCCATGGCGACGCTTTGGGACATTTCGGAAAAAAATGAGAATAAGTTGATCACCAAGATGTATCAGAGGCTCATTCAAGATGCGTATGAAGAGCCACGGCGCGAAACCGCAGAACAGCAAACGGCCGCGACCACTGAATTCCAGAACAAATACTTCTCTGCCTGCTTGGTCAGTACGCCCAAAGAATAAGTGCCGATTTAAAGATTCTGCGCAGCCAGTGTGAAGCGATGAAGCGCTGATATCCGGTTCCTGTCACCAATAGGGGAAACCGATGCCTGAACAGGCGTCGGTTTTTTTTTGCCTAAACCATGACCATTCATCCAATACACCGCACCTTCGTGCCAGCCACTCTTCCAATGCTGTAACTCACCCAGCAAAGGAAGAGCCACCATGCTGAACCATAAAATCGCGGTGTTAACCCTCGCGGCCTTGCTGTCCGGCAGTTCGCTGTACGCGATCGCGGCCGGCGAAACGCCGACCCCGACGGCTAACGACGGCAACAGCCAGACGCGTGATCCGGCGTCTCCAGCCACGAGCCGACCCGGATGCCAATTCGCTGCCCAAGGGTGGTGATGGTGGCAAGACCGACAATGGGTCGGTGCCTTCTGCCTCCAAACCCAGCCCTGCGGGTCAACCGTCCGGTAGCAGCAGTGGTGGTAACGGCGGTGGTTAACGGATATTGCGCACTAAAAAGCCCGGTCCTTTTGAGCCGGGCTTTTCTTTGTCTGTCGCAAGCATGGATATCAGTCGTTTACTTGGTTTTCCAATGCCCGCCACCATTCTCACAATCAATCCGCGCCTGGGCCGAATGCTCCACGTCGTAGTAATACGTGGTCACTTGAGCGTTGTCGGGGATGTTCAGTGCTTTGGCGTTTTTGTCTTTGCTGGTGGAGTGCGGGTTGGCCAGGGATTCCTGGGTGATCGTAGCGATGCACGTGGCCTGATAGTGATCGGCGCAGTGTGCGACTTTGGTTTTAGTGCTGTTGAGCATGTCTTTGCTTTCATTGCTGCACGACCAGTCGATGGAGTTGACCGGCATGCCTTCGTATTCATAGCAACTGTGGGTTTCCACCGCTGGCACCGAGGCGCTGGAGGATTGGGTCTGCACGTCGCAGCCTTCGGCCATGACGCAGGTGGGGATGATGGCGAAGCTGGCGAGCAGAAGCAGGAAGCGAATGTTCATCGGGGTTTCCTCTTCAGGGGCGCCGGGTCTGATCGATGATTTTGGCGCTTTAAAGTTTCGAGGCGGCGTGGAGGAGGGAGGTTCCATCGGGTTTTTGATTTGCTCCCGTGGCGTACACTGCGAAACAATCGGAAACATTCAGCGCCCAAGGATTGGAACATTGCCCATGATCGAAATCGGCAGCCGCAATAACGCGCCCCCCTCGCAGCATCCATTCCACGACATCTATCTGTTCCACATTGACCCCGCAAAGCCAGAAACACCGTTCTGTTTCGAGCAGTCGATGTCCGGCGGGCATATGGAGCATGGCGGTGCGCGGTGGTTGGCGCTGGATGAGCTGGATGCCTGGCCTGGAGAGTGGCGCGAGCATCTGAAAAAGGCTGATTGCGCGTGGGTTGCCGAGATGATCGATGCCCATCCGAAAGCCGATCAGGCTACCTTGGTGTCGTTGATTCTTCAGCGTCATTCCGGGCCTGCGAAACCAGTCGGACGATTGAAAGCAATCGGCAACTGGCTCAAACGCAACATCCATGTCGGCGGCCGCTACGGCGTCTAACCCTCGGAGACTCTCATGACCCAGACACTCGAACGTGCTATCGCCATCGCCGCCACGGCCCACGCCGGGCAGGTCGACAAGGGCGGTGCGCCGTACATTTTGCATCCGCTGAAAGTCATGTTGCGCATGAACACGCTGGAACAACGCATCGTCGCGGTACTGCACGACGTGGTCGAGGATTGCGGTGTTAGCCTCGATGATTTGCGCAAAGAAGGCTTCAGCGAAGAAGTTTTGAGCGCTATCGAATCCGTGACCAAAGTGCCGGGCGAATCCTATGAAGACTTCGTCGACCGCGCCGCACAGAACCCGATAGGTCGGGTGGTGAAGCTGGCGGATCTGGAAGAGAACAGCGACCTGTCGCGGATTGCCTCGCCGAGTTGGGAAGATCTCGAACGAGTCGAGAAATATCGCCGCGCGATTGGCCGGTTGCGCGCATAACTTGTTGCGCCCGATGTAGGAGCTGCCGAAGGCTGCGATCTTTTGACTTTATTTTTGAAGATCAAGATCAAAAGATCGCAGCCTTCGGCAGCTCCTACACGGGTTGTGGTGTGTCAGGTAAAAAGCCAGGAAGGCGACTATGAAATCCATTCTCTGTTTGTTGATTGCGGCTGGTTTCGGCGCGCTGTTGCAGTTCGAAGGCGTGCCCCATGGCCTGCTGTTGGGTTCGATTGTTGTTACCGCGTTGTTTGCCAGCAAAACTGGTATCGCGCCGGCAACACCTTATGGGCTGGGCTACATCCAGGTTACGCTGGGCATCGCCACCGGGCTGATGTTCGAAGCGTGGGACAGCGAGACGGCCTCGACGATGTTGCCGAGCCTTGGTGTGTTGCTGATTTGCCTTACGGTGCAAATCGCATTGGCCGGATGGTGGCTGACGCGCGGCGCAGGCTGGAATCGCACCGATGCACTGTTGGCGGTTTATCCCGGCGCACTGGCGGCGGTGTTCGATTTACTCGAGTCGGAAAAAGCGTCAAGCAAGGTCATCATCGTGCACTTGATGCGCTTGCTGCTCATCACGGTGTTGGTGAGCTTCTTGATTCCCGGTCAAGCCGCTGCCGTGGCGGTTGCCGATGGTGATCCATTGACCACGGGCATGGCGCTGACTACGTTTTCGGTCATCGCGCTGAGCGTACTGCTCGGACGCTTGCTGCTGGTGATCGGCGTACCGGCGCCGTTCATGCTCACGGCGATCATCATCACTGCCGTGTTTGTGAAATCGGGATGGCTGCACGGTTTTCACATGCCGGACTGGAGCCTGAATCTGGCCGCGCTGATTCTCGGCGTGCGGATCGGCTCAAGGTTTCAGGGGCTTGGCGTCGCGGAGCTGGGACGTCATGGGCGCACGGCGTTGGTCTCGGTCGGTTTGATGATTGTGGTGGCGGCGGTGTTTGCTGAAGTCGCGGCACGCTGGTTGGGCAGTGATCCGTTGTCGCTTTGGCTGGCGTACATGCCGGGGGCGATCGAGACGATTGCGATTGTCGCGTTTGGTGGAGGGCTGAATGTGGTGTTTATTCTGACTCATCATTTGAGCCGGATGGTGTTGCTGCATTTTGCCCCGGCGTTGTTGGTGCAGGTGCGGCGGGCACGCGAAGAAGCCTGACTGGAGCCTCTGATGCCAGCATGTTGCGGCGTGTCAGTTAGATCCATCCCACTCACCCCAGCCCTCCCGAAACGTCGGACCGCCCCAAAGGGGGCGAGGGGGAAGGGAGCCGATCTCGGTGGCTTTCAAAAGCTGAGTTCAACTCGAGATATCAGGTCGGTGTAGCTCGAACATCCAACACGGTCGGCTCCCTCTCCCTCCGGGAGAGGGCTGGGGTGAGGGCAATGCGGTACTAGCGGATGTGTGCGTCGAAGCCTTCGCTATCCGGCGCGATATCGCTCTTCAAGGTCAAAGCCGGAATCTCATACTCCCCGGCATTCTGCTGCCGAAACCCAATCGGCCGGGCACTCCACAACTCATCCAGCCGCCGCCCCAACTCATCGCAAGTCTCGGCATACCGCGCCGCATCCATCCGGCTAGTCCGATACACCACAAACGGTGGCACCACTTCAAAACCGGGGTAATACAAAATCCCGTGTTGAATCGGGAACAACAAATCATCCATCGGCCCGTTAATCCCACGCGGTGCGTAGTGCGATTCCCAGCCGCCGGTGGTGACCATCAACATCGCCCGTTTACCTTTCATCTTCCCTTCGCCATAACGCTCGCCCCAACGACTGTCGGAATGCTCGCCGACGCCATAGGCGAAACCATAGGCGTACACCCGATCAACCCAGCCTTTGAGAATCGCCGGCATGGTGAACCACCACAGCGGAAACTGCAGGATCAGCGCATCCGCCCACAACAGTTTTTCCTGCTCGCGAGCGATGTCGGCGGCTTGAGTGCCTTCGGCGTATGCGATTTTTGAGTCGAGCGAAGCATGGAACGGTTTAGTCGCATCGCGCTGCGGGGCGTCGTCGGCGTCGAGGGTGGCTTTCCAGTTCATCGCGTAGAGGTCGGAGACCTGCACGGTGTGGCCGGCGGCTTGCAGGCGCTGGACGCTGAAGTCGCGCAGCGAGCCGTTGAGGGAAGTCGGTTCCGGGTGTGCGTAGACGATTAAGACGTTCATGTTGAAGCTCCGTTAGCTGAGTGACTGCAGGATCAGCGTTCAACCGGTATATTGGAAATGAATGTCTGATATGTCTGGTATAGCCATGAATAATTTGAGACGGCTGGATATCAACCTGCTGCTGACCCTTGATGTGCTGCTGGCGGAGCACAACGTCACTCGCGCGGCGCAGCGCCTGAACCTGTCGCAGCCTTCGGTGAGTGTGCATCTGGCCAAGTTGCGCGACATCTTTGGTGATCCGCTGCTGTTGCCCGGGCCGCGTGGTATGCGCCCGACGGCGCGCGCCGATGAACTGCGTGAACCGTTGCGCGAGGCGTTGGAGGCATTGGAAAGGGCGGTGGCGCCGGCCAGTGCGTTCGACCCGGCGCAGGCGACGCACACCTGGAAAATCGCCGCGACGGATTACGGCGAGTCGACGGTGGTGTTGCCGGCCCTGAGCGGCTTGCGTGAACAGGCACCGGGCACGCGGCTGGCGGTGATCGATCTGACCCCGGCGCATCTGGTCAAGCAGGCCGAGCAGGGCGTGTTCGATCTGGCGCTGCACATCAGCGAAGACGCGCCGCCGGAGCTGCATCGACGTCCGCTGTTCACCGAGCGTTATGTGCTGGCCGGTAGAGTCGGGCATCCCGGTTTGATGCAGGCGCCGAGCCGCGAACAGTTCTGCGCGCTGGAGCACGTGATGGTGTCGCGCGAAGGCGGGGGCTTTTTCGGGGTGACCGACCGGGCGTTGGCCGATGTCGGGCTGATGCGCAAAGTGGTGTTGTCGGTACCGCACTTTCTGATGGCGATGTCGGTGTTGGTCAGTACCGATCTGGTGGCGATGCTGCCGTCACGTCTGGTGCGTGGCAACCCGGCCTTGCAAGTGGTCGACGCACCGCTGGAGGTGCCGGGGTACGAAATGGCGATGTTCTGGGGTGAACGTTCGCATCGCGATCCGGCGCACAAATGGCTGCGCGAGCAATTGCTGGCGTCGGTCTGAGACGCTGTCAGGCGTGGCCCAAGGCAATCGCAAACGACACGACGATCATGCACGCAAACGCAAAATTGAGATTCATGAGCTGTTCATCCTGAGCCTTTTAGAGTGGGGCCATTCTGAACAGGTTGAAAGCAAAGAAAAAATTCGCCTTGTTGATTCCAAAGATCGAAACCATTGATACCCGGTCGGTTTGTGTTTGCTCGGGGCTTTCGCTAATCTCGCGAAACCTGCAATTACAAGCACAAACAGGCACAACCATGCACGATCATTCCGCGGCTGAACTACCATCCCTGCGCCGGCAGAAAATCCTCTTGCTCCTCGAACGTGACGGCAAAGTCATGGCGTCCGAGTTGAGTCAGCACTTCGCGGTGTCCGAGGACACCATTCGCCGCGACCTCGCCGAGCTGGACAATGCCGGGCTGGTGCAGCGTGTCCACGGCGGCGCGTTGCCGCGTCCGAAAGATTCCGGCAAGGACTACTTCACCCGGCTGGACGAGACGGATGAGGTCAAGATCCGTTTGGCGCAAAGAGCGGCGCAGGAGATTGAAGACGGGCAGATTGTGCTGTTCGATTCCGGCTCGACCACGTTGCAGGTGGCGCGCTCGTTGCGTGCCGATATCAGCATCACGGCGGTGACGGCTTCACCGATGACGGCGATTGCCTTGTCCGAATTCAAGGGTGTGAAAGTGATTCTCGCTGGCGGCCAGTTGAACCCGCGAACGATGGCGGCGGGTGGGCATGAGGCGCTGCGGCTGCTGGCCGGGATCAGGGCGGATCTGGCGATTACCGGGGTGTGTGCGATTCATCCGGAAGTGGGGATTACCTCGCTGCATTTTGATGAAGTGCCGGTGAAGCAGGCGATGCTAGAGGGCGCGGCGCGGGTGATTGCGGTGACCACGGCGGATAAGTTGGGGGCGGTGGAGCCGTTTGTGGTGGCGCCGTGTTCGCGCCTGCATACGCTGATTACCGAGCGGCATGTGGCGTCGGGGAGTGTCGAGGATTACCGGCGGTTGGGGGTTGTGGTGGAGCAGTTGCCGGATTGAATTTTTGCTGGATTTGAGGGCCTCTTCGCGAGCAGGCTCGCTCCCACAATGGATCTTCAGTGAATCGATGACCCTGTAGGAGCTGCCGAAGGCTGCGATCTTTTGATTTTGATTTTTAAAAACAAGATCAAAAGATCGCAGCCTTCGGCAGCTCCTACAACTGGAGGGTGTGTCAGCGCAGGCGCTCGAGCATCTGGTAGTACCACATCCCGGCGGCCAACAACGGGTTACCGAGCAAATCCCCCATCGGCACGCGGATGTGCTGGCACTGGGCAAACGTATCGAACTGCTCCATCTGCCCGGTGATCGCGCGGCTCATGATTTCGCCCATGATGTGCGTCGTCGCGATGCCGTGCCCCGAGTAACCCTGGCAATACCAGACGTTATCCGAGAGCTTGCCCAGTTGCGGAATGCGGTTGATGACGATGCCCATCGCGCAGCTCCACTGGTAGTCGATCTGCACGCCTTTGAGCGCCGGGAAGGTCTGCTCGATGCACGGGCGCAGTTCGGCGGCGATGTCCCGTGAATCCTTGCCGCTGTAGTTGGCACCGCCACCAAACAACAGGCGGCCATCAGCGGTGAGGCGGTAGTAGTCGAGGACGAAACGGCAGTCATACACCGCAAGGTCTTCGGGGTTGATCTGTTTTGCCAGATCGCCGAGCGGTGCGGTGGTGACGATGCCGCCCATCGCCGGGAAAATTTTGCCCTTGAGCTGCCCCGGTTCGAGCTTGTGGTAGACGTCGCCGGCGAGCATCACCTGATTGGCGTCGATCTGTCCGTGAGCCGTGCGCACACCGGGCGTAGCGCCGTGAATAATCTCCAGCACTTCGCTGTTTTCGAAGATCAGCGCGCCAAGACTTTCCGCCGCCCGCGCTTCACCGATGCACAGATTGAGCGGGTGCAAATGCATGTTGCGGGTGTTCTTGATTGCGCCGTGGTAGAGGTCGCTTTGCAGCAGATCACGCACCTGACTGCGGTCGAGCAGGCCGACCTCATCGCCCAATCCGCGGTGTACGGCTTCTTCGTAATCCTTGCGCAAGTCAGTCATGTGACTGGGCTTGTACGCGGCGTGCAAGTGGCCGTGTTTGAGGTCGCATTGAATGCCGTATTTCTCGACCCGTTGCTGGATGATTTCATGCCCGCGCCAGCGCAGGTGCCAGATGAAATCATCGACGTCATCGCCGAGTTTCGCGCGCATCTGTTTGCGCATCGCGCCGTCGCCGGAGAGGCTGCCGGTGACTTGGCCGCCATTGCGCCCGGTGGCGCCCCAGCCGATCTTGTGGCTTTCGACGATGGCGACTCTCAGGCCTTTTTCGGCGAGTTCGACAGCGGTGGCAACGCCGGTGAAACCGCCGCCGATAATCACCACGTCGACCTTGTGCCGGCCTTGCAGGGTCGGGTAGTCGGTGTCTTGGTTAAGGGTGGCGGTGTAGTAGGAATTGCAGCGTTCGGTCATGTCAGTGTCCACACAAAATTCGGGAGTTGTACGCGGTCCCTTGTAGGAGTGAGCCTGCTCGCGATAGCGGTGTGTCATTCACAGATGATTTGACTGACACGACCTCATCGCGAGCAGGCTCACTCCTACAGGGAATAGTGGTGAATCTTCAGGCTTCGGTGAGATACCAGCGCCAATCCTGCTCACCCACCTCGGCCATGAACTGCCGATACTCGGCACGCTTCACCGCCAGATACACCCCGAGAAATTCCTGCCCCAACGCATCCCGCGCCCACACCGAATTTTCCAGCGCCTGCAGCGACGTCAGCCAATCCGTCGGCAGCAATTCCTTCGCCTGCGCATAACCATTGCCCTCGACCGGCGCTCCCGGGTCGAGGTCTTCACGAATGCCGCGATGAATCCCGGCAAGGATCGCCGCCGCTGCCAGATACGGGTTGGCATCGGCGCCGCAGATGCGGTGTTCGATGTGCCGGGTATTGGCCGGGCCGCCCGGTACGCGCAGGCTCACCGTGCGGTTGTCGACACCCCAGGTCGGCGCCAGCGGCGCGTAGCTGTTGGCCTGAAAGCGTCGGTACGAGTTGGCGTTCGGGCAGAACAGCAACAACGAGTCGAGTAGCGAGGCGAGCATGCCGCCAATCGCCGTGCGCAGCAGCGGGGTGCCGGCCGGGTCTTCCGAGGCGAACAAATTACGACCTTCGCCATCGGCAAGACTGACGTGCATGTGCATGCCGGTGCCGGCCAGATCATCGAACGGCTTGGCCATGAAGGTCGCCTGCATGCCGTGCTTATGGGCGATGGCTTTGACCAGACGTTTGTAACGCACGGCTTGGTCCATCGCCTCCAGCGCATCGCCGTGTTCAAGGGTAATTTCCACCTGACCCGGCGCGTATTCGGAGATCGCCGTGCGCGCTGGAATGCCGTGCAGTTTGCAGGCGCTGTAGAGGTCGGCGAGGAATGGTTCGATCTGTTCCAGCTCACGCAAACCATAAACCTGGGTGTGCCGCGGTCGACCACCGTCAGCGTCCAGTGCCGGTTGCGGGCGGCCGTTGTGATCGCGTTTGGCGTCGAGCAGATAGAACTCCAGTTCACACGCCATCACCGGGTAATAACCCTCGGCTTTGAGGCTGTCGATGACCTTGATCAGCAGGTGGCGTGGGTCGGCGATGCTGGCGGGCATGCCCTCGGTCGGGTGCATGCTCACCTGCACGGCGGCGGTCGGAATCTGCCGCCACGGCAGGCGCACCAGACTGCCCTCAAGCGGATAGGCGCGGCAGTCGATATCGCCGACGTCCCAGACCAGTCCGGAGTTCTCGACGTCTTCACCTTGCACGGTCAGGCCGAGAATAGTGCTCGGCAGCGGCCGGCCGCTTTCGTACACGGCGAGCAGTTCTTCGCGGTGCAACAGCTTGCCGCGTGGCACGCCGTTGGCGTCGAGGATGAACAACTCGATCATGTCGATATCGGGGTTCTGATCAAGGAACAGGTGTGCGTCTTCGATGGCTGCGAATTTCATAATCAATCACTCACGATGGCGCCGCACAGGCGCGCAGATTCGGGCCGGACACGACGCGGCAATAGGCGTGGCTGTCCTGGCAGAGATATCAAGGAATAGAAGGCTGTCGCGGTTTTTTAGCGGACGCGATCAGACAGACCGGGCGATATCCGGCGGGCGTGCGGAGTGACGCAGCTTGGAACGGCGCAGGGCCATGGGGAGATTGACGATACGATTCATACGCCGCCCCTGTGGGAGAGGGCGCGCAGGGCAGAGACGTTCAACGATTCTGGTTGTTGTAGTGACGTACTCATAACGCGTGTTTCCGTTGGCGGAAAACGTCGGTGGCGGGGGATGCCCGCCGACCGGTGTGCCCGGATAGTAAGGGGGAATTCCCGGGCGTGTAAACGGGAGATTCGCGGGCTGCGCTTCAGCGCATCAGGTGAAAGCCCAGCCCGGCGAGGGCGCAAACGATCAACACGCTGATCACGCCGCGCTTGAAAACGAACAAAGCCAATGCTGCCGCAACCGCCAGCATCAGCGAAAACAGATCCAGCGCCCCGGTAAAACCGTTCGGCCACAACACGTGATAAGCGAAGAAACACGCCAGATTCACAATCACCCCGACCACGGCGGCCGTGATTGCCGTCAGCGGTGCGGTGAACTTCAGTTCGTTGTGCGTCGATTCCACCAACGGCCCGCCGGCGAGGATGAACAGAAACGAGGGCAGGAAGGTGAACCAGGTCACCAGCGTTGCCGCCAGCGCCCCGGCGGCAAAGGCATGTTCGGGGCCGAACGCCGGTTGCACATAGGCACCGACGAAACCGACAAACGCCACCACCATGATCAGCGGGCCCGGGGTGGTTTCGCCGAGGGCGAGGCCGTCGATCATCTGCGTCGGCGTCAACCAGCCGTAATGCCCGACGGCGCCCTGATAGACGTAAGGCAGCACCGCGTAGGCGCCGCCAAACGTGAGCAGCGCGGCTTTGGTGAAGAACCAGGCCATTTGCGTGAACGTGCCGTCCCAGCCAAACAGCACCGTCAGTAACGCCATCGGCAAACACCAGAGCACTGCGCCGATCAACCCCAGACGCAGCAGCTTCGGCAGTCTGAAGCGAGCGTGTTCGGGCGCCGGTGTATCGTCGTCGATCAACGCGGGGCCGAAGGATTTCACGCTGTTGCGCGCACCCGCGTTGCCGAACCGCTGAGGGGCGAATCGTCCGCCCAGATAGCCGATCAGCGCGGCCCCGAGGACGATCAAGGGAAAGGGCACGTTGAAGGCGAAAATCGCCACGAACGACGCCCCGGCAATCGCCCACAGCCACGCATTCTTCAAAGCACGCGAGCCGATGCGATGCGCGGCGTGCAGCACTATCGCGGTGATCGCCGGTTTGATCCCGTAAAACACTCCGGCCACTGCCGGCACGTCACCGAAGGCAATGTACAGCCAGGACAACGCGATCAGAATGAACAACGACGGCAGCACAAACAGCGTCCCGGCAATGACACCGCCCCAGGTGCGATGCAGCAGCCAGCCGATGTAAGTCGCCAATTGCTGCGCCTCCGGGCCGGGCAGCAACATGCAGTAGTTGAGTGCGTGCAGAAAACGTTTTTCGGAGATCCAGCGCCGACGCTCGACCAGTTCTTGATGCATGATCGCGATCTGCCCGGCCGGCCCGCCGAAACCGATGCAGCCGAGTTTCAGCCAGAAGCGCCAGGCCTGGCGCAGGGTGACGGGATCGGGGCGGGGCAGGTTGTTCGGCGCTGTGCTCAAGCGAGACTCCGGAGTTGAATCCTGGCGGAGTGGTTATCTAACCAGACTTTGCACCCTCACCCCAGCCCTCTCCCAGAGGGAGAGGGGGCCGACCGAGGTGTCTGGCGTTGTTCGTCGACCTGAAAGATCGAGTCGATTATGGATTTGATGATCACCCGAAGGGGCCGACCGAGGTGTCTGGCGTTGTTCGTCGACCTGAAAGATCGAGTCGATTATGGATTTGATGATCACCCGAAGGGGCCGACCGAGGTGTCTGGCGTTGTTCGTCGACCTGAAAGATGGAGTCGATTATGGATTTGATGGTCACCCGA
>NZ_JAMDGW010000040.1:0-51061 GCF_028656995.1 Pseudomonas sp. TNT2022 ID642 | reverse complement strand
CGTAGCGGTATTCGGTGACGAGTGTCTGCGCGCGACCACGGCGTTCGCGGATCAGGTTGCCGAAGGCGTCGTAGTCGTAATGACGATCGCCCTGCATCAGCAGGCGGTTGCCTTTTACCTGGGTGGGGCCGGGGCGGTCCTGCATCAGCAGGTTGCCGGCCGGGTCGTGGGCGAAGCTTTCCGGCAGTTCGTCGCGTGAGTGACGTACGCGGATCAGCCGGTCGAGGGCGTCGTAGCCGTAGGTGCGTTGGCCGTGGCGGCTGTCGGCGATGTGCGCGAGATTGCCGTTGGCGCTGTAGGCATAATCGCGGCGGTACAGCGCATCACGCTGATGGCCTACGGCGTGGGCGAGTAATCGGCCCTGATCGTCGTAGGTATATTCGCTGAGCAGCAGGCCTTGCTGACGTTGTTGTTCGCGCCCGGACTGGTAGACGTGACGGGTCAGCGGCGCGCCGTTGAGGTCGATGCCGCTCAGCGCGCCACCCTTGGCGTGGTGGTAGTCGAGCAGGCTGTTGTCCGGCAGCCGTATGCGCTTGAGCTGGCCGCAGGCGTCGTAGCGGTAACGCAGAGTGCCCCAGCCCTGATGCTCGGTGATCAAGCGGTTCTGGCGGTCGTACTCGAAGGCCAAAGGATGTTGCTGGCCGTCGTCGACACCAGTCAGACGGCCGAGGCGGTCGTATTGGTAGGAAACCTTGATCCCGTCGGGCAGGGTTTTGAGCAGAAGACGCCCGGCAGCATCGCGCTCATAAGCAGTGAGCAAACAAGAGCCGTCATCACCGAACTCGGTCTTCTCCAGCAGATGCCCGTTGAGGTCATAGACGTACGCGGTGCGGCGGCCGTCAAAACTGACCTCCTGGCGAATCAGCCCGGTCGGCGTGTAGTCCAGCCGATACTTTTCTCCGGACTCGTTTTCGATCTCGGTGAGCAGCAGTTGCGCATGGTCGTAGCGGTACTGCACTCGCGTGCCATCAGGGTTGATCCGCCGCGAGACCAGGTGCAGGTCATCATCGTATTCGTAGCGGGTGATGCGCCCCAGCTCATCGCGCTCGGCGGTGACCTGACCGTAGGCGCCGTAGCTGTAGGCGCGGGTGCTGCCGGTAGGAAACGTCGTCTGAATCAGTCGGCCAACGGCGTCCCAGTGCTGACGGGTGACTGCACCGTGTTCGTCCGCAGTCGTGGTCCGCCGCCCCAGTGCATCGTAGGAAAAGCGCCGTACGCCACCGTCGGGCAAGGTTTCTTCGGTCAACTGGCCGAGGCTGTTCCAGACCAAGCGATGCCGACTGCTGTCCGGATAACGGATCGACAGCAACTGTCCACGGGTGTCGTAGTAGTAATGGGTGACCTGACCGTCGGGATCGACTGCCTCGGTGACGTCACCCTCGGCATTGCGCCGGTAGATCCACACCGCGTCACCGCGAGAGCGTTTATGCAGGAAACCGTTGCGATACTCGTAGGACGTTGGCGCGTCAGCCGGCGGAATCAGCGCGATCAGCCGTCCGACCTCGTCGTAGCGGTATTCGGTGACGGCACCCAAGGCATCCTGCTCGGCAATCAAGCGACCCGATGAGTCATAGGCCTTGAGCTGTTCGCCGCCATCCGCCGAGACTTTACGCACCAGCCGCGCACGCTCGTCGTGGACGTAGGTTTCTTCGGTGCCATCGACGTAATGCACCGCGACACTGCCGTCGTCGTTCCAGACGTAACGCGTGTCCATCTGCGAAAACGACGCCCAGTGGCGCACGCAACGCGCCGATTTCCCCGAACGCTCCCACTCCCAGAAGAAACTCGCGCCACCGGCCAGTTGCCGCTGCAGGATCACGTGAGCGTCGTCGTAGTCGTAGCGCTCGCTGTCGCCGACGGCGTTAGTCGCTTCGATCAGGTGCCGATAAGCGTCGTAGCGGTAACTGACCAGCGCCTGTTCGGTACTCCAGGCACCGTCGCGAAACACCTGATAATCAACACCCAGCAACTGCGCCCGGTCATAGCGCAACAACAGCGAACGCCCGGCGCCGTTGTCCAGGCGCTGCACCCGGTCAGACCGATCGAGCTGCACCGTCAGACGATTGCCATAGGCATCGCTGATCGCTGTCAGCCGTCCCGCGCGAAAGTGATAAAAGCGCGCCGCGTCCCCGGCCAGCGCGAGGATCAGTTCTTCCGGTTCATCGCCAAGGAAAATCGCCGCCCGCGACAGGCTGTTGTGAATCGCCGGTCGTTCAACGCTCGGCACTGGAAAGCGGGTACGACGGTTTTCGTGATCGACCCAAACCACCTCATCAGCGAAAAACTCCAGCCGATGCGCCAGCGAATGACTCCAGCCAAACCCGAGCCCGATATCGATTTCGGCGGCGCTGGAGCGATACAACCGCGCAAACTCAAACGGCAACACGCCATCGAGCACCGCATCGCTCAGGGTCAGCAGTTCTTCGCCGGTGACCATCGACACCGGACAGCCATTGGTGCAGGTGAAGGGCACGCAATCGGCGCTGTCGCCGTTGGGGTTTTTCGCCTGATCCGGCGAGTCGTCGTGATGCTCGTCTTTCTTCAACAAGCTGTTGCGCTGCGCATTCCAGCGCAATTGCATCCGGCCCTTTTTCACCCCGGAGGCGATGCCGCGGGCGGCAACGCTTTTGTATTGATCGACGTATTTGATGAACCCTTCGACGATGCCGAACATCGCCTTCACCAAACGTTTCACCGCCGACAGCAATTGCACGGCGCGATCCGCCAGACGCAGCGTCAGATAAGCGATGCCTGCGCCACCACTGACGAACGTCAAGACGACGCTGATCAGCACATCGATGAGCAACTGCACCATCATCATCGACGCTGCTTCAGCAGTTTTGCCGGCGACTTCACTGGGCGGCAGCATCTCCAGCCAAAGGCTGGCAGTGCGTAGCAACAAGCACAGTGCAGCTTCGTCACTGACCAGCAGTTGCAGGTTCTGCATGACCTCGGGCGCGGTTTTCGCCAGCTCGATCAGATCCGCCGCGCCACTGCCCAAGCGCACAGCAAACTGGCCGGGGTCCTGGAGAATGTCCGAGAGCAGGCCGATGCTGTCCCACACCCCCTCGATCGCCGCCCAACTCCCGGCCAGCATGCCGTTGCCTGCCGCCGTCGCCACCGACTGCGACCACTGCGGTTTGAAACCCTTCCATTCACTGCGCAGCCAGCCATCCAGCTCAGCGGTCAGGCCGTCATAAGCTTTGAAAAGGTCCTCGAGCTGACCCGGAGTGACATCGCTGTGCACCTGCACCCGGTAGAACTTGCCAGGTATTCCTTTGAATGAGCCCTTGCCTTGCGCATCAAGGGTGATGGGGGTGGTTGCGCCACCGTCCATGGCGATCACATCGACCACGATGTTGCCGAGCGGAATGTCGTACACCGACTCGAATTTGCTTTCGATCAGCATCGGGCCGCTCTCCGGGCACTGGACGACGCCGGAGAAAAACTCGTTGTCGGTGCTGCTGACGACAGTGCTATCGGAGCCGAAGCGAATGACCCGCTCCATGCCCATCAGCGACGGCAGATCTGCGGCGTGGCTGACTTCGTCCGCCGCTCGACTGGCCCAATGCTTGAGCTGCTCGCGGTAAAGGCTGAGGGTGGCGGGAAAGCTGTCGAGTGCTTGCTCGATGCGGGTGACGGCTTCCATCAGCGCACGCGGATGTGCGAAGTGGACTGAATAAGCAGATCAAACATGAGCGTTCCCTCGCGCAAAAATTAGGCGCGGGAACTGTGCGGGGGATCAATCAGGAAAGAAGTCAGGCAAGTAGGCGATGACTGTAGGACTTGTCTGTAATAAATCGCTCATAGATAAACAGGCGCGCAAAAACGCAAACGCGGCGTGAGGAAAACCTCACGCCGCGTTTATTTGAGCAGACACAAATGGATTTACAGTGTTGAGTCGCGAGCACTCAGCTCTTTCAATTTGAGTTCAGCCAACGGGTGCTCAGCCTTGGCAGCCATGCGCCACCAACGGGCGGCTTCGACAGGATCCGGCGGCTTGCTCGGTGTCCCGGCCAAGCTGATCACGCCGACCTGGTAAGCCGCTTTGCCATCACCCGCAAGTGCCGCCAGCCGCAACAGGCGCACACCTTCTTCACGCGCACCCAGGCCGACACCACGAAAGGTCAGGATGTGCCCATAGAAGCTTTGCGCCCCGACATCGCCAAGGTTGGCCATGCGCGCAAACTGACCTTCGAGCCAGCGCCAGCCGCGCGGTTGACGGACAAACCATGACCAGTGAAACAGCCTGCGAGCCAGCCAGTAACTTGCCCGCGCCTTGAGTCGTAAAAACACTCAGGCCTCCGCCGATTCCGGGTACTCGTATTCAAAAACACGGACGACTTCCGAAGCATGCCAAGAGGCCGCAGCAACACCATCGGACGGCCCGGAAAAACGCCCCAGACGTTCAACGCACTCAAAAAAACCGGTGCGTGGCAGGCGACTGGCGCCCTGACTGATCACCAGCGAGCTGCGCAAGGGTTGTTCGGCCTTGGCATCCAGCGCGGCCAGATGTTCAAGCGCGGCAGTCAAGGTTTGCATGGCCGGTGTCGGCAATTGCAAACGCTCGAGCAAGGCGCGATAAGTCAGTAGATGGCGCTGGCGGCGCGCCTGATCCAGTTCCCCGAGCAATCCATCCCAATGTTGACGACTGATGCGTACGCTCACGATTCATCCCTCCACCCTGGCACCGTCAATTCCCAGGCCAGGCTGCGGCGAATCGCGGCGTCGGGCTGACGCTCGCCACTTTCGATCATGGCCAGATATGACGGGCTGATGCCTACCGTGCGGGCCAACGCCTCAATGGCGATGCCCTTCCCTTCGCGCAAACTGCGTAGTTGATCCAGACCTGGAAGAATCGTGTCTGGTGAGGCCGCGAGCGGCGTGGCTGCCGGACGCGACGGTGTTTCGTTGATGCCTGCTGCTTTTAGTAGAGCCTGATACTGAGCCCACGGCAGAACCGCGTATTCGGGTTCGCCATCGCGTGCAATTATCTGAATATCCATGACTACCCCGTAGGACAACAACACTTAGCGAGTCGGCACTTTTCCCTAGAAGTGTAATCCTAACAGCGGCCAAGGTCGCGGGGGGTATCTATCTGTGGCGGGTGTTGAGGAATCAGGTTTTTTTCGGCCCCTGAAGTTGCAGTTGTTCGGGGGTATCCGGCAGGCGTTCGACGACTGCCAGTTTTTCCGGCTGCTGGCGGTTGCGCCACAGGCGAAACGCATTGAGTTCATCGTCGAGGGTTTTCATCAGCCAGGCGAGGACGGCGATGTCGTCGAGCATGCCGAATACGGGAATGAAATCCGGAATCGCATCGACCGGACTGAGGAAGTACATCAACCCCGCAACGACCGAAATCAACGCTTTGCCACTGATTGCCCGATACTCGCCGCGCCAATAGGCCAGGCACAATGCCTGGAGTAAACGTAAATCGTCCTTGAGTTTACCGAGGCGATTGCCTTGTGCGGCGCCCTTACTGGCGACCGCAAACAGCAAGGTCGGCAAGCGGCCACGTGCCAGCAGGCGGCCGGCCAGAGGCAGGAATCGAGCGAAATTCCACGGAGCTTTCATCTATTCCTCCCGTTGAAATGTTATCCACACAAATTGTGGATAACCTTGTGAACAGAGCTGCATTTCAGCGCTGAAAGCCCCGTTTCATAAGGGCTGCGCTCAGATCGGGCGTTTTTTACTCACATAAAAAACCCCAATATTTCATTGACTTGGCTGCTCAGGGCGGCTAGCGCGGGCAGCCTCAATGGCTATGACTCTTGCGACCGCCATCGGTTCGCTCTGTTTACCCTTGCCAGACTCCAGATGCAACAACGCCCCGCATAAGCGAGGCGTTGTTGTTGAAACCGTAACTGCTTACTTGGCAGCAGCGGCGTCTTCTTTGGCTGGATCCTTGATGGCCAGCAGTTCCAGGTCGAAGACCAGAACCGAGTTGGCCGGGATTGCCGGGCTTGGCGACTGAGCGCCGTAAGCCAGATCGCTAGGGATGTACAGTTTGTACTTCTCGCCAACGTGCATCAGTTGCAGACCTTCAACCCAACCCGGGATCACGCCGCTAACCGGCAGATCGATCGGGCTGCCGCGCTCGACGGAGCTGTCGAATACGGTGCCGTTGGTCAGCTTGCCGGTGTAGTGAACAGTCACTACGTCGGTCGGCTTAGGCTGTGGGCCGTCGGCTTTCTTGACCACTTCGTACTGCAGACCCGAAGCGGTTGTTGTGACACCGGCCTTCTTGCCGTTTTCTTCGAGGAACTTCTTGCCGGCGGCTGCCGACTCTTCGCTCATCTTGGCCATACGCTCTTCAGCACGCTTTTGCAGCGCGGCGAAAGCTTCGACCAGTTCTTCATCTTTCAGCTTCTGTTCTTTCTTGCCGACGGCATCTTCGATGCCCTGGGCTACCGCTTTGGAGTCCAGATCATCCATGCCTTCCTGAGCCAGGCTCTTGCCCATGTTCAGGCCGATACCGTAGGAAGCTTTTTGCGCCGGGGTTTTCAGCTCTACGCTGGTCTGCGAATCACAACCCGCGAGTACCAGGCTAACCAGGGCTACCGCCGCCGCCAACCGATGCTGTTTCATGCTATTTCCTTGTTCATGCGCCGAAAGGGCAATCGAGTAAAGCCGCGAGCTTATCAGGCCGCCACGACCAATGGCTACCGGCATGAGAGCAGGAATCTTCCGATAAGTTCAGGGATTAAAACGCAGGGGGGCAAAGCGACGATGAAGCTTCTGTCATCTTGTCCCGACAATGACTGGCGTCTCTGCTTGCATCTTCTGGCGTAATGGCCACTTGCCGCATCGGGTCCGGCTCAGGCATAACAGCAGAACAATTCGACAAGGATGTTTAACTTGCGCCTTTTATTCCGTGTGCTGACCCTGATCATCGCGCTGCCGGGACTGGTTCTCGCCGTGGTGCTGTATTACGTCGCCAACCCGAAACTACCCTTCTACACCCCCGCCGAGCAGGTGCACTACCTCGATCAGTGGAGCGAAGAAGAGCGGCAAACCTACTATTTCACGCCGCAAGGCACGCAGGTCAAAGGCCTGCGCTATAAGTGGTTTCAGGCGTTGGAACTGCCCTTCTCGGCGCAACGTTTCGCCTCCCCCGAGTACCTGGCGCGTTTTGGTTTTCTGATCGATCCGCAGCAGAAAGCCACGGCGAACAACCCCGGCAACCTCCCCGTCGGTTTTGCCCGCCATCAGGATCCCGGCAGCTCCGAGCAATATCTGGACATCACTTGCGCCGCTTGCCACACCGGCGAATTGCGCTTCAAAGGCCAAGCCGTGCGGATTGACGGCGGTACCGCGCAACATGTGCTGCCTTCCAGTGTTCCTACTTTGCGCGGCGGCAGTTTCGGACAGGCTTTGGTGGCAAGTCTTACCTCGACTTACTACAACCCATGGAAATTCGAACGTTTCGCCAGAACCGTGCTGGGCGACGAATACGACGCGCGCCACGAGCAATTGCGCAGAGACTTCAAAACCTCACTGAATACGTTCCTCAAGGTCGCCTGGAACGATACCCATCGCGGCCTCTATCCGACCGAAGAAGGTCCCGGCCGCGCCGATGCCTTCGGACGCATTGCCAATGCGACGTTTGGCGATGCGATTTCCCCCGCCAACTACCGCGTGGCCAATGCTCCGGTGGATTACCCGCAGCTCTGGGACATGTGGACGTTCGATTGGGTGCAGTGGAACGGCTCGGCGCAGCAACCAATGGCGCGCAATATCGGTGAAGCGTTAGGCGTCGGCGCCACCCTGAATTTTTTCGATGGCAACGGCCAGCCGCTGCAAGGCGACGCTCGCTATGCCTCGAGCGTGCGCGTGCGTGATCTGCACAAGATCGAAGAAACCCTGCAAAAGCTCAAGCCGCCCGCTTGGCCAGAGGCTCTGTTGGGTGCCATCGACAAGCCCCTGGCAGCCAAAGGACGCTCGCTGTTTGCCGAGAATTGCGCCGGTTGCCACGTTCCGCGACAGACTCAGGAAGGTGAGCGCCGGGTGCAGCATTTGCACATGCTGCCGGTCAATGTCATCGGCACCGACCCGACCGCCGCCAACAATATCGCCAGCCATCGTTTCGATTTGACCGCCCTGCAGTGGGATCTGAAAGAACTCGAAAAAATGGACGTCAAACTGCATCCCACGCCCAAGGAGCCACTGGATCTGAGCCAGTTGTCAGTGGCCAAAGGCCTGGCTTACGTCACCGCCTTCGTCGAGGATCGCGCCTACCGCGAAGCCAACGTCACGCCACAGGAGAAACCACAACTGGACGGTTTCGGCCTGCCGATCGGTGTGCGTGAAAAAGTCGCCTACAAGGCCCGCCCGCTGGCCGGTGTCTGGGCCACCGCGCCGTTTCTGCACAACGGTTCGGTGCCGAGCATCTATCAGTTGCTGTCGCCGCAGGATGAACGCGTCACGACCTTTTTCAAGGGCAGCTTCGAATACGATCCGCGACATCTGGGTTATCGAAGCGAGGCCTTTACCAATGGTTTCCTGTTCGACACGCGCATCACTGGCAACCACAACAGCGGCCATGAATTCCGCGCTGGCGAACGCGGCAACGGCGTGATTGGCCGGCTGCTGCAGCCCGAAGAACGCTGGGCGTTGCTTGAGTACCTGAAAGTCCTCGGCGGCCCACTGGAGGCACAACTGCCATGATTTCGACCTTCAAGAAAGAGTTGCCGCTGTTGGCCAGAATCTGGTTATGGCTTGGACGCCTGCTTGGCAAAGCCCTACTGATAATGGTCACCATCGGCCTGCTCGGCTGGGCCGTTGCCACGGCATGGTTTGCCTGGCAACACCGCGGTCCGGTTTCAGCGCTGGAGCAGATTCCGCCCGGTGAAGCCGCGATGACTCAGGATGTGATCCAGACCGCCGTGCGCATCGTCGATCAGCACCGCGAAGGCACACGCTATTTGCGTGATGCACATGCCAAGGCTCATGGCTGCGTCAAGGCTCAGGTGCAAGTTCTGCCGGAATTGGCGCAGTCACTGCGGCAAGGCGTGTTCAGTGAGCCCGGCAAAACCTGGCAGGCGATGATTCGTCTGTCCAATGGCAATGCCTACCCACAATTCGACAGTATTCGCGACGCCAGGGGCATGGCGATCAAACTGCTGGACGTTTCGGGACAACAGTTGCTCGGCAACCGCCAGGCACAGCCTGAACAGGATTTCGTGATGTTCAGCCACCCGAACTTTTTTGTCAGCGATGTCGCCGAGTACCGTCAGAATGTGGCGGCGCAGGCCGATGGCAAGAAGGTCATGGCGTTTTTCCCCGGATGGGATCCGCGTACCTGGCAGATCCGCCATTTGTTTATTGCGCTGGCAACATTGTCGCCGCCGCCGGATAGCCCGACGGCGACCACATACTTTTCGGTTTCGCCCTACAAATTCGGTGAGGCGAATGCAAAGTTTCGTGTAGCACCCGATCCGGAAAACTGCCCCGCTTACACATTGCCTAAACAGAATCACGACCTGCCGAACTTCCTGCGCAGCGCGTTGAATCAACAGCTGTCGACCGATCGCGTACCCGCCTGCTTCGTGCTGCAGATTCAGCGTCAGGATGCCCATAAATACATGCCGATCGAGGACACCAGCATCGAATGGCGTGAGCAGGATTCACCCTTCGAAACCGTCGCGCGGATCACCTTGCCACCGCAGGATTTCGATAACCCGGCATTGAATCTGCAATGCGACAACCTGTCGTTCAATCCTTGGTTTGGCATTGAAGCGCATCGACCAATCGGTGGGATCAATCGGTTGCGCAAAGCGGTTTACGAGGCGGTGAGTGATTATCGTCACCAGCGTAATGACAAATGATCACTGCGCCGGCTCGGCAATCACCCTACTACCTCGACAGACGGCCTGATCCGGCCGACATCGGGCCATGTCTTGCTCGGCAAGAGCACGCTCAGGTTTCCGGCCGCCGCTACTTTGTCGACAAACATCTGTGTGGTGATTTCACCCGAGACCAACTTCCGCTCAAAGTCCGCCGTCAATTCAATAATCAACGATCTGACAGGAATATCGGGTTGCGAAAAGCTCAAGACCGCCTCATCAGGTGTGATCATGAACAAGTGGTGCTGAGGAGCCGCAACCAATCGATCCAGTCCGACTTTCATATCGGCTGGGGAAAAAAAGTTCTTGAAGAGATCGGTGTCCGCTGCGGGCAGATGGTTTGGAAGCGATGGCTTGCTCGAATGGTAGAAACCATAGACCCGGAAGCCCTCGGGAAGCTGGACGTTGCCATGCTGATCCTTGGGGAAGACCACAGACAAGTCAAAGTTAACGTACTCGCCGGACTCGGCAGCGGTGGCAATAAACTCATCCCGGTGGTTATGTTTGAGAATAACGCCCACAGTTTGCCCTTCGGATGAATTGGGCTGCCTGATACGCCAATAAGACGCAACGCCTGCCACGTCATTGAAAACGGGGCTGAAAATCGGCATCAATTCGACCGAGGATTGTTTTGTCTGGTTTGCCGGATCATTGTCCCGTATCCAACTCGCTTTCAGTGCGCCTCGGTGAGACCACTTCGCCTTTTCTACAACGCCTGCGACAACAATGTTGAGTTCACCGGCCCCGATAGCCAATAAAATCCAGATGTTGGTCTGAAAAGCCCCTCTTTCGTACAAACTCTGAAACAACTGGGAGCGTCCAGACGTTTTCGCAATTTGTTTGGACAGCTCAAGCTCAAAGTCTGATGAGGTTGAAGCGTATGAAATAAGACCGTCGTTACCTATGGAGAGATAGCACCTGGAATAATGGCGATCTGTGTTCGTGACTTTCCACAGATCGGAAATTGAAAAAAAACGATTACGGTAAACAAAATCATCTCCGCTTTCTGGCGCGCCCTGCTCTGCAAATGGATGCAGATGAAAACTGGCGGCGACGGTATACCCGGTAGGGACGGACAGTTGGTTCCTTACACACTTGGATACAAAGAGCGAACCGTTGGGTGGGACACTGTCGCTATTCACTTCCGATGCGTCTGATTTTAAGAACTCGGCACAAAAGTACCGTCCTTGGCTATTTTTCAGGATAAACCAGAGAACTTCTGTGTTTTCCTTGAATTTCATGCCATGTAGAAAGGCTGCAGCGTCATCACACTCAAGAAACGACGGTTTACGGGCCAGAAACGTCAGGTCCACCGAATTTTCGGCAGGTTTTGCTGGAAGGGAATCACTCATGAACTCAGTCTCTCGGTAGGCAATGAACCAATTCATGACGCGAAATGAGTCATGAACAACGTTGCCCATTGTCCGAAAGCGGCTTGGCTGGCAGGCACTACATAGATATATGCAGCGAAAAATACTCAAACGCCAGACAGCAAAAAGCCCGCACAAGGCGGGCTTTCCGTGGAATCTGGCGTTCAGTGTTCCAGATTCCGAATATGGCGCAGCGGACGGGACTCGAACCCGCGACCCCCGGCGTGACAGGCCGGTATTCTAACCGACTGAACTACCGCTGCGCGAAACGCTTGAAACGAATGGTGGGTGATGACGGGATCGAACCGCCGACATTCTGCTTGTAAGGCAGACGCTCTCCCAGCTGAGCTAATCACCCTTCGCTTCGTTACGGGACGCATTATGCCACAAGTTTTCGTAAAGTGTTGATTTAATTGAAGTTTTTTTCAAATAAATCCGAAAACCGGTGAAACGACACATCCCGCGGGTACAACCTCGGAGCAGAAAAAAACCCGCCTTGGCGGGTTTTTCCGTGGTGACCTGGCGTTCAGTGGTCCAGGTTACCGAATATGGCGCAGCGGACGGGACTCGAACCCGCGACCCCCGGCGTGACAGGCCGGTATTCTAACCGACTGAACTACCGCTGCGCTAAACACTTGAAACGAATGGTGGGTGATGACGGGATCGAACCGCCGACATTCTGCTTGTAAGGCAGACGCTCTCCCAGCTGAGCTAATCACCCTTCGCTTCGGTGTGGCGCGCATTCTACGGAGCGACCCAACCTCTGGCAAGCACTTTTTTAAATAATTTTCTCAGGCCTTCCAAAGGCTTAGAGAAGGGTTGGCCTATGAGACGGCGAAGACAATAATGCCCCCCTTTGTATAAAGGAGAGACTCACCCCATGTGGTTCAAAAACCTGCTTATCTATCGCCTGACCCAAGACCTGCCTGTCGATGCCGAGGCGCTGGAAACTGCACTGGCCACCAAACTGGCGCGTCCATGTGCAAGCCAGGAGTTGACCACCTACGGTTTCGTCGCGCCGTTCGGCAAAGGCGAAGATGCTCCATTGGTGCACGTCAGCGGTGACTTCCTGCTGATTTCCGCGCGTAAAGAAGAACGTATTCTGCCGGGCAGCGTCGTGCGTGACGCGGTCAAGGAAAAGGTCGAAGAGATCGAAGCCGAGCAGATGCGCAAGGTCTATAAGAAGGAACGCGACCAGATAAAGGATGAAATCATCCAGGCGTTCCTGCCGCGCGCCTTCATTCGTCGCTCGTCGACCTTCGCCGCCATCGCGCCGAAACAGGGCCTGATTCTGGTCAACTCGGCCAGCCCGAAACGTGCTGAAGACCTGCTGTCGACCCTGCGTGAAGTGATCGGCACCCTGCCCGTCCGTCCGCTGACCGTAAAAATGTCGCCTACCGCGACCATGACCGAATGGGTCACCACGCAAAAAGCCGCCGACGACTTCTATGTACTGGACGAGTGCGAACTGCGCGACACCCACGAAGATGGCGGTATCGTCCGTTGCAAGCGTCAAGACCTGACCAGCGAAGAAATCCAGCTGCACCTGAGCACCGGCAAAGTGGTCACTCAGCTGTCGCTGGCCTGGCAGGACAAACTGTCGTTCATGCTCGACGACAAGATGACCGTTAAACGCCTGAAGTTCGAAGATCTGTTGCAGGATCAGGCGGAACAGGACGGCGGCGACGAGGCACTGGGCCAACTGGATGCCAGCTTCACCCTGATGATGCTGACCTTCGGCGATTTCCTGCCGGCGCTGGTGGAAGCGTTGGGTGGGGAAGAGACTCCGCAGGGGATCTGATCGGTTTTTTGTGTGAACGCTTAAAAGATCGCAGCCTTCGGCAGCTCCTACAAAGGACGTGTTTTTCTGTAGGAGCTGCCGGAGGCTGCGATCTTTTTGCTGGCGACGTATGCTTAGCTTCCTAACGCTTTCACATAATAAGGATCAAGCCATGCGCGCACTGGCTGCACTCAGCCGCTTTGTCGGCAATACCTTCGCTTACTGGGTTCTGATTTTCGCCGTCGTGGCATTACTGCAACCGGCGTGGTTCCTCGGCCTGAAAAGCGCGATCGTACCGCTGCTCGGGCTTGTCATGTTCGGCATGGGCCTGACCCTCAAACTCGACGACTTTGCTGCCGTTGCCCGCCACCCGTGGCGTGTGGCGCTGGGCGTGGTTGCACATTTCGTGATCATGCCCGGTGTGGCATGGTTGCTTTGCCAGGTGTTTCATCTGCCGCCGGAAATCGCCGTCGGGGTGATTCTGGTCGGCTGCTGCCCAAGCGGCACGTCGTCCAACGTGATGACCTGGCTGGCTCGCGGCGATCTGGCGTTGTCGGTGGCTATCGCTGCCGTCACCACCCTCCTCGCCCCGCTGCTGACGCCGGCGCTGATCTGGCTACTGGCTTCGGCGTGGCTACCGGTGTCGTTCATGGAGTTGTTCTGGTCAATCCTGCAAGTGGTGTTGCTGCCGATCATTCTCGGTGTGGTTGCCCAACGCTTGCTCGGCGACAAAGTGCGCCACGCAGTGGATGTGTTGCCGTTGGTGTCAGTGGTCAGCATCGTGATCATCGTCACCGCCGTGGTGGCCGCCAGCCAAGCGAAAATCGCCGAATCCGGCCTGCTGATCATGGCCGTAGTGATGTTGCACAACAGCTTCGGTTATCTGCTGGGCTACTTCACCGGACGCCTGTTCAAGCTGCCGCTGGCCCAACGCAAGTCGCTGGCACTGGAAGTGGGCATGCAGAATTCGGGATTAGGCGCCGCGTTGGCCAGTGCGCATTTTTCGCCATTGGCAGCGGTGCCGAGCGCGCTGTTCAGCGTCTGGCACAATATTTCCGGCGCCCTGCTGTCGACGTACTTCCGGCGCATGAGTGAAAAGGAAGATCGCGAGACACTGGCGCAGCAAGCGGCTGACTGACCTCGAAACTTGATCCCCGGGTTAATGCTGGTCAAACTAGCGCGCAACGCGGGGACGACCCTGCGGCTCGATCGAGTCATTAATCTGGGGACGACCCCGTCTATCGATGGAGGTCTTGCATGTCCTGGATCATTCTGTTTTTCGCCGGCCTGTTCGAAGTCGGCTGGGCCGTCGGCCTGAAATACACCGACGGTTTCACTCGCCCACTCCCCACCGTCCTGACCATTGCGGCCATGGCCATCAGCCTTGGCCTGCTTGGCCTCGCGATGAAGGAATTGCCGCTGGGCACGGCCTATGCGATCTGGACCGGTGTCGGCGCGGTGGGTACGGTGATTGCCGGAATTATTCTGTTCGGCGAGTCAATGGCGTTGATTCGGCTGGCCAGTGTGGCGTTGATCATTACCGGACTGATTGGCCTTAAGGTCAGCGCTTAAACCACTACCGCTTTCGCGAGCAGGCTCGCTCCCACATTCAATCGCGTTCCGTCAGAGGAATACGATCAACTGTGGGAGCGAGCCTGCTCGCGAAGAGCCCCTTAAAATCGCCGACTATCTAACAGCCCCGCGCAATTCCCCCACCAACCCCTGCAACTTCGCCGGCTCAGCCGCATCAATGCCCACCGGCGAACCCGCCACCAACGTCACCCGCGACCACAACCGCCGAAACACACCTTTATTCGGATCGCGACTGAAGAAACTTCCCCACAGTCCTTGCAATGCCAGCGGAATCACCGGCACCGGCGTCTCCTCGAGAATCCGTGTCAGCCCGCCCCGGAATTCGTTCATCTCACCATCCGCCGTCAGCTTGCCTTCCGGGAAGATGCACACCAGCTCGCCGTCCTTCAGATACTGGGCAATCCGGGTGAAGGCCTTTTCGTAGATCTGGATGTCTTCGTTACGCCCGGCAATCGGAATTGTCCCTGCGGTGCGGAAGATAAAGTTCAGCACCGGCAGGTTGTAGATCTTGTAGTACATGACAAAGCGAATCGGCCGACGCACCGCGCCGCCAATCAGCAAGGCATCGACAAACGACACGTGGTTGCACACCAGCAATGCCGCGCCTTCATCGGGAATCGCTTCAAGGTTGCGGTGCTCGACGCGGTACATGGAATGGCTGAGCAGCCAGATCATGAAGCGCATGCTGAACTCGGGGACGATCTTGAAGATGTAGGCGTTGACGCCGATGTTCAGCAGCGACACCACGAGGAACAACTGCGGGATCGACAGCTTGGCCACGCTCAGCAGCACGATCGAGACGATGGCTGATACCACCATAAACAACGCGTTGAGAATGTTGTTGGCGGCAATCACCCGCGCCCGCTCGTTCTCGGCCGTGCGTGACTGGATCAGTGCGTACAGCGGCACGATGTAGAAACCACCAAATATGCCGAGGCCAAGGATGTCGATCAACACCGCCCAGGTGTGCACGAAGCCCAGCACTTCAATCCAGCTGTGGCCAGTGACGCTGTCGGGAATTCCGCCGGAATGCCACCACAACAGCAAACCGAACACGGTCAGACCAAACGAGCCGAACGGCACCAGACCGATCTCGACTTTGCGCCCAGACAGCTTCTCGCAGAGCATCGAGCCGAGCGCGATACCCACCGAAAACACTGTCAGGATCAGGGTGACCACGGTCTCATCACCGTGCATCCACTCTTTGGCATAGGCCGGAATCTGCGTCAGGTAAATCGCCCCGACAAACCAGAACCACGAGTTGCCGACAATCGAACGCGATACCGCCGGCGTCTGGCCCAAACCGAGTTTCAACGTGGCCCACGACTGGCTGAAGATATTCCAGTTCAGACGCATCTCCGGGGAGGACGCCGCTGCGCGCGGGATGCTGCGGCTGGCCAGATAACCCAGCACGGCAATACCGACGATCGCGCAGGACACCAACGGCGCATAGTGCGAGGAAGACATGATGACCCCGGCGCCAATCGTCCCGGCGAGAATCGCCAGAAACGTGCCCATTTCCACCAGGCCGTTGCCGCCAACCAGTTCATCCTCACGCAGCGCCTGCGGCAGGATCGAATATTTCACCGGTCCAAACAGCGCCGAATGCGTGCCCATGGCGAACAGCGCCACCAGCATCAGCGACAGGTGATCGAAGAGGAAACCGACCGATCCTACGGCCATGATCGCGATTTCCGCGAGCTTGATCAGACGGATCAGCGCGTCCTTGGCGAATTTTTCCCCGAACTGCCCGGCCAGCGCCGAGAACAGGAAGAACGGCAGGATAAACAGCAACGCACACAGGTTGACCCAGATCGAACGGTCACCCTCGATGGTCAGCCGATAGAGAATGGCGAGGATCAGCGACTGCTTGAACACGTTGTCGTTGAACGCGCCGAGCGACTGCGTGATGAAGAATGGCAAGAAGCGCCGGGTGCGCAGCAGGTTGAACTGTGAGGGGTGACTCATCTTCCGTGTTTCCCTGATGTTTAAGGTAGAGAGGCCTGGGTACTGCTTATTGGAATCCCGAAGCGCGATCCAGGCCACACCTTACCTAAACTTTTCAGGTTATTTCTTCAAACCTGCGATGCACGGCGAGACAAACAGCTCGCCACGCCAAGCGCCCTGCACGGTGCGCTTGCCGACAATCAGCCACATCACCGCCAGCAAAATCACCAACAGCGTGCCGACGACGCTGAAAAACGTCAGGTTCAGAGTGCTCGCCAGTTTCAGGGTTGCCAGCGAATACACGCCCAACGGAAAGGTGAATCCCCACCAGCCGAGGTTGAACGGAATGCCGTCACGCAAGTAACGCACGGTGATCAGCAGTGCCATCAGCATCCACCACAGCCCGAAACCCCACAGGGTAATGCCGGCAATAAGTCCCAGACCCGAAGCGATCTCGCCGATGCCCGGCAGACCGTTCGCCGCGAAAATCGCTGGTGCATCACCGCCCAACAGCAACATGCCCAGCGCACCGGTGCCGATCGGGCCGAGGGCCAGCCAGCTCGAAGCGGCCATGTTCTCGTGGGGCAGTTTGTGCAGGGCCATGCGCAGCAGCAGGATCGTCAGAATGCTGAACGCTACCGGTAGGGAAAAGGCCCAGAGCACGTAGCTCGTCGTCAGTACCACCAGTTGCGAGTGGGCATCGGTGAGATGCGGTGCGAGCAAACCACCGCTGGCCGCTGCCACTTCTGCCGCCACCACCGGCAGCAGCCAAACGGCGGTCATCTGGTCGATGCTGTGTTCCTGACGGGTAAACATCATGTACGGAATCAACACGCCGCAAGCCAGTGACATGGCCACATCAATCCACCACAGCACTTCGGCAAGATGAATCACACCGTCGCCCCAGCGCGGCAGGCCGAACAGCAGAAAGCCGTTGATGATCGTGGCCAGCCCCATGGGAATGGTGCCGAAGAACATCGATACCGTGGAGTGGCCGAAAATCCGCCGCGCTTCATCAAAGAACAGGATCCAGCGCGCGGCGTAGGCAGCGGTAAACAGGCTGAACAACAGAATGTTGAACAACCACAAACCTTCAGCAATGGCGTGCAGGCCTGGAATGGCCAACGGCAGTTGCGCCAGCGCCAACGCCAGCACACCGGTGCCCATTGTGGCGGCGAACCAGTTCGGGGTGAACTGGCGGATCACTTCGCGCGGATGCTGAAGTTGACTGAGCGGCTTGATGCCGGGTTTGGCGCTGTTGGGGCAAATCATCATGAACTCCTGTCCTCTGGTGAGGTTGAGTCCATGGTAGAACCGAATCGAATATCTATATAACGGGTAATATCTCTAACTGTTATCTGTTTTACCAATAAGCGATTAAACGCTGCCTTCGCTCTCGATCACCAGAATCCGCGCCGCGCCTTGCGGATGGGCGACGTGCTCGGTGCCGACGCTCGCATAGAAGATGTCGCCGACATTCATCTGCACCTGTTTTTCTTCGCCCTGCTCGCGGTAATGCATCAGCACTTGGCCATCGAGCACCACAAATACTTCCGCGCCATCGTTGACGTGCCATTTGTACGGCTGATCCGTCCAGTGCAGGCGCGTGGTGATGCCGTTCATATTGGCGATGTCCAGCGCACCCCAGGCGCGCTCGGCGGTGAAGGTCTTGCTGCGAATAATCTTCATGAGTCGATCCGTGAGAAGAAGGCCGGGCAAGGCTAACCGAAAGCGCGCCGTTTATGGAGCGCGACAGACTTTGGCTGGCGCTGGGCGCAGGCTGAGCAACAGCGCGCCGACAGCCAAAACAATCAAAATCGCCCCGTAACCATCGGTGGTCGCCAGTAAACCGTAGCTGCGCGACAAGTGCCCGGCGAGCAATGCCGGCAGACAGAACGCCAGATAACTGAGCACGTAATAGGCCGCCATCAATCCTGCCCGCTCATGGGGCAAGGCCAGCGGCACCAGGCTACGCACGGCACCGAGAAATCCCGAGCCAAAGCCGCAACCGGCTACCAGCGTGCCGAGGAAAAACAGCGACAGACTGGCGCTGTGCACACCCAGCAGAATCAACACCAGACCGATCGGCAGCAGGCTCGCGCCCAACTGCAATGCTCGCGCGGCAGGACGATTGCGCAGCGTGAAAATCATCAATGCACCGGTCACCGTCAAGGCAGCCACGGTTGCGCCACCGATCAGATTGGAGTTCGAACCGGTGGCCGTGCGCACCAGTGAAGGTGCCAGCGATGCGTAAAAACCGCCGAGTGCCCACGTTGCCGTATTCAGCGGCAACACGCGCCACAACGTCGAACGCGCCTGCACCGGCACATGCAACGTCGGGCGCAACGATGCCCACGCCCCGGCTTGCGGGGTGACGCTTTCCGGTAAGCGCCAGACATAAATGCCCTGCAGTACAAACAGTCCGAGTAGCAGCCAATAGGTCAGTTGCAACGGCGCTGGCGCGAACTGCGCCAGCAAACCGCAACCCATGCCGCCCAAGGCCATGCCGAGCAACGGCGCGACACTGTTGATCAGCGGCCCCTGCTGACGATCGGCATCGAGCAATGTTGCGCTTAAAACAGCGGTTGCCATGCCGGTGGCAAAACCCTGCAGAACGCGCGCGCTGATCAGCCACGCCACGCTGTCGGCGTAGATAAACAGCAACATCGCCAAGGCGTTGAGCAGCACCGCGGCGAAGATCACCGGTTTGCGCCCCAAGTGGTCGGACAGCGAGCCGACGGTTAATAGAGCCGCCAACAGGCTGAGGGCGTAGACGCCGAAAATCAGGGTCAGGACGGCTGCCGAAAAGTGCAGTTGATCCTGATACAGGTGATACAACGGCGTCGGTGCTGTGGAGGCGGCGAGAAAACTCAGAAGAGTTATCGCCAGAAACCACAGGCTGGAACGGTTAGAAGCAAGGCTGGTCATGGGCACACTCCGCAAAAGCTAATTTTTTGCTTTTGCGGAGTGTGCTACTGCCTCGCGCTTAAAGCAAATTCTTTGTGTTAAGGTCTGCGCCATGGCTATTAAAGAAGGTTTACGCCCCGGCGGCCGCAGTGCCCGGGTGCAAGATGCAATTCATTCGGCAGTCCGAGCGCTCCTGCAAGAACAGGAGCGCTCGACCGTGACCGTCCCGCAAATCGCCGCACGCGCCGGGGTGACGCCGTCGACGATTTACCGGCGTTGGGGTGATCTGTCGGCGTTGCTGGCCGACGTCGCCCTCGCCCGCATGCGTCCGGACAGCGAACCGGCCCAGACCGGCAGCTTGCGCAGTGATATTCGGGCTTGGGCCGAGCAGTATCTCGATGAGATGAGTTCCGAGCCTGGACGCAACATGATGCGCGACGTGCAGGCCAGTGCTACGCCGGGCTATTGCGTGACGATCATTGGCGCGCAGTTGCAGACGATTGTTGAGCGACATCCCGATGAGGCGGCTCCGAGTGTTGATCGGTTGATCAATCTGGTGGTGGCGCCGGTGGTGTTCCGCATTCTGTTTTCGGCGGCGGCGCTGGAGGTGGATGAGCTGCATCGGCTGATTGATATTGCGTTGCGTCAGGACTGACGCCGATATTCATGTAGAAGCTGCGGCACGCTGCGATCTTTTGATCTTGATTTTGAAAAATCAAAAGATCGCAGCCTCGTTTCACTCGACAGCTCCTACAGGGTTCGATGCCTGGCAATGTCAACGCACAACGCCTCCATTCAAACCTGCGACACCCCACCACGCCACGACCTTGGTCGACACTGACTAACCGCCCCGCGCATGCGAGACTGTCCGCCCGGGCAGGAGTGCCGGGGAGTCTTTTGTCGGGAGTGTTGCATGTCGCTGTCCACCGGGCTGATCGCCGCCGTCGCCCTGGCCTATATGGCCATCATGTTCGCCATCGCCTTCTACGGCGACCGGCGCAGCGCGCCGTTGCCGCCGCGCGTGCGTGCCTGGGTTTACAGCCTGTCGCTGGCGGTTTATTGCACCAGTTGGACGTTCTTCGGCGCTGTCGGTCAAGCCGCCGAGCAATTGTGGTCATTCCTGCCGATTTACCTCGGGCCGATTTTGCTGCTGGTGGGCGCGCCGTGGGTCCTGCAAAAAATGGTGATGATCAGCAAACAGGAGAACATCACCTCCATCGCTGACTTTATCGCCGCGCGTTACGGCAAATCGCAATCGCTGGCGGTGGTCGTGGCGCTGATCTGCCTGGTCGGCGTCCTCCCCTACATTGCCCTGCAACTCAAAGGCATCGTTCTCGGCGTAAACCTGCTGATCGGCGCCGGGGCGGACGCCATGGGCACCCGCGCCCAGGACACCGCGCTGATCGTGTCGCTGGTGCTGGCGCTGTTCACCATCGTTTTCGGTACGCGCAACCTCGATGCCACCGAGCACCACCGGGGCATGGTGCTGGCGATTGCCTTTGAGTCGCTGGTCAAACTGTTCGCGTTTCTCGCCGTCGGCGCCTTCGTCACCTATGGCCTGTATGACGGTTTCGATGACCTGTTCAACCAGGCGATGCTCGCCCCACGCCTCGAGGAATACTGGAAAGAAACCATCAATTGGCCCTCGATGGTGGTGCAGACCGGCGTGGCAATGATGGCGATCATCTGCCTGCCCCGGCAGTTCCATGTGACGGTGGTGGAGAACATCGATCCGCAGGATCTGCGTCTGGCCAAATGGGTGTTTCCTGCCTATCTCGCGCTGGCCGCATTGTTTGTAGTCCCGATCGCGCTGGCCGGTCAGATGCTGCTGCCCAGCGACGTACTGCCCGACTCCTTCGTGATCAGCCTGCCACTGGCGCAGGCGCATCCGGCGCTGGCGATGCTGGCGTTTATCGGTGGCGCGTCGGCGGCCACGGGCATGGTGATTGTCGCCAGCGTGGCGCTATCGACCATGGTCTCCAACGACATGCTGTTACCGTGGTTGCTGCGCCGCAATAACGCCGAGCGCCCGTTCGAAGTGTTCCGTCAGTGGATGCTCTCGGTGCGGCGCGTGAGCATCGTGGTGATTCTGTTGCTGGCCTACGTCAGCTATCGCTTGCTCGGTTCAACGGCGAGCCTGGCGACCATCGGCCAGATCGCTTTTGCAGCCGTCACGCAACTGGCACCGGCCATGCTCGGCGCCTTGTACTGGAAACAGGCCAACCGTCGCGGCGTTTTCGCCGGTTTGGCTGCGGGCACTTTCCTCTGGTTCTACACGTTGATCCTGCCGATTGCCGCGCACAGTCTCGGTTGGTCACTGAGCAGTTTTCCGGGGCTGGCGTGGCTGCACAGCAATCCGCTGAATTTGCCGATTACCCCGCTGACCCAAGGTGTGGTGTTGTCGCTGGCCGGTAACTTCACCTTGTTTGCCTGGGTCTCGGTGCTATCCCGCACGCGCGTGTCGGAGCATTGGCAGGCCGGGCGTTTCATCGGTCAGGAGATCAGTGCACGGCCGAGTGCGCGCTCGATGCTGGCGGTACAAATCGACGACCTGCTGCAATTGGCCGCGCGTTTCGTCGGTGAGGAACGTGCGCGTCAGAGCTTTATTCGCTTCGCCTATCGACAGGGCAAAGGCTTCAACCCGAACCAGAATGCCGACGGCGAATGGATCGCCCATACCGAGCGCTTGCTGGCCGGTGTGCTTGGCGCTTCTTCGACGCGTGCTGTAGTAAAAGCCGCCATCGAAGGTCGGGAAATGCAGCTGGAAGACGTCGTCCGAATCGCCGACGAAGCCTCCGAGGTACTGCAGTTCAACCGCGCTCTGCTGCAAGGTGCGATCGAGAACATCACCCAAGGCATCAGTGTGGTCGATCAGTCGCTGAAACTGGTGGCCTGGAACCGGCGTTATCTGGAATTGTTCAATTACCCGGATGGCTTGATCAGCGTCGGTCGGCCGATTGCCGACATCATTCGCTACAACGCCGAGCGCGGCCTGTGCGGCCCCGGCGAAGCGGAAGTCCACGTTGCCCGCCGTTTGCACTGGATGCGTCAGGGCCGCGCGCATACATCTGAACGGCTGTTTCCCAACGGCCGGGTGATCGAGTTGATCGGCAACCCGATGCCGGGTGGCGGTTTCGTCATGAGTTTCACCGACATCACCGCGTTCCGCGAAGCCGAGCAGGCGTTGACCGAAGCCAACGAAGGGCTGGAGCAGCGAGTCAGCGAACGCACCCAAGAATTGTCGCAACTCAACGTCGCACTGACCGAAGCCAAGGGCACCGCCGAAGCCGCCAACCAGTCGAAAACCCGTTTTCTCGCGGCGGTCAGTCATGACTTGATGCAACCGTTGAACGCCGCCCGGCTGTTCTCCGCCGCCCTCTCCCACCAGGACGACGGCTTGAGCAGCGAGGCGCAGAAACTGGTGCAACATCTCGACAGTTCGTTGCGCTCGGCCGAGGATCTGATCAGCGATTTGTTGGATATTTCCCGACTGGAAAACGGCAAGATCAACCCGGATCGCAAGCCGTTCGCCGTCAATGAGCTGTTCGACACTCTCGGTGCCGAGTTCAAGGCGCTGGCGCAGGAACAAGGCCTGAGCTTCCGTGTGCGCGGCAGTCATTTGCGTATCGACAGCGACATCAAATTGCTGCGCAGGATTTTGCAGAACTTCCTCACCAATGCGTTCCGCTACGCCAAAGGCCCGGTGTTACTGGGCGTGCGTCGACGTGGCGGCGAATTGTGTCTGGAAGTGTGGGATCGCGGACCAGGGATTCCGGAAGACAAACAACAGGTGATTTTCGAGGAGTTCAAGCGCCTCGACAGCCATCAGACCCGCGCCGAAAAAGGCCTCGGGCTGGGTTTGGCAATTGCCGATGGCTTGTGCCGAGTGCTCGGCCACACTTTGCGTGTACGTTCGTGGCCAGGCCGCGGCAGCGTGTTCAGCGTCAGCGTGCCGCTGACTCGCTCACAAGCCGTGCCGGCCAGCGCCGCCGTGGAATTGAACGGCAAGCTGCTGAGCGGCGCGCAAGTGCTGTGCATCGACAACGAAGACAGCATTCTGATCGGCATGAACAGCTTATTGAGCCGCTGGGGCTGTCAGGTATGGACGGCGCGTAATCGTGAGGAATGCGCGGCGTTGTTGAACGACGGCGTGCGACCGCAAGTGGCGCTGGTCGACTATCACCTCGATCACGGGGATACCGGCACCGAGTTGATGGCGTGGTTGCGCACCACGTTGGGCGAGCCGGTGCCTGGAGTGGTGATCAGTGCTGACGGGCGACCGGAAATGGTTGCGCAGGTGCATGCGGCGGGGCTGGATTATCTGGCCAAACCGGTGAAACCGGCGGCGTTGCGGGCGTTGTTGAGTCGGTATTTGCCGCTATAGAAGCAAAAGATCGCAGCCTTCGACAGCTCCTACAGGATGTACGCCGTACCAATGTAGGAGCTGCCGGAGGCTGCGATCTTTTGATCTTTATTCAGGGAGCTCGACGAGACCATCGACGTCGGTCATCGCCCGCTCCAGCAAATCCGCCGGCAAGCTCTTGCTCGCCCGCGCGCCGAGCAATTTGAGTTGTTCACTGCGACTGACCAGATTGCCGCGCCCCTCTGTGAGCTTGTTGCGCGCTGAACTGTAGGCTTTATCCAGCTGTTGCAGTCGATTGCCGACCTCGTCGAGATCCTGAATGAACAGCACGAACTTGTCGTACAGCCACCCGGCGCGCTCGGCGATTTCCCGGGCATTCTGACTCTGGCGCTCCTGCTTCCACAGACTGTCGATCACTCGCAAGGTCGCCAACAATGTGGTCGGGCTGACGATGACGATGTTGCGGTCGAAGGCTTCCTGGAACAGTGATGGCTCAGCCTGCAACGCCGCCGAAAACGCCGCTTCGATCGGCACGAAGAGCAAGACGAAATCCAGGCTGTGCAACCCTTCCAGACGCTTGTAATCCTTGCCGGCCAGGCCTTTGACGTGATTGCGCAACGACAGCACGTGCTGCTTGATCGCGATCTGCCCGAGGCTGTCGTCGTCGGCAGCCACGTATTGCTGATACGCGGTGAGGCTCACCTTGGAGTCCACCACCACTTGCTTGTCGCCCGGAAGATAGATGATCACGTCAGGCTGGAAGCGCTCGCCGTCCGGGCCTTTGAGGTTGACCTGCGTCTGGTACTCGCGGCCCTTCTCCAGACCGGCGTGTTCGAGCACACGTTCAAGAATCAGCTCGCCCCAGTTGCCTTGGGTTTTCTGGCCTTTGAGGGCGCGGGTCAGGTTGGTCGCTTCGTCGCTCAAACGCAGGTTGAGCGCCTGCAACCGTTCAAGCTCCTTGGCCAGCGAGAAGCGCTCGCGAGCCTCGGCCTGATAGCTTTCTTCCACACGCTTTTCAAAGGATTGAATGCGTTCTTTCAGCGGATCGAGCAACTGACCGAGCCGTTGCTGACTGGTTTCGGCAAAGCGCTGCTCGCGCTCATCGAAGATCTTGCCAGCCAGTTCGGCAAACTGCGCTCGCAGCTCATCGCGCGAGCCTTGCAGGTCGCTGAGGCGTTGCTGGTGGCTTTCCTGTTGTTCGCGCAGCTCGGCGTTCAGCGAAGCGGCCTGTGCGTCCAGGCGGCGCAGTTCAGCTTCCTTGTTGGCGCGTTCGAGGTTCCAGGCATGTGAGGCATCGCGGGCGTCGTCACGCTCGATCTGCAGCAGTTCGACTTCCCGGCGCAAAGCGGCCAGATCAGCCTGCTTGGCGGCATTGGCCTGGCCGAGATCGGCGACTTCATCGCGACTGGCGTCGAGCTGCGCGTTGAGTCCGTCCTGTGCCAGTTGTGCCATGGCCAGGCGCTCTTCGAGCAAGGCGACCTCGGCTTGGCCATTGCTCGCCCGGCGCTGCAGTTGCCAGGCGAGTGCCAACAATGGCAGCCCTGCCCCTGCGAGACCGAGCAACACGCTGGTCAAGTCCATAGCCATAGCGACTCCTGCCGATTCGATAAAGCCTGAAGGTTAACCAAGGTGTCAGGTCTTGGACAGCTCAGTCTTCGAGCAGACCGAGTTCCTGCTGCGCGCGTCGGTCGCCAGCGCGGGCGGCCTGACGCAGCAGATCCTGACCGATACGCCGGTCACGGGCGTTCCCACACTCGCGGCACATCAATTGTCCGAGGCGGCTTTGCGCGGCGACCACACCTTCACGCGCCGGTTGCTTGAGCAGTCGGCCAGCAAGGTGTTTGGCATTGTGGCTGGCGCTCAGGCGCGGGCTGTCGAGCAGCCATTCGGCAACGCGAACGGTAAAGCGCTTGGGTGGAGTAACACGAGGAGGTTCTGAGGTAACAGAGTCTGATACTGAGCGAAACTTCATAAAGCACTGTGGGACGAATCGGAAGGCGCGCCACTCTACTCTCTTTTTCTTACAGGTAAAGTCGAAAAACAACCCGGCACGCCCGTCCTAGAGCAAGCGCTCGGGACAATCCACAGAAGCTGTGGATAACTCAGTGGACAACCGCCCTCCAACCCTCGCAAAGCCTTATGGAATGGGGCTCGCAGTCAAACTGACGATTTTTTCACCAACAAAAAAAAGCGATGTTTTTCATTGACTTAAACTTTCGATGCAGGCAGCCATTGGAGTCAGGATTGGTATGACAGCGCTGTTACAGCTTGCGCAACTAATGTGCACAAGTACCTGTTACCTGGTTATATCGATGCGCTTTTTCGGGTCGGTTTATGGTCAGGCTTGGGGATAAGCCGGTCTATCGCGCGGTTTGATGAAGATATCTTCACCGACCGACGGTCGAAAAATGCGCCAATTGCGGGCAATTGAGCAAACACGCAAAACAGGCTCGATCTCTGGCTGCACTCTTTTCTACACGAGGTTTGCTTTACCCGTTTCGATCCGTTACTATCCGCGGCGTTAGTACCAAGCTGAAAGTCAATTCCGGTCGAACACATCCCCACGGTCAGCCTTCTACCAAGAAGCCCTACCGAAAAAAGCGGGAACGACCCCTCGATGGTTTCCAGGTAAATCTTGCGACGACACCGCCTTCGAATGATGCGAAGGGTGTTGCGAAGACCACTTACTCTGACCGAACCAACCTGCAAATTGATCAGGATCTTCACCCTGGGCCCAGAACCTTTGCCCTTGATGTGTTGCCTGCCCTCCTAAGTACCTACCTGCCAGCCCAAGCGCGCCAACTTATATTGCGCTTCAAACTGGCTGCTTTGTTCCAGTCGGGTTCTTCGTTCGACCAATGGTGGTTGACGTTACTGGAACGTTTTAACGTTGCACGGTTCTTATCCGTGTCATTTGTAGGAACACCTAATAACTATGTCTACTCAAATCCACACTCAGGATGCCATTCGCACCCTAACCAACGCTTTTGCACCAATGAACTGCCTGATCATGGCCGCTCGCAAAGGCTGCTTCAGCTTCACACTGGTCAACGAACACGGTATCGCCCGCCACAGCGAGCGTCTGTACCCCGATCAGTACTCCAGCGCCGAACCGCTGCAGGCCGTGATCGACCGTACACGTCAGGCATTGATTGCCTGAGAGCCGAAAAGGCTGCAAAAGCAAAAGCCCCGCACACAATGCGGGGCTTTTTATTGCCCGATGTTTCACTTTTTACCCTTTGCGCTTAAGCACCATCCGATATAACGGTTATAACTCGAAGCCGGAAATATTTTAAAAACAGGCCTTTACGTCGCGAATATGACACTACACTTCAACTCAAGCGGCGTGATCCGCTTGCGGCGAGCCTGAACCGATCCACTGCTGCCAAGCCCCCCTTCAGGACTCGCCATCAATAACAAGAACCGAGGGTTTTATGGGTATCGCTGCCAGCGAACTGTGCCGCTACGTGATCCGCCCTACGCTGATCTATCTGGGACGTCACAGCGCGACTGCCGAATCTCTGCTGCTGGGCATTGCCGCCAGCCAGTCAGCCTTGGGTTCCGCCCTGCACGACCGCCGTGGCCACGGCCTCTACCGGATTGCCGAGCATCGCCATCAGGCCCTTTGGGATGATTATCTGGCACTCGATCCGGAACGTGCCAGCCTGGTTCGCGGCCTCGCCAGTCAGCATGCCTTCCTGACCGGCCCGCACCTGGAATTGACGGTAAATCTGCGTTACGCCACGGCCATTGCCTGGCTGCTGGTTGAAGAACAAAACCCCACCCTTCCCGATTCCAACGATTTGCTGGGAATGGCGCGTATCTGGCGTCAGACCTTTCAACCCCAAGGTCGTCTGCGCGACTTCACTTTTGCCTGGCACACCTGTGTTTCAACGGTGAATCAGGTCGCTTGCTGACCGACCGGTTTCAGAAGATCGCCCAACAGGTCGCGATTCTGGTCGGATTGTCCTACAAAACCGCTCTAACTCAAGGCATACGGACTATAGCGCTGGGACGAAAATGTTGGTAATTTTCGCCCCGGTGATCATCAGGAGTTCTAATAATGAAAAAAGTCATGCTCAAAACCACCCTTAGCCTCGCCGTTACCCTCGCCTCCACCCAAATTTTCGCGGCCGGCTTTGCCCTCAACGAACAAAGCATCAGCGGGATGGGGACTGGTTTTGCCGGGCGATCTTCTTCTGCCGACGACGCAAGCACTGTTTATGGCAACCCTGCCGGCATGTCGCGCATCAAGCGCGAACAAGTGACCGGTGGCGTAGCCGTTGTCGATGCTCACACCGATATCAGCAATGCCAGTTCCAGCCCCAACGGCGGCAGCAACAAAGGCGACATGGTGCCCTTCACCGCTGTACCTATGGGCTTCTACGTCAAACCGATTGATGATCACTGGGCATTCGGCCTTGGCGTTTATGTGCCATTCGGCCTGATCACTGATTATGAAAACGGCTTTGCCGGCCGTTACTTTGGCAGCAAGTCCGAAGTACAAGTCATCACTTTCCAACCGACCGTCAGCTACGCTTTCAACGACAAAGTGTCGATCGGTTTCGGCCCAACCATCAACCGCATTGACGGCGCGCTGGAATCCAACCTGTCGATCTCTCCGGCGTTCCCGGACGGCAAGGTCAAGATCAAGGGTGACGACACCGCACTGGGCTACAACGTCGGCCTGCTGGTACAAGCCACCGACACCACTCGTGTCGGTCTGACCTACCACTCGAAAGTCGACTACAAGCTCGAAGGCAACACCAAGGTCAACTACGGTGTGCTGGGTGCAATCGGCCTGGGCGCCAACCAGAAGTACGACGCTTCGCTGAAGATCACCACGCCTGAATCGGTCGACCTCTCGGTTACCCAGGCGATCAACGACCGCTGGAACGTGTATGCCGGTACCACCTGGACCCGTTGGAGCCAGCTGGAAAAAATCACCGTGAAAAACTCTGGCGTTCAGCCGCTGCTGGCCGGCCAGTTCGGTTCGATCAACGAAGACCAGAACTGGCACGACTCTTGGGCTTACGCCGTGGGTACTTCGTATCAGTTGAACAAGGAATGGGTACTGCGTACCGGCCTGACGTTCGACCAGTCGCCGACCAATAACGAAGACCGTTCGCCACGCATTCCGACTGGCGACCGCACCATCTTCAGTATCGGTGCCGGCTGGAGCCCGACCGACGACCTGACCATCGACGTCGCTTACTCGTACCTGAAGGAAGAGTCGGTCAAGATCCGCAACGAAAACAACCGTGGCCAGACCTACGATGCCAAGTATGAAAACTCGGCAAATGGTTTCGGTGTCGGCGCGACCTACCGCTTCTGATGCTTTGTGGCGAGGCTGATCCCTCGCCCACAAAAAAGCCCCGCTCTCTTTGCAGAGGCGGGGCTTTTTAGTGCCTGAAATTTGTGCGACCTGCAGGCGCTGTCGAGTGCAACGAGGCTGCGATCTTTTGATCTGTTTTTTTAAAATCAAAAGATCGCAGCGTGCCGCAGCTCCTGCAGATCATGGCTTCAAGGGTTTCGAGGCGATCGCCTTTTCGATCGCGGCAATAAACTCCGGATCATCCGGTTTGGTCAGGCTGGAGAAATTGGCGATGACCTTGCCTTGGCGATCGACCACATATTTGTAGAAATTCCACTTCGGTGCGCTGCTTTGTGCAGCCAGCACCTGGAACAGATGCGTAGCGTCATCGCCACGGACCTTCTGTGGTTCGGTCATGGCGAAGGTCACGCCGTAATTGGCGTAACAGACCTTGGCGGTCTCGGCGCTGTCCTTGGACTCCTGTTTGAAGTCATTGGAAGGCACGCCGAGCATTTGCAGCCCTTGACCTTCGTAGCGTTTATACAGCGCCTCAAGGCCTTCGAACTGCGGCGCGAAACCACAGAAACTCGCGGTATTGACCACCACCAACGGCTTGTCGGCGTACTGCTTGCACAGATCAATGGATTCCTTGGCTCGCAGCTTGGGCAGCGAGCCTTGCAGCAATTCCGGACAGTCGGCGGCCTGAGCCAGGCCAGTCAACGCCATCAGCAACGCGGGAACAGCACACCAGCGCTTCAGCATGTCGAGCATCCTTGAGCAGTTGTCAGACTTCGACGTTACTCGCCACGCCACGTTCTAGCAAATGCTCATACCCAACTGCATCAGCGCCAGACCGCCCTGATGCCAGCCCCACCACACCAGCGCCAGCAGAGCGACGCCGAGTGCAGCGATGACCAATCGTGGCCAGAATCGACTCATGCGCCACTCGCCGCGGCTTGCAGGCGTGCGACCGGACGCTCGCGTACCGGCCAGTTCAGCGCGGCCGCCAGCAGACTCAAAAGAACAGCCACTTGCCAGATCAAGTCATAACTCCCGGTTCGGTCATACACCACCCCGCCCAGCCAGCCACCCAGGAACGAACCCAACTGGTGGAACAGGAACACGATGCCGCCGAGCATGGACAGATTTCGCACCCCGAACAAGGTCGCCACCGTACCGTTGGTCAACGGCACCGTCGACAGCCACAAGAAGCCCATGGCCATGCCGAACAGGTACGCCGACGCAGTCGTCACCGGTAGCCACAGGAACAACACGATCACCACCGCGCGCAACAGGTATAGGGCTGTGAGCAAGCGCGGCTTGGACATGCGCCCGCCGAGCCAACCGGCGGTGTAGGTGCCGAAGATATTGAACAAGCCGATCAACGCCAGCACCGTAGTACCAACGCTGGCTGGCAGATGCTGATCGACCAGATACGCCGGCAGATGCACGCCAATGAACACCACCTGAAAACCGCAGACGAAAAAACCGAACGCCAGCAGCCAGAAACCGGAATGCGAGCAAGCTTCGCGCAAGGCTTCGGAGAGGGTTTGCTCATGACCCAGCACCGGCAGCGGTTTGTCCTTGAGCATGCTCACCAACGGCACGATCATCGCCACCAGCAGCCCCAAGACCAACAGTGCCGCCGACCAGCCGAGCCAGCCGATCAACCCGAGGGTGCCCGGCAACATGGCGAACTGGCCGAACGAACCGGCGGCGCTGGCAATGCCCATGCCCATGCTGCGTTTCTCCGGCGGCACGGCGCGGCCGACGACGCCGAGAATCACCGAGAACGAAGTGCCGGACAGACCGATACCGATCAGCAAACCGGCGCTCAGTGACAGCGTCACCGCTGAGTCCGACAGGCCCATGCACACCAGACCCAGTGCATACAGCACGCCACCGATCAGCACTACTTTTGCCGCACCGAAACGGTCGGCCAGCGCACCGGTAAACGGCTGCGCCAGACCCCAGATCAGATTCTGCAAAGCGATGGCGAAGGCGAACACCTCACGCCCCCAGCCGAACTGCGCACTCATCGGTGACAGGAACAGACCGAAACCGTGCCGTACGCCCAACGACAACGCCAGGATCAGCGCACTCCCCAGCAACACCCAACCGCACGTACGCCACATCGATGTCATTGTTATTCTCCGCTTGCGGGTATATACCCGCTTGAGTTTGGAAAAAACCGGCCTTAGGCCAGTTCATCCAGCAATCTGAGCAAGGTTTCGCGCTTCTCGGCACCCAGTCGGTCGATCAACCGCTGCTGCGCCGCCTCCCAGGCTGGCAGTGCTGCTGCCAGGCGTTGCACGCCGGTTTCAGTGAGCTTGACGATGCGGTTACGCATGTCCTCGCCCTCGGCCAATGCCACCAGCCCCTCACCTTCCAGCACCCGTAAATTGCGCCCGAGGGTGCTGCGGTCCAGGCCCATGGCTTCGGCCAGCTCGGAAATACTCGGTTGATCCAGACGCTGCAGGTTGCACAGCAAAGAATACTGGGCAACGTTGATCCCGAAGCCGTCGAGAGCGCCGTCGTAATGCCTGCTGACGCCACGAGCGGCGCGACGCAGGTTGGTGCACAAACACTGAGAAGGAAGCATGATGCGTGTATATACCCGCGACTATGTTAAATCAAGTTACAGATGAGTTTACCCATAACATTTCTGGTGTCTGACACACCGCTTTCGCGAGCAGGCTCGCTCCCACATTTGCAATGCGCTCCCCTGTGGGAGCGAACCTGCTCGCGAAGAGGCCGGCACAGACAATCCAAAACTGTCAGACCAAAACCCATCCAGCCAGCACCATCATCTCCAGCAATTCCAGCAACGCCCCCGCCGTATCACCGGTCGTCCCGCCCAACCGCCGCATCATCACCTGCCGCAACCAGACAAACACACCGACAGCGATCGGCAACGCGACAACCGCGCTAAAACCGGCGATCAGCAAGCAGCCCAGCGCACTTGCGCCCAACACCCACCATCCAGCTTTGCGCGGCAAATGATCCGCCAACGCCTGCCCCAACCCACCCGCACGCACATACGGTGTAGTCAGAAACAACCCGAGCAACGCCGCCCGCCCGAGCAACGGCACGATGATCAACGCAAGGCCTTGCTGTTGCTCGACCAACGCCAACAGCGCCGCAAACTTGAGCAGCAACACCAACACCAGCGTCACCACCGCAATCGGCCCGCTACGTGGATCCTTCATGATCGTCAGCGTGCGCTCGCGATCACCAAAACCACCGAGCCAGGCATCGGCGCTGTCAGCCAGACCATCAAGGTGCAGTGCACCGCTGAGCAAGACCCAAACCGTCAACAGCAATGCCGCATGCAGCAACAACGGCGCGCCGCTCAAGGCGAGATTCAGCGCCCACAGGATCACGCCGAACAGCAATCCCACCAGCGGATAAAACAGCAACGACCGCCCAAGTTGCTCCTGCTCGGGCATCCCCGGCAAACGAATCGGCAGGCTGCTGAGAAATTGCAGGGCTATCCACAGCGGCAACATGTCAGTGACCTTCCTTGAGCGAACCATCGGGCTCAACCGTCAGCGCAAACAACGCGCCGTGAGCGACTTCGACATTGAGCAGTTGTTCGCGCGGCAACCCCCGCGCTTGCGCCAGCAACAGGCGCATTACCCCGCCGTGACTGATCAGCAGAACCCGCTCACCCGCGTAGGCGCTGTGCAGGCGCGCAACAGCCGCCAGCACCCGCGCCGCGAACTCGCTGACCGGCTCACCCTGCGGTGGAGTGAAGGAATACGGATCGGCCCAGAACAACCCCAGCGCTTCAGCATCGGTCTCCATCAACGCTGCCGCGCTCTGCCCTTCCCACGCACCGAAATGCAGTTCCTGCAGATCCTTGTCCAGATGCACTGACAGGTTCAGTTGCTCACCCAGCTCTGCGGCAAACCGCGCGCAACGTTGTAACGGCGAACTGACGATCCGATCCCACGGCCCGCCCTCGACCACGGCTGCACGCATTTGCGTCCAACCCTTTTCGGTCAGCGCATCGTCGAGGCTGCCGCGCAAACCACCGCCGAGCTCAGTTTCACCATGGCGCAGCAGATCCAGATGTAATGTCATGCCGGACGATCCGCCACTGCTGCTTCGGCGAATGTCGCCATCTGCCCGTGCAGATCACAGGCCAGACGCAACAATGGCACCGCCAGCGCCGCGCCACTGCCCTCGCCCAGACGCAGGCCGAGTTCCAGCAACGGCTCAGCGTTCAGGGTTTCCAGCACATGACGATGGCCCGGCTCGGCACCGCGATGACCGAACAACAACCACTCGCGGCAGGCTGGATTCAAGCGCACCGCGACCAGCGCCGCGACCGTGCAGATAAAGCCGTCGACCAGCACCGCAACGCCTTCTTGAGCCGCTGCCAGATACGCACCGACCAACGCGGCGATTTCAAAACCACCCAGATTGAACAGGGTCTGCAACGCATCGCCACGCTGCGCTGCATGCAACGCCAGCGCCCGCTCGATCACTTGCGCCTTGTGACTGACACCTTCGGCATTCAGCCCGGTGCCGGGGCCGGTCAGATGCGCCACCGGGCAATCGAGCAAGGCACAAGCCAAGGCACTTGCCGCTGTGGTGTTGCCAATGCCCATTTCACCACCGATGAACAACTGCGCACCCGCCGCTTTCGCCCGCAGCAGACTGTCGCGACCGGCCTGCAATGCCCGTTCGCCCTGGGCGTGAGTCATCGCCGCGCCCAGCACGAAGTTCGCCGTACCCGCGCCGATGTTCAAGTGGCGCACACCCGGCAGGTTCAGCGAGGGATTCACCGTGCCCAGATCGACCACTTCCAGCTGCGCGCCAAGCTGACGTGCCAGCACGCTGATCGCCGCGCCGCCACTGACGAAGTTGAGCAGCATCTGCCCGGTGACTTCCTGCGGGAATGCCGAAACCCCTTCTGCGACCACGCCATGATCACCGGCAAAAATCGCGATCCAGACCTGCGCCAGCGTCGGTTTGACCTGACCTTGCAGGCCGGCCAGTTGCACTGCCACCGATTCGAGACGACCGAGGGAGCCGGCGGGTTTGGTCAGTTGCTGCTGCCGCGCCGCCGCTTGTTCAACGACGTTGAGGTCGACCGGTTTGCACGGATTCAGCCACCAGGTTTGAGTCATAACGCAGGTCCTTTCAGAGTCAGGGGCAGGCCGGCGACGGTCAGGACAACACGCTGACAGCGCTCGGCCAGAGCTTGATGCAGCCAACCGGCTTCATCGACGTAGCGGCGAGTCAATTCGCCCAGCGGCACGACACCCATTCCGGTCTCGTTGCTGACAAAAATGATTTCACCCGGCAGCGAGACCAGGCATTCGAGCAGGGCTTCGCGCTCAGCGGCGAGACGTTCGGCGTCATCGAGCATCAGCAGATTGGTCAGCCACAGGGTCAGGCAATCGACCAGCAGGCAACGTTCGGCGCTGGCGCTTTCGCGCAGGACGCGGGCCAGTTCCAAGGGTTCTTCGATGAGTGCCCATTCAGCGGGACGGCGCGCGCGATGGTGGGCGACGCGGTCGCTCATTTCACCGTCCAGCGGTTGACTGGTGGCGATGTAGGTCACGGCAAGATTGCTTTCGCTGGCGAGTTTTTCCGCCAGGCGGCTTTTGCCGGAGCGGGCGCCGCCGAGGATCAGTTGGAGCATGGGTTTATCCAGGAAAATATCTAGTGAGGCGGCCGTCGCTTTCGCGAGCAGGCTCGCTCCCACAGGGTTATGAGTTGTACTCAAAATGTATGGCTAACCGCATTCATTGTGGGAGCGAGCCTGCTCGCAAAGAGGCCCGCACAGTCACCTCAAATCCCGCAGAGCTGTCGCAACAGATCAGTATCCAGATGCTGCTCCACCAGATCCGCCAAGCGCTCGATATCGCGTTCGCGCAAGCCGTGATAATCCACCTCCTGCACATCGCTCAACCCGGCCCAGCGCAGCAACGCTGCACTCGCCGTCGGCGATTCGAACAAGCCATGCAAGTAGGTGCCGAACACTTGCCCGTCAGGACTCTGCGCACCGTCGCAACGGCCGTCATCCAGATGCACCGCTGCGCTTTCCAGTGCCGGTCCCGTGGTCACGCCCGCATGAATTTCATAGCCACTGACCTCAGCATCTTCCAGCGCCAACCGCCCACGCACATTGCGCAACTGCTTCTCGGCTTCAAGCGTAGTGTCGAACGCCAGCAAGCCCAAACCGGCACTCGTGCCCGGCGCACCTTCGAGGCCGAGCGGATCATGCACCTGCTCGCCGAGCATCTGCAGACCGCCACAGATCCCCAGCAGTTTGCCGCCATAACGCAAGTGCCGAGAGATCGCCGTATCCCAGCCATTGGCGCGCAAATAGGCCAGATCGCTACGCACACTCTTCGACCCCGGCAGGATGATCAGGTCGGCAGCCGGAATCGCCTGCCCCGACCCGACAAATTGCAGATCGACCTGAGGATGCAAGCGCAGCGGATCGAAGTCGGTGTGATTGCTGATGCGTGGCAGCACCGGCACCACCACTTTCAGCACTTGTTCGGCCTTGTCGGTCTGGCGCTGATCAATGCCGTCCTCGGCTTCCAGATGCAGATCCATCACGTAGGGCAACACGCCCACCACCGGTTTGCCGGTGCGCTGTTCGAGCCAGTCGAGGCCCGGTTGCAGCAAGGCGATGTCGCCGCGAAAACGATTGATGATGAAGCCTTTGACCCGCGCCTGTTCGCTCGGCGACAGCAGCTCCAGTGTGCCGACCAGATGCGCGAAAACCCCGCCACGGTTGATGTCCGCGATGAGCAAAACCGGGCAATCCACCGCTTCGGCAAAACCCATGTTGGCGATGTCGCCAGCGCGCAGATTGATCTCGGCGGGCGAGCCTGCGCCCTCGACCATCACCATCGGATACGCCGCACTGAGACGGTCATGCGAGGCCAGCACGGCCTGCATCGCGATGGCTTTGTAATCGTGATAGGCAACGGCGTTCATCGACGTAACCGCGCGGCCATGAATGATCACTTGCGCGCCGGTGTCGCTGTTGGGCTTCAGCAGCACCGGGTTCATGTCGGTGTGCGGCTCAAGGTTCGCCGCTTGCGCCTGTACCGCTTGCGCACGGCCGATCTCCCCGCCATCGGCAGTCACCGCGCTGTTGAGCGCCATGTTCTGCGGCTTGAACGGTACGACCGCCACGCCCTGCCGGGTCGCCCAACGGCACAGCGCCGTCACCAGCGTACTTTTACCGGCATCGGAAGTGGTGCCCTGCACCATCAGCGTGGTCATGAGTTGTCCTTGGTGAAGGCGATTAAAGCGTGTTCGAGACGCGCCTCTTCAGCCGCATCGGCGGGCAAGCCAAAACGCAGACTGCTGTTGTGGGTAAAGATGCGCAGAAGAATGCCGCGCCGGGCCATGAATTCGTATAGAGCTGGCGCTTGATCGGTGATCAGCCACTGAAACAATGCGCAGCCGCCCTGCGGTTTGAAGCCGTAGCGTTCAAGCAACGCCGCCAGCCGTTCGCTTGCTTCATCACTGCGAATCCGTTGTCGCGTATGCCCTTCGGTGTCTTGCAGGCAAGCCTGCCCCAGCACCCGCGTCGGCCCGCTGACGACCCACGGCCCGACCTGTTCCGCGAGCAGTCGGAGCAACTTGCGTTCCGCCAGCACAAAGCCCAGACGCACGCCGGCCAGGCCGAAAAACTTGCCGAACGAGCGCAGCACGATCAGCCCGACTTGATGGGCATGGGCGGCCAGGCTCAGTTGTGGCGTGTTGTCCATGAACGCTTCATCGACCACCAGCCAGCCACCGCGCTGCGCGAGCCGCGCGTGCCAGTCGAGCAAGCGCGCCGGGGTCAGACTCAGGCCGGTCGGGTTGTTCGGATTGACCACCACCAGCACATCGAGGCTGTCGAGAAAGAACTCGACTTCCTGCTCGAGCACTTCACGCACGATGTAACCGCTGCGGCGCCACGCTTCGGCATGTTCGGCATAACACGGTGATAACACGCCGACCTTGCCGGCCCGGCGCAAACGCGGCAGCAACTGGATGGCCATCTGCGAACCGGCCACCGGCAGCACTTGCGCGGTGCCGTAGTAATCGCACGCGGCTTGCTCCAGACCGTCATCGGTTTCCGGCAAGCGCGCCCAAGCACGCAGCGGGATCGCCGGGATCGGAAACGGCCACGGCGCCAGACCGCTGGAGAGGTCGAGCCAGTCGGCCTCGGCGATGCCGTAATCGTGAGCAGCCTTGCGCAGCCGGCCACCGTGCTCAAGCATAGAATTCAGCCCCCACGCAGAGAATCAGCAGCCATAACCATACGCCGCGCTGGACCAATTGCCAGCCACGGTCGATGGAATCGGCATCGGCCGGTTGTCCTTCGCCGAGTTGCGGGCGCTCATGCAGTTCACCGTGATAGATCGCCGGGCCGCCCAATTCCACGCCCAGCGCACCGGCACCGGCCGCCATCACCGGACCGGCGTTGGGGCTGTCCCACTGCGGCGCCTGGGTGCGCCAGCACTTCAGCGCGAGTCGGGTTTTGCCGAGCAGCGCGTAGGTCAATGCCACCAGACGCGCAGGAATGTAGTTCAGCACGTCGTCGATTTTCGCCGCCGCCCAACCGAAGCGCTCGAAGCGTTCGTTGCGATACCCCCACATCGCATCGAGCGTGTTGCTCAAGCGATAGAGGACCACGCCCGGCGCACCGGCGACGACAAACCAGAACAACGCGGCAAACACCGCATCACTGCCGTTTTCCAGCACTGACTCAGTGGCGGCGCGAGCGACAGCGGTGCTGTCGAGCTCATCGGTCTGACGGCTGACCAGATAGCCAACGCGTTTGCGCGCCTCGTCCAGATCATCCGCACGTAATGCAGCAGCCACCGGCGCGACATGCTCGCCGAGGCTGCGCATGCCGAGGGCGCAATACAGCGCGAGAATCTCGACGACCCAGCCCACGTAAGGCGCCCAGGAAAACGCAGTGGCGAGCAAGGTCAGCGGCAGCACGGCGATCACCCACGCAGTGACGCCATGGCTGCGCCAGCCACGACCACCGGCGTTGAATCGTTGCTCGATGCGCCCGGCGAAATTACCGAACGCCACCAGCGGATGCCAGTGTTTCGGTTCACCGAGCAGCGCATCCAGCGCAACCGCAGCGACACTCAGCAACGCCACACTCATTGACTCACTCCCCAATAATTTTCATACAGCAACTCATTGAGCGGCCGCGCCTGCGCCCACCCTTCGAGTACCAGCATCGGCGCCGGATAGAATTCCTTGACCGGGCCCAGACACAAAACGGCCAGCGGCTTGGCGCCTTCGGGCAATTTCAACAAATCCGCCAGTGCCTGCGGCTCGAACAGCGAAACCCAGCCCATGCCCAAGCCTTCGGCGCGCGCGGCCAGCCACAGATTCTGGATCGCGCAGGACAGCGAAGCCATGTCCATTTCCGGCAGCGTGCGGCGACCGAAGATGTGTTTTTCGCGATCGTCCATCAATGCGGCAACCAACACCTCGGCGCAGTCATGGATGCCTTCGACTTTGAGTTTCATGAACTCGTCACTGCGCTCGCCGAGGGCTTCAGCGGTGCGGATGCGTTCCTCTTCCACAAGATTCTGGATCTCGCCGCGCAGGGTACGGTCGCTGATGCGGATGAAGCGCCAGGGCTGCATCAGGCCGACGCTTGGGGCCTGGTGGGCGGCTTCCAGTAGTCGGCGCAGCAGTTCTGGTTCAACGGTGCCGCCGGTGAAGTGACGCATGTCGCGGCGTTCGGCAATGGCTTTGTAGACCGCTTGGCGTTCGGCTTCGGTAAATGAGTTGTCGGTCATGGCCCCATCGCTGGCAAGCCAGCTCCCACAGGGGATTGCATTTCTTCAGGAAGCTCACCGTCCACTGTGGGAGCTGGCTTGCCAGCGATGGCGGCCTGGAGGCCAGGCGCAAACAATGCTGCGACAGCCGCAGGATTCGACGGGAAATAGAAGTGCACATAAGAAGCCGTCATCCGCCCATCGCGATAAACCGCCTCCGCCCCACGCCCACCGTTCGGGCTCAAGCCACGGGCAATCGGCGTCAACTCAGTCGTCGTCAGGGAGTGGTGATAAGTGTGGCCACGCAACGAACCTTCCGGCAGATCCACCGCTTGCAATGCCAACGCCGCCAGACGCTTTTGCATTACTGCATCGCCCTTAAGCAGGCCGACCAGTTCGGCGCGAGTGCCTTCAACATCCGTCAAAGAGTCGAGCAGATACAACATGCCGCCACATTCAGCGAGCAACGGTTTGCCCGTCGCGTGATGCGCACGAATCGCCTCCAGCATCGCGGTGTTTTGCGACAACGCAACGTGGTGCAATTCCGGATAACCACCGGGCAGATACAGACTGTCAGCGTCAGGCAATTGCGTATCGCGGATCGGCGAGAAGAAACTCAGCTCGGCGCCCATCGCCCGCAACAGATCGAGACTCGCGCCATAGGTGAAGGCAAACGCTTCATCGCGGGCGACGGCAATTCGCACGTTTTTCAGCAACGGTTCGACGGCGATCACATCAGGCGCGGCGAATTCCACGGCCGGTGGCAGCGCTACCTCGCAACTGCTGGCCAATGCATCGGCGGCGGCGTCGAGACGCACATCCAGATCATTCAGTTCGCTGGCCTGAACCAGGCCGAGATGACGACTTGGCAACTCAATGCCCGTCTCACGGGACAATGCGCCATACCAGCGCAGGCCTTCGGTGAGGCTGCCTTCGAGCAATTGCGCATGGCGCAAGGTGCCGACACGATTGGCCAGCACGCCGGCAAACGGCAGATCCGGCTGATACTTCGCCAAGCCCAGCGCCAGCGCACCAAAGGTTTGCGCCATGGCCGTGCCGTCGATCACGCCGAGCACCGGCACACCAAAATGCCGCGCCAGATCGGCGCTGGAAGGCGTGCCATCAAACAGGCCCATCACACCTTCGATCAGAATCAGATCCGCCTCGGCAGCGGCTTCCCACAACAGGCGACGACTTTCCTGCTCGCCGACCATCCACATGTCCAGTTGATACACCGGCGCACCGCTGGCGCGCTCGAGAATCATCGGATCAAGAAAGTCCGGGCCGCATTTGAACACGCGCACTTTGCGCCCCTGATTGCGATGCAAACGGGCCAGTGCGGCGGTGACGGTGGTCTTGCCCTGACCGGAGGCCGGCGCGGCGATGAGCACCGCCGGGCAGTGACGTGGTTGATTCAAAGTTCGACGCCTTTCTGCGCTTTGATGCCAGCCTGGAAGGCGTGTTTGAGCATGCCCATTTCAGTCACGGTGTCGCCCATTTCGATCATTTCCGGCTTGGCCGCGCGACCGGTGACGATCACATGCTGCATCGGCGGACGCGCCTGCAAATCGCTGAGCACCTGATCGAGATCGAGGTAACCATGTTTGAGAGCGATGTTGAGTTCGTCGAGCACCACCAGACCGATCGACGGATCGCGCAGCAGTTCGCGGGACACAGCCCACGCGGCTTCGGCAGCGGCGATGTCGCGCTGACGATCCTGGGTTTCCCAGGTGAAGCCCTCGCCCATCACATGAAAGCGCACTTGCTCAGGGAAGCGGCGGAAAAACAATTCTTCGCCGGTGCTGTTGCGCCCCTTGATGAACTGCACGACGCCGCACTGCATGCCGTGGCCCATGGCGCGCGCAAGCATGCCGAAGGCCGAGCTGCTTTTGCCTTTGCCGTTACCGGTCAACACCAGTACCAGGCCGCACTCGTCAGGCGAGTTGGCGATGCGTTCGTCGATCACGGCTTTTTTGCGCTGCATACGGGCCAGATGGCGTTCGTCGCGCTCGGGGGAATCAGTCATGGGGGAGCTCTCCGTTGAGGCTGGATAACGGCGGGCAGGCACAAGAATAGACGGCAAAAAGCCTGGCATCGCCCACCGTGATGCCGCTGGATGGATCAGGCCGGTCTCCGGGCTCATGAGCGGCGTTGGCCTGACTGCGCGCCTTCCCGCTTCTGTCGAGGCAGTGGCTCAAGGCGCAGTTTTCACTCATTTACCGTTGCGGGGGCAGCGCCGGGATCGTGGTGGTTCTTCGTGCGAAGACAACCCTCACCGGCTTCCCTGTTTCACTCTGTCGACGCAGGTCACAGAGCACCTGAAACAAGCCGCGAAGGTTAGAGGGTTGGGGGGGGAGCGTCAATTAAAGAGGCGGCCATCGGGCGAATAACTGCCGCCGATCAATTATCTGACGCCAATCTTGTGCCACACTGATACAAATGATATCAAAGAGCCATGCTTTTCCCGAAAAGCCCACTACAACAATAAAGGATGATGACGATGCAAGGCATGATCATCAGCAACCCGCGCCTGGAATTTCTGCGCCCGGTGCTTGAACGCTGGTTTGACTGTATCGACCGCTACAACGCCGTGCGCGGCGACAGCGACACCCCTTACTGGCATGACGAGAAAGCCAATCTCGGATTGCTCTCGGCAGCCGCCTGGATGGCTGAGCTGGTCACTTTGAACGACACTGCCACGCGCAAACAGAACGAAGAAGGCGAGCGCAATGCCCGCGCCGATCTGTTTCTCGCCGGCGCCGAAGACCGCGCCTTTATCCAGGCCACCCAGCGCTGGCCAAAGGTTACCAACCTCAATCTGACCCAAGCCCTGCTGGACATCACCAACGACGCCAAACGCATCAGTTATGCCAGCGACCTCAAGCTCGGCTGCCTGTTTGTCGCGCCGCAAAAAGCCCAGCACAGCGCCAGCCCCGAAGAGCTGCAGGACATGGTCGACGATCTGCAAAAGGAACACACCTGCGCGGTCGCCTGGTATTTCCCTTACGCCTACCGCAAGTTGCGCAGCGAAGCGGGCAACTATCACCCGGGCATCGCCGTGCTGTTCAAAGAGGCCCGCGGCTGAGCAGTTGAACCATCGGGCTTGCGCCCTCCTCTATGATTAGGAATGCATTCATAGGGAAGATCAGCAATGCGCAAGCCCCAGCTCGTTTTTGTCATCGCCTTCGCCGGAGGACTCGCCGCCTGCGGTGAAACCTCCAGCCTGCAAGTCTCCGACGGCACCGGCTCGTCGCCGAAGCTGCCCGAACCGAACAAGACCCTGATCCCGACGGTGAATATCGCCCCGGCAATCGGCTGGCCGGAGGGCGCTAAACCGACGGCAGCGACTGGCACGCAAGTCGCTGCATTCGCCGAAGGCCTCGACCATCCGCGCTGGCTTTACGTACTGCCCAACGGCGACGTGCTGGTGGCAGAAACCAATGCCCCGCCCAAACCTGATGACAGCAGCGGCATTCGCGGCTGGGTCATGAAGAAAGTCATGGGTAAGGCCGGCGCCGGCGTGCCGAGCCCGAATCGCATCACCTTGCTGCGTGACGCCGACCACGATGGCGTCGCGGAAACACGCACGGTGTTTCTGCAGAACCTCAACTCGCCGTTCGGCATGACCCTGGTCGGCAATGATCTTTACGTCGCTGACACCGACCGCCTGCTGCGCTTTAACTACGAACCGGGCGCGACCGAGATCAAGTCGCAGCCAATCAAGGTTGTCGATTTGCCTGGCGGCACGCTGAATCACCACTGGACCAAAAACGTCATCGCCAGCAAGGACGGCAGCAAGCTGTACGTCACCGTCGGCTCGAACAGCAACGTCGGCGAAAATGGTCTGGATAAGGAAGAAGGTCGCGCAGCGATCTGGGAAGTCGATCGGGCGACCGGCAATCACCGGATTTTTGCCTCAGGCATCCGCAACCCCAATGGTCTGGCCTGGGAGCCGAAAAGTGGCGCGCTGTGGACAGCTGTCAACGAACGCGACGAGATCGGCAGTGATCTGGTGCCGGACTACATCACCTCTGTCAAGGACGGTGGTTTCTATGGCTGGCCGTTCAGCTACTACGGCCAACATGTCGATGTCCGCGTTTCGCCGCAAAACCCCGACCTGGTGGCCAAGGCCATCGCCCCGGATTACGCGGTCGGGCCACACACCGCCTCGCTGGGCTTGAGTTTTGCCGAGGGCAACACGTTGCCGGCGCAGTTCAAGGAAGGCGCGTTTATCGGCCAGCACGGCTCATGGAACCGCAAACCGCACAGTGGTTACAAAGTTATTTTCGTACCGTTTACCGGTGGCAAGCCGAGCGGCACACCGGTGGATGTCCTGACCGGGTTCCTCGACAAAGACGAGAATGCATTGGGGCGGCCGGTGGGCGTGGTGATCGACCAGCAGGGTGGCTTGCTGGTGGCGGATGATGTCGGCAACAAGGTGTGGCGAGTGTCGGCCACGAAGTGATGCTGGATGTGACCTGAAACAACTGTGGGAGCGAGCCTGCTCGCGAATGCGGAGTGTCAGTCTCCATTGAGTTGACTGATACACCGCTTTCGCGAGCAGGCTCGCTCCCACATCAGGATTGCTGCGATTTTACTACGGGTTATGCGCCAGATGCTCCGGCTGCAACACCCGCTTGGCACTCAGATAAGCCTTCTGCCAATACGCCTTCGACAGACTGTCCAGCTTGACCGTGCCACCCGTGGCCGGCGCATGTACAAAGCGCCCTTCGCCGACGTAGATCCCCGCGTGACTGACCTGCGAGCCGCCATTGGTGGCGAAGAAGATCAGGTCGCCGGTCTGCAGGCCTTCCTTGCCGACATTCGGTGCCTGCATGACGATCATCTCGCGTGTGGAGCGTGGCAGAGAGATTCCCGCCGCATCGCGATAGACAAACCCGATCAGCCCGCTGCAATCAAACCCCGAATCCGGCGTGTTGCCGCCCCAGCGATAAGGCGTGCCCACCAGGCCAAGCGCGCGAAACAGCACGTCTTCAGCAGCAGGTGAAAAAGCTTGGGAGGGGCCGAACACGACCGGCGCGCGAACCACCGGCGCAGGAGGCGGTGTGCGACTGGCGCAGGCGCTGAGCAGCGCTGCGAAGAAGATCAAAGTGAGGCGGGCCGACATCGTCATAAGCAGAACATCCTGATCTGGCTGCGGCTTTTTCTGCCGGAGGACAGAAAACAAAACCGCCTGCGTGAGCACGCAGGCGGTTTGCCATCAATATAGATACAGGATTCTAGCGGCTACGCGGCAAACTTCAAGTAAGACTTTAACTTCACCTTGTAAAGTCTAGGTCTACTCCGTTACCGGAAGCCTGATTGTCGCCGCGAACGCAGCGACAACGGGGGATTACTTGCGAGCAGTGACTACAGTCGGAGCGTTGGCCAGAGCGCGTTTCGCTTCGATGAAGGTCTTGCTCCAGTAGCTGTCACCCAGGCTGTCGATGCGAACACCGCCGCTGCGACGACTGCTGGAGTGGATGAACTGGTTGTCACCGAGGTAGATCCCGGCGTGACTGACACGACCGCGACGACCGTTGGTGGCGAAGAACAGCAGATCGCCCGGCTCAAGGTTGCTGCGCGACACGAGTGGCGCATCAACGTTGATCATTTCGCGGGTCGAGCGTGGCAGGTTCATGCCGGCTTCTTCGCGGAACAGGTAGCCGATGAAACCGCTGCAATCGAAACCGGCTTCAGAGGTACCGCCGAAACGGTAACGGGTACCGATCAGGGACATGCCGCGTTCGAGGATGCTGTCGGCCAGAACAGGAAGCTGATAAGGCTTCTTGCCATTGAATTCGTTGAGTTCTTTTTCGGTGTCCAGCTCTTCCTGGTAAATAACGGAAGACTGGGCCGTGGCAGAATTTTTAACCTGTTGAGGCTGCTCTTGAACTGGAGAATGAGCAGCGCAACCGTACAACAGGGTGACGAGTGCGAGAGGCACGAGGGGTGCGAAGCGCTTTAGCATGGGCACGACCGTGGCTGATAGTTGTAAAGAAGCCGAGACTATGCCCGCTATCAACCTCATTTGCAAATTCAATCGATCTTTTTGTGACTTCTCGGTTTCTCGTTTACATCTAAGCGCTTAAGCCCATTTGAACCGATACGCGGCCTGCACACCCTGCAGGAAAGCGGATTTTCTGGCGCCTGAAATATGCCGAGACACGCTGAAAGCCGCGCCGTTACCAGCCTAGCGTTTCTTTCAGGAAGGGAATGGTCAGCTTGCGCTGAGCCTGCAACGAAGCCTGATCGAGCTGTTCAAGCAAGTCGAATAGCGCACTCATACTGCGGGTGCCGCGAGTCAAAATAAAATGCCCGACTTCATCGGTCAGGTGCAGACCGCGACGCGATGCGCGCAACTGCAAGGCGCGCAATTTGTCTTCATCGGAGAGCGGACGCATCTGGAAAATCAGCGCCAGGGTCAGGCGCGATTTCAAGTCAGCCAGTTTGACCGGCAGTTCACGCGGAGAAGTGGAAGCGGCGATCAGCAGACGCCGACCGCTGTCACGCAGACGGTTGAACAGATGAAACATCGCCTCTTCCCAATCAGCCTTGCCGGCAATTACCTGCAAGTCATCCAGGCAAACCAGTTCGTACTGCTCGAGGTTGTCGAGGATTTCGACGCCGCGATCCATCAACTCGGCCAACGGCAAGTACACCGCCGGCTCGCCCATTTGCTCAAAACGCAGACATGCTGCCTGCAACAGATGCGTACGCCCTACGCCGTGTTTGCCCCACAGGTAGATCAGGCTTTCTGTCCAGCCGGCGTCGGCTTCGCATAGACGCTCGACATAGCCGAGTGCAGCGGCATTGGCGCCTGGGTAGTAGTTGATGAAGGTGGCGTCGTCACGCAGACGCACACCTAGGGGCAGCTGAATCGGTTTCATGCTGACTGAACAGTTCTCAAGGAACCGTTAGTGGCCTCTGTGTAAAGTTTGCGAAGTTTATACCCGTGAAGCTGAGCGCACAATGCGACAGAGTCCAAGCAAAATCAAAGGTTTGCGTTAACACGCTGGTTTTATGACAGATTCTTTGGCGCCAACGCCTGCAGGACGCGGGCCAACCCGGCTATTCGCCGGGCCGCCCTGCCCGATTACAACTGCGGATCGTCGACACCACTATAGATGTCAGAATCCTTGTACAAGTCGTGCACATGGCGCACCAGCACCATGATCACCGCCGCCACTGGCAACGCCAACAGCACACCGGTGAAACCGAACAGCTCGCCACCGGCCAGAATCGCAAAGATCACTGCCACCGGATGCAGACCGATACGATCACCCACCAGCAGCGGGGTCAGCACCATCCCTTCCAGCGCCTGACCGACCATGAACACCGCGACGATCCCGACCATCGGGTACAGATCGCCACCGAACTGGAACAAACCGGCAATCAGTGCCGCGCCAATACCGATCACGAAGCCCATGTACGGCACGATGGCCGCCAGACCCGCGATCAGACCGATCAACAGCCCCAGCTCCAGCCCGACGATCATCAGACCCGCTGCGTAAATCACCCCCAGTGCCACCATCACCAACAACTGACCGCGAACAAACGCACCCAGTACCTCATGACACTCACCGGCCAGCGATACGATGGTCTCTTCCCGATCACGCGGCAGCAGGCTGCGGATCTTGGCCATCATCACGTCCCAGTCGCGCAGCAGGTAGAAACTTACTACCGGGATCAGCACCAGATTGGCCAGCCAGCCGATCAGCGCCAGACTGGAGGCCGTTGCCTGACTCAGCACCACGCCAACAATGTCGGTGGTCTGACCCATGTGCTCGCTGATTGCGGCCTTGACCTTATCGAACTTCCAGAAACCGTCCGACAGCCCCAGCTTCGACTGTGCCCACGGCACTGCCGTGTGCTGCAGCCAATCGAGCATCTGCGGTGCCAGTTCGTACAGTCGCAGCAACTGTTTGGCGAGCATCGGCACCAGCACCAGCATCAGCGCCGTGACGATCAGGGTGAACAAAGCAAACACCGCGATCACGCCCCAGGTGCGCGACAAACCAAGTCGCTCCAGGCGATCCACCAGTGGATCGAACAGATAAGCCAGCAGCAGCGCCACCAGAAACGGCGTGAGGATCGGGTGCAGCAACCACACAAACGCGCAAAGCAGGACAACCCCACCAAGCCAGAACCAACGCCGCGTATCGGCCATGTACCACTCCTGAAGCTTCTATATAAGGAAAGACTTACCAGCGAAACCGCAACGACGGTGCTGCCGGGCTCGGGGCCGGAGCCGCGACCGGTGCCGCACCTGCAACCGCAGGCTGTGGCGCAGCCACCGGTATCGGCGCCTCGGCCGGCAACTCCTGCAACCTGGCCAGCGACAACTGCGCACGCATCTGATCGGCGCTGCCATTGACCCGATAGACGATGCGATCGCCGTCAACACTTTGCAGACGCACGCCAAACGGTTCGAGTAACCGTAACAGCGCCGCGTAGTGCTCAAGATTCATACCCTGCACTTCCAGAATCTGCTGGCCCGAAGCGCCGGGTTTGGCCACGAAACGTGGTGCCAGGCGCTCGGCCACTGCGAGCATTACCGCGTCTGCCACAGCGGCCTGATCGGCGCCCTGCACACTGCCCGCCTCTTTCTGGTCGCCCAGCCACAAGTGCCACTTGGCCTGCCACTGCCCGCCTTCTTCACGGGCATGCACCGCCAGCAAGGCGTCAGCGTTATAGCGTTCGGAAGCGCCGCGTAACGGTGCCGGATCCGTGCCTTCCAACGCTGGCGCCGTGGCAACCAATTGCTCGCTCAAGTCCGCCAAAGGCAAACGCAATGGCAAACCGCGATGTTGCGCAGCTCGACGTAAGGGCGCGGCAGCGGCTTGACCATCGCCAACCAGACTCGACCCCTCAGCCGAGTCGTTCAGCCACCAACTCAGGATCGACGGCCGACTGGCGCCCCACACCGACAACCCGGCACGCCGCAGCGCCTGCTCGGTGGTCGCCGGATCGAAATCAACCTTCAGCACCTCCGGCGGCCCGGCATCGAAACCGAATTGACTGATGATCTGCTGCGGATCCTTGCGAATCGCCGCCAGCCCCGGGTTTTGCGCAGCCTTCGGATCGCCGGTCAGGCGCAACACCAATGTATCGAGAGCCGCTTGAGTGGCGCGATCACGCTCCTCCGGCGCCTGGCCATTGACCGGTTCACGTACTTGATAGAGGCCTTTGAGGTTTTCGGCGTGACTCGCCAGGCTGATCAGCGACAAACAACCCACAAACAACAATTTACAAAAACGCATGGAAAATTCCCGTCGACAGGAGCGGCTGGAACAGGCCGCGTGAATCGGTTGAGCAAGGCTGTGACAATCTGCCAGCACCAAACATTCACACGACAGCGGTAAGTTTTTGCACAGTGATAACGATAGACGGTTAATCGCCCCACCTTATACAGGCGTTCATACGGCTCATTTGCAAAAAATTTCCATGGATATGGCCCTGCCCGTCGGTGCGAGGATGGCCGCTGCCCCTCAAGCCTGATAAAATCGCGCGCCTTCGCAGACCGGCAACAGCCGGGCACCTCGAAACTCGCGTGAGGCCATCGCCCCGTCGATTTCGAAGTTCCCGCTGAACTCGGTCGTTACCCCTGAATCCCCTCCCCTAAAGGCCTGGATCATGAGCAAGCAACCCTCCCTGAGCTACAAGGACGCCGGTGTAGACATCGACGCCGGTGAAGCATTGGTCGAACGCATCAAGAGCGTCGCCAAGCGCACTGCGCGCCCGGAAGTCATGGGCGGCCTGGGCGGTTTCGGCGCCCTCTGCGAAATCCCGGCCGGCTACAAGCAGCCAGTGCTGGTTTCCGGCACCGACGGCGTCGGCACCAAGCTGCGTCTGGCGCTGAACCTGAACAAGCACGACAGCATCGGTATCGACCTGGTTGCCATGTGCGTGAACGACCTCGTGGTTTGCGGCGCTGAGCCACTGTTCTTCCTCGACTACTACGCCACCGGCAAACTCAATGTCGACACCGCTGCCCAAGTGGTGACCGGCATCGGCGCTGGCTGCGAACTGTCGGGTTGCTCGCTGGTTGGCGGCGAAACCGCTGAAATGCCAGGCATGTACGAAGGCGAAGACTACGACCTGGCCGGCTTCTGCGTCGGCGTCGTGGAAAAAGCTGAAATCATCGACGGCTCGAAAGTCGCCACCGGTGACGCTCTGATCGCGCTGCCATCGTCCGGCCCGCACTCCAACGGCTACTCGCTGATCCGCAAGATCATCGAAGTGTCCGGTGCCGACATCGAAAACATCCAGCTCGACGGCAAACCGCTGACCGACCTGCTGATGGCCCCGACCCGCATCTACGTGAAGCCGCTGCTCAAGCTGATCAAAGACACCGGCGCCGTCAAAGCCATGGCCCACATCACCGGTGGCGGCCTGCTCGACAACATCCCGCGCGTTCTGCCAAAAGGCGCTCAGGCGGTGGTTGACGTGGCTAGCTGGACTCGCCCTGCGGTATTCGACTGGCTGCAGGAAAAAGGCAACGTTGACGAAACCGAGATGCACCGCGTGCTGAACTGCGGCGTTGGCATGGTTATCTGCGTGGCTCAGGAACACGTAGAAGTTGCGCTGAACACCCTGCGTGACGCTGGCGAACAGCCTTGGGTCATCGGTCAGATCGCTGCCGCTGCCGAAGGCGCTGCTCAGGTTGATCTGCAGAACCTTAAGGCTCATTAATGTCCGCAACCTGTGATGTCGTGGTGCTGTTGTCCGGCACCGGCAGTAACTTGCAGGCTCTGATCGACAGCACGCGGACCGGCGACAGCCCGGTCCGCATCGCTGCAGTGATTTCCAATCGCGCCGACGCCTACGGCCTGCAACGCGCCAGTGATGCGGGTATCGCCACCCGTTCACTGGATCACAAGGCCTTCGAAGGTCGCGAGGCCTTCGATGCTGCTCTGATCGAACTGATCGACGAATTCCAACCGAAACTCGTGGTGCTGGCCGGCTTCATGCGCATTCTCAGCGCTGACTTCGTTCGCCACTACCAGGGTCGCCTGCTCAACATCCACCCGTCGCTGCTACCCAAATACAAAGGGTTACACACTCATCAGCGCGCGCTGGAGGCCGGCGACACGGAGCACGGCTGCTCCGTGCACTTCGTCACCGAGGAACTCGATGGCGGACCACTGGTCGTACAGGCAGTATTACCGGTAGAGTTGCACGACACGCCGCAGAGTCTCGCGCAGCGAGTCCACGTTCAGGAACACCTGATCTACCCGATGGCAGTACGCTGGTTTGCCGAAGGCAGGCTGGCACTCGGTGAACACGGTGCTTTACTGGATGGCCAGTTACTCGCGGCCAGCGGCCACTTGATTCGAAACTAGGAGATATTATGCGTCGCGCCCTGCTCTTCGCTTGCGCTCTGCTCGCCCTGCCCTTCGCGCAGGCAGCCGAACTTCAACCGTTCTCCGCCAGCTACACCGCCGACTGGAAGCAACTGCCCATGAGCGGCACCGCCGAGCGCAGTCTGGTCAAGGAAGCCAATGGCGTCTGGAAGCTCAGCTTCAAGGCCTCGATGATGATCGCCAGCCTGACTGAAGAAAGCACCCTGACCCTGGACAAGGACACCCTGCTGCCGCAGTCCTACCACTTCGAACGTGGCGGCCTGGGCAAAGCGAAAAAGGCTGATCTGGATTTCGACTGGAACAGCAAAATGGTCACCGGCACCGACCGTGGCGACGCGGTGAAAATCCCGCTGAACCGTGGCATGGTCGACAAGTCCACCTATCAACTGGCACTGCAGCATGATGTGGCAGCCGGCAAGAAGACCATGAGCTATCAAGTGGTCGATGACGGCGAAGTCGATACCTATGACTTCCGCGTGCTGGGTTCGGAAAAAGTCGAAACCAAGGCTGGCAAGATCGATGCGATCAAGGTCGAGCGCGTACGCGACCCGACACAAAGCAAGCGCATCACCGTCCTCTGGTTCGCCAAGGACTGGGATTACCTGCTGGTTCGCCTGCAACAGGTTGAAACCGACGGCAAGGAGTACAACATCATGCTCCAGGACGGCACCGTCAACGGTAAAACCGTTAAAGGCAGCTGATCCGCCGCAAGAACAAAGAGCCTCGCGAAATGCGGGGCTTTTTTTGGTCTGCACTTTAGCCCGACCTTTTGTGTCACCTTCACCCCTCACCTGATCTGGCTT
>NZ_JAMDGW010000039.1:0-7925 GCF_028656995.1 Pseudomonas sp. TNT2022 ID642 | reverse complement strand
CGGCTCCCGCGTTGGGATATTCGATAGCGATTCCAGGCTCGTCCCCACGCAGAGCGTGGGAATCCCTCAGCGGCCGCTCCGCGTTCGGCTCTGGAGGGGACGCGGAGCGTCCCGGGCTGCATTCCCACGCAGAGCGTGGGAACGATCAATGCCGCAGAACTGAGCACACCCATCCAATTTCTTCCCGACCATCATTGGCATGATTCCGGCCAATGACATTTCAAGGGTCGGGTCATGAATGCCTCAACAGATGAACAGGCACGCGACATCGGTTTGCTGTTCCTGCGGGTCAGCGGCGGGTTGTTTCTGCTGTGGGTCCACGGCTTGCCCAAGCTGCTCGACTTCACCGCGCAACTGCAACTGATCGAAGACCCGTTCCACCTCGGATCTCACCTCACCTTGATTCTGGCGATCTTTGCCGAAGTCCTCTGTCCGCTACTGATCGTCGCCGGGTTACTGGCGCGATTGGCCTGCGTGCCTATTCTCTTTGTGCTGCTGGTGGCGCTGCTGGTCGTGCATCCGCAATGGAGTGTGGCCGAAGGGCAGTTCGGCTGGTTGCTGCTGATCCTGTTTACCACCGTGTTGATCGCCGGGCCGGGACGGCTGGCGATTTCTGCTCGTTTGCCCGGAGTGTTGCGTTATGCCTGAAGTCCTCAATCCACAGTCACCGGGGGCCGATGAGACGGTCACATTGATCATCAAACACCGGGTCAAGGCCGGTTTCGAGTCGGCGTACGAGGCCTGGCTGCGCAATATCGTCCGCGTGGCGGGGCAGCGTGAAGGCCATCTGGGTGTGGACGTGGTGCGTGGCAAGCGCGGTCGTCTCGATTTCTACACCTGCGTGCTGCGCTTCAGCACCACCGAGGCGATGCAAGGCTGGCTGGAATCGCCGCAGCGTCAGGCACTGGTCGCCGAAGCCGCGCCAATGCTGGCTGATGGCGATCAGACCGAAGTCGCGCCGATCAAGGAATTCTGGTTTACCCCACTGGCCGATGCCGCTTCGCCGCCGCCGCGCTGGAAGCAAGCAGTGGTCACGCTGCTGGTGATTCTGCCGCACACCTTGCTCGTGCCGCTTATCTGGGGGCCGCTGCTGGCGCTGCATCCGCTTCTTTCCAACTACGTGGTCGCCACGTTCCTGATCACCCTGACCATCGTTCTGTCGGTGGTGTACGTGGTGATGCCGCCGGTCACCCGTTTGTTTACGCCGTGGCTCGAAGCCAGCCAGACCCATGAACACCTCGATTCCCAAGAAACCTCGCCACGCTGAGCGCGCGGGGGTTTGCTCCTTTTCACTTTGCTTGAGGAACTGCGATGAGCGCCGATCTGATTCTGTTCAATGGCCAATTTCATACCGTAGACCGTACCAAACCGCTGGCCAGTGCCGTGGCCATCACTGACGGCCGCTTCGTTGTCGTCGGCAACGACAACCAGGCCATGGCCCTGCGCGGGCCGAACACGCAAGTGGTCGATATGCACGGCCGCTGCGTGATCCCGGGTCTCAACGACTCGCACTTGCACCTGATCCGTGGCGGTTTGAACTACAACCTCGAATTGCGCTGGGAAGGCGTGCCGTCGCTGGCCGACGCGCTGCGCATGCTCAAGGATCAGGCCGACCGCACGCCGACCCCGCAATGGGTGCGCGTGGTCGGTGGCTGGAACGAATTCCAGTTCGCCGAAAAACGCATGCCGACCCTCGAAGAAATCAACCAGGCCGCGCCGGACACCCCGGTGTTCATCCTGCACCTGTATGACCGTGCGCTGCTCAATCGCGCCGCGCTGCGCGTGGCCGGCTACACCCGCGACACGCCCAACCCACCGGGTGGCGAGATCGTCCGCGATAGCAATGGCAACCCGACCGGCATGCTGGTTGCGCGGCCGAACGCGATGATTCTCTACTCGACGCTGGCCAAGGGGCCGAAGCTGCCACTGGAATATCAGGTCAACTCGACCCGCCAGTTCATGCGCGAACTCAATCGCCTCGGCCTGACCAGCGCGATCGATGCCGGCGGCGGTTTCCAGAACTACCCGGACGATTACCAAGTGATCGAGCAACTGGCCAAAGACGACCAGTTGACCGTGCGCATCGCTTACAACCTGTTCACCCAGAAGCCGAAAGAAGAGCTGAGCGATTTCCAGAACTGGACCGGCAGCGTCAAGTTGCATCAGGGCGACGACTTCCTGCGCCACAACGGCGCCGGCGAAATGCTGGTGTTTTCGGCGGCGGACTTCGAAGACTTCCTCGAACCACGCCCCGATCTGCCACAAACCATGGAAGAAGAGCTGGAGCCGGTGGTGCGCCACTTGGTCGAGCAGCGCTGGCCGTTCCGTTTGCACGCGACTTACAACGAATCCATCAGCCGTATGCTCGACGTGTTCGAGAAGGTCAACCGCGACATTCCGTTCAACGGTCTGCCGTGGTTCTTCGACCATGCCGAAACCATCACCCCGCAAAACATCGAGCGTGTGAAAGCGCTGGGCGGCGGCATCGCGATTCAGGATCGCATGGCGTTCCAGGGAGAGTACTTCGTCGACCGCTATGGCAAGCAAGCCGCCGAAGCCACCCCACCGATCAAACGCATGCTCGCCGAAGGCGTACCAGTCGGCGCCGGCACTGATGCCACGCGTGTTTCCAGCTACAACCCGTGGACCTCGTTGTACTGGATGGTCAGCGGTCGCACCGTCGGCGGTCTGGCCTTGTACGAAGAAGGTTTGCCGCGCACCACCGCGCTGGAACTGTTCACCCACGGCAGCGCCTGGTTCTCCTCGGAGCAGGGCAGGAAAGGCCAGATCAAGGTCGGGCAACTGGCGGATCTGGCGGCGCTGAGCGCGGACTTCTTCCATGTCGAGGAAGAAGCGATCAAGTGGATCGAATCGGTCATGACCGTGGTCGGCGGCAAGATTGTTTACGCGGCCGGCGACTTTGAAGACCTCGGCCCGCGTTCGATTCCGGTGCTGCCGGATTGGTCGCCGGTGGTGAAAGTCCCGGGCCACTGGCGGCCGAATTCGCCATTGCAGGCGCAGGTGCACCAGTGCAGCGGCCCGTGCGCGGTGCACACCCACAGCCATGAAAAGGCGCGGATGTCGAATGCGCCGGTCAGCGACTTCGTCGGTTTCTGGGGCGCGTTCGGCTGTTCCTGCTTCGCTTTCTGATTCCCCCTGAAGCGCCGGCCATCCGGTCGGCGCTCAACGCTTCATCCATCCGTCCATCAGGAGTTTTCCCATGAGCGTTCCTTACACACGTCTGAACAAAGATGATGCGGTCGTACTGCTGGTCGATCACCAGACCGGCCTGATCTCGCTGGTCCAGGATTTCACCCCGAACGAATTCAAGAACAACGTGCTGGCGCTGGGCGACATCGCCAAGTTCTTCAAGCTGCCGACCATTCTGACCACCAGTTTCGACGCAGGTCCCAACGGCCCGATCGTGCCTGAGCTGCGTGAGCAGTTCCCGGATGCACCGTTTATTCAACGCCCGGGGCAGATCAATGCCTGGGACAACGAAGATTTCGTTAAAGCAATCAAGGCTACCGGGCGCAAGCAACTGATCATTGCTGGTGTGGTGACTGACGTTTGCGTGGCGTTCCCGACCTTGTCGGCGATTGCTGAAGGCTACGAAGTGTTTGTGGTGACTGACTCGTCGGGCACTTTCAACACTACCGTGCAGCAAGCGGCGTGGGCGCGGATGTCGGCGGCGGGTGCACACCTGCTGAACTGGTTCTCGGTGGCGTGCGAGCTGCAGGGCGACTGGCGCAACGACATGGAAGGTTTGGCGCATCTGCTGTCGGAGCGTCTGCCTAACTACCGCAACCTGATCAACAGCTATACCAAGTTCACCGCTAAGTAAGCTCAAAAGATCGCAGCCTGCGGCAGCTCCTACAAGGGGAACGCATTCCAATGTAGGAGCTGCCGCAGGCTGCGATCTTTTGCTTTCAACGCTTTTGAAGCCACCCCAAAAAACCACCTTTCCTCACCACCACCGGTTTGCCCATCAACGCGAGGCGACTGTTCTGCTGACGCACCGCCTGCAATTTATTCAACGCCCGACCCACCTCCGTGCGCTGTTCCATGCACTGACGAGTCAGGCTCTTGTCGAGACGATAAATGATGCTCGACGTCAACGCCGTGAACGTCGCCTGCGACGGTGTATCCGCGAGAATGCTCTGTTCACCCATGACCTCACTCGGCCCCATCCGGCCAGCCTCAACCTTGCTGTCGCCGTCCGCCAACGTCGCACTGACCACCCCGGTGGCAATCAAGAACAGACTCTCCGGCACCTCGTCCAGATCCAGCACCACCTGGCCCGCCGCATACTGCTGCGCGACCATCGATTCGGCGAGGCGATCACGTTCCTCACTGCTCAGCGAGCGGAAGATTTTCACCTCATCGAGCAACGCACGAGCACGGGTCGACGGTTCGATCACGCCATCCGGGTGCCGCGAAATACCCGCTGCTTCGAGATGCCGGTGGGCGAGGTCGAACAGTTGATTGCGCACTTCGCTTTTTTTGCCGAGCTCGGCGATGAACCCGCTGGCGACGTATTCCGACATGGTTTCACCGGCCTCTTTCAACACGGCTTTCGGCGCTGGCGTCAGCAACAGCGAACTGCTGCCCTGCAAGGTGCGATCAAGTGCATCCAGTACCCGGCGTGGGCGGATGTGATTCGGCACCTGAATGCTGATCGACACGCCGTGCATGTTGTTCGGGCGGCTGAGGTTGACGATCTTTGCCTTGGCCGCCACCGAGTTCGGCACCACGGCCATGGTTCCGGCGCTGGTCAGCAGGTGGGTGGCGCGCCAGTCGATGTCGAAGACTTTGCCTTCGACGCCGTCGATCACCACAAAATCATCCACCTGATACGGCTTGGTGGTGTTGAGCACGATCCCGGAAAACACATCGGCCAGGGTGCTTTGCAGCGCCAGACCGACAACGATGGCCACCACGCCCGAAGTCGCCAGCAAACCTTTCACCGGCAACTCCAGCACGTAACCGGCCGCGGCGACCGTTGCGACCAGAAACACCAGAGCGCCGATCACGTCCTGCAGCAAACGACCGCTGTGGCCGATGCGGCGCATCAGTGCCAAACCGATGACTTCGGTCAGCACCCGCGCCGCGTACAGCCACCAGAGAATCCCCAACGCCGTCGCACCCAACTGCGCAACGCGGTCATCGGCAAATTGTGCTGCTTGCAACGGACTGACGCCGGCGTTGATCACCAGCGCGGTGAACGCCAGAAACAGCACCAGCCGCACAGCGACTCTCGGGGCACGATGGGTGAACGGCGAGAAGTGCCAGAGCACGGCGTCGAGCAGCAGCAGGGCGGCGCTCCAGGACAGCAGGTGAGTGTAGAAAAGGGTCATGACCGAAGCTCCGCAGTGTCTGCCAATAAAAAGATCGCAGCCTGCGGCAGCTCCTACAGGGAAATGCATTCCAATGTAGGAGCTGCCGAAGGCTGCGATCTTCTGCCGTTAAGGCTGCAAGTGGGTTTTCAGTTCAGCCGCTGCCTGACGCACCGCCGCTTTCACTTCCGGAATCTGACTCAGCGGATTAAGCAAACCGAAGTCATGAATCATCCCGTTGTAACGCACCGAGGTCACCGCCACACCCGCCGCATCAAGGTGCCGCGCATAACCTTCGCCTTCGTCACGCAGCACGTCGAATTCGGCGGTCTGCACCAGTGCGGCGGGCAGGCCCTTGAGCTGTTCGGTGCTGGCGTTGAGCGGCGATGCGTGGATCTGCGCACGTTCGGCCGGGTTGGTGGTGTAGTTGTCCCAGAACCACTGCATCATGCCTTTGGTGAGGAAATGGCCCTCGGCGAATTGCTGGTACGAACCGTCGTCGAACTGCGCGTTGGTCACCGGCCACATCAGCAGCTGGAAGCGCAGCGCCGGGGCTTTCTGTTCTTTGGCCATCAGGGCGACGACCGCCGCCATGTTGCCGCCGACGCTGTTGCCGGCCACCGCCAGACGCTTGCCGTCGACACCGATATCTTTGCCGTGCTCGGCCACCCATTTGGTCGCGGCGTAGGCCTGGTTGATTGCGGTCGGGTACTGCGCTTCCGGCGACGGCGTGTAATCGACGTACACCGCGACGGCGCCAGAGCCCACCACCAAGTCGCGAATCAGGCGTTGGTGAGTCGGGTAATCGCCGAGCACCCAGCCGCCACCGTGGAAGAACATGAACACCGGCAATTCGCCTTTGACCTTGGCCGGACGCACCACTTTCAGGTTGATCGTCTGACCATCGACCTTGATCGCCTTGTCGCTGACTTCAACACCGGACAGATCCACTTTCACCGAAGCCTGGGCGCCGGTCAGCACTGCACGGGCGTCTTTCGGGCTCAGTTGCTCCAGCGGTTTGCCACCGCCGGCGGCGAGGGCGTTGAGGAAGGCTTGGGTGTTGTGTTCAACGCCGCTGCTTTCAGCGGCGAAAGCGTTGCCGATGGACAGGGCGAGGAGGGAAGCGGTGAGGGTTTTCTTGATGTTCATGTTCAATTCCATTTTTGAGTGTTTATGCGTTCGTGTAGGAGCTGCCGAAGGCTCGGGCCGCGATCGGACGGTCTTTTGATCCTGTTTGTTGCCCTTTTCCAGCAGCACCGCAGATCAAGATCAAAAGATCGCAGCCTGCGGCAGCTCCTACCTGTTCAGGGTTGTTTTCAAACCGTGAGCACAGATTAATGAGCTGCTCGAAAGTGAAAAAGCGGCTATAAAGCGTTTAACTGTCCACCAGAGAGTGACAATGAACCCGTTCGAAGACATGCGTATTTTTTGCCAGGTCATGGACTCCGGCAGCTTCACCTCCGCGGCCGATCAACTGGGCCTGTCCAAGCAGTTCGTCAGCCGACGCTTGATGCAACTGGAAGAGCGCCTCGGCGTGCGCTTGTTGAACCGTTCGACCCGGCGCCTGGACGTCACGCCGCTGGGGCAGAGCTATTACGAATCGGCATTGCGCCTATTGGGCGAAGTCGAGCAAGTGGAGCAGGGCATCGCCGGGCAGACCGCCGAGCCACGCGGGACGATTCGCCTGAGTGCGCCGCTGTCGTTTGCCGTGGCGCATCTGGGGTGTCTGCTGCCGATGTTCTTGCAGCGCTATCGCGAGGTCACGGTCGAGGTGGATTTGAGTGACCGCCCGGTGGATTTGCTCGGTGAGGGCTACGATCTGGCGCTGCGCATTGGCGTGCTCGAAGATTCGACATTGATCGCCCGGCGCATCGCGTCGATTGAACGGGTGTATTGCGCCAGCCCGGCCTACCTCGCCGAGCGCGGCACGCCGCAGCAACCCGAAGATCTGCTCAGCCATGACTGCCTGCCGTACGGTCATGGGCGCTCGGTGCAGTGGCGGTTCAATGCGGGGCAGGGCAAGCCGCTGTTGGTCAACGTCACCGGGCGCATGCGCGTGAACAACGGCGAGTTGCTCAGGGATGCGGCAGTGCAGGGGATGGGGATTACCTATTTGCCGACGTTCATTGTCGGCGCGGCGCTGAAGGATGGCCGCTTGGTGCCGGTGCTGGATGATCTGCGGCCGGAGCCGCTGACACTTTCAGCCGTTTACCCACAGCATCGCCAGGCCTCAAGGCCGGTGCAGGCGCTGGTCGAGTTCCTGCGCGAACGCCTGAATCAGAACAACGTCGCCCTTTGAGCCGTACGCAGATCAAACTGTAGGAGTGAGCCTGCTCGCGATAGCATTCTGTCTGTCACAGCTTCAGTGTCTGAATGACCGCTATCGCGAGCAGGCTCACTCCCACAATTGATGGTGGTTGTCTGCGGAATCTGCGCACGCCACAAAACCCTGTGGGAGCGAGCTTGCTCGCGAAAGCGGTGTGTCAGTCAAAACATCATTGGCTGACCCACGGCATTCGCGAGCAAGCTCGCTCCCACATTGGATTATGGTTGTCTGCGGAATATGTAAACGCCACAAAACCCTGTGGG
>NZ_JAMDGW010000038.1:0-27028 GCF_028656995.1 Pseudomonas sp. TNT2022 ID642 | reverse complement strand
ACCCCAGCCCTCTCCCGAAGGAGAGGGAGCCGACCGAGATGTCTCACCAGCTACATCGACCTGAACGACCGAGTCGATTATGGATTCACCAAAGAATGGTCAGGTCGGCGTAGCTCTTTAATTCCCCACGGTCAGTCCCCTCTCCCCTTGGGAGAGGGCTAGGGTGAGGGGCTTTTGAAGGCGAAACTCAAACCGAGAACTTAGCGACCATGCTGTTCAAATCCACCGCCAACCGCGACAGCTCCTGGCTCGCCGCACTCGTCTGATTGGCACCCGCCGAGGTCTGCATCGCCAGATCACGAATATTCATCAGATTGCGATCCACTTCCCGCGCCACCGCCGCTTGCTCCTCCGAAGCACTGGCGATCACCAGATTGCGCTCGTTGATCAGCGTGAACGCCGAGGCGATCTCTTCAAGTGCAGTCCCCGCAGCCTTGGCCAACTCCAGCGTCGAACGCGCGCGCACATTACTCTGCTGCATCGAACTCACCGCCGAATCGGTGCCCTGCTGAATCCCGCCAATCATCTGCTCGATCTCTTGCGTCGACTGCTGCGTGCGATGCGCCAGGGCCCGTACCTCATCGGCTACCACCGCGAACCCGCGCCCGGCATCACCGGCCCGCGCCGCCTCGATCGCAGCATTCAAAGCGAGCAGATTGGTCTGCTCGGCAATCGAACGGATCACGTCCAGCACTTTACTGATGCCATGAACCTTCTGCGCCAGATCCTCTACCTGCGACGCATTATTGGTGACGTCTTGGGCGAGGAACTCAATCGACGCAACGGTCTGCTGCACTTGCTCACGGCCATGCTGGGCAATACGATCGGATTCACGAGAGGCCTCGGACGTGGCCACCGCATTGCTCGCCACCTCCTCCACCGCAGCCGTCATCTGATTGACCGCTGTAGCCGCTTGCTCGATTTCCAGACTCTGCTGGTGCAAGCCGCGCGTAGCGTCCTCCGTGACGCAACTCAGCTCCTCCGACGCCGAGGCCAACTGGCTGGAGGACTCGGAGATTTGCCGAATCGTGTCGCGCAGGTTGTGTTGCATGCTCTTGAGGGCGTGCAGCAGTCGCGCCGGTTCGTCCTTGCCGCTGATATTGATATCGCCGGTCAGATCACCACCGGCCACCACCTCGGCAACACCCAACGATTGCGCCAGCGGCAACACGATGCTGCGCGTCAGCAACAGGGCCAGGCCAATGGTGATCAACGCGGTAACGCCAATCATCACCCCGACCCACACTCGCGAATTGGTAAACACCAGCCGCGCTGCTTCAGTGGCGAGATTGGCATTGTGTTTATTCAGCTCAACCAGTTCGCGTAAAAGCACTGCGATTTCATCGGCCAGGGGACCCATCTGAGCGTTGAGAATGGTCGCGGCTTCCTCAACCCGATTCTGCGCGGACAACTGCATGACCTGCGCCTGAAACTCCAGGTACTGGTGCTCGGCAACCTTGAAGCGATCGAACAGCTTGCGCTCCTCGGGCAGTACGATCAGCACGTCATAACGTTGCTGGGCCTCACTGAGCACACCGCGTAATTCATTGAGTTTGGCAACGTTCTGTTCGAGCGCCTGCGGATCGCGATTGAGCAACAGGCGCATGGTCAGCGCGCGCAGGCGCAGCATGTCCTGACTCATCTCACCGACTGCCATGACACTCGGCAGCCAGTTGTTATCAACCTCGTCGGACTGCGCGCGCATGTTCGACATTTGCAATAAAGCGAACGCCCCAAGGGCAAATACCATCAACGCCAACAAGCCAAAACCGAGGCCGGCGCGCGGGGCAATATTGAGACTACGGATACTCATTGCTCTGGTTCCTTCCAAAAGCGCTGCATCGACCCTGCAGCTGGTTGCTTTAGAAGGTATCGGCCCGGTGAAAATTTGCGTAAGACGAAAAGGCGATATCAAAAGGCCTTGATCCTTCGAACTGTCGTCATTAACGATTCAGCGTGGTTTTCTCGGACTTGAGCTCCGTTCGCGGCAAGATCGCCAGGAAGTTATCCCGCGCGACTTTTTTCGCAACGTCCTCGGGCAACGCATCAAGGAACGGCTTGAAGCTGTGCATTTCCTCACCGAGCTTGTTGAATCGCCCGACCACGTCCGAGCCGAGCATAAAGCGCTCCGGATACTTCTCGACCAGCGCCAGCCATTCCGGGCGCGGCTTGCCCTGTTCGTCCAGCAGATACGGCGTGAGCATGCTCCAGGACAGGTCGATAAACAGGTTGGGATACGCCTCAAGCATGCGCGTCAGCGTGGGCAGCAAGAACTTCAGTTGCGTCTGATGCCGATGGATTTCAGCGCTGGTGCCGGCGTGCGCCCAGATGAATCGCGTATGCGGGTGATTGCGCAGCGGCTCTTCGATTTCCTTCAGGTAGAGCGGATTCTTCTCACGCTTGGAAGTGATGTTGGAATGCAGCATGACCGGTAGATCGTTCTCGGCTGCCAGGTGATAGATCTTGGTCATCGCTTCGTTGTTGGCGCGCGGCGTATCGCCAGAGGTCAGCGCTGTCAGGTCATCATGGCGGGTGAACACCTCGCCGATGCCCTGCCACAGCCCCGGATACAGATCGAGCATGCGCTGGATGTGCGCGGCGGAGTTCTTGTCGTTCGGGTTGAATCCGGAAAGAAACGGATGAAAGTACGGCCGTTGTTCTGCGCTCAGTTTTTGCACGGCGTCGGCGACAATCACGTCGGTCGCGCTATACCAGTAAGCATCGGCGTCATCACCGGCGTAATAGCGCGGGCGCTTGGGTTCGTCCTCATGCCACTTCTTCGCGACCGGAATGCCGGAAATCATCACATGCTCGATGGAATTGTCCTGCATGGCCGTCAGCAATTTCGCCATGCCTGCGCTTTCCTGGAAAAAGTCCACGTAATGCAGGTGCGCATCGCTGTAGGTGTATTCGCGGGCACTGACGTTGCCGGCAAACACCAACAAGCAGGCAAGACTCAAACGATACAGGGACACAAGTAATCTCCAGAAAGTAGGCATAGCCTAGACCGCGCCCCGACAACAAGGGTTCATCCCGCAGGAAAGTGGAACGCGTACCGGTGGGAATGCTCTATAACTGCAAGGTCTTTTTTGATCGAAGCGACTTTTCCTACTGCCAGTGAGGTTCCCATGACCGTTACCGTCAATACCGTCTCCGCTGAAGGTTTTCGCCATACCGTACAGATTGATGACCACGAACTGTTTGCCGATGTGCCGAAATCCGCCGGCGGCGAAGGCTCGGCACCTGAGCCGCACGACTATTTCGATGCGGCCCTCGGCGCCTGCAAAGCGCTGACCCTGAAGATGTACGCGAAGAAGAAAGACATTCCGCTGACCGGCGTCGGGGTCGACGTCAAACGCGACAACAGTGAAGAGCAGAAAGGCAAATACGTCCTGCACGTCACCCTCACCCTCAAAGGCGTGCTCACCGACGCCCAGCGTGAGGAACTGCTGCGCGTCGCCGACCGCTGCCCGATTCACAAGCTGATGACCACCACCGACGTCAGCATCGAAACCCACGCCCCGCAAGGCTTCGATAGCCAGTAATCCTCCTCATGCCAGCGGCGGGTTATGCTTCTGGCATCACCCGCTCAGCCTGGAATGCACCATGGACACGCAACCTCTGATCATCCGCCCGCGCGCCGAAGACGTCGAAGGCCAGCCGATTCTGCGCCCACTGCCGTCAGCCAAATGCCGCAGCGTCGGGCCTTTCGTGTTTTTTGATCACATGCTCGAGACGGTTTATCCGACGGGCAAAGGCATGAACATCCGACAGCACCCGCACATCGGTCTGTCGACGCTCACGTATTTGTTTGAAGGGCAGATTCAGCACAAGGACAGCCTCGGCTCGGATCAGGTTGTTGGCGCTGGCGATGTCAGCTGGATGACCGCCGGCAGCGCGATTGCGCACGTTGAACGCACCCCTGAGCCGTTGTGGGACCAGAGCTTCACCATGCACGGCTTGCAGATCTGGTTGGCTTCGCCCAAAGATCACGAGCAAGGCCCGGGGCATTACAGCCATCACCCGGCGGCAACCTTACCGGTCAGCGATAACCTCGGCGTACAGATTCGGATGATTGCCGGGTCAGGCTTTTGCCTGGAATCGCCGGTGCCGGTGCTTTCTCCTACGTTGTATGCGGAAGTGAAGATGCAAACGGCGACCACCCTGCTGATTCCGACCGAGCATGAAGAGCGGGCGGTTTATGTGCTGAGTGGGGATGCGCAGTTGGATGGCGAGGCGATTGAGCCGCATGCGCTGGTGGTGTTGCCGGCGGGTGAGGAGATGAGTTTGTTCGCCGATAGTGATTTGCACGCCGTGGTGTTTGGTGGCGCGCCATTGGACGGGCCACGGCGGATCAACTGGAATTTTGTTGCGAGCGATCCGGCGGCGATTGATGAGGCACGGCGTAAATGGGCGGCCGGGGACTGGCCGACGGTGCCGGGGGAAGTTGAGCGGATCGAGTTACCGCGCTGAAAAGCACCCTCACCCGAGCGCTCCCGAAACGTCGGACCGCCCACAGGGAGAGGGGGCCGACCGAGGTGTCTTCAGTCATCCATCGACCTGAAATATAGCGTCGATTATGGGTTCAGCTAAACACAGCAGACGATTTCGGATTCACATAAGCATTTTCAGGTCGGCGTCACTCCCAAGCATCCCCCATTCAGTCCCCTCTCCCTCCGGGAGAGGGTTAGGGTGAGGGGCTTTTGCTTTTCAGGCTTTTAGCCCTTGAACACTTCATCCAGCAAATCATGCATCGACTTGAACGCGCGCTTGGCGGTCTTCGCGTCGTACATCATCTTGCCCGGCACATTCGCATGCGGGTCAGTGAACGAGTGCACCGCACCGCCGTAGCTCAGCAGTTGCCAATCGACCTTTGCCGCGTTCATTTCGTCTTCAAACGCCGGCAATTGCTCTTTCGGCACCAACGGGTCAGAAGCACCGTGCAGAACCAACACCGAACCTTTGATGTTCTGCGCATCGGCCGGGTTCGGCGAATCCAGCGTCCCGTGGAACGACACAACAGCCTTCACCGCCGCGCCAGTGCGCGCCAGATCCAGCGCACAGCAACCGCCGAAGCAGAAACCAAACACCGCCAGCTTCGAGGTATCCACCGCCGCTTCGCCCTGCTTCTGCAACTGCTCGAACGCCGCCTGCATACGCGTGCGCAGCAGCGCGCGATCATTCTTCAACGGCATCATCGCCGCGCCAGCCTGATCAGCGTTTTGCGGACGCACCGCCTGACCGTAGACATCCGCAATCAACACCACGTAGCCCTTGGCCGCCACCGATTTGGCGATCTCTTCGGCACCGGCGCTGACACCCATCCAGTTCGGCGCCATCAACAAACCCGGAAGCGCGCCTTTGTGCTCGGCATCGAACGCCAGACGACCTTCATAAGGCTGGCCGTCAATCTGATAGACCACGGAACGTACAGTGACTTGGCTCATTTCTGACTCCTGATTGGTTAAACACCAGAATGAAAAAACCCGCCGAAGCGGGTTTTTCTGCGACTTGGTTAAACCGACAGTTCAACCAGCAGCTTGTTCAGACGGCGCACATAAGCGGCCGGGTCTTTCAAGCTGTCGCCGGCAGCCAGCGCTGCCTGATCGAAGAGGATGTGCGACAGGTCGCCAAAACGCTCTTCGCTCTGCTCGCCATCGAGTTTCTCGATCAGCGGGTGGCTCGGGTTGAATTCGAAGATCGGCTTCGAATCCGGCACCTTCTGACCGCTGGCTTCGAGGATCTGACGCATTTGCAGACCCAGATCCTGTTCGCCGATGGCCAGAATGGCCGGCGAATCGGTCAGACGATGCGATACGCGGACTTCCGCCACGGAATCGCCCAGCGCGGTTTTCAGACGCTCAACCAGACCTTCTTTCGACTTGGCGACTTCTTCTGCGGCTTTCTTGTCCTCTTCCGAGTCCAGGTTGCCCAGATCAAGATCACCACGTGCCACGTCGACGAAAGTCTTGCCGTCGAATTCGCTGAGGTAGCTCATCAGCCACTCGTCGATACGGTCGGTCAGCAGCAGCACTTCGATGCCTTTCTTGCGGAAGACTTCCAGGTGCGGGCTGTTTTTAACCTGCGCGTAGGTTTCGCCGGTGAGGTAGTAGATTTTGTCCTGACCTTCCTTGGCGCGGGCCAGGTAGTCGGCCAGACCGACGATCTGCTCGCCGTCGTCGCCTTGGGTCGATGCGAAACGCAGCAGACCGGCAATTTTCTCTTTGTTGGCGAAGTCTTCGGCCGGGCCTTCTTTCATGACCTGACCGAAGTTCTTCCAGAAGCCCTTGTATTGCTCAGGCTCGTTCTTCGCCAGTTTTTCCAACATGTCGAGCACGCGCTTGGTCAGCGCAGTCTTCATCGAATCGATGATCGGGTCTTTCTGCAGGATTTCACGCGACACGTTCAGCGACAGGTCGTTGGAATCGACCACGCCTTTGATGAAGCGCAGGTACAGCGGCAGGAACGACTCGGCCTGATCCATGACGAACACGCGTTGCACGTACAGTTTCAGGCCTTTCGGCGCTTCACGCTGGTACAGGTCGAACGGTGCGCGGGCCGGCACGTACAGCAGCGAGCTGTATTCGAGCTTGCCTTCGACTTTGTTGTGGCTCCAGGCCAGCGGGTTTTCAAAGTCGTGAGCGATGTGCTTGTAGAACTCCTGGTATTCCTCGTCCTTCACTTCAGTGCGCGGACGGGTCCACAGGGCGCTGGCGCGGTTGACGGTTTCCCACTCAACGGCCGGAGCCTCTTCACCTTCGGCAGCCGCAGCTTCTTTCGGCAGCTCGATCGGCAAAGCGATGTGGTCGGAATACTTCTTGATGATGTTGCGCAGACGCCAGCCATCGGCGAACTCGTCTTCTGCAGCCTTCAGGTGCAGAACGATACGGGTGCCGCGCTCTGGTTTGTCGATGGTGGCGACTTCGAACTCGCCCTCGCCTTTCGACGACCAGTGCACGCCTTCGCTGGCCGGGGTACCGGCGCGACGGCTGTATACGTCAACCTGGTCGGCAACGATGAAGGCGGAGTAGAAGCCCACACCGAACTGGCCGATCAGGTGCGAATCTTTCTTCTGATCGCCCGAGAGGTTCTTCATGAAATCGGCAGTGCCGGATTTGGCGATGGTCCCCAGGTGGGTGATCACATCGTCACGGTTCATGCCGATACCGTTGTCTTCGAGGGTGACGGTCTTGGCGTCCTTGTCGAAGCTCACACGGATTTTCAGATCAGCGCCACCTTCGAGCAACTCTGGCTTGGCCAGGGCTTCGAAGCGCAGCTTGTCGACAGCGTCAGAGGCGTTCGAGATCAATTCGCGAAGGAAAATTTCCTTGTTGGAATACAGCGAATGGATCATGAGGTGCAGCAGCTGCTTTACCTCGGTCTGGAAGCCCAGGGTTTCCTTTTGAGTTTCCACACTCATGGTCATCAAACTCCAATCAGATGGCAGTGGCCGCGACCCGAAATGGTCGGCGGCGGGTTGTCTTGTGAGTTTGGGGCGCTGTTCAGGATTTCAAGGGCTCATCGATTTTGAAGTGCGCACGAGCGGTGGCAATCGGTTCGCTTTCGGTACTTTGCCAGGCGGTGATCGCGACGTTGGCGACGCGCCGGCCTTGGCGACAGACCTGACATTTGGCCCAAGTGTCGCGAAACTGCCCGGCGCGCAGGTAATCGAGGGAGAAGTCGATGATCTTCGGCACGCCAGGCGCGCCGGTGAAAATCAACAGATGCAGGGCAGCAGCCAGCTCCATGAATCCGGCAATCACCCCGCCGTGAATCGCCGGCAATAAAGGGTTACCAATGTTGTCCTTGTTCGACGGCAGCTTGAACAGCAATTCATCGCCGACGCGTGAGCACTCGATGCCGATCAGCCCAGCGTAGGGAATCAACTGCAATAGCGGCGCGTAGTCGCCCTGCGTGTGAGCTTTGAGCAATTGCTGTTTGAGGTCATCGCTCATTGCCCTTCTCCCTTGATTACGCCGCCAAAGCCTTTGGTGCCTTTGAGGCCCTTGCCCATGCGCATGAACGTCCCGACCACATGGGCGATCGGCCGCTCAGGGTCATCCTGATAAGCGAAACCGCGGGCGAAGATCACATCGGTGGTCACCCGGTAGCATTGAGCGAAGCCATACACATCTTTATCGGGTTCGGCGGCATGCATGTAGTCGATGCGCAGGTCGAGCGTCGGGCAGACCTCGAATTCCGGCAAAACGCAAAGGGTGGACATTCCGCAGGCGGTGTCCATCAATGAGGTAATTGCGCCGCCGTGGATCACGCCGGTCTGTGGGTTACCTACGATTTTCGCGCTGTACGGCAGGATCACCGTAAGCCCTTCGCTGGACGCGCTGTGCACGCGCAATCCGAGTACCTGACAGTGTCGCAGCGCGGAGAGAAACCGCGTCGCGCGCTCAAAAACGGGGTTTGCGGCCATTTGATAATTACTCTCGTTAGAGCCTTTTGCCAGTAGTAGGCAATACAGCAAAAGTTCCGTGTAAAAACAAACTTATATATCTGAAAGAAATGAGGAACTTAACCTGTAGCGCCGAGTTCTTAAGGCCAGTAGTTATTTTCCATAAGGAGAAACACCCCATGCGTAAGACTTTTGCTATTGCCTTGATGTTGACCGCTTCCCTCGGTCTCGCTGCCTGCGATAAAAAATCCGAGGACAAAGCTCAAGATGCCAACCAACATGCTGAACAAGCTCAGCAAGACATGAACAAAGCTCAGGATAAAGTGAACGACGCTGCGAAAGAAAACGCCGAAGCTGCCAAAGCTCAGGCTGAATCGAACGCTGCTGCACAAGAAGAAGCTGCCAAGAAGCAATAATTCGCTTTTTGCTGCAGAAAAAAGAAAACCCGCCAAGTGCGGGTTTTCTTTTGCCTGTCATTTAGCGCCGGGCTCGCCTTAGAGCAAGACAGTTCTAAAAGTCGGACTAATCATCAGTAACAGCGAGCACAGTACGCCAACTACCCAAACCAGGCTGCGCAGTTTGGGTTGGTCGGCCAGATAGAGCCACAAATAGAGGATCCGCGCGATAACAAAAACGATCGCCAATGTATCGATCAGCCATCCTGCCGTCTGAGTGGTGTGCGCCATCAACACGCCGACCGAAAACAACATGAACGCTTCAATCGTATTCTGATGCGCCGCCAGCGCCCTCGCGCCGTAGCCGGTCAGTTGCGCTTGTTGTTGGCGCGGCAAGTGGTTGTTGTAACCGCCCTGCTCTTTCATCGCCTTGCCCACCGGCATGCGCGCGATATAAATCAACAGCGCAGTGATAAACACACACCAGAACGGAATACTCATCAAGCGACCTCTTTGTTTGTCTCGGGAATGGGAGCTTCTGTAGGGGTATAGACCATGACATCGAGAACGTCGGAATGAAACTCGCGGCGGTACAAGACCAATACCACCCCGGCGCTCATCAGCATGAACAGCCACGGGCTGACAAACCAGGCCAGCATGGTCATGCCGAAGTAGTAAGAGCGCAGCCCGAAGTTGAACTGGTTGGCCGCCATCGAAATCACTCGCGCCGCCCGCGCAGCGAAGGCCTTGCGCTCCTGTTCGGAAACATGTCGTTCCCCGATCATCGGCGCCGATCCCACCAACACAGCCGCGAAGTTGTACTGCCGCATACACCAACTGAAGGTGAAGAACGCGTAGACGAACACCATCGCCAGACACAGCAACTTGATTTCCGACATGCCCTGTGACGCCTGTTGCACCATCGGAATGTCTGCCAGCAACGACACTGCCCGCTCGGACGCGCCAAGCACGGTGAGAATACCGGCGAGGATAATCAGCGTGCTCGAGGCGAAGAACGAAGCGTTGCGCTCAAGGTTGCCGATCACGCTGGCGTCGGCAATGCGGTTGTCACGCAGGAGCATGCGGCGCATCCAGTCTTCGCGGTACAGGTGCAGCACACTGGCCAGGCACGCTGTGTCGCGGCCCTTCCAGGAGGCATAACGGGTATAACCGCCCCAACAGATGACAAACCAGATAGCGGCGAGCAGGTGAATCAGATTGGCTTGGATGAACGACATTCGTTTTCCTGAGCATGAGGAATGATGGGGGTAACGCTTTTTTTCGACGTATTGGCTCGCAAAAAGACACGCTCATCGAGCGTCGAATTTATTCAAAAATAGACCGTAGCTATTAATTTGCGAAGGCTGATACCTGTCAACTCTGACAGTAGCACCGAGGGTGAGGCGGGCATAAGGTTGTTTCTGACCAGAGAATACTGACAGGCACGCTTATCCAGACAAGGACTCGATCATGACACCTTCGAACGCTGCACTGCCCATTGACGCAACATTTGGTAACCAAGGGTATGCCGACTCTTTTGCTCCGGGAAGCCAGGCGTTGAGCATCGCAGGCTTACGCCCTGATGGAAAAATTCTTCTCGTGGGACAGACCTTTGTAGACGGCAAGGCCAGTTTTCATTTGGCGCAGTTACTGGCGGACGGCACTAACGATACTGGCTTCAACAAAAACGGTTTGATCGTAGGTACGTTTACAGGTTCGGGACAAGCGAGCGGAACTGGCGCCTGTCTTTATAAAGACGGGAAGGCGCTGCTTTTCGGGTCTCAATATGATCAGGGCCAAGGGAACCGGTTTGCGCTTGCCAGATTTTTCGCAGATGGTGAAAGAGATCGCGAGTTCGGTGCCGATGGGACGGTTTACATCCCTTTCCTGCCACAGTCCGAATCGCAATTGCCAAAACCTAAGGCATCCATCACCTCGCGATCCAGAACCCGGGTAGTACTGACCGCTGATGAAAAAATTCTCGTGGGTCAAAGCAACCGACTGTTCAGACTTGATCAGGAAGGAGTTTTTGATACCACTTTTAACGGAAAAGGCTGGTTAGATCTTGCACCGAGCATCTCTTCGATTTCGGTTGCTGAGAATGGAGTCATCACAGTCGCAGGCGCGACAGCGGCCTCTCGAAAAGGAGTGATCGTGCGTCTGAATGTAAATGGAACGCCCGATGAAGACTTCGGCGATGATGGCACTGGAACTGTCTACCTCCCATCGGATTACCCGACCAGCGTACGAAGCCTGATGCTACGTGCTGACGGTAGTTTCTTCGTCGCTGGCGAAGTCGACACCGCTCCTAACGACGATTGGGGTAAAGGGCGTAAGGGAATGATGGCCGCGTACAACCCGAACGGTAAACCAAATATTGCATTCAATCAGGGTACGCCTATCGTCACTGATCTTGGATTAACCGACGGTTGCAGTTGGTTCGATCTGAGTGGGGAGCCTAAGGATGGTCTGGTCGTGGTGGGAGGCACGGGGCAAAGAACAAGAGAGCAAATGCTCGCCTGCCGCTATCTGGCAACGGGAGAACTAGACACATCCTTTGGTGAAGGCAAGGGATACGTTACTCAGTACTTGGGGCCTGGTATGCAGTGGATTTCGGTGGCAGTGCAGCCCGACAAGCGAATACTCCTGAGCCGCGACAGCGACAACATCAATTTAGGGGCTCTGGTCGTACGTTATCTAGGCTGAGGATTATCAGCGTTCATAAAAAAATGCCCCGTATCGATTGATACGGGGCATTTCTGTTTAAGCGTTGAAGACCCGCTTATGGCGGGTCAGGCAACGTCAGGCAACCGCTTCGCTGCGCTTGCCCAGCATGCGATCGCAAACCACTGCAACCACCAGCGTCATCACACACGGCACCAACCAGGCCAGACCCTGCTCGCTCAGCGGCAGGTGGGACAACTGCGATGGCATCCAGCCGGCCAGACCGGCGCCTTTCAGCGCGTCGATGGTGCCGAAGATGAACGACACCAGCATCACCGGACCGAGGATACGGCCGTGCTCATGCCAGAAGTCTTTGCAGAAGCTCAGCGCGACCAAAACGATGCACGGCGGATAGATTGCGGTCAGCACAGGAATCGAGAACGCAATCAGCTTGGTCAGGCCCAGGTTGGACACCAGCAGCGAGAATGCCGCCAGAATGATCACCAGGGTCTTATAGGACAGTGGCAGCACACGGCTGAAGTATTCGGCACACGCACAAGTCAGACCGACCGCCGTCACCAGACACGCCAGCGAGATCAGCACCGCGAGGAAACCGCTGCCCAGCGAACCGAAGGTGTGTTGCACATACGCGTGCAATACCGCCGCGCCATTGGTCGCGCCCGCTGCTACTTCGTGGCTGCCCGAACCGAGGCGGAACAGGCTGACATAGACCAGCGCCAGACCGACACCGGCAATCAGGCCAGCGATGATCGCGTAACGGGTGATCAGCGCCGGCGACTCGACGCCACGGGAGCGGATCGCGTTAACGATGACGATGCCGAACACCAGTGCGCCCAGGGTATCCATGGTCAGGTAACCATTGATAAAGCCTTGGGAGAACGGTGCCGCCACGTATTCTGGCGTGCCATGGCCGATGTCACCCGCCGGCAAAGCGAATGCAGCGATACCCAGGACCGCCAGCGCGATGATCTTCAATGGCGCGAGGAAGCGGCCCACGGTGTCCAGCAAACGCCCAGGGTAGAGCGAGATGAAGAACACCAGCAGGAAGTACACCGAGCTGTAGAGGAACAGCGCCAGCGGGCTTTCGCCGGTCAGCGGCGCCAAACCTACTTCGAAGGATACGGTCGCGGTACGCGGGGTGGCGAACAACGGGCCGACCGCCAGGTAGCACGCAGCCGCCAGAATGCCGCCAGCGATCTTGCCGATCGGGCTGCTCAGCGCATCCATCGCCCCACCGACCTTGGCCAGCGCAACGACGGTGATCACCGGCAGACCGACCGCGGTGATCAGGAAGCCCAGCGCGGCCATCCAGACGTGAGGTCCGGCCTGCAAACCAACGATCGGCGGGAAAATGATGTTGCCAGCCCCAACGAACAGGGCAAATGTCATAAAGCCAAGTGCCAGGATGTCCTGACCTTTCAAAACTTTCATTAAGGTAATACCACACTACTGAATCGGAATTTAGAGGGGGATTGCCCTGTGTAATTAGGGAAATGCTGTCGATCCGTATGGGACTGACCCTTAAAGCGCGTTGCATGCCTTGTGGGCGGCAGACGCAAAAATGGCTGCTAGCCTAACGAATTTGGCCTGCAAACGCACTGTTAGAGGGCGAACTATCCGATACGCGACGTTTCCGTGTCGCGTTTACGTATCTATTTTTCGTTGGTACAGCAAAGATCAAAAGATCGCAGCCTTCGGCAGCTCCTACATGAGGGTGAAAGTATTCCCATGTAGGAGCTGCCGAAGGCTGCGATCTTTTGATCTTCTGATCTGCAGAAACGACAAAGGCCACCCGATGGTGGCCTTTGTTTGGTGAAGCGTCAGCTAAGCGCGAGGCTTACTTGACAGCCCAACCGGTCAGCTCGGCCAGTGCCTTGCCGATGTCTGCCAGCGAACGCACGGTTTTCACGCCTGCGTCTTGCAGAGCAGCGAATTTCTCGTCTGCAGTGCCTTTGCCGCCAGAGATGATTGCGCCAGCATGGCCCATGCGCTTGCCCGGAGGAGCAGTCACACCAGCGATGTAGGAAACAACCGGCTTGGTCACGTGTGCCTTGATGTAGGCAGCCGCTTCTTCTTCAGCCGAACCGCCGATCTCACCGATCATCACGATCGCTTCGGTCTTCGGGTCTTCCTGGAACAGCTTCAGGATGTCGATGAAGTTCGAACCCGGGATCGGGTCACCACCGATGCCGACGCAAGTCGACTGACCGAAACCGGCGTCAGTAGTCTGCTTAACAGCTTCGTAGGTCAGGGTGCCGGAACGCGAAACGATACCGACTTTGCCTGGCAAGTGAATGTGACCTGGCATGATGCCGATCTTGCACTCGCCCGGAGTGATAACGCCTGGGCAGTTAGGGCCGATCAGGACTACGCCCAGCTCGTCGCACTTAACTTTAGCGTCCAGCATGTCCAGGGTAGGAATGCCTTCGGTGATGCAGACGATCAGCTTGATGCCGCCGAATGCCGCTTCCAGGATCGAATCTTTGCAGAAAGGAGCCGGAACGTAGATCACGGAAGCGGTAGCGCCAGTGGCCTCTACTGCGTCTTTAACGGTGTTGAACACTGGCAGACCCAGGTGCTCGGTGCCGCCTTTGCCTGGAGTTACGCCGCCAACCATCTTGGTGCCGTATTCGATGGCTTGCTGGGTGTGGAAACTACCTTGCGAACCGGTAATACCCTGGCAGATAACTTTGGTGTCTTTATTGATCAGGACGCTCATTATTTGCCCTCCGCAGCTTTGACAACTTGTTGAGCAGCGTCGGTCAGGCTGGTAGCAGCGATGATGTTCAAACCGCTTTCTGCCAGTACTTTAGCGCCCAGCTCAGCGTTGTTGCCTTCAAGGCGAACAACAACCGGGATTTTCACGCCGACTTCTTTCACAGCGCCGATGATGCCTTCGGCAATCATGTCGCAGCGAACGATGCCGCCGAAGATGTTGACCAGTACTGCAGCGACGTTGGTGTCGGACAGGATGATCTTGAACGCTTCAGTTACGCGTTCTTTGGTAGCGCCACCACCTACGTCGAGGAAGTTGGCTGGCTTGCCGCCATGCAGGTTGACGATGTCCATGGTACCCATGGCCAGGCCAGCACCGTTGACCATGCAGCCGATGTTGCCTTCCAGTGCTACGTAGTTCAGTTCGAACTTGGCAGCGTGCGCTTCGCGCGGATCGTCTTGCGACGGATCGTGGAAAGTCTTCAGCTTAGGCTGACGGTACATTGCGTTGGCGTCGATGTTGATCTTGGCGTCCAGGCAGTGCAGATCGCCATCAGCCTTGATCACCAGCGGGTTCACTTCCAGCAGAGCCAGGTCGTGATCCTTGAACAGTTTGGCCAGACCTACGAAGATCTTGGCGAACTGAGCAACCTGCTTGCCTTCCAGACCCAACTGGAATGCCAGCTCGCGACCCTGGAATGGCTGAGCGCCAACCAGTGGATCGATAGTGGCCTTGAGAATTTTTTCTGGAGTGTCGTGAGCGATTTTCTCGATGTCCACGCCACCTTCGGTGGAAGCCATGAACACGATGCGACGGCTCGAACGGTCAACGACAGCGCCCAGGTACAGCTCTTTAGCGATATCAGTGCACGATTCAACCAGGATCTTGGTGACTGGCTGGCCATTGGCGTCAGTCTGGTAAGTCACCAGACGCTTGCCCAGCCACTGCTGTGCGAAGGCTTTGGCGTCTTCTTTGCTGCGAACCAGCTTGACGCCGCCCGCTTTACCGCGACCACCGGCGTGGACCTGGGCTTTGACAACCCACTCGCTGCCGCCGATTTTGTCGCAAGCTTCTGCTGCTGCTTCCGGGGTGTCTACTGCGTAACCAGTGGAAACTGGCAGGCCGTATTCAGCGAACAGCTGCTTACCCTGATACTCGTGAAGATTCATGCTTTTTACCGTCTTCGTTAGGTACTGCGCATTCGGCGCTGCGCTCGTTTGAGTGCCGCGCCACCTGTGACTGCTGCTTGCGTAGCTGAGCTACGCAAGACTGCGTCCAGCGGACATTCCGCGGTGAGACTTGCTCGCAAGGCTCACGACGGGCCGTTACCGCCGTGGTTTCTTATTGTCTGTTAACGCTTTTTGCGGTTGGCAATGTGGATGGCGCCGCCATTCACAGCCAAAGCAGCTTCGTGCAAGGCTTCAGACAGGGTCGGATGGGAGAAAACCATCATGCCCAGGTCTTCAGCGCTGGTGCCGAATTCCATACCGATCGCGCCCTGCTGAACCAGTTCTGCAGCGCTCGGGCCAATCACGTGCACGCCCAATACGCGGTCAGTCTTGGCATCAGCGATGACCTTGACGAAACCACCGGTATCGTTGGCGGCCATGGCACGGCCGGAAGCGGCGAACGGGAAGGTGCCGACGTTAACTTCAACGCCTTCAGCTTTCAAGGCCTGCTCGGTTTTGCCAACCCACGCGATTTCCGGGTGAGTATAAATAACCGAAGGGATCAGGTCATAGTTCATCTGGGCTTTGTGGCCCTTGATGCGCTCGACAACCATGATGCCTTCTTCCGATGCCTTGTGCGCCAGCATCATGCCGCGAACCACGTCACCGATGGCGAAGACGCCCGGTACGGTGGTCGCGCAGTGATCGTCAACGTGCACGAAACCGCGCTCGTCGAGGGTCACGCCGCTGTCGGAAGCCAGCAGATCAGTGGTCACCGGACGGCGACCAACGGCTACGATCAGCTTGTCGAAAGTGATGGTCTGTTCGCCGTTGGCATCGGTGTAGTTCACAACGACTTCGTCGCCGTTCACTTTCGAGCCGGTTACGCGAGCGCCCAGTTTGATGTCCAGACCTTGTTTGGTCAGGGTTTTCAGCGCTTCCTTGGAAACAGCGGTGTCCGCTGCCATCAGGAAGGTGTCCAGAGCTTCGAGGACAACCACTTCCGAACCCAGACGCGACCACACCGAACCCAGTTCCAGACCGATCACGCCAGCGCCGATCACGCCCAGACGCTTAGGTACGGTTTGGAATTCCAGTGCGCCAGTCGAATCGACGATGACTTTCTGATCAACCGGAGCCGGTGGAATGTCGATCGGACGCGAACCTGGAGCCAGGATGACGTTTTCAGCTTCGATGACTTCAACCGAGCCGTCTGGCTTGGTGACTTCGACTTTCTTGCCAGCCAGCAGTTTGCCGTGGCCCTGGATCGAAGTAACGCCGTTGGCCTTGAACAGAGTGGCAACGCCGCCGGTCAGGTTCTTGACGATGCCAGCCTTGCGGCCAACCATCGCAGCGACGTCCATTTTGACTTCGCCAGTCGAGATACCGTGAACGTTGAAGCTTTCTTTCGCTTCCTTGTATTTCCAGGAACTGTCGAGCAGCGCCTTGGAAGGAATGCAGCCCACGTTCAGGCAGGTGCCGCCCAGGGCTTGCTTGCCTTCTGCGTCGGTGTACTTCTCGATGCAGGCAGTGGTCAGACCCAGCTGCGCGGCCTTGATGGCAGCCACGTAGCCACCAGGGCCAGCACCGATCACTACTACGTCAAATTTCTGCGACATTCAAAAAATCCTCTTTAGCGAAAAGCTTCAAGCCGCGCGCCCCAAGCCAAGCTGCCCTTTCCTGCAGCTTGAAACTTGAAGCCCGCGACTGCTTCTATCAGATATCCAGCAACAGACGAGCCGGATCTTCCAGCAGGTTCTTGATGGTCACCAGGAAGGTCACAGCTTCTTTGCCATCGATCAGACGGTGATCGTAGGACAGTGCCAGGTACATCATCGGACGGATAACGACCTGACCGTTGATGGCCATAGGACGCTGGATGATGTTGTGCATGCCCAGAATCGCTGCCTGCGGCGGGTTGACGATCGGGGTCGACATCATCGAACCGAAGGTACCACCGTTGGTGATGGTGAAGGTACCACCGGTCATCTCGTCCATCGACAATTTGCCGTCACGGGCTTTTTTGCCGAATGTTGCGATGCCGCCTTCGATTTCAGCCAGGCTCATCAGCTCGGCGTTACGCAGAACCGGAACAACCAGGCCACGGTCGCTGGAAACGGCAACGCCGATGTCCGCGTAGCCGTGGTAAACGATGTCGCCGCCGTCGATCGACGCGTTGACAGCCGGGAAGCGTTTCAGCGCTTCGGTAGCAGCCTTGACGAAGAACGACATGAAGCCCAGGCGTACGCCGTTGTGGGACTTCTCGAACAGGTCCTTGTACTTCGAACGCAGGGCCATGACTTCAGTCATGTCGACTTCGTTGAAAGTGGTCAGCATCGCCATGTTCGACTGAGCTTCAACCAGACGCTTGGCCACGGTGGCACGAACGCGGGTCATCGGTACGCGCTTCTCGATGCGGTCGCCAGCGGCGAACACAGGAGCAGCAGCCGAAGGAGCAGCAGCCTTGGCAGGCGCGGCAGCCGGAGCGGCTTTCTTGGCAGCAACAGCAGCAACCACGTCTTCCTTGGTCACACGACCGCCCTTGCCGGTGCCGGCAACGGAAGCGATGTTGATGCCGTTTTCTTCAGCCAGTTTGCGCGCAGCCGGAGCAGCAACAGGATCGTCTTCGCCTTCGGCAGCAACTGGTGCAGCAGCAGCGGCCGGAGCAGCAGCGGCGGCTGGAGCAGCGGCAGCAGCGCCGCCCTCAACGATAGAGCCCAGCACTTCGTCGGACAGGACGGTTTCGCCCTCGCCCTTGACGATTGCGCCCAGCACGCCATCAGCGGTAGCCAGAACTTCCAGTACGACTTTGTCAGTTTCGATGTCGACGATCAGTTCGTCGCGCTTGACGGCGTCGCCCGGCTGTTTGTGCCAGGTGGCAACGGTGCCATCGGCAACCGATTCCGGGAAAGTGGGGGCTTTGATCTCGATAGCCATTATCTGTGGTTCCTTAAATTCGGTTTCAGGTGCGCGAAGGCGTTAAATGGTAAACGCGTCTTGCAGGAGTTTTTCCTGCTGCTCGGCGTGCATCGATGCGTAACCACAAGCTGGGGCAGCAGAAGCCTCACGGCCCGCGTACTCAAGTACGAGAGACTTGTCGAGGTTACCGATGCTGCGACGCAAGTGGTGCTGGCTGCAGTACCAGGCGCCCTGGTTCATCGGCTCTTCCTGGCACCAAACGGCATTTTTGACGTTGGTGTACGGAGCCAGGACTTCTTTCAAGTCGTCCTCAGGGAATGGGTACAGCTGCTCGATACGCACGATGGCAATATCTTCACGGCCTTCGGCACGGCGTTTTTCCAGCAGGTCGTAGTAGACCTTGCCGCTACACAGAACAACGCGCTCGACCTTTTTCGGGTCCAGAGCATCGATTTCCGGGATCACGGTCTGGAACGAACCTTCGGCCAGATCTTCCAGGGTCGAGATGGCCAGTTTGTGGCGCAGCAGCGACTTCGGCGTCAGCACGATAAGCGGCTTGCGCAGCGGACGAATCACCTGACGACGCAGCAAGTGGTAGATCTGTGCTGGCGTGGTCGGTACGGCGACCTGAATATTGTGCTCGGCGCACAATTGCAGGTAACGCTCAAGACGTGCCGAGCTGTGCTCAGGACCCTGACCTTCGTAACCGTGTGGCAGCAACATGGTCAGACCGCAGAGACGGCCCCACTTGTGCTCACCGCTGGTGATGAACTGGTCGATAACAACCTGTGCACCGTTGGCGAAGTCGCCGAACTGGGCTTCCCAGATCACCAGCGCATCCGGCGTGGTGGTCGAGTAACCGTATTCGAATGCCAGTACCGCTTCTTCCGACAGGAACGAGTCGTACAGGTCAAAGCGTGGCTGACCGTCGTACAGGTGCTGCAGCGGAATGTAGGTGCCCGCGTCTTTCTGGTTGTGCAACACAGCGTGACGGTGCGAGAACGTACCGCGGCCGATGTCCTGACCGGTCATGCGGATCGGGTGACCTTCGAACGCCAGGGTCGCGTACGCCATGGTTTCAGCGTAACCCCAGTTGATCGGCAGGCCGCCGGCTTGCATCTTCTGACGATCTTCGTAGATCTTCGAAACCTGACGCTGAACCACGAAGCCTTCCGGAATTTCCAGCAGCTTGGCGGACAGTTCTTGCAGGGTCTTCAGATCAAAGCGAGTGTCGTGACGCGCAGTCCAGGCGTGGCCCAGATACGGACGCCAGTCCACGAACAACTCTTTGTTCGGCTCTTTGACCAGCGATTTCACGACGTGCAGACCGTTGTCCAGCGCGTTGCGGTATTCGTCGACTTTCGCCTGAACACGCTCTGCGTCGAGCACACCGCCCTGGGTCAGACGATCAGCGTACAGCTCACGGGTGGTGCGCTGTTTGGTGATCTGCTGATACATCAGAGGCTGGGTGCCGCTTGGCTCGTCGGCCTCGTTGTGGCCGCGACGACGGTAGCAGACCAGGTCGATCACCACGTCACGCTTGAACTGCATGCGGTAGTCGATGGCCAGCTGGGTCACGAACAATACGGCTTCCGGATCATCACCATTCACATGGAGGATCGGCGCCTGGATCATCTTCGCAACGTCGGTGGCGTACTCGGTGGAACGCGAGTCCAGCGGGTTGCTGATGGTGAAACCAACCTGGTTGTTGATCACGATGTGCACGGTACCGCCGGTCTTGAAACCGCGGGTCTGCGACATCTGGAAGGTTTCCATGACCACGCCCTGACCTGCGAATGCAGCGTCACCGTGGATGGAGATCGGCAGAACCTTCTCACCGGTCGGGTCGTTACGACGATCCTGACGGGCGCGAACCGAACCTTCTACCACCGGGGAAACGATTTCCAGGTGGGACGGGTTGAACGCCATGGCCAGGTGAACTTCACCGCCGGCGGTCATCACGTTGGACGAGAAGCCCTGGTGGTATTTAACGTCACCGGAACCCAGCTCGACCTTCTTCTTGCCTTCGAACTCGTCGAACAGCTCGCGCGGGTTCTTGCCGAAGGTGTTGACCAGTACGTTCAGACGGCCACGGTGGGCCATGCCGATGACGACTTCCTTGGTGCCGTAGGAACCGGAACGCTGGATCAGTTCGTCGAGCATCGGAATCAGGCTTTCGCCGCCTTCCAGACCGAAACGCTTGGTGCCCGGGTATTTGGTGCCCAGGTATTTTTCCAGGCCTTCACCGGCAGTCACGCGCTCAAGCAGGTGGCTCTTGATGTCGGCGGAATACGTCGGACGACCACGCACGCTTTCCAGACGCTGCTGGAACCACTGGCGCTGCTCGGAATCGGTGATGTGCGTAAATTCAGCGCCGATGGTGCGGCAATATGTCTGCTGCAACGCTTCGTGAATTTCGCGTAGGCTCGCTTCCTCTTTGCCGATGAACAGGTCGCCGGCACGGAAGGTCGTATCAAGATCGGCATTGGTCAAGCCGTAATGATTGATCGACAGGTCTGCAGGTGCAGGACGCTGCCACAGCCCCAGCGGGTCAAGCTGGGCTGCCTGGTGGCCACGCATACGGTAGGCCTGGATCAATCGCAGCACTTCAACTTGCTTCTTCTCGTGCTCACTGCTCACGCTGCCGGCGGAAACCGGTTGGGCGCGGCGCTGGTTCTTTGCCAGCAGCACGAAATGATCGCGAATTGTCGAGTGCGAAACATCAGTGGCAGAGTTGCCGTCGGCAGGCAACTTCTGAAAGTAGGTGCGCCACTCTTCTGGCACAGCGTTAGGGTCGTGCAGGTAGAGCTCATAAAGCTCTTCCACATAGGCAGCGTTTCCACCTGAAAGGTAGGCGCTGTTCCACATGCGCTGCATCACGCTTTCTTGCATGCTTGGTCACCCTCGGTTAGGGGAACACCATCGATGTCGACACCGAGCAAACTTGCAGAAGTCCGAATGCAGCGACTAAAACAAGCCACTTAGGATCACACTGATAGTCCGGGTACCAGCCCGGATGCCCCTGCTTGTCTCATTTCTTCAAAATAAGAGCGGCAGCTTGTGGCTACTGCTCTGGTTATAGCCATGACGCGGGTTGAAGCCCGCGCCACAGCCTCTACGGTGCAGCGGTTACAGCAGCTGAATCACACGCCGCTCGAAAGCAGCATGTTACGGATGTGACCGATGGCCTTAGTCGGGTTCAGGCCTTTCGGACATACGTTGACGCAGTTCATGATGCCCCGGCAGCGGAAGACGCTGAACGGGTCATCGAGCGAAGCCAGACGCTCGTTGGTCTTGGTGTCACGGCTGTCGGCCAGGAAGCGATAAGCTTGCAGCAGCGCAGCTGGACCCAGGAACTTGTCCGGGTTCCACCAGAAGGACGGGCACGAAGTCGAGCAGCAAGCGCATAGGATGCACTCGTACAGACCGTCGAGCTTTTCACGCTCTTCTGGCGACTGCAGACGCTCGATGGCCGGAGCCGGCGTGTCGTTCTGCAGGTAAGGCTTCACCTTCTCGTATTGCTTGTAGAAGATGCTCATATCGACGACCAGGTCACGGATAACCGGCAAGCCTGGCAGCGGACGAACGATCAACTTGTTACCTTTTACAACGGCGGACAGCGGCGTGATGCACGCCAGACCGTTCTTGCCGTTGATGTTCATGCCGTCGGAGCCGCAGACACCTTCACGGCAAGAGCGACGATAGGAGAAACCCTCGTCCTGCTCTTTGATCAGGGCCAGCACGTCGAGCACCATCAGGTCTTTACCACCGGTATCGACCTGGAATTCCTGCATGAACGGCGCAGCGTCCTGATCAGGGTTGTAGCGATAAACACTGACTTTCAACATGGCGGTCACCCTTAATAAGTCCGGACTTTAGGTTCGAAAGTCGGAACAGTCTTCGGCGAGAAGTTCACGGCACGCTTGGTGACGCGCTTGTCACCCGGGAAGTACAGGGTGTGGCACAGCCAGTTTTCGTCGTCACGATCTTCGAAGTCTTCACGGGCGTGAGCACCGCGCGACTCTTTACGTACTTCGGCCGCGATGGCGGTAGCTTCAGCCACTTCCAGCAGGTTTTGCAGTTCCAGCGCTTCGATACGGGCAGTGTTGAACGCCTGCGACTTATCGTTGATCTTCACGTTGGCAATGCGGGTACGCAGGTCGGCCAGCTGAGCGATACCTTTCTGCATGTATTCGCCAGTACGGAATACACCGAAGTAGTTCTGCATGCAGCTTTGCAGCTCGCGACGCAGGGTAGCTACGTCTTCGCCGTCGGTACGGTTGTTCAGTGCGTTCAGGCGCGACAGGGCAGCTTCGATGTCGGCTTCGGTAGCGTCGTCGTATTCGATGCCGTCGGTCAGTGCTTTTTCCAGGTGCAGGCCGGCAGCGCGACCGAATACCACCAGGTCGAGCAGCGAGTTGCCGCCCAGACGGTTGGCACCGTGCACCGATACGCAAGCCACTTCACCTACCGCGAACAGACCCGGGATGATCTGGTCCACGCCTTCGGCATTCTGGGTGATCGCCTGGCCGTGGATGTTGGTGGCAACGCCGCCCATCATATAGTGGCAAGTCGGAACAACCGGAACCGGCGCAACAACAGGGTCAACGTGTGCGAAAGTCTTCGACAGTTCGCAGATGCCTGGCAGACGGCTGTGCAGCACTTCCTCGCCCAAGTGGTCGAGTTTGAGCATTACGTGGTCGCCATTCGGACCGCAACCGTTGCCGGCGATGATTTCTTTAACCATCGAGCGAGCAACCACGTCACGACCGGCAAGGTCTTTGGCGTTCGGAGCATAACGCTCCATGAAACGCTCGCCGTGCTTGTTGATCAGGTAACCACCTTCACCACGGCAACCTTCTGTAACCAGCACACCGGCGCCGGCGATGCCGGTCGGGTGGAACTGCCACATTTCGATGTCTTGTACCGGTACGCCAGCACGCAGAGCCATGCCAACGCCGTCACCGGTGTTGATCAGGGCGTTGGTGGTGGAAGCGTAGATACGACCTGCACCGCCGGTAGCCAGCACGGTGGCCTTGGCGCGGATGTAGGTGGTTTCGCCGGTTTCGATGCAGATTGCGATCACACCGACGAATTCGCCTTCCTGGTTTTTCACCAGATCAACAGCGTAGTACTCGTTCAGGAACGTGGTACCGGCTTTCAGGTTGCCCTGATAAAGGGTGTGCAGCAGTGCGTGACCGGTACGGTCGGACGCCGCGCAAGTACGTGCAGCCTGACCGCCCTTGCCGTAGTCCTTGGACTGACCACCGAACGGACGCTGGTAGATACGGCCTTGCTCGGTACGCGAGAACGGCAGACCCATGTGGTCCAGCTCGAAAACCGCGGCCGGGCCTTCCTGACACATGTACTCGATAGCGTCCTGGTCACCGATGTAGTCGGAGCCCTTGACGGTATCGTACATGTGCCAGCGCCAGTCATCGTTCGGGTCAGCGGACGCGATTGCGCACGTGATGCCGCCCTGGGCGGATACAGTGTGCGAACGGGTCGGAAAGACCTTAGTGATCACGGCAGTCTTGTGACCGCCCTGTGCCAATTGCAGCGCAGCGCGCATGCCGGCACCGCCACCACCAATAATGATGGCGTCGAAAGAAATCGTTGGAATGTTAGCCATGACTCAGATACCCCAGAGAATCTGCACACCCCAGACGAAGTAAGCGAACATCGCGATGCCGCAAACTGCCTGGAAAAGGAAACGTACTGCAGTCGCGGACTTGCCCAGCGCCATTGGCGTCAGGTAGTCGGTCGCGATGGTCCACATGCCGACCCAGGCGTGAGCGCCAAGGGCAACGAGGGCCAGCAGACTGAAGATACGCATCCCGTTGTGAGCGAACAGGCCGTGCCACTGGTCGTAGCCAATGCCCGGATTCGCTGCAAGGTATCCGATCAGGAAGATGAAATAAGCCGCGAGAACAACCGCAGACACACGTTGCGCCATCCAGTCATAGAGGCCCGAACGCGAAAGGTTCGTAACGCTGGTTACCATATCCAAACTCCTGCCAGAACGATCAGCACCACGGAAATGGCGATGATGATTTTCGAGCCCAGGCGGCCGCCTTCCAGCGTCTCACCGATGCCCATGTCCATGATCAAGTGGCGCACACCGGCTACCAGGTGATACAGCAGAGCGGACAGGAGGCCCCATGCTACGAACTTGGCCAGCGGGCTGGTCAAGCATGCCTTCACTTCGGCAAAACCTTCCTCGGAACCCAGAGACTTGCCCAATGCATAAAGCATGAAGCCGATACCCAGGAAGAGGATGATGCCGGAAACACGGTGAAGAAACGACGTAACGCCGGTGATGGGGAGTTTGATGGTCCTTAGGTCTAGGTTTACAGGTCGTTGGCTTTTCACGGCTTTTTTTTCACACTGAAGAGCCCCTAACAATCAGGGCAAAGTTGTTGGGGAGTGCACTGGTCAGGTAACCACCACCCAGGGATGCGACCCCCAACAAAGCTGGCCCAAAAGCCCTTGGCGGTCGGTGGCCGAGTATAGACAGTTAGGTTACTAATGACAACGCAATCACCTACCCCAAATAGCTGATTGCACAAGTCGTATAAAAGGCGTAAATGGCAGTCAATTTCGAGGAAAAAGTGCGCTTAAAGCCTTCTGGAGCAAGACTTTAGGCAAATTGACATTCGAATTTATCTCACTATAGTGGTGCGGGCCCTGCGTGGGGGGTCTGTCTGATGGTTCAAGCATAAATAGGAGGCCACATGGCTGACAAAAAAGCGCAGTTGATCATCGAGGGCGCAGCCCCCGTCGAGCTGCCCATTTTAACCGGCACCGTTGGTCCCGATGTAATTGATGTTCGGGGCCTGACGGCCACGGGCCGCTTCACTTTCGACCCTGGTTTCATGTCGACCGCCTCGTGCGAATCGAAGATCACCTATATCGACGGCGACAACGGCATTCTGTTGCACCGCGGCTACCCGATCGAACAGCTGGCTGAAAAATCGGACTACCTGGAAACCTGCTACCTGCTGCTCAACGGCGAACTGCCGACCGCAGAACAGAAGGCCCAGTTCGTCAGCACCGTGAAAAACCACACCATGGTTCACGAGCAGCTGAAAACCTTCTTTAACGGTTTCCGTCGCGACGCCCACCCGATGGCCGTCATGTGCGGTGTAGTCGGCGCCCTCTCGGCCTTCTACCACGACTCCCTGGACATCAATAACCCGCAGCATCGCGAAATCTCCGCGATCCGTCTGGTTGCCAAGATGCCGACCCTGGCAGCGATGGTTTACAAGTACTCCATGGGCCAACCCATGATGTACCCGCGCAACGATCTGACGTACGCGGAAAACTTCCTGCATATGATGTTCAACACCCCGTGCGAGATCAAACCGATCAGCCCGGTACTCGCCAAGGCCATGGACCGGATCTTCATCCTCCACGCCGACCACGAGCAGAACGCATCGACCTCCACCGTGCGTCTGGCCGGCTCTTCGGGTGCCAATCCGTTCGCCTGTATCGCCGCCGGTATCGCTGCACTGTGGGGCCCTGCCCACGGCGGTGCGAACGAAGCCGTGCTGACCATGCTTGACGAGATTGGCGATGTGTCGAACATCGACAAGTTCATCGCCAAGGCCAAGGACAAGAACGATCCGTTCAAACTGATGGGCTTCGGTCACCGCGTTTACAAGAACCGCGACCCTCGCGCGACTGTAATGAAGCAGACCTGCGACGAAGTACTGAAGGAACTGGGCATCAACAACGATCCGCAACTCGAACTGGCCATGCGCCTGGAAGAGATCGCGCTGACCGACCCGTACTTCATCGAACGCTCGCTGTACCCGAACGTCGACTTCTACTCGGGGATCATCCTCAAGGCGATCGGCATTCCGACCAGCATGTTCACTGTGATCTTCGCGCTGGCACGTACTGTTGGCTGGATCTCCCACTGGAAAGAAATGCTCTCCAGCCCGTACAAGATTGGTCGTCCGCGCCAGTTGTACACCGGCTACGAGTCGCGTGATATCACCAAGCTGGAAGACCGCAAATAAGATTTGTCTTGCGATAACGTCTTAATGTTGTACCGGGAACGGCCTCTATTTATATAGGGGCCGTTTTTGTTTGTGCTTTCGCGATTCTTTTGGTGATTGGGGACATATCCGTTGCTGCGGGTGGTGCCGCTGGCGGTTTCGCTCTTACAGCGAGTCCCTTTTTCAAACGCCGGAGTGCCGGCCCAGCAAAAAGGAACCAAAAGGCTTTGCCCCTGGCGTACGGCACTTCGCTGAGGCTCAGTGTTCCCTCGCTACGGTGTCCATCCGGGGGCATCGCCTACGGTTTGCTTCGCTGCACCTCCTCTCGATGTATGCGGCTACGCCGCACGGCGCTGCGCGCCTAACCCCCGGATGAACACCTCCGCTCGGCCTGCCGATGGGGCAAAAGATCAAAAGCCGAAGCAAGATCAAAAGCCAGATCAAGAGCCCCTCACCCTAGCCCTCCCGAAACGTCGGACCGCCCGTAGGGAGAGGGGACTGACCGCGTGGACTGGAAGAGATACAGACGTGCGATACCGCGTTGAACTCAGGTTTTGAAAAGCCCACAGATCGGCCCCCTCTCCCTCGGGAGAGGGCTGGGCGGGCGGCGTTCCGATGAGGGGCAGCCCCACCACAGAATCAAAGCCGAGCATGCTGTGCTCCTCACCACTCAACAGGATGAGCGTTAGCTCGGCTGCAGCTCTTGATCTGTAAGGCGACGTCGGAAGGCTGAG
>NZ_JAMDGW010000037.1:0-108420 GCF_028656995.1 Pseudomonas sp. TNT2022 ID642 | reverse complement strand
GAAACCTCGGCCCCCAACGCGGTGCTGCGCCAGTTGGCCAAGTCCCAGATCACCTTGTCTTACCGCCTGGAAAAAGCCGACGGCTCCACCGACCTGCGCTCCAAAAGCCAATTCATCCGCGCAATCGGCGAAGTCCAGCGGCTGGGCGCGCCGATCGTGCTGGACGAGAATTCCGGCGCACTCGACCCCACACTGCCCCAAATCCGTCTCGAGATCCCCTTCGATAAATCCTTCGTCGAAGGCCACGTTCTCCAACCGGTCATGCTCGGCACCACGCCCGGCCTGAAGCCGTACCTGCCTCAGTTGCCAACCCGCCCCATCACCTACAACGACATCGTCGCGGAGGCACCGCTGGCATACAACATCGATGGCAAACACCTGGCCCCGGTCAACGGCGGCACGGCGGAGTTCTACTACCAACTACTGATTCCGAGCGCAGTGCTCACCACGCTGGACAAGTACGCCGCCACCCGCGCCATTCGCGAGTCGATCCACAGCGACATCCTGCAAGTCGGCGAACCACGCCTGGAACTGCCACAGCCCAAGGTGGACGGCGTGGTGGACGGCGTCCTGCCCGCCGACACCGCCGGCACCACCCTGACGGTGATCTACAAGGAAACGGTCGAGGGCGATGAAGTATTCATGTTCTGGACAGGCTCGATCACCGGCGAATATACAGACAGAATCAAGCTGAACGAATTCACCGCCGGCAAGGAAGTGCCATTCACCATCCCGGCGGCGGTGATCAAGGGTAATGAAGGCGGAACGGTGACCGCCCGATACGAGATCAAACGCGCGGCGGGCTGGACCAGTTATGCCGAGCCGTTGACATTCGGCGTCGGGGTGGCGCTGGAAAATCCATTGCCTTTCCCGAGGATGCCACCCGCCAACGGTACGGGCGCGAGTGTGACGCTGGCACCTCTGAACGCTCAGACCGGAGCCAAGGTCATCGTGGCCTACACGGGCATGAACGATAAACAAAACATCAAACTGACCATGACGGGCACGCCCGGCGCCGGCTCGCCGGAAATCCCCGCCAAACAAGGCGTCGCCAGCGGCAGCGTCGAGTTCCTGATTCCTGCCGAAGCCATTGCGGCCAACATCGGCAATGAAACCAAAACCTTCACACTCAACTACGACGTCACGGCAGGACAGACAATTCCATCCTTGCCTTTGACCGTGAGCGTCATGCCGCTGCCTGCGACAGAGCTGGACAAAATCAGTATTGAGCAAGCCGATGGCACGGTGCTGGATCTGTCGAAGGTGACGTCGGGCGCCACAGTGGTCGCTGGCGTCTGGGCATTCATTGCCGTCAATCAACGGGTCAAACTGGAACTCAAAGGTACCAAGAGCAACGGCGACGATTTCCATTTCGTACGATGGCCATGGCCGTCATCCTACGTTAATCAAAACTGGATCAATGCCAGTCGATATACCTACCAGGTGCCCTACGACCTCCTCAAGGATCTGGCCAATGACAGCAAGCTGGAACTGCATTTCAAGGCCGCGTTGACCTTGAGCCGTGTGGAGGAAGAGGCGATTTTAGCGCCGGTGAAGGCCTACACGATCAAGGCTTTGGATCTAAAAGTCCCCAGCATCAAGGAAGCCAGCGGTAATAGCCTCAATCCTTTTGCGGCCAAGGACACGCTAACGGCGGTTATTGGGGCTTACTCAAACATGATCGGAACTCAAGTGAGTGTGACCTGGAGCGGCGCACCCGGTGAGGGCAGCGTTACGGTTGGCCCGATCGACGTGACCGCTCAAGCAGACAAGGAAATCCCCCTGCCCAATTCAGTGGTGGCGTTCAATCTGGGTAAACCGGTGAAAATAACTTACACCGTCACCCTTAATGGCACCCCGCTGGGCTCAAAAGAAGTGAATCTGACCGTACAGCCGATTATCGATGGCGACAATAACCTGCCAACGCCGGCCATCGACGGCGCAGTAGGTGATGATCTGGATATAACTCAGTTGGAGGAAACTGCGCAGTTGAGGATCGCCAAATGGTTGCTGCAGGCTTTGAATCAGAATATTTGGCTCCGTTACGACGGATTTAATAAAAATGGAGACGCTGTAGAACTCATTTTCTGGGCAGGCGCAGCACATAAACAACTGGAGGGGCTGTTAACGGTTGCGCGGATCGCATGGCTTCGAGATCTTAAAGATGGAAGTAAACTGATAATTACCTTCAAGCTAAACTTCGATAAAGTGGCAAATTGGGATGAAGCAGTAACGTTTCCGGCAATGACTTATGTAGTAAAAGCAGAACCTATGATTGTATTTGAAGACTTTGAGACATTGGCGCTTGGCGAGCATTCTGAAGGAAGTATTTTACCCCTAACGCATCTAACTATAACTGTCCAATCTTACCATCTAGGTGTATTCAACGATAACGCCACACCACCAATGATCACTGACAAATTTCTCCTCCAGCGAGGAGAAGGGAGTATCAAATTCGACTTAAATCGAGCTTGGACTAATATTACGCTTGGTGTTGAACAGTATGTATCTGCCCCCTCATCAATCATGTTCTACGATGAAAATGACTTTTTCATTGAAACCAAGAATTTTGAGGTCGGTGCTTATTGGTTCAAATATACCGCCCCAAATGGTAAAAAAATCAAAAAAATTATTCTTGATGCGCCTTACACGCTCATGGACAATCTCACCCTTTCCGACTAAGAGTAATGGGCGAACGATATCTAGTCATTGATTTAAATGCTCGCCACTTCACTTTAATTACGTCACTTGGATTTAGAGAAGTGCAAAAAAGGGGGACGGATTTATTTAACAAGTAATTTAAACAGCGGGGGCTTGATCGAGGTTTTTTGGCTGACCTGGATGGCCCTTTCGCGAGCAGCTCGCTCCCACAGGAAAACGCGCTCCAAATGTGGGAGCGAGCTTGCTCGCGAAGGGGCCAGTGAAGTCAGCGCAAATCGCCTTTTAAACTCAGGCGTTTAAAAGACACCTCCAGACACGCCTTTCAGGCTACAAATTCTTGCGCCATTGCCTACAGCTACGCCAGAATCCGCCGGCTTGTGCGCTTTGGGGTCGGGTTCTATTGTGGTCCGGTCGCTGACAAATCAGCGATCGGGTTTAGCGACTCGAGTCTATGTAGGCGCACCAGCGCTCCAAACTCGACTGTGGATGCTTATCTACAATTTGCGTTATGGCGGCTGTGCGCGGGAGATCTTCGGGTCTGCCGGGCGCCTACACCCGGTTCGCTAACCTGCGTCCAGCCGCCACCTTACCTGTTTAGCGACGGGTTTTAGCGGCTCCACCTTGTAGGAGCTTCACCATGATCAAACCAACACCCAACCCACCCGAAACCGACCCCACCTCCCCCTACGAATCCCTCGACTCCAAAAAACTCCACGAAGCAGCCGACCGCGCCCTCGATCACTACCTCTGCCCACCCGGCTCCACCCCACCACCGCGCAAAACCCGCCGGATGTACGCCGTTACCGCCGACTTCAAAAACGAAGAGCTGCTGGCCGATGCGTGCGAAACACTCGCCTCAGCCAGAACCATCGCCCATGACTTTGCCCACCTCATACCCGCTTCGCAGCGCAGGACTCTATTGGGGATCGCGCAATTGATCATGCTCGGCGAGCTGGCGGTGAATCGGGTGATGGATAATCTGGATTTGCCGCAGTAACGCCCCGCAATGATCGTTCCCACGCTCCTGCGTGGGAATGCCTCAACGGACGCTCCGCGTTCGGCTCTGGAAGGGACGCAGAGCGTCCCGGGCTGCATTCCCACGCGGAGCGTGTGAACGATCATAACCTTGAGGCAGAAAAAACCCGCCGCCCCGTTTCAGTCGGGGCGGCGGGTTGCAGATCACTACGCGGTTAAAACCTGTTCAGGTGTAATCGGGCCGAAACCGAGCGTCTTGCCGTTGATATAGCGCGCGCCCCTGAGCAGCTTCGTCCCCTCGATAACGACGACCTCGTTCTGCATGTACATAAACGTCACCACCGATATCGGCGTCGTACGCTCCGGCAGCCCCCAGGACACTATTGTCCGCTGCTCTATGAGGGTGAGAGCCCAATCAAACCAAATGATGGGGAGATCTTCGATCTTGATTTCGCGCTCCGGATTCTCCCAACGAAAGTCCTGCCGCGCCGTTATCAAAAGCGCATTTCCCTCTATGACGAATTGCGGCTTGCCAAATCGCCTCTCCATTTTATTGTTGATCCAGCCATCCAGGTACAAATCCGGGTTGGTGAAGAGTTCGAAAAGCATCGCACTGTTGACGATTTTTCCTGCAGAAGCACCAATCACACTGTAGTGATTGTGATACGCCAATCCCTCCAGCTCCGGCCGAATTGCGTTGCTCGACACCTCCAGATAATTGGCGCTGTAGGCGTTGGCCATCTGCTTGAAATGGGTGAAGTCCAGCATGAACTTGAAAGTTACGGTGTAACCGATTGCGCGATCGGCTGTACGTTGCTCCAACACTCCCGAGACGAATTCAACCTCCATACCTTGCAACTTTATGTAGGGCTGGTCTGCCATGATTGCTTCCTCTGAAACACGATGCAGGCGCCGCTCCCTGGTACTCGCATCAAATGATCAGAGCGACCAATGCAGGGAAATGCCGGGAGAATTCCCATGCCAATGAGAGCGCCGGCGGGCGCAAGCGTCTACTGTCAGACTTGACAGGTTCAGCGGTTTTCCAGACAGACGGTAAGCGTCAAGAATCGCGACGCAAATCCGGCGGAATCGGCAAATCATCCTTGAGCGGATCCGGACGCTTGCCCTTGCCCGCACGGAACTGGCGGATCTGGTAGACGTAGGCCAACACTTGAGCCACCGCCAGGTACAAGCCGCCGGGAATTTCCTGGTCGAGTTCGGTGGAGTAGTAGATCGAGCGCGCCAGCCCCGGCGATTCGAGGAGCATGACGTTGTTGGCCACGGCGATTTCGCGGATTTTCAACGCCAGGAAGTCGCTGCCCTTGGCGATCAGCATCGGCGCGCCGCCCTTCTCCGAGTCGTACTTGAGCGCGACGGCGTAGTGGGTCGGGTTGGTGATGACCACGTCGGCGTCAGGAATCGCCGCCATCATGCGGCGCTGGGACATCTCGCGCTGGGTCTGGCGGATGCGCTGTTTGACTTCCGGGCGACCCTCCTGATCCTTGTGCTCGTCGCGCACTTCCTGCTTGGTCATCAGCAGTTTCTTGTGGGCTTCCCAGAGCTGTACCGGCACGTCGACAGCGGCGATGATGATCAGGCCGCAAGCCAGCCACAAGGTGCTCCAGCCGACCAGCGTGACGCTGTGGATGATCGCCATTTCAAGCGGCTCGTGGGCGATCCGCAGAAAGTCATCGACGTCCGCCGACAACACCGCCAACGCCACCCCCAAGGTGATCAGAAATTTGGCCAGCGCCTTGAGCAGTTCGACTACAGCCTTGAACGAGAACATCCGTTTCAGGCCCGCCGCCGGGTTCATCCGACTGAACTTGGGCGCCAGGGAGCCCGCCGCAAACAGCCAGCCACCGAGGGAGATCGGCCCGATCAGGGCTGCCAGCAATAGCGTGATCATGAACGGCTGGATGGCCACCAGCGCCATCTGACCCGACTTCAACAAAAATGCGCCCATGGAACCCTGATCCATGATCACCTCACGCGACAGCGTGAAGTTCAGGCGCATCAACTCCATCAGGTCCTCGGCGAGCATGCCGCCGAACACCAGCAGCGCACCGGCACCGGCCATGGTCACGGCCAGAGTGTTGAGTTCTTTGGAACGGGCAATCTCGCCCTTCTCGCGGGAGTCCTTTTTCCGTTTCTCCGTGGGGTCTTCTGTTTTGTCCTGACCGCTTTCGCTCTCTGCCATGACTCAGCGCGCCCGTGCCAGTTCGCGTAACAACTGCAAAGCCTCGCTGGCCAGCGGCTGATACTGATTGAGAATGTCCGCCAGCCCGACCCAGACAATGAACAGACCGAGCACCAGGGTCAAAGGAAAACCGATGGAGAAAATGTTCAGTTGTGGCGCGGCGCGAGTCATCACGCCAAAGGCGATGTTGACCACCAGCAGCGCGGTGACCGCCGGCAATACCAGCAATAGCGCCGCACCGAGAACCCAGCCGAGTTTGCCGGCCAGCTCCCAATATTGCGCGGTCATCAGGCCGCCACCGACCGGCAGCGTGGTGAAGCTTTCGGTGAGGACTTCGAACACCACCAGGTGGCCGTTCATCGACAGGAACAGCAGGGTTACGAGCATGGTGAAGAACTGCCCGATCACTGCTACCGAGACACCGTTGGCCGGGTCGACCATCGAGGCGAAGCCCATGCCCATCTGGATCGCAACGATTTGCCCCGCCACGGCGAAGGCCTGGAAAAACAGCTGCAGGGAAAATCCGAGCACGGCACCAACGAGAATCTGTTCCGCTATCAGCAGCAAACCGCTGAGGTCCAAGGGGCTGACCGCTGGCATCGGCGGCAGGCTCGGCGCAATGCACACGGTGATCGCTACAGCGAAATACAGGCGAATCCGCCGCGACACCAGCGTGGTGCCGAACACCGGCATCACCATCAGCATCGAGGCGACGCGAAACAGCGGCAACATGAACGAGGCCACCCAGGTACTGATCTGGGTGTCGGTCAGCTGAAGCAGCGATTGCATGGCTTAGCCGATGACCATCGGGATGTTTTTGTACAACTGAATGATGTATTCCATGAAGGTCTGCACAATCCATGGACCGCCCACAATCAGGGTCACCAGCATCACCAGCAGACGCGGCAGGAAGCTCAGGGTCTGTTCGTTGATCTGGGTCGCGGCCTGGAACATCGCCACCAGCAAGCCGACCAACAGGCTCGGCACTACCAGAATCGCGACCATCAATGTGGTCAGCCAAAGGGCTTCACGAAAGATATCGACCGCAACTTCCGGCGTCATGGCGAGACACCTCCGAAACTGCTGGCCAGGGTGCCGATGATCAGCGCCCAGCCATCGACCAGCACGAACAGCATGATTTTGAACGGCAGCGAGATGATCAGCGGTGACAGCATCATCATACCCATCGCCATCAGCACACTGGCCACGACCAGGTCGATGATCAGGAACGGAATGAAGATCATGAAACCGATCTGGAACGCGGTTTTAAGCTCGGAGGTGACGAACGCCGGCACCAGAATGGTCAGCGGTGCCTGATCCGGCGTGGCGATGTCGGTGCGCTTGGACAGGCGCATGAACAGCTCCAGATCACTGGTGCGGGTCTGGGCGAGCATGAAGTCCTTGATCGGCACCTGAGCCTTTTCCACCGCTTGCTGGGCGGTGAGGGTTTCCGCCAGATACGGTTGCAGCGCGTCCTTGTTCACCCGATCGAACACCGGGGCCATGATGAACATGGTGAGGAACAGCGCCATGCCGGTGAGGATCTGGTTCGACGGCGTCTGTTGCAGGCCAAGGGCCTGACGCAGGATCGAGAAGACGATGATGATCCGGGTGAAACTGGTCATCAGAATCACGGCCGCCGGGATGAAGCTCAGGGCGGTCATGATCAGCAGGATCTGCAGGCTGACCGAATATTCCTGCGCGCCATCGGCGTTGGTGCCCAGCGTGATCGCCGGGATCGACAACGGATCGGCGGCGAACGCCAGCGGCGCGGCCAGCATCAGGGCCAGCGTCAAGACGATGCGTAACGCACCCATTACTTCGTATCCTTCTGATCCTTGCCGAGAATCTTCAGCAGATGCTGGGCAAATTCCGGCGTCGCTTTCTCACTGGCGCTGGGCACTTCGATCGGCTCTTTGAGCACGTGCAGCGCGGTAATCGTGCCGGGGCTGAGGCCGAGCAAAATCTGCTCGTTGCCGACTTGCACCAGCATCAACCGGTCACGCGGGCCGAGCGCGCGCGAACCGATCAGTTCGATCACCTGCCCCTTGCCCGCCGGGCCTGCCTGCTGCACCCGGCGCAACAGCCAGGCGAGGAAGAAGATCAACCCCAGCACCAGCAACAGGCCGAATACCAGTTGCGTCAGTTGCCCGGCCACGCCGCTGTTGACCATCGGCGCGGTGGCGGCGGGCACTGTGGTCGCCGTCGACGGCTCGGCGGCCAGCACGCTCAATGGCAATGCCAGCAAAGCCCAGAGAAACCGTTTCACTCAGCGCAGCTTCTTGATGCGTTCGCTTGGGCTGATCACGTCAGTCAGGCGGATGCCGAACTTTTCGTTGACCACTACCACTTCGCCGTGCGCGATCAGGGTGCCGTTGACCAGTACGTCCAGCGGCTCACCGGCCAGACGATCAAGCTCGATCACCGAACCCTGGTTGAGTTGCAGCAGGTTGCGGATGTTGATGTCGGTGCTGCCCACTTCCATCGAGATCGATACCGGGATGTCGAGGATCACGTCCAGGTTCGGGCCGTCGAGGGTGACCGGGTCGTTGTTCTTCGGCACGCTGCCGAACTCTTCCATCGGCAGACGCGAGCCGCTGGCTGCGTCGGCGGCCAGCAGGGCGTCGATGTCAGCTTGACCGTCACCGGTTTCTTCCAGGGCAGCAGCCCATTCGTCAGCCAGTGCCTGGTCGTCCTGGGCGTTCATATCGTCGTTCATCATTTGTCCTCGGCGGGCAAAAATTCAGTTAAAGGCTTGGGGATTGGAACGCCGCTTCAGCGACGCTCGATCGGCTCGATCACTTGCAACGCGAGGTTGCCTTTGTGCGAGCCCATCTTGACCTTGAAGGCCGGCACGCCGTTGGCGCGCATGATCATTTCTTCCGGCATCTCGACCGGGATCACATCCCCCGGCTGCATGTGCAGGATGTCGCGCAGCTTCAACTGGCGGCGGGCCACGGTGGCACCGATCGGCACATCGACATCGAGTACGTCCTGGCGCAGGGCGTTGACCCAGCGCTCGTCCTGATCGTCGAGGTCCGACTGGAAACCGGCGTCGAGCATTTCGCGCACCGGCTCGATCATCGAGTACGGCATGGTCACGTGCAGGTCGCCGCCACCGCCATCGAGTTCGATGTGGAACGTGGAGACTACGATCGCTTCGCTCGGGCCGACGATGTTGGCCATGGCCGGGTTCACTTCCGAGTTGATGTACTCGAAATTGACTTCCATGATCGCTTGCCAGGCTTCTTTCAAATCGACGAAAGCCTGCTCCAGCACCATGCGCACTACACGCAGTTCGGTCGGAGTGAATTCACGCCCTTCGATCTTGGCGTGACGGCCGTCGCCGCCGAAGAAGTTGTCCACCAGTTTGAACACCAGTTTGGCGTCGAGGATGAACAGCGCGGTGCCGCGCAACGGTTTGATCTTGACCAGGTTGAGGCTGGTCGGTACGTACAGCGAGTGCACGTATTCGCCGAACTTCATCACCTGCACGCCACCGACGGCAACGTCCGCCGAGCGGCGCAGCATGTTGAACATGCTGATGCGGGTGTAGCGGGCAAAACGCTCGTTGATCATTTCCAGAGTCGGCATGCGTCCACGGACGATGCGATCCTGACTGGTCAGGTCGTAGCTTTTGACACTGCCGGGTTCGGCAGCGTTATCGGTCTGTACCAGACCATCGTCGACGCCATGCAACAGCGCGTCGATTTCATCCTGGGACAGCAGATCCTGCACGGCCATGTCGTGTTCCTACTGCAGTACGAAATTAGTGAAAAGCAACTGTTCGATCACCACTTTGCCCAGCTCTTTCTGCGCCACTTCCTGGACGCTGGCTGTGGCCTTCTGGCGCAACATCTCCTGGCCGACCGGGGTCGCCAAGGTGGCGAAATCCTGACCGGAGAAGAGCATCACCAGGTTGTTGCGGATCACCGGCATGTGCACCTTGAGCGCTTCCAGATCAGCCTGATTACGCGCCAGCATGGTGATGCTCACCTGCATGTAGCGCTGACGGCCGTTCTGGTTGTAGTTGGCGACAAACGCCGGCGCCATCGGCTCGAAGATCGCTGGTTGCTTGCCGACAGGCGCCGCATCGGCGGCCGCGGCTGGCTTGCTCTGGGCGCTGTGCATGAAGAACCAGGTCGCCCCCACGGATGCACCAATAGCCAACAGCAACGCCAGCACGATCACAATGATCAGCTTGAGTTTGCCTTTGGTTGCGGGGTCTTTCACTGCTGCTGTTTCGCTCTTCGCCATGCCAATAATCCGTCACTAATCGGGTTTTCACAGTCGCACGGCAAGGCAAGAGCAAGTGTTATGCCAGAAGTGTCAGTGGTAGTGGAGACAACGCTAAAGTCAAAAGCCACCCTCACCCCAGCCCTCTCCCGGAGGGAGAGGGGGCCGACCGAGTTGTTTTGTCGTGATACGTCGACCTGAAGTACCGAGTCGATCATGGATTAGGCTCAAAACGATCAGATCGGCGAGCGTCCTGAGCATCCCCCAATGGATTCACAGCAGAAGTATCAAGTCGGCGTACTTCGCAAGCATCCCCCAATCAGTCCCCTCTCCCTCTGGGAGAGGGTTAGGGTGAGGGACCCTGTCGTGAAACGCCGACCTGAAAGACCGTATCGATTATGGACTCACAGCAGAATTATCAGGTCGGCGTACTTCACAAGCATCCCCGATCAGTCCCCTCTCCCTCCGGGAGAGGGCTAGGGTGAGGGGCTCTTGATTTGATCAGGCGTAATAGTCGACCGCGCTGCTGCCGATCACGCTGGTAGTTTGCGCAGCGGCTTCAGCAATGGCGGCAGGCGCCAATTCTTCATCCGCCGAATCGAGGCGACCGCCGGCAGCGCTGGTGCGACCACTCTGGCCTTGCTGTGCCTGTTCCTGACCTTGCTGGCCCTGCCAGCCACGGTTCTGGTCGGAGACATTGACGTCGACCTGGCCCATGCCCTGCTGGTTGAACATGTCGCGCAGACGATGCATCTGCCCGTCCAGCGCTTCACGCACGCTTGGATGCGCACTCATGAACGTCACTTGCGTCTGTTGATCCGGGACCATGTTGACGCGAATGTCCAATCGCCCCAGCTCAGCCGGCTGCAACTGAATGTCCGCCGCCTTCAGATTGGCGCTCGACAGATACATGACGCGGTTGACGATTTCTTCGGTCCAGCCACTCTGATGCATAGCGATCGGCTGGTTCACCGGCACGGCATTCGCGGTCTTCGGCGTAGCAGCTTGCGTCAATGCCGCCAGACGGTTGGCGAAGTCATCCACGCGGGTATCGCTGGTCGCTGTCTTGAGATCTTTGAGGCCATCGTCGATCAAGCCGCTGAAGGCTTTCTCGCCGCCCTGGCTGGTGCTGTCCTTGTCGGCTTGCACGTCGAGCATGCTGGCCATGCCGGCAGCGAAATTCTGCGCCGCAGTCAATTCGCCGTCGGCCTGAGCCTGAGCGGGCGACGCTTTCGGTTGTGCCTGGCTGGCAGCGGAAATGTGCCCGCCCTGCTCCATCGCCATGCGCACGGCCGGCAGCGAGTCGAGCGGATCGGCCGAAGGGTCGAAATCGCTGTCAGTGGTCGGTGCCGGATCTTTGACCATACCCGGTAATGCGGCGAGCGCAGGGGTTTCGGTTTCTGGCTGGGCAGTGGCGACCACAGCCGGGGCCTGCACCACGGGTGCCGTGACCACAGGCTGCACAGCGGCGACTAAAGCTGGATCGAGCGTCGGATCAACCGGCGCAGCATCTACCACTGGGGCCTGAGTGTTGTCCGCGCTGTCGTCGCTGCTGGCGGTGCTGTCATCGGTCGCTGTGGTTTTGTCGGCAGGCAAGTCGTTGCCGCTATCGGCAACCGCCGGTTGCGCTGCGGCAGACTGATCCTTGCCGATATCTTTTTTACCGCTGTTGTCAGCGACCTTGTCACGCGACGGCTTGGGCGAGTTGTCAGTGCTGGCAACAGGCTTGTTCGACCCCTGATCGGCGAACACTTTAGCGAAGCTTGAGGCTTTATCCCCAGTGTCTACGGCCATGGCCGACGTTTTGGCCGAGGCAGCTTGCGCCTTGGCCTGAGCGGCATTCTGAAGCAGGATGTTGGGGGTCGCAGGCATGAAACGGTCTCCGCTGCACTGGGATCGTAGGTACAGTTACGGAGATAGCTGCAAGTGCCGGGCCAGATTTGCCCGGCGCTTGAGAAAAGCGCCGGACGGCGGGATCAGTGCGTGTGAGCGGGATGTTTTTCGCTTTCGTAAACCGGGCGAACTTCAGCAAATTCGCCGCTGATCTCAGCGACCAGTTTGACTATTTCCGCCGGGCTCTTGTCTTTGGCGTCCGATTCGAGTTCCTGGCAGAGCGCCGCCAACCGGACAGCACCCATATTGCTGGCGCTACCCTTGAAGCTATGGGCAACCTCCGACAACACCTTGGCATCAGAGGTCTTTTGCAACTCGCCCAAGCGACTTTCGGAATCCGCCAGAAAGGTATCCAGAAGCTCCGGATAACCCTCCTCCATGACTTCGCGCAGTACGCTAAGCGCCTCGCGATCAATATGTGTGTCAGCCACTTGTTCACTCCTTGATCAAGAATTGCGCGGATTATGCCTCAACCTCCCAGGAAAACTCCACGCGGGCACTACGACCTTCGTCCGACCAACTGGCGTTATGCCCCAATTGCCGGACCAGACTGACGCCGCGTCCCGACAAACGGACACCGTCCAGCGGCCGCTCCATGACCCGCGCCACATCAAAGCCCTTGCCGCTGTCTTCAACACGAATGATCAGTCGGCCGCCCTCGCCGTGTGGCTGCACCTGCAAATGCACGCGCACGAAACCGTCCTGCAGCGCCTCCAGCCGGTCGTTGCGCTGCTGATAGTAGCGAGCGAAACCTGCCGCATCGCGCTTGAGACTGGAATCCAGGCCAAGCACGCCATGCTCCAGCGCATTGGAATACAACTCGGCGAGCACGCTGTACAAAGCACCACTCTGCGCCCGCAGACCATGCACCTCAAGCAGCAACTGCAACAGGTACGGCAACGGATTGAAACGCTTGAGCGTCGCGCCACGGAATTCGAAACTCACCGACCAGTCGAGCGGGCACGACTGGCCGCTGTCGGAATACACCGGCGCCGACGGCTTGACCTGCGCAGGCTCCAGCAGGCTGACCTCGACCATGCTGACATCGTCGCGCGCCTCACCGCGAAAATCCTGCAGCGCCTGCTCGATATCCTCGAATAAGCGATCCGGCTCGCGATTGGCGGCGAACACCTGCTGCAAACGCTCGACGCCGAACAACTGATCGTTGACATCACTGGTGTCGATCACCCCGTCGGACAACAGAAACACCCGATCACCAACGGCCATCGGATGCACTTCCGTACGGTCATCGAACGCCTGCGCACTCAGCACCCCCAACGGCAGGTGCCGCGCGGCCAGCGGCAAACGCTCGCCCGTGGCAATCCGATGCAGATAACCGTCAGGCATGCCGCCATTCCACACCTCGACCGAACGCCGCTGAAAGCTCAGACAAAGCAGCGTGGCGCAGCAGAACATGTCCACCGGCAGGATCCGTTTGAGCTTGGCGTTCATCTCGCGCAGGGTTTCCGCCAGGCCGTAGCCCTTGGCAGTCATGCCGTAGAAGACTTCGGCGAGCGGCATGGCGCCCACTGCTGCCGGCAGCCCGTGACCGGTGAAATCGCCCAGCAACACATGCATGTCGCCCGCCGGCGTATAGGCCGCCAGCAGCAGGTCGCCGTTGAACAACGCATAAGGCGATTGCAGGTAGCGGATGTTCGCGGCACTCAGGCAGCCGGAATGCGCAACCTTATCAAACACCGCTTTGGCCACGCGCTGTTCGTTGAGCAGGTAATCATGGTGTTTGGCGATCAGGTCGCGTTGTTGCAACACAGTTGCCTGCAAACGGCGCAAGCGATCCATCGCCTTGATTTTGGCGGCAAGGATCACTTGGTTGTAGGGCTTCGCCAGAAAGTCGTCACCACCGGCCTCCAGACAACGGGCCAGCGCTTCGCTTTCCGTCAGCGAGGTGAGGAAGATGATCGGCACCAGCGTTTCGCCCGCCAGCGCCTTGATCTGCCGCGCCGCCTCGAAGCCGTCCATCACCGGCATCATCGCGTCCATCAGCACCAGATCGGGTTGTTGCCGACGAAACAGATCGACCGCTTCGGCACCGTTGGCCGCCGTCAGGACTTCATGACCCTGACGACGGACGATGGTCGACAGCAACAGTCGATCGGCGGCGCTGTCTTCGGCGATCAGGATCGTTAGCGGCTCTTGCGCCTGCATGGCCGTCAAGTGATGTCGAAGAGTTTGTCGAAATTGGAGATGGCGAGGATCTTCTTTACGTCAGAGCTACTGTTGACCAACCGTACATCCGAGCTGTCACCGCCAGCGTGGTCACGTAGCAGGAGCAGCATGCCCAGCGCGGAACTGTCGAGGTAAGTGGCTTCCTTCAAATCCACCACAATGGATTCAGGTTTCTTGTCGAGCCGCTCATAGGACTCGCGAAATTCTTGATGGCGGCCAAAATCAAAGCGCCCCCTGACCGAGATCGTCAGTTTTTGCCCATCCGGAGAAAGATCTGTAACGACTGACATTGACTGGCTTCCTTGTCATTGACGAACCTGTACAAGGTTTAGCACTTGATCAAGCGAGCAGCAACCCGAACTACCGCAGGAGGGAGCCGATCGGCGACTCGCAAGTAACCGGTTACCATCCGTCTGGACTGTCAGATCTGACAGTAGAAGTTACAACTCGCCTCGACGCCTACTGCGTGTGACTGGCAGGCCGCCAGCACTCACTCAGGATGGAGAAAATTTGCCATGACCAGTAAAACCTTTGAAATCTCCCTGGAAGGAACATCCAGCCCAAACAGGGTCACGAAAAAAGAATTCGACGACGCCAAAGCGATATTGATGGCTTCTTACAGTTTCAAACTGAATGATGCGGTGACCTTTAATATCCGAGGCGGGCGCAACCCTGAATACTCGAGATCGGCGAGCGTGACGCCCTCAGGGGTAGAGCAAGGGAAGGTCGGCATAAAGCTCGACCCAACCCGGGATTGGCAGTTGCAGGGAAATGACGCAGTGGCTTACTTCACTGTTTCCAGAAACGGTACCCCGATCCCTGGCCAATCCCACGATTTGAACTTTTTTGTAGAAGAGAAATAACCAGTGTTTCCGCGGCATTATCTTAGAACGGATTCTGCCGCGGCAAACGCTGCGACAACTCATCAAGCAACTTCTGCTCACGCTTGTCTTCGAGGCGTTGCGCCTCTTCGCGATAGCGCTGCACCAGTTTGCGCAAGCCTTCAACCTTGGCGAACGCCTGTTGCCATTCCTCACGGGCCTTTTCGAGCTTGTTCTGGTGCCAGACCAGACTTTGGCGCTGCTGGTCGACGGCGGTATCGAGCTGCGCCAGAAAGCCCTGAAAACCGAGCAGCCATTGCCCGCTTACGCCGGTGCTGCCGCGCACGATCCATTGCTGCGAGTAATCCAGCCGGAAGGCATTGAGGTCGGCCAGTTTGCTTTCCGCGACTTTCACCTGGCCCTGAAAATAGCCCAGCCGTTGCACGGCAGTTTTCTCGGCCTGCTCGGCCATGTCCACCACCGGCGCCAGACGCGCGGCTCGACTGACGGTGGCCATGACCGGTTAGCCGCCCGCTGCGGGGGCAAACAGGGTTTCGAGGTAAGCCTGGCTTTCGCCCATGTTGATTTTGTCGTTGAGGCCCTGACGCTGGTACCGGACCAGCTGCGGTTGCAGGGAGATCGCCAGATCGGTCTCGCGATCGCCGCCGGCCACGTAGGCGCCGACGCTGATCAGATCGCGACTCTGCTGATAGCGCGACCACAACTGTTTGAAGTATTGCGCGCGCTGCATGTGTTCCGGCGAGACCACGGCAGGCATTACCCGGCTGATCGAGGCTTCGATGTCGATGGCCGGATAGTGCCCCTCTTCGGCCAAGCGCCGGGACAGCACGATATGGCCGTCGAGCACGCCTCGCGCCGAGTCGGCAATCGGGTCCTGCTGATCATCGCCTTCGGACAACACGGTGTAGAACGCGGTAATCGAACCGCCGCCCTTCTCTGCGTTACCGGCACGCTCAACCAGTTTCGGCAATTTGGCGAATACCGATGGCGGATAACCCTTGGTCGCGGGCGGCTCGCCGATGGCCAGAGCGATTTCCCGCTGGGCCTGAGCGAAACGGGTCAGCGAATCCATCAGCAACAGGACGTTCTTGCCCTTGTCGCGGAAATACTCGGCGATGCGCGTGCAGTACATCGCGGCGCGCAGACGCATCAGCGGCGCATCGTCCGCCGGAGATGCGACGACGACGGAACGCTTGAGGCCTTCCTCACCGAGGCTGTGCTCGATGAACTCCTTAACTTCTCGACCCCGCTCACCGATCAGGCCAACGACAATAATGTCGGCCTCGGTGAAGCGGGTCATCATGCCCAGCAATACCGATTTACCGACACCGGTACCGGCGAACAGACCCAGACGCTGGCCACGACCGACCGTCAGCAAGCCGTTGATGCAACGGATGCCAACGTCCAGCGGCACGCTGATCGGATCACGGTTGAGCGGGTTGATCGTCGGGCCATCCATCGGCACCCAGTCTTCGGCTTTCATGCCGCCCTTGCCGTCCAGCGCACGTCCGGCGCCGTCGAGGACACGACCGAGCATGCTCATGCCCATCGGCAAACGACCGGTATCAGCCAGTGGCACCACACGGGCGCCCGGGGCAATACCAGCGACGCTGCCGACCGGCATCAGGAAGACTTTGCTGCCGGAAAAGCCCATGACCTCCGCTTCCACCTGGGACGGGTGGTAACTGTCGTCATTGATCACCAGGCAGCGCGTGCCCATGGCGGCGCGCAGGCCTTCGGCCTCAAGGGTGAGGCCGACCATGCGCAACAGGCGACCTTCAAGAATCGGCGCGCCGGCAATCTCGGTGGCCTCAGCGTAAGTGCTCAGGCGCTTGGCGAAACTGGTGCGTTCAAGGCGCATCGGGTTCGTCCGCGAGCGGCTCTTCTGGTGTGGCCGCCGGTTTTACGTCTTCTGCAATGTCCAGAGTCAGATCCGCTTCAGCCGGGTGCAAAGCCTGTTCGTGCAACTGATCGAACAGCTTGGCCATGACCTGAGTAACGCGGGTTTCAATGCTGGCATCGATGCGGCTGTGCTCGGTTTCAACCCGGCAGCCGCCCGGCAACAGCGATTCGTCTTCGACGATGCGCCAGCTTTCCTCATGACGTTCGCGCAGGGCCTTGGCTTGCTCGAAGTCCTGCGGATTGACGTACAGGCGCACATTCTCGACACCCAGCGGCAACAGCTTGAGCGCATCGCGCATGACGTGTTCGATCTGACTGGAATCGATGGCCAGTTCGCGCTTGATCACCTGTTTGGTGATGTGTTGCACGAGGTCGACCAACGACTTTTCGATCTGCGTGTCTTGCTCGGCGATCGGTTCGAAGAGGTTCGCCATCAACTGCTCAAGGCTGGCAAGTTTTGCCGCCAGCGCCACTTCAGCTTCCTGACGGACCTTGAGTGTGGCGCTGTGAAAGCCTTCCTTTTCGCCGATGCCGAAGCCCTCGTTGTAAGCCTCCTGACGGATGCTTTCGAGTTCTTCCAGGGTCAGTGGCTGGACTTCTTCCAGCGGCACTTCTTCCATTTCCGGCGGTTCGGGCTCCGGCTCAGGCTCGGGTTCCGGCTTCGGCGGATCGAAGCTGGGCAGTGCCCAGGATTCGAAACCACGGACATCGCGGGCACGGATCAGATCCGTCACATCGTCGTCGTGCTTGTCCATGGGCTTAGATCATTTCCTCGCCACCTTTGCCACCGAGGACGATTTCGCCGGCTTCGGCCATACGACGGGCAATGGTGAGGATTTCTTTCTGTGCCGTTTCGACGTCGCTGACGCGCACCGGGCCTTTGGCCTCGAGGTCGTCGCGCAACAGTTCGGCGGCACGTTTGGACATGTTCTTGAAGATCTTTTCTTTGACGCCTTCGTCCGATCCCTTGAGGGCCAGTACCAGCACGTCGGAAGACACTTCGCGCAGCAACGCCTGAATGCCACGGTCGTCGACATCGGCAAGGTTGTTGAACACGAACATGAGGTCTTCGATCTGACCGGACAGGTCTTCGTCGACTTCGCGGATCGAGTCCATGAGCTGGCCTTCGATCGAGCTGTCGAGGAAGTTCATGATGTCGGCCGCACGCTTGATGCCACCCAGGGTGGTGCGCGAGGCATTCGAGTTGCCGGAGAACTGCTTCTCGAGAATCTGGTTGAGTTCTTTCAACGCTGCAGGCTGTACGGTGTTCAACGACGAGACGCGCAGGATGATGTCCAGCCGCACCTTGTGGTCGAAGTTGCCGAGTACTTCACCAGCCTGATCCGGGTCGAGGTACGCGACCACGATTGCCTGGATCTGCGGGTGTTCGTAACGGATCACATCGGCAACCGCGCGCGGCTCCATCCATTTCAGGCTGTCGAGGCCACTGGTGTTGCCACCGAGCAGGATGCGGTCGATCAGGCCGTTGGCCTTGTCTTCACCCAGGGCCTGGGTGAGCATTTTGCGCACGTAGTCGTCGGAACCGACGCCCAGGCTGGTCTGGTCGCCGACGATGTCGACGAACTCGCTCATGACCTGCTCGACCTGTTCGCGATGGACGTTGCCCATCTGCGCCATGGCCACACCCACACGCTGAACCTCTTTCGGGCCCATGTGGCGCAGCACTTGCGCAGCATCGGTCGAACCCAGGGACAGCAGCAGAATTGCGGCTTTGTCGACCCGGGACAGTTTAGCGACAGCGGCTCGGTTATCACTCATCTGCGTTAATCCACTCTTTCACGACCTGGGCCACGCGACCCGGGTCTTCTGCCACCAGACTCTTGATTGCATTCAGTTGCGCGTCATAACCCTCACTCGGGCTCGGCAACAGAATGCTCTGCGGACCACCGAGGCTCACGCGGTCGTTGGAAAGTTCGCCGTCCAGGCCGCCCATGCCACCGAGTTCCACGTCGCTGCCAAGACCGGCCAGCTCCTTGCCTTTGCCGCCGCCGGTGATGTTGTTGAGCACCGGACGCAGCACACCAAACACCAGCACCAGGATGAACAACACACCCAGCACTTGTTTGACGATGTCCCAGAACCATGGCTGGGAGTAGAACGGAATATCGGCAATCACTTCGCCGCGCTCGGCAGAGAACGGCATGTTGATCACGCTGACGCTGTCGCCACGGCTGGCGTCGAAACCGACGGCGTCCTGGACCAGACGGGTGAAGCGCGCCAATTCGTCGGCGCTCCACGGCGCACGGCTGGTTTCGCCGTTGGCCGCGTTGACCTTGACCTGATCGTCGACCACCACCGACACCGACAGACGATTCAGGCGACCCTGCTGCTGTTTGGTATGGCTGATGGAACGATCGAGCTCGAAGTTCTTGGTCGATTGCTGACGCTTGTCGGCCGGGTACGGCGCGAGCATCGGCTGGCCGGTGGCCGGGTCCATGATCTGCTGACCGTTGGCGTCAACCAATGGCTGACCTGGCTGCACCATCGCGGCCGGCGCTGCGGCGCCACCGGTGGTTTGCGGTGCCGAGGCTGGCGACGGTGGCTGGTTGCTCAGGGCACCCGGCACACCTTGCGGGCCATTGCTGGCGGTGCGTTGTTCGTTGACCGACTGCTCGCTGCGCAACGCCGGTTGATCCGGGTTGAACTGCTCGGCAGTCGACTCGACCGCATTGAAATCGATGTCAGCCGACACTTCCGCCTTGTAGCGATCGTTGCCCAGTACTGGCTGCAGAATGTTGTGCACGCGCTGGGTGAGCATGCTTTCCATGCGGCGACTGTAATCGAACTGCTTGCCGGCCATGGTCATTTCGGAGTTCTCCGCCTGATCGGAGAGCAGGTTGCCCTTCTGATCGACGACGGTGATCTGCGATTTGCTCAGCTCGGGAACGGAGGTCGCCACCAGGTTGATGATCGCGATGACCTGACCTGGCTCCAGCGAACGACCGGAGTACAACTCGACCAATACCGAAGCGCTTGGCTTGCGCTCGTCACGCACAAACACCGAACTCTTCGGAATGGCCAGGTGCACGCGGGCACCCTTGACGTTGTTCAGGCTGGAAATGGTCCGCGCCAGCTCACCTTCGAGGCCGCGACGGTAACGCGTCGCTTCCATGAACTGGCTGGTGCCCAGCCCCTGTTCCTTGTCGAGGATTTCGAAACCGATGTTGCCGTCGCTGGGAGTGACACCAGCAGCGGCGAGTTTCATCCGCGCACGAGACAGGTCATCGGCCTTGACCAGCAAGGCGCCGGAATTCGGTTCGACGGTGTAAGGGATGTCGGCAGAGGCCAGGGTGTCCATGACCTGCTTGGCGTCCATACCGGCAAGGCTGCCATACAACGGACGGTAATCCGGCTGCTGCGACCACAGCACCACGGCAAAGCCAATCGCCACGCTCGCAGCCAGGCCGACCAACAGGCCCACCTGACGCAGCATGGTCATCTCGGAGAGGTTTTCCAGGAAGGACAGGCCGAACAACGGTGGTTTACCGTCTATCGGGGTGGCCTTGGCCGGAACGTTATCGGCGACTGCTTCTGCCATGACTCAATCTCGTCCTTAAACCGGCATCTGCATGATGTCTTGATAAGCCTGAACCAGCTTGTTGCGTACCTGGGTCAGAGCCTGGAACGACACGCTGGCTTTTTGCGAAGCGACCATCACGTCCGTCAGATCGACGCCGCTCTTGCCCACTTCGAATGCGTTGGCCAACTGAGTCGACGCCTGCTGGGTATCGCTGACCTTGTTGATCGCCTGACCGAGCATGTCGGAAAAGCTGCTGCCCGCCAGTTCAGGGACAGCGGTCGTCGATTTCGGTGCAGACATGGCGTCCAATTTCATGGCCTTCATGTCCATCATCAACCGATTAAATTCAATACCTTGGCTCATGGTCTACTCTCTTGGGCGGCCCGCAATTTTTTGACACTCACTCGGCGGGTACACAGGTATTAGCAACAAGGGTGCCAGCTCATGGGCACCCCTTTCAGAAAAGCGTTTTCAAATCATTGCACCAGACGTCAGGTGGCGAACAGATAACCTTCGACGTCCATCCCGGCATCGCGCATTTGCGCCAGTTTGTAGCGCAGGGTGCGTGGGCTGATGCCGAGTTTTTCCGCAGCTTCCTTGCGGCGCCCACGTTCGGCACGCAGGGTATCGATGATCATCTGAAACTCCCGGCGGCGCAGGTCATCGCCCAGGGCGCCAGCCGAATCCGCTTCGATTTCCACCTCGCGAAGCACCGCTGACACTGGCGCGGTGACAGGCATCGCGGTGTACGTCACGGGACCGGCCAGGCAAAAATCCTGCGGCTGAATCAGGCCGCCCTGCTGCAGAATCAACGCGCGCTGAATCGCGTTATCCAGTTCTCGCACATTGCCCGGCCACGGGTAAGCGGTCAGGCACGCTTGCGCCTCAGGCGAGAGTTTCGCCGCCGCATGCTTCATTTTATTGACGTGTTTGGCCAACAGCCTTTCGGCCAGCGGCAAGATATCGGCAGTGCGCTCGCGAAGTGGACGCCAGGCCAGGGGGAAAACCGACAAACGGTAAAAAAGATCTTCACGGAAACGCCCCGCGGCCACTTCGCCCGCCAGATCGCGGTTGGTAGTGGCGACCACGCGAATATCCAGGGCAATCGGTTTACGCGCACCGACGCGCTCGACCTCACGCTCCTGCAACACGCGCAGCAGTTTGGCTTGCAAGCCGAGCGGCATTTCGGAGATTTCGTCGAGCAACAGCGTGCCGCCGTCAGCCTGTTCGAACTTGCCGGCTTGCGCGGCGATGGCGCCGGTGAACGACCCCTTCTCATGGCCGAACAGCGTTGCTTCGAGCATGTTGTCCGGGATCGCGGCGCAGTTGATCGCAATGAACGGCTGACTGGCGCGATGGGATTGCTGATGAATGTAACGCGCCAGCACTTCTTTACCAGTGCCGGATTCGCCGGAGATCAAAACGGTGGAATCGCTGCGTGCGACTCGTGAGGCCAATTCAAGCAGTTGGGCGCTTGCCGGCTCGACCGCAATCGGGCCTTCACTTTCGCTCGTACCAATATTGCCCAGCGCATGCCGCGCCACCAGATCGAGCAAGGCCTTGGGTTCAAACGGTTTGACCAGATAATCCGCCGCGCCCTGACGCATCGCATCGACTGCGCGCTCGACTGCGCCGTGCGCGGTCATCAGCAACACCGGCAATTGCGGCTGGCGGGCACGCAACAATGCGAGCAGTTGATGACCATCCATGCCGGGCATGTTGACGTCACTGACCACCAGATTGAACGCTTCGCGCGCCACCGCCGTCAGCGCATCTTCAGCGCACCCGACCGCGTGATAATCGTGGCCGGCCAGCAGCAATGTATCGGCCAGCGCCTCGCGCAACGAGCGGTCATCCTCGACCAGCAAAACCTTGATGCCCATGTCGTTTACTCAGCTCCGTGTACAGCGGAAAACAGCGGCAGGATCACCTGCGCGCACGTACCGCGCCCGACTCGCGAGCGCAGCAGCAATTCTCCCTGATGCGCCCGGGCCACAGCCTTGACCACGGTCAGGCCGAGGCCGGTGCCGGTGACTTTGGTGGTAAAAAATGGCTCGCCGAGCCGCGCCAGAACGACTGGCTCGATCCCGCTGCCACTGTCGCTGACGCACAGGCGCAGCGTGTTGTCGCGGCTGTAGCAATGCACTTTCAGACGGACGTTGCCGGCACTCGCCTGAATCGCGTTTTCGATCAGATTCAGCAGCGCCCCGACCAGCGTGTCGCGATTGCACAACAGCTCGCCGGTATGACTGTCGCACTGCCAGCGGATTGGCAGATCCTGCACATGCGTCAGCGCCGCCGCTTGCAGGGCCTGCATCAAGGCATTCGGGGTGAGGCGATCGGTCAGCGGCAATTCACCGCGAGCAAACACCAGCATGTCGCGCACTTGATGCTCGAGTTCATGCAGACGCTCTTTCAGGCGCCCGGCGAAACGCTGCTGCGTGGCGACCGGCAATTCCTGCTCAGTCAAATGACTGGCGTAGAGCAAGGCGGCAGACAGCGGCGTGCGGATCTGATGCGCGAGCGAGGCGACCATGCGCCCCAGCGAGGACAAACGCTCATGGCGCGCCAGTTGATCTTGCAGATGGCGGGTTTCTGTCAGGTCGTTGAGCAGCACCAATTGCCCCGGCTCGGCATCCAGCGAGCGGGTGGCAATCGACAGGCGTCGACCGTTCTTCAGGGAAATTTCATGACCGTCGTCTTCACGCGGCGCAAAGCAGCGCGCAATCACCTGGCGCCACAACTCGCCCTCAAGCGGCAGGCCGAGCAGCTCGATGGCGGCCGGATTGGCTTCGCGCACCATGCCGTGACCGTCAATGACGATGACGCCACCGGGCAACAGATCAAGAAGGTTTTGCAGACGGTTGGCCAAGCGTTCTTTTTCCGCCAGCTCCTGCATACGCTGGGCGCTGACCACCGCCAGCTCCCCCTTGAGCTCGGTCACCCGCGCTTCAAGCATGCTGTAGGAGTCAGTGAGTTGGCTGGACATCTGGTTGAACAGTTCGAATGCCTGCTCAAGACCCTGTCGGCTCGCCTGCTCTACGGAGGACGACTGCCCCTCGGGACTGGAGGCAGAAGACATCTGGGCTTGGGGCATTGTGCTTTCTCGCTTGGCTGACCGTCAGTTAAACGGAACGTTGCGAGGGCTGTAGCAATACCCGTGCCTAAAAAAAACTGCTTATAAATGAAGCAGTTGAAAAACAGGCGTCAATCCTCCGCCTGTTCATCTCCATCACGTCGGCTCATGCCGTACTTGCGCATCTTCTCGACCAGGGTGGTACGACGGATGCGCAGGCGCTCAGCGGCACGCGCCACAATGCCATTGGCATCGTCCAGTGCCTGCTGGATCAAGCCCTGCTCCAGACCACCGAGATAGTCTTTCAGGTCCAGGCCTTCCGGCGGCAGCATGGCGTTGGCGGTGAAGTCCGGCGTATGACCATTGATCGCCACGCGCTCTTCGAGATCGCTGCGCAGGCTATCGACCATTTGCTCGTCTTCGTCATCGACGTAACGGAATTTCTTCGGCAACTCGACCACGCCGATCACCCCGTACGGATGCATGATCGCCATGCGCTCGACCAGGTTGGCCAGTTCGCGGACGTTGCCCGGCCAGCCGTGACGGCACAGCGACATGATCGCCGCCGAGTTGAAGCGGATCGAACCGCGCTTCTCGTGCTCCATGCGCGAAATCAGTTCGTTCATCAGCAACGGAATGTCTTCGACGCGCTCACGCAGCGGCGCCATCTCGATCGGGAACACGTTCAGGCGGTAGTAGAGATCTTCGCGGAAGGTGCCGATCTCGATCATGCTTTCGAGATTCTTGTGCGTTGCAGCGATGATGCGCACATCGACGCTCTGGGTCTTGTTGCTGCCCACGCGTTCGAAGGTGCGTTCCTGCAAGACGCGCAGCAGTTTGACCTGCATCGGCAGCGGCATGTCGCCGATTTCGTCGAGGAACAGCGTACCGCCGTTGGCCAGTTCGAAACGGCCGGCACGGCTGGTGATAGCGCCGGTGAAGGCACCCTTCTCGTGACCGAACAGTTCGCTTTCGAGCAGCTCTGCCGGGATCGCCCCGCAGTTGACTGGCACGAACGGCGCGTCGCGGCGCTTGGAGTGGTAATGCAGGTTACGTGCAACCACTTCCTTGCCGGTCCCGGACTCACCAAGGATCAGCACGCTGGCGTCGGTATCGGCGACCTGCTGCATCATCTGGCGCACGTGCTGAATCGCACGACTGGTGCCGACGAGACTACGGAACAGGTTAGGTTCGCGATGACGACCGCGCTCGCGGGCCTGGTCGTACATCTCGCGATAGACCTGGGCACGGTGCAGGGAGTCGAGCAATTTGCTGTAGCTGGGCGGCATTTCGAGGGTCGAAAGCACCCGGCGACGCTGGTCTTCAGGCAAGTCAACGGAAGAATTATCGCCCATCAACAAAACCGGAAGGAACTCATCCCAGGTTGAGAGTGTCTTTAGCAAGCCCAAAAGCGCACCAGGAGCATTAACGGTCCCGATCAGTACGCAAATGACCTCACGACTAGACGACAAAGAGCCGACTGCCTGCTGCCAGTCATGGCTGCCGCAGGGTAAATTTTCTTCGCCGAGAAAATTTAGAATCACCGCCAGGTCGCGGCGGCGGACGCTATCGTCATCGATCAGCAGAATTTTGGTTTCACGCCACATGCAATAGCAACTTCCCTAGTCAACTCAATGCCCAAAATAAGGGGCAAGCGAGACGCTTGCAGGACACCATGTGCCTGTAGACGCCTGAAATCTGAAAACAGCCACTAGTTAAGTCAAAAAACCGTGCACAGTCAAATTTATGGCGCACATGTCTGGATTAACTGGGGGTTAATTAACCAAACAGATGGTAAACCTTTGCCGCCTTCTGCGCTTGGGTGATCTGCGACATCTCGTTGGCTATCGCCTGCCGCTCACCCATCGCCACCTCAAGAAGCTCTTTGTAGACGTGTAGCAACTCTTCAAGATTGTTGCGCAACGCGTCTTCATCCAGCGCAGCTTCAGCCATGACGTCTTCCATGCAGGAACGGCAAGCCAGATCCAGCTCGCCGATGGCTTCCCAATTGCGTTCGGCCAGCGCAGTGACCAACGCTTCTCGGGTATCGGCAATTCGCTGCAATACAAGACTCATGGTGATCTCCTTAAAACTGGGGGCCTGGCGGCGCAATGCCGTCCCAACCTTCCTTCACGGTGCGCAGCAGGCCGGCAACTTCGTCGAGAATCTTCGGGTCGCTGCTGATGTTGGCCTCAGCCAGACGCTTCATCATGTAGATGTACAGCTGGTCGAGCTCACCCACCGTATCGGCGCAGTTATCCAGATCCAGACCTTCGCGCAAGCCACTGATGATGCCGATAGCCTTGCTGATCGATGTGCACTTGCCCGGAATATCCTTGCGCTCAATGGCGCCTTTGGCCTGAGCGATGCGATCCAGACCACCTTCCATCAACATTTGCACCAGACGGTGCGGGCTCGCTTCGGACGTCTGTGCATGCGCGCCGACTTTCTGGTATTGCCGAAGGGCTAACATCGGATTCATGTTCTACCTCATTGCCACAATGACTCGTATACCCAGTGTATCGCCAACGAATCAGAGAACTTTAGATCAAAAGACAAAAACCCGGCACACGCCGATAAAGCGTAGCCGGGTTTTTGTCGTGTCTGTCTGTTACTTCGCGGACTGCTGAGCGGTCAGCGAGCTGAAGAACGACGTAATGTTGCTCGCCGTCGCCTTCATTTGCCCTACCAGCAAGTCCATGGCGTTGTACTTGGCCGTCAACGTCTGGGTCAGGTTGGCGACACGCAAGTCCAGCGCCGCTTGCTGATCGGTCAGGTTGCGGGTGTTTTTGGTAAGAATCGCCATGCGCTGATCAAGCAAACCAGGGCTGCTCAGATTATCCGCCGGTGGCTTGAGATACGGATCAACAGCCTTGCTCATGCGCGCCAGCAGACCATTGGTGTCGTTGGTGCCAGTGAACAATTGCTGAACCTGGCCGGTCATGCCGGGTTGCGCCATGGTTTTGGTGAAAGCAGTGGTATCGAACTTCAGGTTACCGGTGTCACGGTCGGTCATCACACCCAACTGCGACAGCACCGCCAACGGACCGCCAGCCCCTTCCGCCGTCAACTGACCACGAATATCGGCAATCAGCGCGCGCGGCATCGCGTCGCCAGTAAAAGCGGCCTGCACGGTCAGCTTGCCATCGGCATCCGGCGTCGCCTTGGACAGCGTGTCGATGGTGCTCTTCAACGTATTGTAAGCGTCGACGAACGTCTGAATTGATGTCTGCAGACCTTTGGTGTTGGCCTCCACGCTGACAACCGTAGGCGTCGCAACGGTACCTACGAGAGGGCTGACTGTCGTCAGATTCAGGGTCATGCCACTGATTGCGCCGGTCACCGTGTTGCTTTTGCTGGTGACTGCAAGGCCATCGATGGTCAGCTTGGCGTTGCCCGCAACGTCGTTGACGGCGCCTGAAGCGCCTGCAGCCGGGTTAAGACCCATCTTCTGAGTGCCGTCAATTTCCAGACCGGCGATACCGCTGACCTTCAGGTCAGAACCTTCGCCAGTCTTGCTCGAACTGATCACCAGGCGCGAAGCACCGGTGCTGTCGGTCACAATGTTGGCGGAGATGCCGTTAGCGCCCTGCGCCTTGTTGATGGCGTCGCGGGTGGTCTGCAAAGTGGAATTGGCAGGAATGTCGACATTGTAATCAGTGCCATTCTGACTGATTTTCAGGGTACCACTCGGAATGGCACTGGCGGTTCCGCCGGCGAACGAGGCGCTGGCGATTTTCGAACCAGTGGCCAATTGAGTGACAACGACGTTGTAGCTGCCCGCCACTGCGGTGCTGTCAGACGTCGCGCTCAGATTCGTATTGCTCGCAGTCGCGGTAAAGCCGGCAAATGCAGGATTGGTCTTGCTGCCCAGATTGGTCATCGCCGTCTGGAACGCGGTCAACGCGCTCTTCAGCGAACCAATGCCGGAAATTTTCAGCGTGTTGGCTTTGGTCGCGGTGTCGATCTGCGTCTGCTTCGGCGCCTTGTCGGCGTTGACCAGCGCAGTGACGATCGCACCGATGTCCAGGCCGGAACCCAGTCCGGAACCCGGTAGAATTGGACTTGCCATGTGCATCTCCCTTCAGATTGTTGCCATTCTTTTGACCGTTACACGCGTCCTGAGAACAGACAAACATTATTCATGCCAGCTATCAGACTTTGGCGTCGAACAACACGTGGCTTGCATTGGCCAGGCTGTCTGCCAGCTTGAGGGCTTCTGCGGAGGGAATCTGTCGAACGACCTCACCCGTCTCGCTTGCGATCACTTTGACAATGACCTTGCCGGAATGCTCGTCAATCGAGAACTCCAGATTGCGCTTGATCGATTGGACGAACTTCTCGATCTCCTGCACCGCCAGCTTCAACTTGGCGTCATCCGAATCCTGACTCTTGGCAGCGACCGGCGCTTCAGTCTTGGCAACCTTGGGCGTCTCTGACGGCTTGTCAGCAACCGGCGGAACTGGCTTGGGAGCCGGATAAGACTGGTTAAGCTTGACGCTCATGTCCATGCTCATCACCTCCTAACGTAAAAAGGCGAGAGAGCACGACCAGCGCACCCTCCCGCCCAAACTTGTTCCGAAATTACTGAAGCAGCTTCAGTACAGCGGAAGGCAGTTGGTTGGCTTGAGCCAGAACGGAGGTCGAAGCCTGCTGCAGAGTTTGCTGCTTGGTCAGGTTAGCAGTTTCTGCGGCGAAGTCGGTGTCTTGTACACGACCCTGTGCAGCGGTGGTGTTCTCAACGATGTTCTGCAGGTTGGAGATGGTGCTGGTCAGACGGTTTTGCGAAGCACCCAGGCTCGAACGAGTGCTGTTGATCGTTGCAATTGCAGCGTCGATCGCGGTGATTGCGTTGTCGATGTTGGCAGCAGCGCCCGATACGCTTGCACCGGTCAGAACTACAGTACCGCTACCTACGGACAGGCTGACGGCGTCGAACTTGGAGCTCAGTACCAGGTCGATGTGGTTAGCCGAACCGGTGTTTGCGCCCACTTGCAGGGTCACAGTACCAGCCGAACCGTCCAGCAGGTTTTTGCCGTTCAGGTTGGTGGAAGCAGAGATACGGGTCAGTTCGTCCGACATCTGGGCGAATTCGTCGTTCGTTGCTTTCTGGTCGATGCTGCCGTTGGTACCGGTACGGGCTTTAACAGCCAGTTCACGCATACGCTGCAGAATGTCGGTCGAAGCTTGCAGAGCGCCTTCAGCGGTCTGAGCAACGGAGATACCGTCGTTGGCGTTCTGGATCGCCTGGTTGCCACCACGGATCTGGGAAGTCATACGGGTAGCGATCTGCAGGCCAGCGGCGTCGTCTTTAGCGCTGTTGATTTTCAGGCCGGAAGACAGGCGCTGCATCGAAGTCGACAGAGCGTCGGAAGCGCGGTTCAGGTTTTTCTGAACGTTCAACGACGTAGTGTTGGTGTTTACTGTTAAAGCCATGACGAATTCCTCGTTGGTTGGGTACTGCGGCTTCCGGCCCTGGCAACCGCCGGGTATGGCCTAGAGAACCTTCGTAATAGTTATCGTCGGGTTTGCAGGTTGCTTGAGGGCTTTTTGAAAAAAATTTGCCATCACCCTGCCACTCCCAAAAAAACAAGGGCTTAGCGCACCCCACCTACGAAAAAATGACGCCATAAAACTGCCCACACCAACAACCCTTGTGCCAGAGCGGTCGCCCCCGCCCTCAGCGCTGCGCACCGTCGAGCAATTCAATCAGTTCATACTCGATGAAATCGGCGAGCCCCAGCCAATCCTGGCGTTCCTGACACGCCAGCATGTGTGTCAGCACCTGTGCCCACGACTGCTGGACATCCTCACGGGCGAGCGAAAAAACCTGCTGCGCCTCGTCGAATACGTCGACCATGATCAGCGCCGCTTCGACATCACGGCCCAAACGAAACAATCCGGCGCATTGCCGGCACGCGCTAATGCAATTCACCTGCGCACTCATTGCACAAACTCCGGATTGAATTGCGTGCCCACGATCATCGCCCCTGCCCGACTGCTGTTAAGGAAGCTGACCTCTGGATGCAGAGCGATATAACGCTCCAGCACGCACAGGTAGCCACGAAAATTCAGCTGCGTCCGGACCCGCTCGCCATTGCCGTCATGCACCCAGTGCCGAGCCTGCTCAACGGGCGGCCCCAGATCGCCATCGTCCCAGCCGGCATGTGTCTTGTTCATCGGGAAGGCAAAGTCGGCGCCGAACAGCGTGATGCGCGTGCCGCCCATTTTCACGGCCAGGTCCACGGCGGGGTGAATCACGCTGCCGCCGGCATTCAATTCGGCTCGCGGGTGCTGCTCACGCAACGTGGCGTAGACCGGGCTGGCGGTATAGGCGCCGTAGCGTTTGCCCCTCCAGGCCTTCAACACCGCCGGCGAGCTCATGGGCAGGTACACCAGCGAAATGCCGTCCGACTCCTCGAAAGGCAGATGCCGAAAGCTGATCAACTGATCGATGGTCACCACCAGATCGGGGATGATCCCGTGCTGACGCAAAGGCCGATAAGCCGTGTCGACACAAATGAACAGCGGCCGCTCGGCCTGAGCGCGCACCACCGCCAGCCGTTCAAAATGCCCCTCCAGGCTCGGCCCGGTACCGATCACATAGATTTCGCGGCCGATGCAGGTGCCAAACAGTTGCGCCACGTCATCATCGGCAAGCAGCACCTCCAGACTATCGCGCAAGCGCTGCTGAATCGCCGGCAATTGCGGATCGAACTGGCGATTGGTGAAACTCAGATGAACCTCATTGACCAGCCGATCACGAATCTTCGCGCTGAAGTCATCGGCCAGGAGCATTTCGGCGGGCAGCGCAAAAAACGGCGTGTAGATATCCGCATGATCGCCGGCATACATCAGTTCCACTCTGGGGTCTTCAAGCCATTGCCGCTGGTCGAGCAACTGCAGCACCAGGGCAAACAAGGCGCCGTTGAGGATGTGCACGTACAACCGTTCAAGTGCGGCCCGCTCGAGCAACACCGATGGCAGGTCGCCAAGGCCGGTGCCGTAGACGTGCACCCGAGGTTTTTCCGCAAGGCTGGCCGCCTGGACCCGGGCCTCGTGGATCCGGTCGTGGCGACTGGTCAGTTGAATCCCGTCGACACTCAGCGTAGAGCCCAGGCCTTGCACCAGTTCGGCTTGAATGGCCGAAGTGTCTTCAGTCTCCAATCGTGCAAACAGCGCCGGCCAGCGCCGTTGCAACACCTCGGCGTTGGCTTGGAAAAACTCGCTCATGGCGCCTCGCGCTCCCTTACAGGCAAAAAAATAGCGTTCAAGGTTAACCTTGAACGCTATTTTTGTATCCGCCGTTTTTGCTCGGACTCAAGGGCGATAGATAATCGCCGAGCCCCACGACAGACCGACGCCAAAACCGCTCAGCGCAATACGCTGCCAATCGGAATCGATGACGTGTTTTTCCAGCAGCAACGGAATGCTCGACGACACGGTATTGCCGGTCTCGACCATGTCCTTGATGAACTTCTCCGGCTCGCCTTCGAAGCGCCGCGCCACGGCGTCGACAATCGCCGCACTGCCCTGGTGGATGCAGAAGGCATCGATGTCATCCGCCTTCAGACCAGAGTCATCCAGCAACTCGTGCAAGTGTGCCGGGACTTTCAGCAACGCAAAGTTGAACACCTGACGACCGTTCATGAAGAACACGCCATCGGTGACTTTCAAGTGTGGTGCACCGGAGCCGTCAGTGCCGAATTTGGCCTTGCCCAGCGCCCAGACCGGATCTTCGCCCATCCACGTCGCAGTCGCGGCATCGCCAAACAGCATGGTGGTATTGCGGTCTTCCGGGTCGACGATTTTCGAATACGGGTCAGCGGTGATCAGCAAGCCGTTCTTCAGGCCGGCGGCTTCCATGAAGCCCTTGATCGCGTAGATGCCGTAGACATAACCGGAACAGCCCAGGGAAATGTCGAACGCCGCCACATTGGTCGGCAGACCGAGTTTGTCCTGCACGATCGCGGCGGTGTGTGGCAGGCCTTCTTCATCACCGTTCTGGGTGACGACGATCAGTGCATCGATCGATTCACGCTTCAGCTCAGGGTTATTGGCAAACAGCGCATTGGCCGCTTCCACGCACAGATCGGAAGTTTCTTGTTCAGCGTCTTTGCGCGGCAGGAACGCCGAGCCGATCTTGCCAAGGATGAATTCTTCATCCTTCTCGAATTTTGCACCTTGTGCGTAATTGTCCACGCCGGCTACAGGAACGTAGCTCGCAATGCTTTTTATGCCAATCATTACGGCTTCCCAATAAAAAACAGCCCAAGACCACCGCTCGCAAGGATTTCGAGGGGCGCCGACAAACAGAAAACGGCCGCCACAACGGGCAGCCACGGGGAGCGCAAAGGGCTATCACTGGAATCGAAAACGAGCCAGGCGCCATCTCCCCGATCAATACAATACAGTGAAGATGCGCGTTATGACTCGCAGGTCACGCTATTTTGCCGAATCGGTGCAGATCGGGTTATTCGACCAACGACCAGTCCAGCGGCGTGCCACGCTTGATCGGCGCGCGCGCGCGGCGACCGAGGACGGCGTCGGTGTGCTTGGGCGGCAGACCGAGGCCGGGGCGAATGGCGCGCAGATTGTCCCCGGTAAAGGTGTCACCGGCGGCCATGTCGGCGGTGACGTACAGCGAGCGGCGATAGACCAGCGACTTGCGTTCCGCCTCTGTGACGCCGTAATGCACCTGGCCCATGGCTTGCCAGGCACGCTCGGTTTCCACCACCAGACTGGCCATTTCCGCTGGCTCCAGCGAGAAACTGGCATCCACCCCGCCCGCTGAGCGGTCGAGGGTGAAGTGTTTTTCCACCACGGTCGCACCGAGCGCCACGGCCGCCACAGACACACCGACGCCCATCGAGTGATCAGACAGTCCGACCTCGCAACCGAACAACTCACGCAGATGCGCAATCGTGCGCACGTTGCTGTTAAGCGGTGTCGCCGGATAAGTGCTGGTGCATTTGAGCAGCACCAGGTCCTTGCAGCCTGCCTCGCGGGCGGCGCGCACGGCTTCATCCAACTCGGCGATACTGGCCATGCCGGTGGAAATGATCAGCGGCTTGCCAGTGGCCGCGACGCGACGGATCAGCGGCAGATCGGTATTTTCGAAACTCGCGATCTTGTAGGCCGGCACATCGAGGCTTTCGAGAAAGTCCACGGCGCTGTCATCGAACGGCGTGGAAAACGCGAGCATGCCCAGCTCTTTCGCTCGGGCGAAAATCGGCGCATGCCATTCCCACGGCGTATGGGCCTTTTCATACAGATCATAAAGCGAAGTGCCGGCCCACAGACTGCCCGGATCCTTGATGAAGAATTCCCCCTCGGCCAGATCCAGGGTCATGGTCTCGGCGGTGTAGGTTTGCAGTTTCAAGGCATGCGCACCGGCCTTGGCCGCGGCCTCGACAATTTGCAGGGCAACGTCCAGCGACTGGTTATGGTTGCCGCTCATCTCGGCAATGATGAACGGCGGCGCGTCGGCGCCGATCAAGCGGTTGCCGATCTTGAAACTAGTCATGCGGGTGATCCTTCAAAACACGGGTAAACGCACAGGCACTTTGTGTGAACCCGGCGTCACGAAACACATTCAACGAGGCGCGGTTAGCCGGCAAAACCTGAGCGGTCAGCGCCATCACTTGCGGCCAGTGGCGGATGACGAACGCTTCGCCCCGCGCCAGCAACGACTTGCCCCAACCCAGGCCGAAACGCCCCTCAAGCAAGTAGATCGACAACTCGGCCTCAAACCCGCGCAGGTCGTAGCGCAGAACACCGACCGGGCCGTCGTCGGCTTCGGCGATCAACAGCAAACGCTGCGGGTTGCGCAAACTGGCGGTCAGCCAATTGAGGTGCTGCGGCCAGTCAATTTCAGCATTGGCCAGCGACCAGCGTCGCACCGCCTCGGCATTGCGCCCATCGAACAACAGCTGCGCATCGTCTTGCGTGGCGGGCCGGATAGTCAGCACCGCGCCGGACAACGCGGCGGCCACGCGCTCGGCGCCGCGCCCGTCGACCAGTTGCCGCGAGCGCTCGGCCAGGCTCTGGCGCAAATAATGATTGCCGGTGACAAAGCCGATGGCGTCGCGCAACTGCTCGACACTGACCTGCTCGCGGGCGCCCATGAACACATGCGCGCCCGCCGCGGCCATGACTTCGCCGTTGGCCTGCTGGTTGTTCGACACGGCGATGCAGATCGTCGGCAAACCCAGCGCCGCGCGCTCCCAACTGGTGCCGCCACCGGCGCCGATAAACAGATCCGCCTGCGTCATGCGCTGATGGAAATCGCTGACAAAACTGTGCAGGCGCCAGTTCGGCCGTGTCTCGGCCAGCGCCTGCATCTGCGCCCATGCCGGATTGTCGGCGCCAGCAACGAAGTCCACCTGCAACTCGGGAAAATCCGCCAGCGCAAGCATGGCGTGATGGGTTTGCATCGCGGCATCGAAACCGCCGAAGTTGACCAATACCCGTCGCGCCTTGGGTTTGATCTCAATGGCCGGGCAACGGAATTCTTCGCGCAGCATGGCGTAACGCGGGCCGAGCAAGGTGCGGCAACCTTCAGGCAACAGGGGCGCGTAGTTTTCGCTCTGGCCGGACAAATTCTGGTTGAGCAACAGGTCTACGCTGTAACGCCGGGTCGCGAGGTCATCCACCGCCGCGATGCGATGCGCCCAGCGCCGTGCAGCGGTTTGCCAGTGATGATCGAGGCCGTAATGATCAACGACGATCCAGTCGAATTCGGCCTGCCCTTCAAGCTGCAAGCCCAGCGCGTCGATGTCGGCCTGCCACGGCAGCATCGATTCGATGGCTTGCTGCGGGTCTTCAGCGGCATAGCGCTCAGGCAGCGCAAACGTCTCGAAGCCCTCGGCGCGCAAGGCATCAAGGCGATGCCCCGGCAGACGCCGGCAGGCAAACGCGACGTGGCTGCCCTGCCCGCGCAACACTCGCGCCAGCGTCAGGCAGCGGGCAATGTGGCCGCTGCCAATGGTTGGCGAGGCGTCGGCACGAATCAAAACTCTCATTGCAGCTCTCCGCCGGCCTTGAGCGCGGCGTAAAGGTATTCGGCGCGTTTCCAGTCTTCAGGAGTGTCGATGTCCTGCACCAGATGCCGGGGCAGAATCACCGGCAGACTGGCTGGCGAATAGAGCACTTCGCCACGCAACCACGCATCACTGCGCCCCCAGTAAAACTGGCCGGCGTCCTGAAAGGCTTCGGGCAGGTCCTGGGAGCGAGTCTCGCGAAATTCGGGATACAAAGCAGTCAAGGCGCCCTGCGCATCCAGTGTCAGTGCACGCTGCACCGGAAAACCAAACCCGCACACGGAGAACGCGAAGGACTTGTCTGGGCGTTGCTCCAGCAACTCGATGCCCTGGCGCAGATAACGTGCCTGCAACAACGGCGCCGTGGCATACACGCAGCAGGCATGATCGAAGCGCGGCAATTGCTGCAGTGCATGCACAATCACTGCAGCAGTGCCGGTGAAATCATCCGCCAGCTCCGCCGGGCGCAAAAACGGCACCTGCGCACCGTGTGCTCGCGCAACGTCGGCAATCTCGGCATCGTCGGTGCTGACCACAACCTGATCGAACAACCCGGAATCGACCGCCGTGCGGATCGAACGGACAATCATCGGCACGCCATCGAACGGCAAGAGATTCTTGCGCGGGATGCGCTTGCTGCCACCACGGGCCGGGATAATTGCGACGTTGCTCAAGGGCGTTTTTCCAGCAGAAACCAAGTGATATCGTCCACAGGAAACTGCGGATCGCGGTGATAGACAAAACCATAATCCAGCAGTTGCAGATCGGCATAACGATCGAGCATTTCGCCAGCGAAATCACGTTTGAACAGCTTGCCGCTGTTGCCACGATAAGACACTTCCACCGGCGCCGGATTGTAATACTCGGCGATCAGGATGTAGCGCTGACTCAACTCATACAACTGCGCATAAGCCGTCGGCAACAGCTCCGGGGCCAGGTGGATCAGCACGCCTTTGCTCAATGTCAGGTCGTAGCGACGTTCACGCGGAAAATCGAACAGCGAGCCCTGCCAGATCCGGGCAATGCCCAACGTCCGTGCCTGAGCACAGGCGTTGTCGTTGATCTCGACACCGAACAGCTCGCAGCGTGGCAGCAGTTGATGCAACGCCTGCAAATTGTTGCCGGCGCTGGTGCCCAACTCGACCAGACTCTCGATACCTGCGGCGCGGCTCAGTGCTTTGGCAAACAACGCCAGGTTCGCCGCCACCAGCGGTTGCCCCACATTGCGCTCGAAGTACTGGTTACCGAAGTCGCCCTGCCAGAACTGTTCCTGCTCACTCAAAGGACGCATTGCAGATACCCATCCGTCGCCACAGCGGCAGTTATTCGGTCAGCCGACGCAATTGCTCGACCACGTAATCCTGTTGTTCGTCGCTCAGCAGCGGAAACAGCGGCAGGCTGATCGCCTCGGCGTAATAACGCTCGGCTTCGGGGAAATCGCCCTCGGCGAAGCCCAGGTCGCGATAGTAGGGCTGCAAGTGCACAGGAATGTAATGCAGATTCACGCCAACACCGGCACTGCGCAAGCCTTCAAACACCTGACGGTGGCTGAGGCCGATGCGATCGGTCTGCAAGCGAATCACATACAGATGCCAAGCCGACTCTGCCTCAGGCTGAAGGCTGGGCAACGTCACCGGCAAATACGCCAGCAGGCGATCGTAACGCGCCGCCAGTTCACGACGCCGGGCGATGAAGCCCTCGAGTTTGCTCAGTTGCGACAAACCCAGCGCGGCTTGCAGGTCGGTGATCCGGTAATTGAAACCCAGCTCGATCTGCTGGTAATACCACGGGCCGTGGCTCGGCTCGGTCATCTGCTGCGCATCACGGGTCATGCCGTGGCTGCGCAGACGCTGCAAGCGCTCGGCCAGATGCGGGCGGTTGGTCAGCACCATACCGCCTTCGGCACTGGTGATGATCTTCACCGGATGAAAACTGAACACCGTCATCGCCGCAAACTCGCCACACCCCACCGGGTGTCCCGCGTATGACGCACCGACCGCATGAGAAGCATCTTCGATCACGGTGAAGTTGTAGCGTTCGGCCAGTTGCGCAATGCGGCGCATGTCGCAGCTCTGCCCGGAGAACGCCACCGCCACCAGCACTTTCGGCAGGTTGCCGTCCTGTTCGGCCTGATCGAGTTTCGCTTCGAGGGCGAAGGCATCGAGGTTCCAGGTCAGCGGATCGATGTCGACGAAATCGACCTCGGCGCCGCAATAACGCCCGCAATTGGCCGAGGCGAGAAAGGTGTTCGGGGTTGTCCACAAACGATCGCCCGGCCCCAGGCCAGCGGCCAGGCAGGCGATGTGCAGCGCCGCCGTGGCGTTGCACACCGCGACGGCGAAGTCCGCCTGGCAACGTTCGGCCATTGCCTGCTCGAAGCGCTCGATGGTCGGCCCTTGGGTCAGCCAGTCCGATTGCAGCACCTCGACTACCGCGTCGATGTCTGCCTGATCAAGGCTTTGCCGACCGTAGGGAATCATACCGAGAGCTTCGCGTGCAGGTCAGTGATCTGCCCGACCGAGAGGAAGTGCGGGTTGGTGTCGGAGCGGTATTCGAAATCTTCGCTCACGGCACGCCCCTGCTCGCCAAGATTGTCGACGGCAAAATCGACATCGACGCTGGTGAAGCGGATCGACGGCTGGATGGTGTAGTGATCCTCAAACTCCAGGGTCATCCGCGCATCGTCCAGCGGCACCATCAACTCATGCAGCTTCTCGCCGGGACGAATGCCGACGTTCTTGTGCGGCAGATGTCCGGCCATGCCCCGCGCCAGATCGACGATACGGATCGACGGAATCTTCGGCACGAACACTTCACCACCGTGCATCCGCGCAAAGCTGTCGAGGACAAATTGCACGCCATGGTCGAGGGTGATCCAGAACCGCGTCATGCGCTCGTCGGTGATCGGCAACTCCGTAGCACCGTCGGCGATCAGCTTGCTGAAGAACGGCACCACCGAGCCGCGCGAGCCCGCCACGTTGCCGTAGCGCACCACGGCAAACCGGGTTTGCTGTTCGCCGGCAATGTTGTTGGCGGCGACGAACAACTTGTCCGAGAGCAACTTGGTCGCGCCGTACAGGTTGATCGGGCTGGCCGCCTTGTCGGTCGACAGTGCCACGACTTTCTTCACGCCGTTGTCGATGGCGGCGGCGATGATGTTCTCCGCGCCATTGACGTTGGTACGTATGCATTCGGTCGGGTTGTATTCCGCTGCCGGCACCTGCTTCAACGCGGCGGCATGCACCACGTAGTCAATGCCGCGCATGGCCTGCCGCAGCCGATCAGCATCGCGCACGTCACCGATGAAGTAACGCATGCACGGCGCATTGAACGTCTGCTGCATCTCATACTGCTTCAGTTCGTCACGGGAAAACACCACCACGCGCTTGGGCTGGTATTGCTCCAGCAGACGGGCGATGAATTTGCGCCCGAACGAGCCGGTGCCGCCGGAGATGAAAATCGATTTACCGTTGAACATGTCTGAATTCCTGTGTCCTGGTCGCCAGGCTTAGCCGAGCAATTGCGCCCAATTGATCGGGGCACTTTCGCCCAGGGTAAAACCTTTGCCGGTCAGCGCCAGGTTGGCGTTGTACGCCGGATCCTGGGCAAAAGCCACGCTCCACTTCTCGCGCAATGCAGCCAATGCTTCAGGGGTTTGCGGCAACTCGCCGGTGTGCAACACCTGCACCAGCGGCGTCCACACGGTGAGGTAACCGGCCTGCCCGGCCTTGAGACACAGATCAACGTCGCTGAAGCCGTCGGCGAAGGTCACTTCGTCAAGGCCACCCAGTGCGTTGAACAATTCTTTGCGCACCATCAGGCACACCCGCGATACCGCCGAATAGTTCTGCTCGACCGCCAGGCGCTGCATGTAACCCTCGTTAGTGTGTTTCTCGCCGATGAAGGCCGAAGCCACCCCGTCGTTCAACCCGAGAATCAAACCTGCCTGGGCGATCTTGCCGTCGCGGTCCACCAGTTTGGCACCGACGATGCCGACCTCAGGACGCTGGGCGTGATTGAGCAACGACTCGATCCAGTTCGGGTTGACCACTTCACTGTCGCTGGCCAGCAGCACCAGATATTCGCCCTGCGCCTCTTGGCTGGCCGCGTTGTACAGCGCCACCGGGGCAAGCGGACGATCGGCATGCAGCACCCGCACTTTGACGTTGCGCTGCGTTCCCAGCCAGTCATTGATCTCGGCCGACTGATTCGGGTTGACCGCCACCAACAACTCATAGCGGGTGTAACGGGTTCTGAGCAGCACGGCGTCCAGGCAGCGTTGCAATGCGCCAAGATCGTCGCCAGCGGGCACGATCACCGAGACCAGCGGTCGCTCGACATGGCGATAGTCGATCTGCCAGGTGCCAGGCTGCGTGGAGGTGACCTGAGCCTTGTAACCACGATTGCCCAAGTGCCGCAGCAGCGCCTGACGCTCGTGAGGATTTTCTGCCAGCTCCGGCGCCCGGGTGATCAGCAATGGCTCATCGAGATGGGCGAGACCGTCGAGGCCACCCTGCTCGATGATGCGCAGCAGCACATCCAGTTCCAGCGCCTTGCTGAAATCGGCCTGATAACCACCAAGCCCCGTCAGCACTTCGCGACGAATCAACCAGTGCCGCGCCATCAGTGACGGAACGCTTTGCAGCAGATCGAGGTTGAAGCCCGGGCGGAACATATCCACCAGCGCACCATTTTCCTGGCGCTGAATTTCATCGGTGGCAACCGCACGCACACCCGGCGCAGCCATCAGTTCGAGGCTGGCCCGCAGCAGGCCGGCCGCCGTGAACTCTTCACCCGCCTCAGCCAGCAGCAGCCAGTCGCTGGTCGATTGATTAACGCTCTGGTTGAGCTTGTCGACGAAGTTGCTTTGGGTCACGCGCACAAAGTGCAGGGTATTTTGTGCAGTGGTTGCAGCCGGCGGTTCGCCCGTGGTGAAGACCACAACCTTGAAGGCTTTGCTGTGACCTTCGAGCAAGCTGTCCAGGGTGATCTGCAACTTGTCGATGTCGTTGTCCAGATCGAGCAGGAAAATGCCGAACTGCGGTCCACCGGCATTGTCTGCCAGGTGACCGGCGATCGCCGCGGCCTGCTCGGTATCCGGCTCACGTGCAGCGAGCCACTCGAGCAGTCGGCCGGTGAGCATCCTGGCGAATGTCGGCTGATGACCTTCGAGCAATACCGTGTCCAGACGCGCGACCCAGTCGCGCAGCACGGGAACGTCGCCTTCCTCGTCCAGCGGTTGCAATTGCGCGATCAGTTGCTTGATCACCGCGCGATTGAACACGTTGGCGTCGTGCGCCTGCCACAAGCGGTCGAGCACGCTTTGCGGGGTGTCATTGTTGCGTTCCAGCATCAGGCTCTGCTGGCGAGCCCAGATACCTTCCAGTTCCTGGAGCTGAACGCGTCCGGCAGGCATCGCGTGCAACAGAAACTCGAATTGCGTCAGTTGATCGAAAAACACCTGATTGTAGAACGGCATTTCCACGTATTGCTTCGGACCGAATCGACGCTGCGGGTCCGTCGCGATATCGACCCAGGTCGACTCGAAAATCAACTCGGCGGTGAGTGCCCGATAGTTCTTCAGGCTGTCGGCGAGCGTGGCAAAACTCTTCAGAGCAAACTGTTTGCCCTGCTGTGGATCCTGATGCTGGAGCTGGGTCGGCAACCCCGCCAGGAATTCGGCAAACGCCTCACGTCCGGCCACGCTCTTGGCGTCCATATAGGCCAGCGTGTGATAGATCTCGGTGTTGTGATCGGACTGGCCATAGTTGATTTCGCGCACGACATAAGGAATCGGCAGAATCCGCACCTTGCCCCGGGCCAGCATGTAAAAGGTGTGACCGACTTCCTGCCACTGGAAGATCGTGTCTTGCGGCATGGCTGCGTACCAGTCGCGCAAGATCGCCGTACGCTGCACGGCATAGAACGGCGGCAGGTACTGATGCATGTAATCGAGCAAACGCTCTTCGGCCTGATCGGCCGAGTAGTCTTCGCAGACTTTCTTGTCACGACGGTAGTAATTGACGCTGTTGGCCATTGCCAGATACATCAGGCTGTAGCCATGGCACAGGCTGTAATCGGGGTTGGCCTCCATGAATGCCACGGCTTCGTGCAGGGCATCATGCACAAGGAAGTCATCGTCGGCGGCAAACACCATGTAAGGCGTTTGCAATTGCTCGACACCGTAAGCCAGCTTGGCGCGAATCCCCCAGTAACCGAACTGCGGCAAATGTTGATAATCCACGTGGGTGAATTCGGCAGGGATGCCCGTCAGCGCCACCGCCGACGAATCCAGCACCAGAATCCTGCACGGCAGGCTGCTGTAGAAGCGAATGGCTCTACGCAAAAACGCCGGGCGTTCGTGGGAGATCAGCACAACGGTCAACTGTTCGTTGAGTGCCAGATCGGTTACAGAAGTGTTCTTGCCTTGCATATATTCCCCACAAACGGCGCGTCGCCGAAAACCCATCGTTGTTGTGTCGATTAACGCACGCGACGCAGATAACCATCCGGCGCGACTGTGATCAGCAATTTGCTGTGAATCGCTTGATCGATCTCGAAATCACGATTCTCTTCCAGGTAAGCCCACACCGCGGTTTTCGGGTTGTCACCCTTGCCCCACGGACGATCCGGGAACGCATCGGCCGGCATGTCTTCGACCACGGTGTCCATGACCACGCAGTAGCTGCCCACCGAAACCAAAGGTGCATACAGGCGCAGCTCTTCGAGGACGTGTTCGTGAGTGTGGTTGGAGTCCAGCACCACCAGCACTTTTTTGCCCTGCACGCGCTCGCGCACCTGATCAACGATGGCGCTATCGATGCTCGAACCCTGGATCATGCTGATGCGTTTGAACATCGGGTGCGCTTCGATGGCTTCGCGGTTGTGCTCGCGAATATCGATGTCGATGCCCAGTACTTCGCCGTGCCCGATCAGTTCCAGGATCGAGGCGTAGAACACCAGCGAACCGCCGTGCGCGATACCCGTCTCGACGATCACGTCCGGACGCAGGTTCCAGATGATTTCCTGCATCGCGACCATGTCCTGCGGGAACTGAATGATCGGTCGGCCCATCCAGCTGAAGTTGTAGGTGTACTTGTGCTTGGCCGTGGTGCCGACCCAGTCGAGAGACTCGGTCTGCAGGGCCTTGTCGTTCTGCAGGCCTTCGATGTTGGCTTTTACTTCTTCGCGAAACTGTTCATGCGGATTCATTGCAACTCTCCAAAAATTCGGGAAACGGCTTACCTGAACACCTTGGCATCCGGGTAAGGCACTGCGTTGGTCTTGATGATCCTGGCGGGATTGCCCACCACGACCGAAAAATCCGGCACATCTTTGGTCACGACCGCACCGGCACCGATGGTTACCCAGCGACCGATGCGCAGGCGCGGCAGGATCGTGGCGTTGGTGCCGATAAAGGTCCCGTCGCCGATTTCCACACAACCGGCGATGCACACGCCCGGCGCCATGAACACCGAGTGGCCGATCTGCCCTTCATGCCCCACGACACTGCCGGCGCTGATACTGGTGTTGTCGCCCAGTGTCACTTCAGCCTGCATCAGCACGCCTTCCTGCAGATAACTGCCCTGCCCCATGCGGATCATGCTCAGGTCGATACCCGGATGAACGAACTGGCCGAGGCGCGCACCGGCATCCACCAGCTGACAGGTGGTTTCGTAGCGTAACCGGGTACTGCCGGTGATCAGATTGACGAAGCGCACGTCCTCGCCATTGAGTTCGCCGACTAGCTCGCAACCACCGAGCACCGGGACCCCGTAAAACAGCGTGCCGTGCTTGCGCGGATCGTTGTCGAGGAAGGCGAACTCGATGTTCGGCGTGCTGCGCTTGACGGCGTGCAGCATGCGCACCGCTTCCGGGTTGGCGGCCCCCAGCAGATACATCTTCACGATGTGTGCCTGCGCGCCAGCAGATCCAGCACCACTTGCACCACACGCTGTTGATCGGCGTCGGTCATGTCGTGATAGCTCGGCAGGTTGAAGGCACGCTCGGGCAAGGCAAACGCCAGCGGCGTGTCGACCACGTATTCGCTGAACATCGGCAGCGACGACAGCGGCCAGAAAAACACCCGGGCGTCGATGTCTGCGGCCTGGAAGGCGGCGATCATTTGCTCGCGGTGGATGCCGGTATCGGCAGCAAACACCACGGTCGGCATCCAGTAGCCATTGCGGCCATGGGCCGGTTCTGGATTGAGCGACACACCCGCTACGCCTTCGAGCGCTCGCGCATAGTTGGCAAAAATCGCCCGTTTGCGTTCGATCAACTCATCGATTCGCTCGACCTGAGCACAGCCGACAGCGGCCTGCAGATTGCTCATCTTGTATTTGAAGCCGACAAACTCTGGCCAGAACTGTTTGGTGCAACCTGCCACACGACCATGGTTGGACAGGGTCAGGACCCGCTCATACAAGGCCTTGTCCGAGGTGACGAACATGCCACCCTCACCGGTGGTCATGGTCTTGGTGCCATGAAACGAAAAAGCGCCGAAAGCCCCCAGCGAGCCGGCAGCCTTGCCGCGCCATTGCGAGCCGATGGCTTCCGCCGCGTCTTCGATCACCGGGATGCCGAACTCGCGACCGATGGCGAGCAGCGCGTCCATGTCACACAGGTTGCCGTACAGATGCACGGCGAGAATCGCCTTGGTGCGCGGGGTGATCGCCTTTCTGACCTGTTGCGGATCCAGGCACCAGCTGTCCGCCAGTACATCGACAAACACCGGCGTGGCGCCCAGGTAAGTGATCGGTGCCGCCGAGGCAATCCAGTTGGTGTTGGCCAGGATCACTTCGTCACCAGCGCCGACACCCAGCGCGGCCATGCCCATGTGCAGCGCGCCGGTGCAGCTGGAGGTGGCGATGGCGTAGGTGCTGCCCAGATGCTCGGCAAAGCCGTGCTCGAAACGTGTCAGGTATTCGTAGCAACGTGCGCCCCAACCGTTCTGCACGGCGTCCAGGGCATACTGCGCTTCGAGTTCGCCAACGCTGGGTTTGGTGTAATGAATTCTGCTCATTGAATGCTCAACTCCGGAACGGCGACGACAAAGCGTGCGCCCCATGCCTTGGCCGCAGACAGCTGCTGCGTCACTTCGCTCAACAGGTTCCACGGCAACACCAGAATGTAGTCAGGCTGCTCCTGGGCAATACGCTCAGGCGCAACAATCGGGATGCGGCTGCCCGGCAGGAACTTGCCCTGCTTGTGCGGGTTGGCATCGGCCACCCAGGCCAGCAGGTCCGGTTTGACCCCGGCGTAGTTGAGCAAGGTGTTGCCTTTGGCGGCAGCGCCATAACCGACCACACGCTTGCCTTCAGCCTTGGCCTGCAACAGAAAGCGCAGCAATTGATGCTTGATGCTTTCTGCCGCAGGGGCGAGCGAGGCGTAGTACTCAGCAGTTTTCACCCCGGCAGCGAGTTCGGCTTGCAGCTGCTGCTGCACCGCCGCTTGCACCGGACGACGCTGGCCGTCCTTGCGTTGCACAAACACCCGCAGCGAGCCGCCGTGCGTCGGCAGTTGGCTGACGTCGAAGACTTCCAGACCATTGCGCTCGCACAGGGTCTGCACGGCCGTCAACGACAGGTAGGAATAGTGTTCGTGGTAGAGCGTGTCGAACTGCGCACCCGCCATCAGCGTCAGCAATTGCGGGAATTCGAACGTGGCCACGCCGGTCGGCTTGAGCAGTGTCGCGAAGCCGCCGAGGAAATCATTGATGTCCGGCACATGCGCGAGCACGTTGTTGGCCGCCATCAGATCAGCGCCCCAGCCCTCGCTTTGCAACTGCGCGGCGGTGTCACGACCGAAGAACAGCTCACGAATCTGCAGGCCTTTTTCCCGCGCTGCCTGTGCAGTGCTGCGGGTCGGCTCGACACCCAGGCACGGGATGCCTTGAGCGGCGACGTATTGCAGCAGGTAACCGTCGTTGGCGGCGATTTCCACCACGCGGCTGTCGGCGGTCAGATCAAAGCGCTCGACCATCTCGGCGACATAGCGTTCGGCATGGGCCAACCAGGTGCTGGAGAACGAACTGAAGTAAGCGTATTCAGCGTCGAACAGGCTGTCGGCGCGAGTGTAATCCTCGGTCTGCACCAGCCAGCATTGCTGGCACACCGCAACTTTCAGCGGCACCCACTGCTCGGCCTGTTCCAGGCGATCAGCGTGGACGTAGGCGTTGGACGGCGGCGAGGTACCGAGGTCGATCAGCGGCAGGCTCAGCGGTGCGGCGCACCCACGGCAGTTCATAAACGCACTCCAGCAAAATGTTGATCAAGCGCGGGATGGCTGGAATCACGCGCTGACAAATTATTGACAGGCAACGGCCAGGCAATCGCCAGCCGTGGATCGTTCACCGACAGACCGCCCTCATGCTCCGGCGTGTAATCGGCACTGTGCAGGTAAAGCAATTCGGCATCGTCGCTGAGGGTCTGGAAACCATGGGCGAAGCCGGCCGGGATCAGCAGGCTGCGACCGTCACCGGCCTTCAGATGCTCGGCGTGCCAGTGCAGAAACGTCGCGGAGTCGTGGCGCAGATCCACCGCCACGTCCCACACTTCACCGCGCAGGCAGGTGATCAGTTTGGCTTCCGGCGCATTGCCATTCTGATAATGCAGACCACGCACACTACCCTTCTCGCGGGTGCAAGAATGGTTGATCTGGCGGATATGGAATTCGCTGCCGAACGCACTCAGGCTGCCTTCGCAGAACAGCCGGGCGAAGTGCCCGCGCTGGTCTTCAAAACGTTTGTGCTGGACGCTGAACAATCCGGCCAGCGGCAACGCTTTCAGAGAAAACTCACTCACAGCGCGCCTCGGTACAGGTTCAATTGACCGAGGGTAACAGCGCGCATGTCATCGCCGTTCTGCCACGCCAGATGCCAGTCGAGGGTCTGGGTCAGGCAGGCCTGCAAGGTCCAGCGTGGCTGCCAGCCGAGCACTTGGCGCGCACGGCTGCTGTCCAGACGCAACAGGCCGGCCTCGTGCAATTCGCTTTTTTCGATGCGCAGACCACGCGCTTGTGGCCAGCGGCTGGCGAGCAATTCGACCACTTCGCCGACGCTGCACATGTCCGCTTCGCCCGGGCCGAAGTTCCACGCCCCGGCGTATTCCGGGCCTTGCTCGTAGAGGCCGGCGGCCAGTTGCAGATAACCGGCCAACGGCTCCAGCGCGTGCTGCCACGGGCGCACGGCTTGCGGGTAACGCAGGGTCACCGGTTCGTCTGCGGTCCAGGCTTTCAGCACATCAGGAATCAGTCGTTCAGGCGCAAAGTCACCGCCGCCGAGGACATTGCCAGCACGCGCCGTAGCCAAGGCCAGACCGTGTTCGGCGTACTTGTCGGCCGGGAAGAACGATGCGGCATACGACTGTGCGAGCAATTCACAGCAGGCCTTGCTGCTGCTGTACGGATCGTGACCACCGAGGGCTTCGTCTTCGCGGTACGGCCACAGCCATTCCTTGTTGGCGTAGACCTTGTCGGTGGTCACCAGCACGCAGGCACGCACGCAACCGACCTGACGAATCGCTTCGAGCAGGTTCAGGGTGCCCATGACGTTACTGGAGTAAGTGCCGAGCGGATCGCGATAGCCTTCGCGTACCAACGGCTGAGCCGCCAGGTGCAGAACGATCTCCGGCTCTGTGTCAGCGATGATTTCCAGCAGAGCGCCAAGATCACGAAGATCGCCACGCTGATCGTTGATGCCTTCGTGCACGCGCGCCAGTTCGAACAGGCTCGGTTCAGTCGACGGATCCAGAGAAAAGCCGCTGACTTGCGCGCCGAGGCTTTGCAGCCACAGGGTCAGCCAGCTGCCTTTGAAACCGGAATGCCCGGTGACGAGAACGCGTTTGCCACGCCAGAAATCCGCACTCAGGCCCATTGCTTCCATGGGGCCTCCCCGCTCTGCCACAGGGCTTCGAGGTGGTTCTTGTCGCGCAGGGTGTCCATGGGCTGCCAGAAGCCATCGTGCTGAAACGCCATCAGCTCACCGCGCGCGGCCAGGCCGTCCAGCGGACCGGATTCCCACGACGTCGAATCGCCTTCGATCAGCGGCAGGACCTTGGGCGACAGCACGAAAAAGCCGCCATTGATCCAGCCTCCGTCGCCGCGTGGCTTCTCGGTGAAACCCAGCACCCGGTCGCCTTCGCGATCCAGCGCACCGTAGCGTCCCGGCGGTTGTACCGCGGTGACGGTGGCCAGTTTGCCGTGAGTCAGGTGGAAATCGACCAACGCGCTGATGTTCAAATCGGAAACGCCGTCGCCATAGGTGAAGCAGAAGGCCTCTTCATTTTCCAGGTAGCGCGCGGCTCGCCCCAAGCGGCCACCGGTCATGGTTTCTTCACCGGTATCGATCAGCGTCACACGCCATGGCTCGCTGTAATTCTGGTGAACGTCCATGCGGTTTTCACGCATGTCGAAGGTCACATCGGAGGTGTGCAGGAAGTAGTTGGCGAAGAAGTCCTTGATCGCGTACCCCTTGTAGCCCAGGCAAATCACGAAGTCGTGAATCCCGTGGGCGGAGTACTGCTTCATGATGTGCCAGAGAATTGGCTTGCCGCCAATCTCGATCATCGGCTTGGGCTTGAGGTGCGACTCTTCACTGATGCGCGTGCCCAGACCACCCGCCAAAATAACTGCCTTCATCCTCTCCCCTCTCGTTCGTCACAGCGCTGCGTATCGCTTTCTTGAGCGTTACAGCCTTCTGGCTAAACCTTTCTGCCGTTTCGGGCGCAGGGGCAATGACCGCGAGCGCTCGTTTTATGGCGATTTGAGGGGGACTTGCAGGAAACGCGCCAGCTCGGTGCGCTACGTGTCGCAGGACGTGCAGCCATGAAAAAAGGGATGAATCCGTCACCGGACTCATCCCTTTCATCGGGCTGTTTCAACGATTGGAACCGGTCAGTCCGCCAACCAGCCATTTTCCCAGTAGCGCAGGTTATCGCCACGCAACACGTAATCGCGCAGCACCACCTCACGCAACTCGTCGCCCATGCGGTAACTGGCATCAGGATCGGCCAGGTGCATGCGAATCGCCTGCAGCCATTCATCGGTGGTGTTGGTCTTGACCCGCGTGCACGGCAGGTAGCCACGATAGGCTTCGGTGTCAGTGCAGATCACCGGGTAGCCGCAGGCGCCGTACTCCAGCAGCCGCAGGTTGCTCTTGCAGTCGTTGAAGATGTGGAACTCCAGCGGTGCCAGGGCCAGATCGAGGTTGAGGCTGGCCAGCTTCGCCGGATACACGTCGAGCGGGATCACCCCGTGGAACTCATGCATGTACGGCCGCAGGTCATCCGGGCACATGCCGAAGAACACCCAGTCGACTTCATTGGCCAGCTCGCGAACCACCTCCGCGATCACTGCCAGGTCGCCGTGGTGGCTGGTGCCACCGCCCCAACCGACCCGTGGTTTTTTCGACGTACGCCGCTGGCTGCGCAGGTTGCTCCAGAGGTCTTTGGCGAGCATGTTCGGCACCACACGAATGTCGTGGTGCATGTCCGACAGCGCATTGGCCAGTGGCTGCGTCGACACGACCACCCGATCACAGAGGCCGATCGCCCGACGCACCATGCGCTCCATATCCTGCTTGTTCGGCATGTTGCGGATGTGGGCATTGCGATGAGGAACGTCGATGACATAGTCATCCAGCTCGAAAATACGCCGGGCGCTGAAATACTTTTTCAGCGGCGGGATTTCATCAATGGCGTGCTCCGAGTAGCGTCCCTGCAGCACGATCACGTCGGGCGCCTGACGCTCGATGTCGACGATCGACGGCAAGCCGTAGCAGATGCGCCCTTCGACCCGGTTGGCCGCCTCAAGCTCGATCATCGGCTGGCTCATGCGGTAATGGCCGATGGCAGAAGCGTTGATCGGTACCACGAGCACGTTGGGCAGACTCGACTTGGAAAACGCACGCCAGCCGCTCAGCAGGCCCGGTTCGAGGCTGAAGTTGGTGGCCCCGATACCCTGTAGCGCAAGGTTGACGTTGTAGGCCGGATCGCGCGCAATCAGCGGCAACCAGCGCTGGTAAAAAGTATCCTGCTCGCGCTCGTGCTGTTGCTGCTCTTCGCTCGTTGCCACGGCGCTCGGACGTGTGCCCAGAGCCAGCCTGGCATGTGGGTTCCACACCACCAGGTAACCTTCGCGACCGACACGCAGGCACAGATCGACGACGTTGTAGGCGACCTTCAAGTCCTGATCGTCGAGCCCCGCGACCTCCTCGAAGACCGACTTGCGAACCATCAGGCAGTCACCGCCGACGGCGCTCAGATCCTGCACCGCCTGCAGTCGGAACATGTAGCCCTCCGACTGCATCGGCTGACCCAGGAACGGCAGCCCGGCCGGCCCCTGCAAGCCGAGAATCAGCCCGGCATGCAAGATCCCGCCATCCGGGTCGTACAACTTGGCGCCGACCACTCCGACTTCGGGGCGCTGCGCATGATTGAGCAATTCGTCGAGCCATTCGGCTTGCGTGATCACCGCAAAAGCGTTGAGCAGCAACACATACTCGCCACGCGCCTGGCTCACGGCAAAGTTGTGAATGGCGGCAGGGTTGTGCTTTTGCAGGCAGCGCAATACACGAATCCGCTCACCGCCCAATTGTCCCATGCCATCGAGCCAGGCCTGTGCCTCGGCGGTTTCGCTGCCGCTATCGACCAGGAGAATTTCGTACTCGGTGTAAGCGGTCTTTTCCAGCAGCGTTTCGACACAACGCTGCAAGGCTGCCGTCTGATCCTGAGCGACGATGATCACCGAGACCAACGGGCGTCGGGCATGGCGATAGTCGACCCGATTGAGCAGCTCAGAGCCCTCACGCCGGGTTTCGTAGGTAATCCCCAGGCGCTGCAGATGCGCATCGAGCACCCGTGGATTCTGCTCCAGGACACCCGGATCAGTGAGCCATTGGGACAGATCGAATTTCGATTCGAGCAACACTTCGGCGATATGCCCGACCACCTGAGTGCCGTCGCTCTCGACCATGCGCCAGAGCAGGTCGTGAGGTGCCAGTTGCGCGAAGTCAGACGCCAGGCCTCCCAACTCCAGAACCCGCTCGCGCTTGAACGCCAGAGCACGCCCGACGTAGGGATAGCTGCGCATGAGGTCGAGGTTGAAATCCGGTTTGAACGCAGGCTCTGCCGACTCGCCATTGCGCAGACTGCCTTCGTCGCTGTACAGGCAGGTGAAGGACCGCGAATGCGCGATGCGGTCGGCCATGATCAGCAACGCCGTGGCCACCGGGCGATCACCAGGCTGCAGCAGGTAGAACCAGTCGGCGCCTTCCAGTTGCGGCAGCAAGCTATTGAGCTGCTCCAGCCCGTCGTCTTGCAGCGGCAGTCGAAACACGCGTCCATCCAGCTCCGCTTCGGAGCAGGACGCGGACAGTACCAGCACCAGTTCCGCCGGGTAATCCTGATTGGCGAGGGCCTCCAGCGTACGCTCCACACCGGCGCGACTGCCTTTGTCGTCGATGATGACCGGCACGATTCGCGGCTGGTGCGACCAACCGGCGATGGTTTCCGGCAGCATCTTGCGCTGGCCTTCGGTCAGCACCCGGCACTCCAGCCATTGCGCATAGAGTTCGCCAAAACTCAGGCTGTCCACCCCGACGCCACACTCCTGGCGGCTCTGCCGGGAACCCAGGGTGCGACTCAACGGCAGCTCATCCCAAACCCTTGGCGACTCATCAGCCTTTACCAGCGGGATGTAACGCACCCAGCCTGGCGCCGGCGCCGACTCACCGTTGCGGACCTTGAGCATTTGCGAGAGCCACTCGCGCTCGACGTCCATCGCGTCCTTCATCGGTTGCTGCGCGCTGAGCCGCTCCGGATAAAGACGCTCAGCGCTCAGTACATTGTTCGATACCGCCAGGTTGCCGCGTCGCAGCAGGCAGATATACAAGGCGAAATCCAGGCTGGCGACGAAGCCGCCGCCCTCCTCGGTCAAGGCCGGCAGCAGCTCGGCGACGTCCGCGCGGCGAAACAGCGCGTTGCTGAATCCGCCGAGAACGTTGACCGGGAATTTTTCAAATATCGCCAGTAGATCGTCACCCTTGAACAGGCCACTGACCGGCGACAGCGAAGTGTTTTCCAGACGCGCAGGCAGGATGATGTCGTTCGCGTCCCAGAGCAGTCGCTGGGCCAGCACCAGACTGACCTCGGCACGGCGCATCTCGTGCGCCTGCTGCTCGATACAGGCGGAATAGAGCAGATCATCGTCACACAGAAACTTGATGAATTCGCCCTGCGCCTGATCCAGGCAGGCTTTCAGGTTGCCGACCAGGCCCAACGTGCGCGGGTTGCGTACATAACGGACGGCGACGCCGCTCTCCTCGCTGACATTCGAGACGATGGTCTCGATCTCGACGCCACGACTGTCATCGCAAACGATGATTTCCAGATGGCCATAGCCTTGGCTGACGGCGCTGCGCAAAGCACGCTCGAAAAAGCGTGGATTGAAGGCGGGAATGACAAGGCTGACGAGAGGGAGTGAATTCACGGCGGGCTCACAGGCGGTACGAGCCCGCTCGGTAAAGCGAGCCCTGGAAACCGCTAAAAAACATTACTTGAAGGATGGAGCAAACGGGCGCTCACGCGCCCGTTAACCGTCAGATCTTGTTGAACAGACCCAACTGGCTGATCTTGCTGAACGCCAACTGCGCGGCTTGCAACATAGTCTGCTGCAGGGTCAGGCGGGTCATGACTTCGGCGGGATCCGAATCACGGATCGAGCCCTGGGTCGTGGTGTTCGCCGTGCTCAGGCTCAGGTTCGTCGCGGTTTGCATCTCCAGCGCCTGGCCACGGGCACCAATGGTGGTGACAGAAGCGCCAATCTGGTTGGTGGCGGCGTCGATGTTGCCGAGACCCGACTCCATGACACCCTGAAACTTCTGCTTGGCAACATCATCACCGTCGATCGGCATATTCAATGCCGTAATCATCTGGCCCAGCGTGTCGAGCACGTTCTGGGTCTGGTGATTGTTCGGCTGGATCGAGAACTGATCGCCAGCGGCCGGCGTGTTGCCCAGCGCGAAAGTCACGCCCGCAGCGGTCGCGTTGCCGCCAGCCACGGTGCCGGACGACACGGGTTTGCTGTCCGCAGTGACTGGCGCCGCATACAGATCGAACGCCGTGGCGCTGGTGAACTTGAGCACCGCGCCGCCTTGCGGGAAGGCGTTTGTATAGGCCGACTGGTCGGTGATGGTCGAACCGGTAATCACCGCAGTAGACGGGTTGCCCGGGCTGCGCGCGGTGGTGAACGAGTCAGGCTGGGTCGACAACTGGAAGCTGTGCCCGGCAATGACCGCGTCCGGGTTGGTGTCACCCGTTTTCAGGTTGATGTTCAGCTTCAGGTCGACGCCACGGAAACTGACCGTCTGGTTGGTGCCGGTGGTGTTGACGATCGCCCCGTTCTGGCTGGCTTCGGCCGTCACGTCGTTACCCAGCGCATCGGTGATTTGCAGTTGGGTGCTGCTGACGAAACTGACGGTGTACGGCTGACCACCGGAGAACTTGGAGTTGTAGGTGGCCACATTGCCGACGGTACCGCTGGACAGCACGACACGGCCGTCATCCACTGCCGGAGCCGTCATGTTGGTGCTGGTGCGGCCGGTGTTGATGGTCTGCTGAAAGGCATCCCAACCGGTGGTGTTGGTGCCGACCGTCATACCGTCGCCGATGCCCAGGTTGATCGTGGTCTGGTCACCGTTGTAGGTGTAAGTGCCGTCGGCATTCTGCGAGTACGGCGCGGTATCGGTCTTCGAACCGGAGAACATGTAGTTGCCGTTGGCATCCTTGGAGTTCATCAGGCCCAGCACTTGTTGCTGGATCTGACTCAGTTCCGAAGCGTAAGCCTGGCGATCCTTGTCGGTGCGCGTGCCGGTGTTGGCGGCCAGGGCGAGTTCCTTGGCACGCGCCAGTGCGGTGGTGATGGAATCCAGCGTGGACTCCTGCACATTCAACGAATTTGTGGTGGTGTCGACGTTGGTCTTGTACTGATCCAGCATCGCGGCCTGCTGGCCCAGTTGCAGCAACCGACCGGCGCCGATCGGATCATCGGAGGCGTTGGTGATGCGCTGCAGGCTGCTCGCCTCGCTGGCGGTAGCGACAGCCTTGTTGAAGTTACGCTGATAGTCCGAAGCTTGCGTTCCGTAATACTGGGCGGTGGAAATGCGCATGAATTACGACTCCTTAAAGGCTGTTGATCAGCGTGGCGAAAGTTTCCTGCGCAGCTTTGATGATCTGCGAAGACGCTGTGTAGTACTGCTGGTATTTGACCAGGTTGCCGGTTTCTTCATCCAGGTTGACCCCGGACAGAGAGTCGCGCGCGTCTTTGGCGTTATCCAGAATCGCCGTGGTCGCGGTGATATCGGACTTGCCCTGAGCGGTCTTGGTACCGACGTTGGTCACCAGCTTGTTGTAGGCGTCGGTCAGGCTGATGCCTTTGCTCGCCGAGCCGGTATCGACCGTCTGCTTGGTCTGCAGGCCAACCAGCGCTTGCGCGTTACGGTTGTCCGACGACGCCGCACCGGTCAGGTTCATGGTGAAGGTTTCGCCAGGCTTCGGCGTGCCGCCAACGGTGGTCTGCACCGAGAAGGTTTTCTGCACGTTCGGCGTGACGCTGGTGTCCAGTACCGGGTTGCCGCTGGCATCGACGATGCCGACTTTCAGGTCCAGCGTGTTCGATTGACCGGGCACGATGGTGCCGCTGCTGATGAGGCCGCCCTTTGCATCGACAAAGGTGTAAGACTGGCTGCCACCGGTGACGTCACCGAACACCAGTTTGACCGGCGTCGAGTTCTTCAGCGCCGCCTGCATGTCAGCCTGGGCAGTCGGGTTGTAGATATCGATTTTGGAGCTGAGCGTCGGCTGGGTGTAATTGCCCAGACCGTTGGCGCTGGCCACACCGGTCAACGGACCGGCCGCAGCAATTTTCTTCGGATCGGTGAGCACCGTCTGGATGCTCGCGGCCGCATTGCGGGTCGGCGTCACTTTGAAGCTGTCACCGGCGCTCAACGCACCACCCTTCAGCGCGAGGGTGAAACCATCGATCACTGGCGGTGGATTGGTGGTGGTGCTGAAGGTGCCCAGATCGGTGCCGTCGGAACGTTTGACCGAGTAGTCGGTAGCGCTGGTGAACGTGACCTGATAATCGCTGGTGGTCAGCTTGCCGCTGTCCTTGATGGTCACATCGAGGTTGCCCGAACCTGCGCTGTTGCCGTCCTTCGCGATGCTGCGCTGGCTGATCAGCGCGGCACTGTTGATGTTGTTGAACAGCGCTGCGCCGAAGTCACCGTTTTTGTCGATGCCCTGGGCTTGCTGGCTGTTGACCTGATCAGCGATCACCAGCGCCACTCGGCCCAGCTCATTGAGCGATGGATCGAGAACCTCTTTGCGATAAGTCAGCAGACCACCGATTTCGCCACCGCTGATCACCGAGGTGATGTCGATGGTGCTCGAACCGCGATCCATCTGGATGCCCATGCGCGATGGGTCATCCTTGAGCGGCACGGTGCTCAGGGAGTTGGCGGAGTTGCCAATGACCAGGGGCTGGCCGCTACCGACGTAGATGTCGAAGCTGGTGCCGCGCTCAACGACCTGCGCGCCGGTCAGCTCGGACAACTGGCGTACGGCTTCATTACGGCTGTCGAGCAGATCGTTCGGCGCACCACCGCTGGTGGAGATCTCGCCGATTTTCTGGTTCAGGTTGGCAATCGAGGTGGCCAGTTTGTTCACCTGGGCCGCCATGTCGCCGAGGCTGCCGTTGATGGTGGTGTTCTGGTCGTTGAGCTGTTTGGCGATGGAGTTGAAGCGGCTGGTCAGCGCCTGCGCACCGGTCAGCACCGATTGGCGCGAGGTGTCATCGGTCGCAGACGTCGATACGCCCTGCATCGTCGTGAAGAACTTTTGCAGCACACCGGTCAGGCCGGTGTTGGTGTCGGACAACGTGGAATCCAGCGGCGTGGCCTGCGCCAGGTACGACGCCGCTTCGCTGTTGAGCGAGGTCGCCGTGTGCAGTTGGGATTCCAGGTAGGAGTTGTAGACCCGGCGTACGTCAGCCAGGGTCGTGCCCGTGCCGATGAAAACGCTGCCGTACTGCTGCGAGGATTTGGTGCCCTGCACGGTTTGCTGGCGTGAATAACCGGCGGTGTCGACGTTGGCAATGTTGTTGCCTGTCGTAGCCAAAGAGGACTGGCTGGCCGACAGTCCCGACATCCCGATATTGAGCAAACTCATGGTTCAGACCTTATACCTTGTGCCTTATAAAGGCGTGGTGGATACACCCGCCGCAGCGTAGTTTTGGAAACTGTTCATCTGCTTGGCAATCTGCGAAATCTTGCTTGCGTAGTTCGGGTCGGTGGCGTAACCGGCCTTTTGCAACTCGCGTACAAACTGTTCTGGGTTATCGGCAGACTTCACGACATCTTGATAGCGATTATTGGACTGCAGCAAAGTCACCAGATCGTGGAAGCTGTCCTTGTACGAGGCATAGGAACGGAACTCAGCCGTCTCCTTGACCATCTCGCCATTGCGGAACTCGCTGGTGATCGCCCGGGCCGAATCGCCCTTCCAGTTGCTGCTCGCCTTGATGCCGAACAGGTTGTGGCTGCTGCTGCCATCCTGAGCGCGCATGACCGACTTGCCCCAACCGGTTTCCAGGGCCGCTTGTGCCACCAGATAACGCGGATCGACGCCGATGCGGTCGGCCGCTTCCTTGGCCATCGGCAGCATGGTGTTGACGAATTCGTCGGCGGAACTGAAGGCCTTTTTCGCCGGCGCCAGCGGAATCTGCGCCATGGCGCGACCGTAGACCTGCATCTGTGCGCCAGAGGCTTTTTCGCCCTCGGCGCGCGCCAGCCAGTCGCCGTTGTACAGCGGCCCGGCCCCGGTCGTGGCAGCGGTCGCGGCGCGTTGCGGCAACTGGGTCGCTGCCGTCGGTGTGGCCGACGGCACCAGCCCGGCGAGCAAACGATCGGCCAGTTTCGGCGGCAAGGCCAGACGACGCTGGTTGATCATTTCCATGTCATTGCGATGGGCGAGTTGCGTGTTCGGCGCATTCACCGAACGCGACGCCCACAACGGACGCTCGCCATTGAGGCGCGACAACGGGCCGTTGGTGGCAACGGTGCCAGCGGCAACCGGTGTGACCACGGCCGCGGCTTTTGCCTTGGCTTCTTCCTGCTTGGCGGCGGACGCAGCAGCGGCTTCGCCCGGTGCCAGCGGTTTGTTCTTCGACATCTGCCGCATCAGCACGTCGGCCAGACCAATGCCACCGCCCTCGCGGGACATGGAAACGGCCAGTTGCTGGTCGTACATTTCCTGATACTGCTTGGCCGCCGGCGTGTTGAGCGGGTTGTCTTCACCCAGGGCGTTGGTCGCCGAGCGCATCGACTTGAGCATTTCGCCGAGGAACAGCGACTCGAATTCCTGCGCGACTTTGCGCAGGTTCGCATCGCTGTTCTTGTCGCCGACCTTGAGTTGGTTCAGACGATTGAGGTCCGAGTAGGAACCCGAATCGCTGCTGCTGACCAGACCGCTTTTGCGCATATCCATAACGGTCGGCCTCAGATCACGATCAGGTCGGCTTGCAACGCGCCGGCCTGCTTCAAGGCTTCGAGGATCGCCATCAAGTCACCCGGTGCCGCGCCGACCTGGTTCACCGCCCGCACGATCTCGTCGAGGGTAGTACCCGGGCCGAACTTGAACATCGGTTTGGCTTCCTGCTCGGCATTCACCCGCGAGCGCGGCACGACAGCGGTCTGGCCATTGGACAGAGGGCCCGGCTGGCTGACGATCGGGTCTTCGGTGATGGTCACGGTCAGGCTGCCGTGGGTCACGGCGGCTGGCGACACTTTCACGTTCTGGCCGATGACGATGGTACCGGTACGCGAGTTGATGATGACTTTCGCCACCGCCTGACCCGGATCGACTTCGAGGTTTTCCAGAATCGACAAGTAGTCGACGCGTTGGCTTGGATCGAGCGGCGCAGTGACGCGGATCGATCCACCGTCGATGGCTTGCGCAACGCCAGGGCCGAGCATGTCGTTGATCTTGTCGACGATACGTTTGGCGGTGGTGAAGTCGGAACGGTTGAGGTTCAGCGTCAGGCTGTTGCCCTGGTTGAAACCGCTCGGCACCGAACGCTCCACCGAGGCACCGCCGGGAATGCGACCGGCCGACGGAACGTTGACGGTGATCTTCGAACCGTCACGCCCTTCGGCATCGAAACCGCCGACCACCAGGTTGCCCTGAGCGACCGCGTAGACGTTGCCGTCGATACCCTTGAGCGGGGTCAGCAACAGCGTGCCGCCACGCAGGCTCTTGGAGTTACCGATCGAGGACACCGTAATGTCGACCTGCTGACCTGGCTTGGCGAACGCCGGCAAGTCGGCACTGATCGACACTGCCGCGACGTTCTTCAACTGCACGTTGCCCGATCCCGGCGGCACTTTGATGCCGAACTGCGAGAGCATGTTGTTGAAGGTCTGCAGGGTGAACGGGGTTTGCGTCGTCTGGTCGCCGGTGCCATTAAGCCCGACCACCAGGCCGTAACCGATCAACTGGTTGGAACGCACGCCGGAAATGCTGGCGATATCTTTCAGCCGCTCAGCGTGGGCAGCAAAAGCGGCGGACATCAGGGTCGCCGCCAGCATGAAGCTTTTCAGATTCAACGTAGCCACCTAGAAAGGGAACAGCGGGCTGAGGAAGAAACGGTCGAACCAGCCTGGCTGACTCGTATCGGCAAATGCGCCGGTACCCGAGTAGGTGATGCGTGCATCGGCGACCCGAGTCGACGACACGGTGTTGTCCGTGGCGATGTCATCGGCGCGTACCAGGCCGGCGATGCGCACCAGTTCGTCACCAGTGTTCAGCGTCAGCCACTTCTCGCCACGCACGGCGATGATGCCGTTGGGCAGCACGTCAGCGACGGTCACGGTGATCGAACCGGTCAGGCTGTTGCTCTGCCCGGACTTGGCGTCGCCCTTGGTCGAGCGGTCGGCGCTGTAGCCGGCGTTCAGACTCAGGTCGTTGCCGCCGATCGGGTTGTTGGTGGTCAGGCTGGAGCCGAACAACGAGGTCAGACCGACCTTGTTGTCGCTGTTCTTGTCCATCTGCGAGTTGGCATTCTTGCTCGCCTGCGTGCGCTCGTTCAGGGTGATGGTGATGATGTCACCGACCCGGAAAGCCTTGCGGTCGCTGTACAGGTTCTGCTCGAAGCCAGCCTGATAAATCGAGCCGTTGTTGGCCGCAGCCGGCAACGGCGTGCGCGGCAACACCGGGGCGTAGTAAGGGTCATTGGGCTTGGGCGTCGGAGCGACGCAGCCCGCGAGCGAGACGACCCCACTCAATGCCAGAACAGATACAAAGCGATTCATGACCCTACCTCACGGTGTTGCAGGCGACCTCATGGCCGCCTCATAGACTTGATTACAGATTCTGCGTTACGAACGAGAGCATCTGGTCAGCGGTGGAGATCACCTTGGAGTTCATCTCGTAAGCGCGCTGAGTAGTGATCATGTTGACCATCTCTTCAACCGTGCTGACGTTGGAGGTTTCCAGGGTGTTCTGCAGGGTGGTACCGAAACCGGCCAGACCCGGGGTGCCGACTTGCGGCGCGCCGGAAGCGGCAGTTTCCAGGAACAGGTTGTTGCCCACGGCTTGCAGACCGGCCGGGTTGATGAAGTCGGCGGTTTGCAGGTTGCCGATCACCTGCGACGCAGCGTTGCCAGCAACCGTGATGGACACGGTGCCGTCACGGCCGACGGTGAAGGTCTGGGCATCGTTCGGAATGACGATGGCCGGTTCCAGTGCGAAACCGCTGGCGTTAACGATCTGGCCATTGGAATCGAGGTGGAACGTACCGTCGCGGGTGTAGGACGTGGTGCCGTCCGGCTGCAGAATCTGGAAGAAACCGCGACCGTCGATGGCCATGTCCAGCGGCTGTTCGGTGGTTTGCAGGCTACCGGCGGTGAAGTTTTTCTGGGTGCCGACGATGCGCACACCGGTACCCAGTTGCAGACCCGACGGCAGTTCACTGTCCTGAGTCGACTGGGCGCCTGGCTGACGCTTGATCTGATAGAGCAAGTCCTGGAACTCGGCGCGATCACGTTTGAAACCCGTGGTCGACACGTTTGCCAGGTTGTTGGAAATGGTGGTCAGGTTGGTGTCCTGGGCGGACAGACCGGTTTTGGCAACCCATAGAGCCGGAAGCATTCGATTCTCCTCGTGCGCCTGTTTTACGGCGCGACGTTCTGATAATTAGCTGATCTGCAAGACCCGAGCCATGGCCTGGTCGTCGTCTTTGGCGGTGTTCATCATCTTGACGTGCAACTCGAACTGCTTGGCCAGGGCCAGCACCGAGGTCATCTCTTCGACGGCGTTGACGTTGCTCGACTCAAGGAAACCCGACACCAGTTTGACGTTGGCATCGGCCTGCGCCGGCTGGCCGTCCTTGGTGTAGATCGAGCCGTCGAGGCCCTTGTTCATGTTCTTGATGTCCGGGTTGACCAGTTTGATCCGGTCGACTTCCGCCATGACGCGCGGGCCTTCGCCCATCGCACGAATACTGATGGTGCCGTCTTCACCGACTTCGATCTGCTGCTCGGGCGGCACGGCGATCGGACCGCCGTTGCCGATCACCGGCATGCCGTTGCCGGCGCGCAGAACACCGAGGGCGTCGACGTTGAGGCTGCCGGTGCGCACGTAGCTTTCGCCGCCGTTAGGGTTCTGCACGGCAATGAAACCGTTGCCGGTCACCGCGACGTCGAGGTCACGACCGGTCTGCACCAGCGAGCCCGGGGTGAAATCGGTGGCGGGCCGTTCGCTCATGGCAAACGCACGCGCCGGAAAGCTGTCACCGAACACCGGCATCGAACGCGCCTGTTCCAGGTCGCGCTGAAAACCGTTGGTGGAGATGTTCGCCAGGTTGTTGGCATGCGCCTTTTGCGCCAGCGCATTCTGGCTGGCGCCGGTCATTGCCACATAAAGGTACTTGTCCACACTCTTTCCTCTGCATGCCGGACGTTTGCCGCCCACCGCTGTACTGCTGAGCCATAAGCAATTTGCAGACCAACTTTTTTCTGGCGCACAAAGGCCCGGTAAACAAAGGACTTGGGGGATGATGAGGGGAAATTTGAAATGTATCGAAGTCGAAAAACCGGCGGTGTTATGCCGCTTGGCGGCAATCCCTCGAATGATCGTTCCCACGCTCCGCGTGGGAATACCTCAATGGACGCTCTGCGTCCGCTTTGGGACGCGGAGCGTCCCGGGCTGCATTCCCACGCAGAGCGTGGGAACGATCACGTGCTGCCCGACTCTTTGCCGACTTCATACTCACGCAGTTTGTTGGCAATGGTGGTGTGCGAAACCCCCAGCCGCTTACCCAACTGCCGACTGCTCGGATGCTCGGAATACAACCGCTCCAGCACCGCTTTCTCGAAGCGCCCGACAATCTCGTCCAGCCCACCCTCCAGCGAGAAATCGCCAAGCGGCTGACGCACGCCGTAATCCGGCAGACGAATATGCTCGGCCTTCACCGTGCCGCCGTCGCACAGCGAAACCGCCTGGAACAGCACGTTCTCCAGTTGCCGCACGTTGCCCGGCCAGTGGTAATGACTGAGCCGATCCATCGCCGCCGGCGCCAGTTTCGGCAGCGAGCAACCGATCTGCCGACTGGCCTGGTCGAGAAAGTGTTCGACCAGCGGCGTCAGTCCGTCGAGGCATTCACGCAGCGGCGGGATGTGTAACGAGAGCACGTTCAAGCGGTGGTACAAATCCTGGCGAAACTCGCCGCGCGCGCACAGCTCCGACAAGTCCACCTGGGTGGCGCAGATCACCCGCACATCCAGATAAACCTCTTCATCACTGCCGACCCGTCGGAAGCAACCGTCCTGTAGAAAGCGCAGCAACTTCACCTGCAAGCGCGGGCTCATTTCACCGACGCCGTCGAGAAACAATGTGCCGCCCGCGGTCAACTCCAGCAGGCCGAGTTTGCCTTCAGCCCGCGCCCCTTCAAAAGCGCCAGGGCCGTAGCCGAACAGTTCGGTCTCGGCCATCGACTCGGGCAGGCCGGCGCAGTTGAGCGCCATCAGAGGCGACTGCCCGCGCGGACTGGCGAGGTGGCAGGCACGCGCCAGTAACTCCTTACCGGTGCCGGTTTCGCCCTCAATCAACAGCGGCGCATCCAGCGGGGCCATACGCCGCGCTTCACGCACCACGGCGGCCATCACTTTCGAACTCTGGAAGATGCTGTCGAAGCCACGTAGTTCCTGCTTGCGCACGTTATAGATGCGCTCGCCCACTCTGTCGGCGCGATGCAAGGTCAACACTGCGCCGGCCATGGCTTCACTGTCGTCGTGTTCCGATTGCAGCGGCGCGATGTCGGCAAGAAAGATGTCGCCCTTGACCTTGACCCGCATGCCGTTGATTCGCGATTTGTTGGCGCGCACCAGCTCTGGCAAGTCGAAATCTTCGGCATAACGCGACAGCGGAATCCCCGGCACTTCATCGACCCGCACACCGAGCAACTGCGCCGCCGCACGGTTGGCCGCCACGATCGAGCCACCCATGTCGATCGACAGCACCGGAAACTCCAGCGCGCCGAGCAGCGCATTCAACTCCATGTGCCGACGCTCGCTGGGCATCAGCCCTACCCGTTTGACGCCGAACACCCCGGCAATCGCCTCGAACTTCGGCCGCAGCGCCTGGAACTGGATATTGATCAGGTTCGGGCAGTGCAGATAGATCGCATTGCCATGCTCGCCACCGACCTCACCGCGCGCGACGTTGATCCCGTACGCCACCAGCAGGTTGAGGATGTCGCGCAGGATGCCGATGCGGTTCTGGCAGTGGACTTTGATGCGCATATAAATCGCCCGAATAAACGATGAGAAACCTGTAGGAGTGAGCCTGCTCGCGATGGCTTTGGGTCAGTTGATATTGATGCTGACTGAAACACCGCTATCGCGAGCAGGCTCACTCCTACAGGGGGACCGCGCCAGACTTTTCTGTGGTGGCACGCAGATAGTTGTCAAGATTATGTGACAGCCAAGCGCCTTTTCAAACCCGCCAATCACCACAAACGCGAGATATCCGCCAAACCGTAACGATAACTTTACGAATTAAAGAGAAATTTCCCACGCGCAGGCCATTCAACCTGCTGCACATCAACCCGCTCTCAGGTAATTCTGAGTCCATCGCTGGACATAACAAGAACGAATTCCCCTAGCAGGAGAGCAGTATGAAGCAGACGCAATACGTGGCCCGCGAGCCCGATGCGCAAGGTTTTATCGACTACCCCGCCGAAGAACACGCGGTGTGGAACACGCTGATCACTCGCCAGTTGAAAGTGATCGAAGGGCGTGCCTGCCAGGAGTATCTGGACGGTATCGAAAAACTCGGTCTGCCCCACGACCGCATCCCGCAACTCGGCGAGATCAACAAGGTGCTCGGCGCGACCACCGGTTGGCAGGTCGCCCGTGTTCCGGCGCTGATTCCCTTCCAGACCTTCTTTGAATTGCTCGCCAGCAAGCAGTTTCCCGTCGCGACATTTATCCGTACCCGCGAAGAGCTGGATTACCTGCAAGAGCCGGATATTTTCCACGAGATCTTTGGTCACTGCCCGCTGCTGACCAACCCGTACTTCGCCGAATTCACCCACACCTACGGCAAGCTCGGCCTGCAAGCGACCAAAGAAGAACGCGTGTACCTGGCGCGCCTGTACTGGATGACCATCGAGTTCGGCCTGGTCGACACCCCGCAAGGCAAGCGCATCTACGGCGGCGGCATTCTGTCCTCACCGAAAGAAACCGTTTACTCGCTGTCGGACGAGCCTGAGCATCAAGCCTTCGATCCGCTCGAAGCCATGCGCACGCCGTATCGCATCGACATCCTGCAACCGCTGTACTTTGTCCTGCCGAACCTCAAGCGTCTGTTCGACGTGGCCCATGAAGACATCATGGCCATGGTTCGCCAAGGCATGCAGTTGGGTCTGCACGCACCGAAGTTTCCGCCGAAACCGAAAGCCGCGTGACCCGCGACTTTTGCTGACAATTGAGCCTGTCAGTCGCCGCCACTTTGGTTTAGCGTGACGGCATTGACGGCTCCAACGCTTTAATAAAAAAAACACACTCGATTTCAGGAATACGCCATGTCCACTTTGAACCAAGCCCACTGCGAAGCCTGCCGCGCCGATGCGCCACAAGTCAGCGACGAAGAACTGCCGATCCTGATCAAGCAGATCCCTGACTGGAACATCGAAGTACGCGACAGCATCATGCAGCTGGAGAAAGTCTTCCTGTTCAAGAACTTCAAACACGCGCTGGCCTTCACCAATGCGGTCGGCGAGATCTCCGAGGCCGAAGGTCATCATCCGGGCCTGCTGACCGAGTGGGGCAAAGTCACCGTGACCTGGTGGAGCCACTCGATCAAAGGCCTGCATCGCAACGACTTCATCATGGCCGCGCGCACTGACGAAGTGGCCAAGACTGCAGAAGGACGCAAGTAATGCACTTCGACGCCATTGGCCGGGTACCCGGCGACCCGATCCTCGGCTTGATGGAGGCGTATGCGCAGGACGCCAACCCGCGCAAATTCGACTTGGGCGTTGGCGTCTACAAGGATGCCCAAGGCCTGACGCCGATCCCGGAAGCGGTGAAAATCGCCGAAGCGCGACTGGTCGAAAGCCAGGACACCAAGACCTACATCGGTGGCCACGGCAACCCGCTGTTCGGCAAAGTCATCAACGAGCTGGTGCTCGGCGCCGACTCCAAGCTGATCGCCGAGCAGCGTGCCGGCGCCACCCAGACCCCGGGCGGCACCGGTGCCCTGCGTCTGGCCGCTGACTTCATCGCCCAGTGCCTGCCGGGCAAAGGCGTGTGGCTGAGCAACCCGACCTGGCCGATCCACGAAACCATTTTCGCCACGGCCGGGGTCAAGGTCAGTCACTACCCATACGTGGGCAGTGACAACCGCCTCGACGTCGAAGCCATGCTCGCTGTGCTCAACGAAGTGCCGAAAGGTGATGTGGTGCTGCTGCACGCGTGCTGCCACAACCCGACCGGTTTCGATTTGAATCATGACGACTGGCAGCGTGTACTGGACGTGGTGCGCAGCCGTAATCTGCTGCCGCTGATCGACTTTGCCTACCAGGGCTTTGGCGATGGCTTGGAGCAGGATGCATGGTCGACCCGGCTGTTCGCGGCTGAAGTGCCCGAGTTGCTGATCACCAGTTCCTGCTCGAAGAACTTCGGTTTGTACCGCGACCGTACCGGTGCGCTGATCGTCTGCGCGAAAACCGCCGACAAGCTCATCGACATCCGCAGCCAACTGGCCAACATCGCTCGCAACCTGTGGTCGACGCCGCCGGATCACGGCGCGGCAGTGGTCGCGACCATCCTCGCCGATCCAGAACTGAAAGCCCGCTGGGCCGATGAAGTGGAAGCCATGCGCCTGCGGATTGCGCAACTGCGCAGCGGCCTGGTCGAAGCGCTGGAGCCACACGGCTTGCGCGAGCGCTTTGCGCACATTGGCGTGCAACGCGGCATGTTCTCTTACACCGGCCTGTCACCGGAGCAAGTGAAACAACTGCGTGAGCATCACAGCGTGTACATGGTCAGCTCGGGCCGGGCGAACGTCGCCGGTATCGACGCAACGCGCCTCGCGCTGCTGGCCGAAGCCATCGCTAACGTCTGCAAATAGTCAAAGCACCGCAGTACCCCTGTAGGAGCTGCCGAAGGCTGCGATCTTTTGATCTTGTTTCTAAAGCAGGATCAAAAGATCGCAGCCTTCGGCAGCTCCCACATTTGTTTGTGGTGACCTTTGGGTTTTGCCCTCCCCTGCGGCCATCTGTCGCATTAATTTGAATTAAAAGTCTGATTGTCATTTTTCCTGCTGTATCCTGCGCAGGCTTTCAAGAAGCGCGGATCTACCAGATCTATCAACAGACTTAGCGAGGAGCGCAACCATGCACGAGATTCCTAATCTCCCCTTCCCAAGCCTGCACGTACCTGAGCAGACGACCACGCAACAAGCCGGCGCGGGGCAACCCGAGCCGAAAGAAGCCGTTGAGAGCCGCCCGGCCGACAACGAAGAGTAAGACCCGTCGTACAGACCGTGTGGAAAGCGCTAACATGCGCTTTCCACACTGCCTGAACCCCGAGCCCGCCATGACCGACGAATTCTCCGAAAGCCAAGCTGCCGTACTGATCGGCGCCACCGAGAAAATGATCGAGATCTGGAATCGTCTCTCGCCCGAGAAACAAGCCGCCCTGCTCGCCCGTTTCGGCAGCGAAGAAAATGCCCTGGCGGCGCTGGTCACCACACAACTGGTTACCCCGGCCAAGTCCTGAAGCGCCCACCCGGCAAATAGTTTTACTTTTCCCGCCCCAGATCCGTCCACGTCGGTATCATAAGCAGCCTATCTAATCTGCCGCTCCCGTGGATCGTTACCCATGTCGTCCTCTATGCCAGAACCCCAGCGCCCCCTGGCGGTCACGCTGCAAGTCGTTTCCATCGTCCTCTTCACCTTTATCGGTTACCTGAACATCGGCATTCCGCTCGCGGTGTTGCCGGGTTATGTCCACAGTGACCTGGGCTTTGGCGCGGTGATTGCCGGTCTGGTGATCAGCGTGCAATACCTCGCCACCCTGCTCAGCCGCCCGTACGCCGGCAAGATCATCGACAACCAGGGCAGCAAACGCGCGGTGATGATTGGCCTCGCCGGGTGCGGCTTGAGCGGTGTGTTCATGCTGATTTCGGCATGGACACCGAGCATGCCGATGTTCAGTTTGATCAGTCTGTTAATTGGCCGTCTGGTGCTGGGCAGCGCCGAAAGCCTCGTCGGTTCCGGCTCGATTGGCTGGGGCATCGGCCGCGTTGGCGCGGCGAACACGGCCAAAGTGATTTCCTGGAATGGCATCGCCAGTTACGGCGCACTGGCGATCGGCGCACCGTTCGGCGTGTGGCTGGTCGGCCAGTTGGGTTTGTGGAGCATGGGCGTCAGCATCATCCTGCTCGCCGCGCTGGGCCTGTTGCTGGCCTGGCCGAAAACGCCGGCACCGATTGTCGCCGGCGAGCGTCTGCCGTTCATGCATGTGCTCGGCAAAGTGTTTCCCCACGGTTGCGGTCTGGCACTGGGCTCGATCGGCTTCGGCACCATCGCCACCTTCATCACCCTGTATTACGCGACCCAGCATTGGGACAACGCGGTGTTGTGCCTGAGCCTGTTCGGCGCCAGCTTCATCGGTGCGCGGCTGCTGTTCGGCAACCTGATCAACCGCCTCGGCGGCTTTCGCGTGGCGATTGCCTGTCTGTCGGTGGAAACCCTCGGCTTGTTGCTGTTGTGGCTGGCGCCGGACGCACATTGGGCGTTGGCCGGTGCGGCGTTGAGCGGGTTTGGTTTCTCGCTGGTGTTCCCGGCGTTGGGTGTGGAAGCGGTGAATCTGGTGCCGGCCTCCAGTCGCGGCGCAGCCGTTGGCGCTTACTCGCTGTTCATCGACTTGTCGCTGGGGATCACCGGGCCATTGGCCGGGGCGATTGCGGCAGGATTCGGTTTTGCCTCGATCTTCCTGTTTGCTGCCCTCGCCTCGCTAAGCGGCTTGGCACTGAGCGTGTATCTGTACAAGCACACCGCCAAGTATCGCGTAGACTAGAAGTCCACTTTGCCGCGCCCGGCCTTGATGCTGCCACGCTTGGTTTTCGATTCGAGCCGACGCTTCTTTGAGCCGAGGGTCGGCTTGGTCGGACGGCGTTTCTTTTCGACTTTGGTCGCGCTGAGGATCAGCTCGACCAGACGCTCCAGCGCATCGGCGCGGTTGGCTTCCTGCGTGCGGTATTGCTGCGCCTTGATGATCAACACGCCGTCGCTGGTGATGCGACTGTCACGCAGCGCCAGCAGCCGCTCCTTGTAGAACTCGGGCAACGACGAGGCCGGTATGTCGAAGCGCAAGTGCATGGCGCTGGAGACCTTGTTGACGTTCTGCCCACCGGCGCCTTGCGCGCGGATGGCGGTCAGTTCGATCTCGGCATCCGGCAGATGCACGTTGTTGGAAATCACCAGCATGGAAAAGCGTCCGTAATCAGAACGCGCAGGATACCGCGAAACAGACCTCGAACCTGCTGAAGATCCACTGCCGGCCTTCGCCTGTTCACGCTGAGATCAGTGCAATCGCCCTCGATTTGTCAGAAATCGATCAGCCGCCCAACTGCGCAACTTCTTGCGCACCGGCCTTCGAAAAAACGCCCGCCAATCTCCTGCAGCCCATGTCACACGGGCCCTGTAGCCGAGTGCGCAAGAAGTTGCACAGCACTGCGCAACTTCTTGCGCACTTTGAGACGGTTTCCCACAACAAAAATCGATTTATCTCTAAGGCACACGACGCAAACCCTTGCTGCGTAATGGCCATATAGTGGCTGGCACGGATTTTGATATCAAATCGGCACTAACGCGTGCTGAATGCAGGCAGGAAAGACAGGGTTGCTCGCCGAGCCAGCAACTCTCGGTCAAAGGAATGACGCAATGAAAGACGCAATTCGCTTGGGCGACTCCACCACTCACGGTGGCAAAGTCCTCGAAGCCTTCTCCCAGACCGACCTCAACGGCAAGCCGATTGCCGGGGTCGGGCACAAGGTCAGCTGCCCGCTGTGCAAAGGGGTTTTCCCGATTGCCGAGGGCAGCAGCACCTACACCGTCGATGGCACCCCCATCGCACTGAACGGCATGAAAACCGCTTGCGGCGCCGCACTGATCGCCAGTGGCCCGAAAGGCGCTGTCGTCAGCTAATCCCGTTTTTTCACTTTGATGCGTACCTCTGAGAGGCGGCTTGTTGTCGCCCGCTCGTTGAGGTCTTCAACTTTTGCCCGCAAAGCCCGGCCCTTGTTGGCGGGTGAGATGCCGTGATGACCACTGAAACTGCTGTCGCAAAACGTGAGCCCCAAGCTGCCATCGTTCCACTCAATGCCATCGACGTTCAGGACGTCGCCAGCAGTGCGGCGGCTTTCGATGCCTGGCTGCAATCCGCCACTGATGGTGTGGTTACGCTTGACCGGATCAAGAACTACGCCGGTTTCTTGCCGGTGGTCGGCAACATCATGGCGCTGGTCGATGCGCTGAGTGACATCGTCACCCTGTCGGACGCCAAGCAACGCGACTTGCTCACGTGGGCCAGCCTCGGCATCAACCTGATCGGCGTCTTGCCGTTGCCGCCGTCGATGGCGGCGGCGCGCATGACCCTGCGGCCGACGCTGTTTCTGGTGCGACAGGAGATGAGGGCCAGCAGCAAGTTGTTGCTCAGCACCTCGGTGATCGAGGTGCTGGTCGGTCACCTGAACGCCTCGATCATCGGCACACTCGATGACTTTGTTGAGCAAGCCAAAGGCAAGTTACCGGGGATTCTGGCGGACGCTGGCAAGCTCGGCGAAGAAATCATCAACGAGATTGCCACCGGTATCGAAACAACGGCCCTTGGCCGGTTTGATGCCAAGGGTGATCTGGAGGAAGCCAGCGCAAGAGCCAGCGTCGGGCGCGGCCAACTCCTCAACGACCCCCTCGCGACGGCCGACAACTTTTTAGCGGCCGCCAACAGCGCCTTGAAAGCGGCAGGCAAGGGCCTGGCCAACAGCGTCGCGCAGAATCTGGTGTCGACCAAGCTCCAGACACAGATCACCACCGAGACCGGCAAACTGCGCGCGATGGGCCCGGAGCTGCGCACGCAGTTGAGCAAGCTCGACGATAAAAACGTGCAGAACTCCATCGGCTGGCTGTTGCAGATCCTTTCCAGCGCTGTGACCCTGTGGCGCAAGCGCAATGCCCATGGCCAGAACGCCGCGGTCCATACCGAGAAGACCGGTAAGGCCACCCACACGGCTGCGGAGGGCGAATTGGGCGCTAACAACAAGCAAGTCCCAGCGAAAAGCGCGCCCAATCCAGAGAAAGGTCCCTGTAAATGCGCCACTGAATTCAGCATCAACTTTGCCTTGGGTTCGGAAAGCCTCAGCCATACCGATTTCAGCCTGCCCGGCCCCTTCCCGATCGAATGGACGCGCACCTACAACTCACGCCTCGACGCTTACGATCAGAGCGACCTCGGCGCTCGCTGGATCAGTGAATTCACCACACGCTTTGACTGCGTGGACGATGGCCTGACGTTCTACGGCGCTGATGGCCGCGACCATAGCTATCCACTGCCAAAGGTCGGCCTGTTCCACTACGACGCCATCGAAAACATCACCCTGGTCCGCAACAGCGAAGATCAGTTGCTGCTGTGCCGTGGTTTCGAACGCAAGGAAACCTACGTCCGCCGTGGCCAGCGCTTTGTGCTGAGCAATATCTCGCTGCGCAACGGCGCCGGGATCATGCTGCATTACGAACATCGTCACGGCGAACACTCGCTGCTCTCGGATCTGATCACCTATCAGGAAAACGACTTCACCAAAGTGCACCTGCACCTCGGCACGATGATCGACGATCACGGCCGGCTGATCGGCCTCTGGCAAATCGTTGACGGCGAACCGCTGCGCCAGCTCTGCGCCTACCAGTACGACGCCTATGGCGACCTGATTCAGGCGCAGGACGAGAACGGTGCCGTCTGGTCGTATCAGTTCGAGCATCACCTGATTACCCGCTATACCGACCGCACCGGGCGCGGCATGAACCTGCAATGGGACGGTTCAAGCGCCAAGGCCAAAGCCGTGCGCGAGTGGGCCGACGACGGCAGCTTCGACACGCGTCTGGAATGGGACGAAAACATTCGTCTGACCTATGTCACCGATGCCCTCGGCAACGAGACCTGGCACTACTACGACATCCTTGGCTACACCTATCGCATTCGCTACGCGGACGAGCGTTCGGAGTGGTTCTTCCGCGACGAGGCCAAAAACATCGTGCGCCGCGTCAATGCTGACGGCAGCACCGATCGCTACAGCTACGATGAACGCAGCAACCTGCTCGAACACATCCGCGCCGATCACACCGTGATGCATTACGCCTACGATGATCAGGATCTGCTGATTAAGATCAGCGATGCCGAGGGCGGGCAATGGCAACGCGCCTATGACGACCAAGGCAACTTGGTCGAAGCGCTGGATCCACTGGGCAACAAAACCGAATACGCCTACAACAAATCCGGCCAGCCCACCGCGATCAAGGACGCCAACGGCAACGAAAAAAACCTCGACTACAACGACGCCGGGCAACTGGTCGAGTACGTCGATTGCTCGGGCAAAACCAGCGCGTGGGAATACAACGAACTGGGGCAGATGATCTGCTTCACCGACGCTGCCGGACACACCACCGAGTACGAATACAAGGCCGGCCAACTGGTGCTGATCAAGCACCCGGACAAGACCGAAGAGCGTTTCGAGCGAGACGCCGAAGGTCGGCTGTTGGCGCATGTCGACGCTCTCGATCGTTGCACCACCTGGAGCTACAGCGCTGCCGGTTTGATCGCCGAACGCATCGACGCTGCCGAGCAAACCCTGCGCTACCGCTGGGACCGTCTCGGACGGTTAACAGCGCTGGAAAACGAAAGCGAACAACGCGCGCACTTCCACTACGACCCGGTCGGACGCCTACTCGAAGAGCGCGGTTTCGATGGGCGCAGCACGCGTTATCAGTACGACCCGCTCACCGGTCGCCTCGCGCAATCGATCAATGGCCAACGCGTCATCTCGTTGAGCTTCGACCCGATGGGCCGCTTGACCGAGCGTCGCGCCACTCTGGGCGATCAGTCGCAAAGCGAAACCTTTGCCTATGACGGCAACGGCAACCTGGTGCTGGCCGACAACGCCGACAGCCGCCTGCAATGGTTCCATGACCCGGCCGGTAATCTGCTGCGCGAACACCAACATTACCTCGGTCTGGAAAAACCCACCGTCGCGATCTGGCAGCACGAGTACGACGTGCTCAACCAACGAGTCGCCAGCGTGCGCCCCGACGGCCACCGCGTCAGCTGGCTGACGTACGGCAGCGGTCACCTGCTCGGCCTGCGCCTCGATGAGCACGAACTGATCGGCTACGAACGCGACGACCTGCACCGCGAAGTCGCCCGCCATCAAGGCAACCACCTGCTGCAAACCCAAAGCTGGGACCCGGCCGGCCGTTTGCAAGAGCAACTGCTGGGACGCAGCGACGACAAATCCACCCTGCTCAAACGCGAATACAGCTACGACGCCGCCGGCCAACTGACCGACATCAACGACAGCCGTCGCGGCCCGCTCGCCTATCGCTACGATCCGGTCGGCCGACTGCTCAGCGCCACCACACGTCAAGGCGTGGAAACCTTCGCCTTCGACCCGGCCGGCAACCTGCTCGACGACAAAGCGACAGAAATTCGCCGCCCACTGGACCTGACCCCACCACGCAGCAAACTGGTCGACAACCTGCTGCGCGAATACGCCGGCACCCACTACGAATACGACGAACGCGGCAACCAGATTCAGCGCTGGCACAACGGCCAACGCAGCGACCTGCGCTGGGATCTGTTTGATCGGCTGGTGCATTTTGAAGACCCGCGCCTGAGCGTGGATTTCGCCTACGACGCACTGGGACGCCGCCTGCACAAAAAATCCCGCGCGCACTACAAACAGCGTCCCGAAGCCGGCTCTCTCTGGAACAGAAACGAACACGCCCGCAAACAGCGCGAACTCGGCTGCGGTTTCACCTTGTACGGTTGGGATGGTGACAACCTCGCCTGGGAAAGCAGTCCGGCACAAAGCGATGGCGAGCCCGGCCGCACGGTGCACTACGTCTTCGAACCGGGCACTTTTGTCCCTGTGGCACAGGCTGTACGGCACGCGCCAATCGATCTGATTGGGCTGCCGGATTACAGCGGTGAATACAGCCTTGATGAAGATCCAGTGTGGAATCACAAGGCGACGGCATTACCGTTTGATGCGTTGGCCTGGTATCAGTGTGATCACCTCGGCACGCCGCAGGAATTGACGGACTCGCAAGGCAACATGGCGTGGACCGCGCAGTACAAGGCGTGGGGACAGGTGACGGAACAGCGCTCGGAGTGGGCGCGGCAGCATGGCGTTGTGAACCCGATACGGTTCCAGGGGCAGTATCACGATCATGAGACGGGGCTGCATTACAACCGGTATCGGTACTATGATCCGGGGGTTGGGCGGTTTATCTCGCAGGATCCGATACGTTATGAAGGTGGACTTAACCTTTACCGGTATGCACCTAACCCAATGGAGTGGATTGACCCATTGGGATTGGAGACTGTTGTTGCTACCAAAAGTCGCGCAAGCGCAATGAGGAAGGCACAACAACACGCTCAAGTTCCAAGGGTAGGAAGAGGCGGACAGGATATTTCTACTCAAGAACTGAACGGTGACAGTGACGGACGATTCTGTGCTTGCTTGAAAAAGCGTGGAGTTAAAACGCTGGGACGCCGTGGTTACGACAACTCTGAAGTTTTCGATCACCCAGATGGTCATCCTCACATGGTCGGAGAAGGACACCCCGATCACCACAGCACTCCACATGTTCACGCAAAGAACAAAAAAGGGGAGTCAAAAATATTCACTTATCCGGGGGGAATGTAGTGTGAAAAACTACAAAATTATTTGTTATCGGGCGAGATTCGATGATTTCAAAAAAACCTCTAGCAGTCGCATTAGGAGTATCCCTGCGGAAATTAATGATGATTTCGCACTGCTAGCCTCTGTTGATCAAAACGGCTTAATCGGTTTCGATAGATCTAAGGAGGGCGCTGCTGCGATTAAATCCCTAGTTGACAATTGCTACTACATCGATATCAATGGAAAACTTCAGCCACCATCAAGCAAGAAACTTCACTACATGCCATTTTTTTTGTTTAGAGATAAAGATGGGGAGTTCGAGCGCGCAGTGAGCGAACATAGGCGATACGAAATAGACTTCAAAAAGTATGAAATACTTTCAAGGCATCGAAGGGTGGAAAAACCTACTCCTCCCACCCTAACTATTTTTTTGCAGAGCGATGACTTTTCTATAAGCCAAGAGGCATACAATCTTCTCAAAAATGCCTGCCGATATGTCGCGATCACGAAGATTTCTGGCGAATATGGGCATGGCGCATTTGACGTTTTTTCCAGCGACTTAAATTGCTTTTTTGACGAATTTTACAGTGTTGCAGGGGAGTCCGCGGAGTGGATCATGATTGATAATCCATCTCAACTCCCAATACACTAGCTTACAAAAAGCCTTGGCCTACATATGATTTCAACTGATTTTCATAAGCTGATTGAGTTGATTATAGATGGCGTGGTTAATCTCCACGCAGTCTGGCCTGGCTTATTGAATTTCTTGAATATAGTCCACCCTTGAAAAAATTAAGATAATCTCACCCCTCCTTTTCTAACGGTTTAAATGAAGAACATTAGTCATATGAGAACCAAGAATTAAAAGGGTAGCCACAATGAAAACCATCGTTGATATTGCGTCTGTTCTTGCTACCAAATCTGGTGGATTTCGCTTTGATACCTCATGCGACTCATTATGGTATCTGGCTACAGGCTACGATTACGGGTCGATTTTTGACTATTTGGGACCCATTTTCTTTCGATATAACATATATACTGTGCTTGCTGCCGAACTCGATTCAAGTAGCAGTATTGCGAAGAAACTAGACTTACATAAAAGAGCATTTGGAAAGATCGGTTTAGACGCGACAAACAAAAGAAGACACCTCGAATTAAACTTAGACATTGAGGGGAGGCATAATTTCTGCGACCTCTCAACTGCCTCCAGTAGCGAAGAAATAAAAATACTTTTGACAGCCATATACAAAGGATGGAATGCATTAATATTTTTGTCAGAGATGGAATTGGATGAAAGTGATAAAAAAGAGATCCTCAGTGTAATTAGTGAAATTTATAGAGCTTCAGGCACAGACTACTCTCAAGCCTCCTCATTAAAGTTATTTCATAAAGTGATAGCAGTACTATGTTCGAAAAAATGCATTGTCGTCATGCTAGGTGAAGATCACTCTGACACTCGAGCAATATTAATCTCTGGCCCTCCCGAACAGATAGTAGAATTTTCAGAGCTTGCGAATAACTTGGTTGAAGCCGACTCCGACCCTACTCCAACACCGTTTACTCGTGAATTTATACTTAAAACTCCTTTCGTAAGACGGCGTATGCTTTAGATATAAAGAAAATCCTAAAGCTGCATTACTCTCTTCGCGCTCCAATGGTTAATTTGTTTCGTGCACAAGCACAAAGAATCTCTCGTAAAAAGACCAAGCTATTGAAGATCAAACAAACGAAGTCTGTCCCTGGTAGAATCGACAACTTCTCATCTAGTCATGATCCGGGGTGCCGTCAACCTCAAACCAAGTACGGCCCATCAGAGATGAGGAGTAACCCAATCAGGTATGCAATCCTCACCACCTATAGGTAGTGTCTATGGAACAAGTAAGCAAGGTTTCGGAGGCCTTTCATCGTTTTGAAGATGGGTTAATTCTTTCTTTCGATTTTTTTTACCTTCCCAACGAACCCCTTGCCGCGCAAGTAATATTCCATGCCAGAGATCATAGAGTTAAAGGCAACGTATGGAAGAAAGTAAAGGTGATAGTTGGGGCGGTCGAGGAATTAAGTGCAAAAGTTAAAGGCAATCAGTTTAACTCGATATGCTCTGGGGTTAGGATCTTGAAATTTGACGACGTCTGGTGCGTGGAAATTGATGGAAATTACGACATGGATGCCGATCCCACTTCACTAGCCCAGATACGCGAGGATGGAGAGCTTTACATAATTGGTCGACAGATAACAATCCTCGAGATTGCAGACTGATTTTTATAGACTTGACTTTCAATCATATCATTGGACCAGCGAGCAGCCCGTCTGCTCGTGATTACTTTTCATTATGAAACTCTTTGCGGACAAATCATGTCCTTGAGAATTAATAAAGTATAGCTTTCCTCTAACAACCACCTACTGCCCGAAAGAGGGCAGCAAAAAAAAGGCTCTAAAGTGGATCAGGCCGCTCGCGGACTCACGCGCGCATCTGGACTCTGCACCGAACTCCATCCCTATTTCGAGTATCATCTCCACCTTTGCCCTCAAGACCTCAATGCAGGAAGCATAACCATGACCAACAAAGCAGTTATCGTATTCAGCGGCGGGCAGGACTCCACCACGTGCTTGATCCACGCCCTGACCCACTACGATGAAGTCCACTGCATCACGTTTGACTATGGTCAGCGTCATCACGCGGAAATTGAAGTGGCGCAGCAGCTGTCGAAAAAGCTCGGTGTGACCGTGCATAAAACGCTGGATGTGTCCTTGCTCAATGAGCTGGCCATCAGCAGCCTGACCCGCGATAACATTCCGGTCCCGACCGTTAACAGTTCCGGCGAGAGCCTGCCAAGCACCTTTGTTCCGGGGCGGAACATTCTGTTTCTGACGCTGGCTTCTATCTATGCCTATCAAGTCCAGGCCAAAACGGTCATTACCGGTGTTTGTGAAACCGACTTCTCGGGCTATCCCGATTGCCGGGATGAGTTCGTCAAGGCCTTGAATAAAGCCCTTGAGTTAGGCATGGATTACAAGCTGCAACTGGATACACCATTGATGTGGCTGAACAAGGCAGAAACCTGGGCCTTGGCTGATTACCACCATCAACTGGATCTGGTTCGCGAAGAAACACTGACTTGCTATAACGGCATCAAAGGCACTGGATGTTCCGATTGCGATGCCTGCAATCTTCGCGCAAAAGGCTTGAATGAGTTCCTGAACAATAAAGTGCAGGTGACTCAACGCTTGAAAGAGAAACTTGGCTTAAAGTAATACCGCAACAAGAAGCGCTCACTCAAGCATGCCGAGTGAGCGCTCTCCTCTCTTTATTGCGTCTGCGCACCCGTCAGGTATTTCTTGAACAATGATCTTGCGCCGTAGGCCGGCAAGATATTAAAGAAGGCAAAACCTACCTTGATTGCGATCTGAACGTAGATCATGCCCAGTATCGCGCTATTTTCCATCGTTCCGTAAAACGCGATATAGCAGAACAGAAAACTGTCGATGATCACGGCAAACAATGTGCTTAAAAACACTCGCAAGAACAGAAACCTGGAATTTGTCAGCTCTTTAATCTTGCACAACAGATACGAATTTATGTTCTCGGAAACCAGAAACGATATAGAAGACGCTACCAGAACTGCGGACAACTGACTGATAACATCATTGTAAGCGCCATCGAGTTTCCAGCCCGGCAATCCCGGAAGATGAGTCGTGATGGCCAGCAGAATGATAATCGCGGCGTTGCTGATGAACGCGAACAGAATCGCTTTTCGCGCGAGCCTCAGGCCAAACGTTTCGTTGAGCAAGTCGACGATCAGAAACGTCAGCGGATAGAGGAAGGTGCCCGGCGTTACGACAATATCGAAATATTCGAGGTAGATCGGTTTTGTCGCAGCAATACTGGTGAAAATGTAAAGCGTGAACAGCATCAGGTTCAGGATGATATAGATCATCCAGGAACTCTCATGGCGGTCATTTATTTCGTAAGCGGTGAGTGCTCCGCCCTGGGAGTAAAACTTCTTGTAGAGGTTTTTCACTTCGATTTTATTCAGATTATCCATAATCTCACTATTCAACACTTCACTTAGCTTTATTTTAATTATTTTGCCTGTCGCAATGACCATGATGACGGCCAGGCTTTTTCCATTTTCGAATCCCAGCAACTTGTACTTGCTGTTTTCCAACTCAACACTGCAATCCATTAAATCGTTCCTCGATTACATCTCCGATTACGCATACACGATCCGTATCAAAGTTGCCTTCATGGCTTATAGATAACTTCGCTGTGATTTTGTCATACACCAGCTTTTCCCTGTCGCTGGTCGATGCTCCTTTCTGCACGATCAACAGATCGCCAGGTTCATTCATGCCGCTGATTTCATTTTCCAGCAAAACGCCAATCATGTTAAAGGACGCGCCAAAATAGTAAGTCAGTGGATAAATCGTGGCCAACTCACCAATTCTCTTATCCAGACTTTGCAGCAGCAGACTTTCTTTAATCACCGGAACCGCCGCCGGATTCATATTCCCCTGTGGCGAAATACTGCTTTCGATGATTTCCTTTTCTTCAAAATCAATCGTCTCTATTTCCTCGTAAGACACCCCGAAGAAATCAGAAATCTTGCGCACAGTGGACTGTTGTACATTGACCACTTTACCTTCAAGAATGTTATAGATGGTCGTGCGGGTCAAACCACTGGAGTGACACAAGGACAACTGCGTCTCCCCGCGACTCTTTATCAGGTATTTGATGTTGTTCTTCAGATTCTCCGATCTTTCTCTTCTGTGCATCACATGCTTATCATCCATTTTTAACTGCAATCAATGTCACGTCCCGAATGATCATTCCGGACATACACAAGTGAGGTAGGAAATTGCAGTTATATCCCTGTCAGTGCCGCGCAGGATCATAGCATTCTCCCTCCCTGGGTTCGGTATAAAAAGTCAGCTTTCACAAGCTGCTTCCGCCAACGTGCGGGGGCATTTCAGCCTCCGTACGGACTCGTCAGTTCCTTTCGACTTCCACCCGAAGCCTGAAAATCGTCCCCGGGCAATGCCTGTTTTACACCCGACGCGACCACAAAAAGAATCATTTTCTTTGAAGAATGTTCATTTTTTTGATTAATTCTGTGGCGTTCCTCACTGAAAAATTTATGATGCGTCAATCCGGCGTCGCATTCTCGATAGTGAAAGGACGAAAAAACGGGGGGCCTGTACAGGGTTTAGTTTTGCGCGCACAGCGGTCAAAACACGGATTCGCCTGTACAGATCTGGCAAGCAAGGACATGCGCAAATCACGCAAAACCAGGGAAGGAATCAAGCAATGGCAGTCATTACTGAACCGCTCAAGAACCAGGCTGACTTGCTGCGACGCGGCCTGGCAGATCTCCGCGCAGAAGACGCCGAACTGGCGGCAATTCTCGACGCTGAAGTCACGCGTCAACAGCACACGCTTTCACTGGTCTCGTCCTCCTGCGCAGTCCAGCCGCGAACCTTGGCGGCCTCCGCTTCCGTGCTGGTCAACGTGACCGCAGAAGGCATGTCCGGCAAGCGTCACAGCGCTGGGTGCGAGAATGTCGAGCTGGTCGAATCGCTGGCCATCCGCCGGGCGCGGCAACTGTTCGGCGCGCAATACGCCAACGTGCAGCCACACTCAGCGTCGAACGCCGTTTACCAAGTGCTCACAGCTTTGCTAGAGCCGGGCGATACCTTGCTGGGCATGGCGGTGGAACACGGCGGTCATCTCACGCATGGCAGCCTCGCCGCGTTTTCCGGCGCCTACTACAAGGCGATCCAGTACGGCACGACAGCAGACGGCCTGATCGATTACGACAAGGTTCGCCTGCTCGCACTCGCCCATCGCCCACGCGTCATCCTCTGCGGCGCCACCGCCTATTCGCGCGTCGTGGACTTCCAGCGGTTTCGCGAAATTGCCGATGAAGCCGGGGCCATCCTGCTCGCCGACATTTCGCATATCGCCGGGCTCGTCGCCACCGGGCGACACCCAAGTCCGATCGACGCCGCCCACGTCACCGTCACCTGCACGCACAAGCAACTCGCCGGGCCTCGCGGTGGCGTGATTCTCAGCGGTGCTGATGCGAACACCAAGATTCCCGGTTTGCGGACCACCTTCAGTCGCCTGCTTGATCAAGCCGTTTACCCGCGAATGCAGGGCGCGCCCGCCGCCAACATGATCGCCGCGAAGGCTGCCGCGCTAGGCTATGCAATGTCCGCAGCATTCGACGCCTGCATGGCGCAGATCCGCCGTACGGCGGATGAAATGGCCAAAGCGTTTCAGGGCAAGGATTATGAAGTGGTCGGCGGCTGCAGTGAAAACCATACGGTGCTGGTTCGCTTGCGGGGTGGCATCACGGGGGCTATCGCCGAGGCGGCGCTGGGGCACTGCGGGATCATCGTCCACAAACATCGCGTACCCGACGATCCCCGTTCGGCACTTGTCACCAGCGGGCTGCGTATCGGCACCGCTGCGCTGGCGCAACGTCGGGTCGATGTCCACGGCAGCCGCCAGATCGTCGATTTGATCGTGCGGATTCTGAACACGGTGGCGCCGCTCGGCGAACAGGATTACACCCTGGAACCGCTGCTCCTCGCGCAGTTTCGTTCAGAGGTCGAAACCCTGTGCAGGGACTATCCTTTCGCCGACTATCAATAGCGTTCCAACATTTGTAGCCATAAAAAAACCCGGCACTCAGGCCGGGTTTTGTGTTTCTGCGTCAGCGCTTACTCGGCAGCACCTGCCGCGTGCACGGCCTGCTGCGCGCCGCGCTTGTTCTTGATCACGTAGCAGACCCACATGAACACGACCCACACCGGAATCGCATACACCGAGATCTGAATGCCCGGGATCAGCAGCATCACGCCAAGGATGAACGCGACGAACGCCAGGCAGATGTAGTTGCCGTACGGATACCACAGGGCCTTGAACAGCGGCGTCTGCTGGGTCTTGTTCATGTGCTGGCGGAACTTGAAGTGCGAGAAGCTGATCATCGCCCAGTTGATCACCAGCGTTGCAACCACCAGCGACATCAGCAGTTCCAGCGCGTGTTGCGGGATCAGGTAGTTGAGCAGCACAGCCACCAGCGTCACTGCCGCCGAAGCCAGAATCGAACGCACCGGCACCCCGCGCTTATCGATTTTCGCCAACACTTTCGGAGCATCGCCCTGCTCGGCCATGCCCAGCAGCATGCGGCTGTTGCAGTAGGTGCCGCTGTTGTACACCGACAACGCTGCGGTCAGGACCACAAAGTTGAGGATGTGCGCGGCGGTGTTGCTGCCGAGCATCGAGAACACTTGCACGAACGGGCTGCCGCTGTACGAATCGCCGGACGCGTTGAGGGTTTCCAGCAGGCTGTCCCATGGGGTCAGCGACAGCAGGATCACCAGTGCACCGATGTAGAAAATCAGGATCCGGTAGATCACTTGGTTGATTGCTTTCGGGATCACGGTTTTCGGCTTGTCGGCTTCAGCGGCGGTGAAACCGAGCATTTCCAGACCGCCGAAGGAGAACATGATGATCGCCATGGCCATCACCAGACCGCTCACCCCGTTCGGGAAGAAACCACCGTGCGACCACAGGTTGCTTACCGAGGCTTGCGGGCCGCCGTTGCCGCTGACCAGCAGGTAGCTGCCGAGCGCAATCATGCCGACGATCGCCACGACCTTGATGATCGCGAACCAGAATTCGGCTTCACCGAAGACTTTGACGTTGGCTAGGTTGATCGCGTTGATCAGCACGAAGAAGGCTGCCGCAGAGACCCAGGTCGGGATGTCCGGGGCCCAGTAGTGGATGTATTTGCCGACCGCAGTCAGCTCCGACATGCCCACCAGAATGTACAGAATCCAGCAGTTCCAGCCCGACAGGAAACCGGCAAAGCCGCCCCAGTACTTGTGCGCGAAATGGCTGAAGGAACCGGCCACCGGCTCTTCGACGATCATTTCGCCGAGCTGGCGCATGATCATGAAGGCGATGAAGCCGCAGATGGCGTAGCCGAGGATCATCGACGGGCCGGCGGATTTCAGCACCCCGGCCGAGCCGAGGAACAATCCGGTACCGATCGCGCCACCGAGGGCGATCAGTTGAATATGGCGATTTTTCAGGCCGCGTTTCAGCTCGCCTGATTGCGAGGGTTGTCCACTCATGAAAAAGGTCTCACGCAAGGTTTGATGATGTTCAGTAGACGTTGCTGCCAGGTTGCGATTTCAAGCAGCCCCGATCAAACCCCAGCGCAGGCACCAGGAGTTCAGCTTATTTACAACGGTCATGCGTCACCTGTTTGTTTTTATCTGTGACGAAATCGAACCCGAAACGCTTGTGGCGCCACGGAGTGAACAAGGCGGATAGCCTTGAGATTTGCGCGATTACGCAGAGGGTCACAGTTAAAACGCGGCGCATTGTACACCGCTAACCCCCTGCTGCCAGACCCCGCTGGATCAGCGTGATGGTTGCCGGGATTGCGTGTGTCCGCTTCGAGATGCTCGAGCGGCTGCAAAAAATGAGTCAGGCCTTTGCAGGCCATCGGCGTGGACGAGGAAAAAACCGTCCCACGGAGAGAGGTGGAGATCAGTCACGGCGTTCATTGCGCCTCCTTCTTGTTATGCACCTGCACGACAGGCATGGGGCGCATCTCACCTTGCAAACGCCGCTGAAACAACCGCGCCAGAGCCCCTCGCAGCCCACGGCCGTGCAGGCTTCGGCAGCTTTTCCTTACAGCGCTCATGGCGGGTTGGTTTCATTCGGTTTCAGCGGCTTTTTCGTAAACATTTCTTTACGAGGCGTAACGCAGAGTTTCCATTTCAGAAAATTCTGTCAGACGTCTGCAAATTGACGGTAGCTAGCTTGCTAAGCAAAACGCCGACTTAGTTTTTTGTTTTTAAATGAGAAAAACCCGACGAAAAAACAGAATAAAAAGTCTATTTAAAAATTAAATGAATAATTTTTTGCATTACAAAAATCCGTGAACTAGGTTCTTCACGTCTTGCCGGCCACCTCGACCGGCCAGTCACAACCGTGAAAGTCATCTAGGAGATCGACCATGCAAGCACTGGAAAAAGACTTGGATACCGAACTGCAACTGGACGAATGGTTTGAAGCACCGACCCACGAGGCGGCAGTGGAAATGATGCAAGCCGACGCGGTGGTTCCGTTCGGCACGGCGATGTGGCCTCTGTAAGACATCCCCGGGCAGGCACGATCCGGCCGGTCGTGCCTGCCGCTTTCTTCACGGTCAGTCAGGGAGGACTCATGGATAAGCCCCGCGCGATCTCGCATTTCCTTTACTACCTCGAACACCACCCTGCCCTTGCCGGCCTCGACTCGGCGAAGGTACTGCTCGGCCACACGGCTGATTACGAAGCGCTGACCGGCGCCATCGCCGAACAGGCAGGCGATCATCCTCGTTTCCAGTTCAGCGCCCGACGTCTGGACCTGGAAAGCACCGCAACGCTGACTTCGGCGATTACCGACAGCGATCTGTACATTTTCTTCTACGACTCTTCCACCCTGCCCAACCCGCGTCCCGACGGCCCGGAATTCGTCCGCGCGCTGCAAGCGGTGATGGCAGAAAACTGGAAGAAGTCGCTGCTGTTCAAGGATTACGGCGATTATTTCTACGACACCTTCAGCGTCACCCCGCAACGCATCGCCGGGCTGAACAGCCACCTGATTCAGCGTATGTCCCAAGCGACCACGCTGAGTTTCAAGGACGACGACGGTTCATGGTTTGAAACGCCGCTGAGCAGCATCAAGAAGTGGACCGACATCAACGGTGTCGGCAACTTTGACTTGGCGCCCGGTGAAATCGCTACTCACAGTGAAGAAATCAACGGCCATGTGAAGTTCAAGGGCACGTTCCTCAGCACCATTCCGTTTGCGCGCAAGTACGGCGTGCTGGAATCGCCGCTGGAACTGTGGATCGAGAACTCGACCATCAGCCGCATCGCCACGGACGTGCCGGGGCTGGAGCATGATTTCAACAAGTACCTGGACGCCAATCCGTCGAACCGGCGGATTGAAGAGTTGGGGATTGGCACCAATGAAGGTGTGAAGGATTTGTATGCGCGTAATGCCGGGTTTGAGGAACGGCATTGTGGCTTGCACCTTGGGTTGGGCGGTGGCGCAAAAGGCAGTCATCACCTCGATCTGATCTTTTCGGGTGGAGTGTTGGCGTTGGATGACAAGCCGGTGTTTGATGGGCGTTTTGTGTTCTAGGCGACTGACGCCTTCGCGAGCAGGCTCGCTCCCACAGGAGATTTATGTTCCACGCAATTCCAATGTGGGAGCGAGCCTCCTCGCGAAGAGGCCGAATCAGTCGCTATATAACTTCTGCCAGACGAAAAAAAACGCCAACCCTGAGGTTGGCGTTTCTGCTTCAGCTTGAAGCTTGCCGCTAGAAGCTCACAGCTGCCTTATTCCGGTTTCTTGCGACCAAACCCCGGACGCTGACCGGAACCTGCCGGTGCACCACGACGCTTGCCCGACGGCTTATCACCGTCAACCAGCTTGATCCCCGGACGCTTCGGCGCAGGCTTGGCCGGGCGCTTGTTGGTGGTGTCCGCTGGACGATCCGCCACTGGCGTACCACGACCGCTCGGAGCACCGCGCTCGCCACGCTCAGTACGACCGTTGGCCGGACGCGGAGTGCGCTCGCCGTCACGGGCGACTGGCTTGCGACCTGGACGCTCACCTTCGATCTGCGGCTCGCGGCTTGGACGTGGGCCGGTCGGCGCGCCAGCGGCTGGACGCAAGGTGCGCACGCGCTCGGTCTTGGCCATTGGTCGCGACGATTTGCGCTGCATACGCTCAAGTTTGTCTTTGCTCTTGGCGTTCAGTTGCGGCATCGCTACCGGCGTCAGGCCGACTTCAGCACTGAGGATGTCGACTTCGTACTGGCTCATTTCGCGCCAGCGACCCATCGGCAGGTCGGAGTTGAGGAACACCGGGCCGAAACGCACGCGCTTCAGACGGCTGACCACCAGACCTTGCGATTCCCACAGACGACGAACCTCACGGTTACGGCCTTCCATCACCACGCAGTGGTACCAGTGGTTGAAGCCTTCGCCGCCCGGTGCCTGTTTGATGTCGGTGAACTTGGCCGGGCCGTCTTCCAGCACCACGCCAGCCTTCAGACGCTCGATCATCTCGTCGTCGACTTCACCGCGTACACGCACGGCGTACTCACGGTCCATCTCGTAGGACGGGTGCATCAGGCGGTTGGCCAGTTCGCCGTCGGTGGTGAACATCAGCAGACCGGTGGTGTTGATGTCGAGACGACCGATGTTGATCCAGCGCCCTTCTTTCGGACGCGGCAGCTTGTCGAACACGGTCGGACGGCCTTCCGGGTCGTCACGGGTGCAGATCTCGCCATCGGGTTTGTTGTACATGATCACGCGGCGTACCGATTCGGCCGCCTCTTCGCGCTTGATCACCTTGCCATCAATGGTGATGGCGTCGTGCATGTCGACGCGCAGACCGAGGGTGGCGTCTTTGCCATTGACCTTGATCCGGCCCTGGCTGATCCAGGATTCCACGTCACGGCGCGAGCCGACGCCGATACGGGCGAGGACTTTCTGCAGTTTTTCGCCTGCTGGGCCGATTTCCTGGTCGTCTTTCTGAATAATGTCACTCATCTGGGCACCTCCCGGTGTGGTCTGTTCAAGCGCTCTGAATTGGACGCCTGAAGCATTGAAATCTGGGTTCCAAGCCGAAGGGATCGGCGAAGGGTCGCGAATCATACGCGGATGTGCGCCGTCGCGCATCAGAGACTAGCTGATCGATCGACAGTTATTTCTTTTTCCGCCGACCGGCGCCACCGAGTTTGATCAGGCGCAGCGCGGCTTCGGCCAGTACGGTGCGCTTGTCGTCCTTGTCGAGTTTCTTCCAGGCCTTGATTTCACGCTTGCTGCGGCCGCAGCCTAGGCAGATGTCTTCGGTGAATTTGCAGAGGCTGATGCACGGGTCTTTTGTTGAACTCATTTGGGTACCTTTGGGAGATCAAAAGATCGCAGCCTTCGGCAGCTCCTACAGGGGACGTATTTCAATGTAGGAGCTGCCGAAGGCTGCGATCTTTTCGGCGCCCCTCAGTCTTCGAACTCGCGGCGTTCGGCCTCGATAGCTTCGGCCAGGGCGCGGGCTTCGGCTTCTTCTTCGCTTAGCTCCGGTTCGGGTTCTGGCGCCGGTAGTTCGAGGGCGGCGACGGCAGCCAACAGCTTCTCGCGGGCTTCGGCGACGCCAAGAATGTCCTCTTCCGGTTCGGCTTCTGGCTCAGCTTCAAGTTCAACTTCGATGGTTGGCTCGGCGATCTGCGGCGCAGGCTCAGTCTCGGTTTCTGCATCAACCGTCGGCGCCTCACCATCCGCCGCATCCCGCAGCAAATCATCGAAGTCGGTCTTGATCCCCTCCTCCATGCTGTCCAGCTCCAGCAACAACGTATGGAAACTGGTTTCCTCCTTCTCTTCCTCCGGCTCGGCGCTGGCGTCGGCCAGTTCCTGCAAACCTTGCGGCACCGGCGCGTCGTCGAAATCGAGCACCGGGTCGGTTTCCATTTCGCGCAGTTCAGCCAGCGGCGGCAGGTCTTCGAGGTTCTTCAGGTTGAAGTGATCGAGAAAACCTTTGGTGGTGGCAAACATCGCCGGTTTTCCCGGCACATCGCGATAACCGACGACGCGGATCCACTCACGCTCAAGCAAGGTTTTGACGATGTTGCTGTTCACCGCCACACCGCGCACGTCTTCAATCTCGCCCCGAGTAATCGGCTGGCGATAGGCGATCAGCGCGATGGTTTCCAGCAACGCACGGGAATAACGCTGCGGGCGCTCTTCCCACAAGCGACCGACCCACGGCGAAAACTTCTCGCGGATCTGCAAGCGATAGCCCGACGAGACTTCCTTGAGCTCGAACGCGCGGCCCTCGCAAGACTTGCCCAACAGGGTCAGGGCTTTCTTGAAGACCGCAGGCTCAGGCCGCTCGCCCTCTTCAAACAGTTCAAACAGCCGTTCAAGGGATTGCGGCTTTCCCGAGGCCAACAGAAAGGCTTCAAGCAGGGGTGCCAGCTCGCGGGGTTCAGTCAGGTTCATGTTTCGACTCGTTATTCGGCTCGGGCTCGCACGTGGATCGCGGCGAACGGCTCATTCTGCACCAGCTCGACCAAGGATTCCTTGACCAGTTCAAGGATCGCCATAAAGGTCACCACCACACCCAACCTGCCCTCTTCGGCGGTGAACAGCTCGACGAACGGCACAAATCCGCCGCCCTTGAGCCGTTCCAGCACATCACTCATGCGCTCACGGGTGGACAATGCCTCGCGGCTGACTTGGTGGCTTTCAAACATATCGCCACGGCGTAGCACTTCAGCCATGCACATCAAAATCTCTTCCAGCGCGACATCCGGCAACAGCTTGCGCGCGCGGGCTTCCGGGGCATCGAGCTTGGGCACGATCACATCACGGCCAACGCGGCTCAAGCCGTCGATGCCTTCGGCGGCAGCCTTGAAGCGCTCGTATTCCTGCAAGCGACGGATCAGTTCGGCGCGCGGATCGTCTTCTTCGTCTTCGACGGTTTCGGCGCGCGGCAGGAGCATGCGCGACTTGATCTCGGCGAGCATCGCGGCCATCACCAGATACTCGGCGGCCAGCTCCAGGCGCACCGACTGCATCAACTCGACATAGCCCATGTACTGGCGGGTGATTTCCGCCACCGGGATGTCGAGGATGTTGATGTTCTGTTTGCGGATCAGGTACAGCAGCAGGTCGAGCGGGCCTTCAAAGGCTTCGAGAAAGACTTCCAGCGCATCCGGCGGAATGTACAGGTCCAGCGGCATTTCCATGACCGCCTGGCCATAGACCATGGCAAACGGCAGTTCCTGCTGAGCGCCGGCCTGGGGATCGACAACGGTTTCCACTGCGGACATTCAGGCCTCGACCATGAACGGCGTCGGATCGCCGCAACCGACGCGGACCACTTCAGGGTCATCGCCGGTGAGGTCGATCACCGTCGAAGCTTTAATACCACCGAAGCCGCCGTCGACGATCAAGTCCACTTGGTGCTCGAGCAACTGGCGCATTTCGTACGGATCGCTGAGCGGGTCTTCATCGCCGGGCATGATCAGGGTCACGCTCATCAGCGGCTCGCCGAGTTCGGCCAGCAGCGCCAGCGCAATCGGATGGCTTGGCACACGCAGACCGATGGTGCGTTTTTTCGGGTGCAGCAGCAGGCGTGGCACTTCGCGAGTGGCGTTGAGAATAAAGGTGTATGGCCCCGGCAGGTGCGCTTTGAGAATACGGAAGGTGCCGGTGTCGATCTTGGCGTAGTTGCCCAGTTGCGACAGGTCGCTGCAGATCAGCGCAAAGTTGTGCTTTTCATCGAGCTGACGCAGGCGACGAACACGCTCGATCGCGGTTTTATCGCCGATTTGGCAACCGATCGCGTAGGAAGAGTCCGTGGGATAAACCACCACCCCGCCCTTGCGGATGATCTCGACTGCCTGTTTTATCAGGCGCGCTTGCGGGTTTTCCGGATGAATCTGGAAAAATTGACTCACATTCTCTACCTGTTCAGACGGCGGCAATATCTGTGTCATGTTTGAACCGACACCACAGGGGTGGAAGGTCCTCGGGAACCGGCCGGTACTGGCCGATCTCGGACCAGCCGCCAGGGCCATGGAAGTCACTGCCGGCGCTGACCAGCAGACCGAACTCACGGGCAAGGATTGCCAGGCTGCCGACCTGTTCCGCAGGCTGATGGCCATTGACCACCTCGATTGCATGCCCGCCTGCTTGAATATAGTCGGCAATCAGCTTTCGGCGCTTGCTGCGGGTGAAATCGTAATGCCAAGGATGCGCCAGACTGACCCAGGCCCCGGCGGCGCGCAGTGTGCCAACGGTGTCTTCCAGCGTCGGCCAGTGCAACTTGACGTCACCCAGCTTGCCGGCGCCGAGCCATTTGCGGAATGCCTCAGCGCGATCCTTTACAAAACCTTCACGCACCATCCAGTCAGCGAAATGCGGACGGGCCGGGGCGTTGCCGCTGTCGCCCAGTTCCTGCTGCACCTGCCGGGCGCCTTCGAGGGCACCGGGCATGCCCTTGAGGGCGAGCTTGCGGCTTATTTCTTCGGACCGCAGCCAGCGGCCATCGTGCAATTTGGCGATCGCCTCGACCAACGGTGCGGCGTTGACGTCGAAACCGTAGCCCAAGACATGAATGGTCGCGCCGCCCCAAGTGCAGGACAACTCAACGCCGTTGACCAGTTGCATACCCAATTCATTGGCGGCCGTACGCGCTTCGGCCAGCCCTTCGAGGGTGTCGTGGTCGGTCAACGCAAGGACTCGCACGCCGTTCTCGAACGCACGCGCAACCAGAACCGCAGGCGCCAGGGCGCCATCGGAGGCCGTGCTATGGCAGTGCAAATCAACATTCACGGGGAGTTGTAACCTCAAATCAGCTGGCGCTATCGCGCGCCCATATGTTTGTTATTATGCCGCCACATCCAGCTTCTGGCTCTTACTGTGAAACAATTCATCGATTTCATCCCGCTTCTGCTGTTCTTCATCGTTTACAAACTTGATCCACGGGTCGTCGACATCGCTGGCCATGAAGTGACTGTAGGCGGTATTTACAGCGCCACGGCGATGCTGATCATCAGTTCCCTGGTGGTGTACGGCGCGTTGTTCATCAAACAGCGCAAGCTGGAAAAGAGCCAATGGCTGACCCTGATCGCCTGCCTGGTGTTCGGCAGCCTGACGCTGGCCTTCCACAGCGAAACCTTCCTCAAGTGGAAAGCGCCGGTGGTCAACTGGCTGTTCGCCGTCGCCTTCATCGGCAGCCACTTCATCGGTGATCGCCTGCTGATCAAACGCATCATGGGCCACGCGCTGACCCTGCCGGATCCGGTCTGGACCCGCCTGAACATCGCCTGGATCGCTTTTTTCCTGTTCTGCGGCGCTGCCAACCTGTTCGTCGCCTTCACCTTCCAGAGCTACTGGGTAGACTTCAAGGTGTTCGGCAGCCTGGGCATGACCCTGGTGTTCCTGGTCGCACAGGGCATTTACCTGTCGCGTCACCTGCACGATGCCGATACCACAACAACACCAAAAACCGAGGACTGACATGCTCTACGCCATCATTGCCACCGACGTCGCCAACTCGCTGGAAGCACGCCTGGCCGCGCGCCCTGCGCATCTGGAACGCCTGCAAGCGCTCAAGGGCGAGGGCCGCATCGTACTGGCCGGCCCGCACCCGGCCGTCGACAGCAATGATCCGGGCGCAGCGGGTTTCACCGGCAGCCTGATCGTCGCCGAATTCGATTCCCTGAGCGCTGCGCAAGCGTGGGCTGACGCCGATCCGTACATCGCCGCTGGCGTCTACGCCAATGTGCTCGTCAAGCCGTTCAAGCAAGTCCTGCCGTAACGCTTTCCCCACGCGATGAACCTTCTCGGTTCATCGCGTTCTCAATCGCTCATTATTCTCGTTTGCCTGCCGACAACCTGCCCAATATCCATTTGGAAACAGGTGTCGCGATGCGCAAGGGTCCGTTGTGTCTGATGTTGGTCACGTTGTCGATCATGGCGCCCGCCCATGGTGAGGAAACCACCGAAGGCGGCAGCTCCACGCCATTGTCGTTAAGCGCCGGCAGCCAGATCACCGAGTTGCAGCAGCGCCTCAAGGCCAGCGAGCAGCAGCGGGAAGAACTGAGCAAACAACTGCAAAATGCCGACAATACCCGCGAAAGCGCCCAGCTTGCCCGGTTGCGCCAAGAGAACCAGCGTTTGAAGCTGCAACTCAAGGAAGCCCAGGCCAGTCCACTGCCGCGTCTGCTGACCGATCAGCAGCAGTGGTTCGTCACGGGCGCCGGAGTAGCGCTATTGGCGCTGCTCTGCGGTATCTTTGCCAGTGGAGCAAGCCGAAAACGTCGGCAATGGCTAAATTGAGTGAGTCATGAGCGAGCTGTTACTGATTGATGATGACCAGGAGTTGTGCGAACTCCTGAGTAGCTGGCTGAGCCAGGAAGGCTTCCACGTACGTGCCTGCCACGATGGCCAGAGCGCGCGCAAGGCACTGGCTGAAACTGCGCCGGCGGCCGTGGTGCTGGACGTGATGCTGCCCGACGGCAGCGGTCTGGAACTGCTCAAGCAACTGCGCAACGACCACGCCGATCTGCCGGTGCTTATGCTTTCGGCCCGGGGTGAGCCGCTGGATCGCATCCTCGGTCTGGAACTGGGCGCCGACGATTATCTGGCCAAACCCTGCGACCCACGAGAACTGACCGCTCGCCTGCGCGCCGTACTGCGCCGCAGCCACCCGGCGGCAGTCTCGACGCAGCTTGAGCTGGGCGATCTGAGTTTCAGCCCGGTGCGCGGCGTCGTCAGCATCGATGAGAAAGAACTGACCCTCACCGTCTCCGAAAGTCGCCTACTGGAAGCCCTGCTCAAGCAGCCCGGCGAGCCGCTGGATAAACAGGAACTGGCGCAGCTCGCCCTCGGCCGCAAGCTGACCCTGTACGACCGCAGCCTCGACATGCACGTCAGCAACCTGCGCAAGAAGATCGGCCCGCACCCCGACGGACGTCCGCGCATCGTCGCTCTGCGCAGCCGCGGTTACTTCTACAGCCTCTGAACCGCGCCCATTCCCACTGTAGGAGCTGCCGAAGGCTGCGATCTTTTGATCTTGTTTTTAAAAGACAGATCAAAAGATCGCAGCCTTCGGCAGCTCCTACACAGGGCATGTGTAAGGCTGGGCGCGAAGCGTCTTTACCCAAGCTTTACGCAGTGCTGACCGCCGCTGACCTTGATCTCCGTAATCTGTACTCATCCGGAACGTACCGGGAACGAGACAAGGAGATACACCATGCGCAAGACTCTTATCGCTCTGATGTTCGCTGCCGCTCTGCCAACCGTCGCCATGGCCATGCCGCAAGACGGCGGCCCGATGGGGGGCCCGCTTGACGGCCCACGCCACGGCGGTCAGATGCACGGCATGCACGGCAAAGGCCCGTACAGCCAACTCGACCTGTCCCGCGAACAGCGTGAGCAGATCCGCAAGATCATGGGCGAGCAGATGCACGAGCGTAAGCAAGTGGTCGACAAGTACCTGGAAAAACTCTCGCCGGCTGACCAGAAAGCCATGAAGGACGAGATGGCCGCCAACCACAAGAAAGCCGAGTCCGATGTTCGGGCGCTGCTGAAACCGGATCAACAGAAGAAATTCGACGAGATCCAGAAAAAACAGGCCGAGCGTCGCGCCGAATGGGCCGAATTCAAGGCGTGGAAAGCGCAACAGGCGCAAAAGGCGCAATAATGTTCTGACCCGGACCCGACGGCTAAATACCGTCGGGTCTTTTGCACCCCGGAACCTGTAGGAGCTGCCGAAGGCTGCGATCTATTGATCTTGATCTTAAAAAACAAAGTCAAAAGATCGCAGCCTTCGGCAGCTCCTACAGGGATTTGTGTTTGATTGAGGATTTTCTGTGCGTTCATTGTTCTGGCGTATTCTCGCGAGCTTCTGGCTGGCCATCGCTCTGGTGGCCGGGTTGTCCATTCTGCTCGGGCATATGCTCAACCAGGACGCGTGGATCCTCAGCCGCCATCCGGGCCTCAACACCCTCGCCGGCGAATGGACACAAACCTACGAAGCTCAGGGCGAAGAAGCCGCCCAGGACATTCTAGAACAGCGCAAACGCCAATATCACATCGACGTTCAGGTACTCAACGAAAGCGGCGATCCGGTGGTGCGCGGCACCTTCCCGCGTCGCGCCGCCGCCTTCGAAGCGCGACAGAACAACGATGACCGACGTCTGCCATGGCGGCGCCTGACCGATGAGTTCACCAGTGAAAAAACCGGTGACACTTATCTGTTCATCTACCGCATCCCGCACCCGGAACTCGACTCCTGGCACCGCGAAAGTCTGCTTTGGCCACTGAGCGCGCTGGGCATCGCGCTGGTGGTGCTGACCCTGTTCAGTTTGCTGGTGACCTTCTCCATCACCCGCCCGCTCAGCCGTTTGCGAGGCGCGGTGCATGACCTCGGACAAACCACCTATCAACAGAACAGCCTGGCGAAACTGGCCAACCGTCGCGACGAGTTCGGCGTATTGGCCACCGACTTCAACCGCATGGGCGCACGCCTGCAAAGCCTGATTGGCAGCCAGCGTCAGTTGCTGCGCGACGTCTCCCATGAATTGCGCTCACCATTGGCACGGTTGCGCATTGCCTTGGCACTGGCAGAGCGGGCCAACCCCGAAGAACGCGAGAAACTCTGGCCACGGCTGACCCGCGAGTGTGATCGGCTGGAAGCGTTGATCAGTGAAATTCTGGTGTTGGCACGGGTTGATGCGGACAATGCCAGTGCTGAAGACGTGGATTTGAATGCGCTGCTCGGCACGTTGCAGAAGGATGCAAAACTCGGTTCACCCGAGCAGATTGTTCGTCTCGATGCCGAACCGCAGTTGAACCTGAAAGGTTGGCCAACCATGATCGAGCGTGCCGTCGATAATCTGCTGCGCAATGCCCAGCGCTTCAACCCTGAAGGTCAGGCGATTGAAATGCAGGCTTCGCGTCAGGGTGAAAAAATCATCGTCAGCGTGCGCGACCATGGGCCGGGGGTGCAGGCCGAACATTTGAGTCAGCTGGGCGAACCGTTTTACCGGGCGCCGGGGCAGACGGCGGCCGGACATGGCTTGGGCCTGGCGATTGCAAGAAGGGCGGCGGAGCGCCATGGTGGGAGTTTGACGTTGGCCAATCATCCGCAGGGTGGGTTTATTGCCAGTCTGGAATTGCCGCTTGTACCCGGCGCCGTCGTCCAACCCTAAAAGCCACCCTCACCCCAGAAAAGCCCCTCACCCCAGCCCTCTCCCGGAGGGAGAGGGAGCCGACCGAGGTGTCTTGCGTCATACATCGACCTGAAGAACCGAGTCGATTATGGATTCGGAAGCCGAATCAACTTTGAATTCGACTTAAACCGAAGCCGGTTCTGGATTCCACGAAATCAACTCAAACCGAATTCGATTCTGGATTCCGCGAAATCAACTTAAACCGAAGCCGGTTCTGGATTCAGCGAAGAGCGTTCAGGTCGGCGTACCTCTACAGCATCCCCCAATCAGTCCCCTCTCCCTACGGGCGGTCCGACGTTTCGGGAGGGTTAGGGTGAGGGGCTTTTGATCTTCAGGCTTTACCAGGCCAAGCGCTGACGAACTCGGTCAGGTCGACCTTCTCAGCTACGCGAGGCTCTTTCTGCGGCGTGCCAAGGTAAAGAAACGCGATCACTTCTTCACCCTCAACCAAGCCCAAACCTTTGGCCACATGCTGCGAATAAGCCAAATCCCCCGTACGCCAAACCGCACCAATCCCCTGCGCATACGCCGCCAGCAAAATCCCGTGCGCCGCACACCCGGCCGCCAGCAACTGTTCGGCCTTCGGATATTTAACGTGCTCCTGCAATTTAGCGATCACCACAACCACCAGCGGCGCCCGCAGCGGGCCGTTGCGTGCCTTGTCGATCATCGCTTCGGTGACTTCGCCTTCCTGCTGCTGCGCAGCCTCGGCCAGCAACTCGCCCATTTGCTCGCGTGCCGCACCTTCGACAGTCAGAAAGCGATACGGCTGCAAATGTCCGTGATCCGGCGCCCGCAACGCTGCGCCAAACAGGGCTTCGCGCTGCTCGGCAGTGGGGGCCGGTTCGACCAGTCGTGGAACGGAAACACGGTTGAGCAACGCGTCGAGAGCCTGCATCGGCCACCTCCTGAGAAAAATGTGCGGCTATTCTAGCTTCTTCTGCCTACAGGATGCCGGTTTACATGCCCTGTCCCACGGGTAGAATGGCGCCCTTCCCACATCAGCCCGAGCGGACTTCATGGCGTTGCCGACCTTACGGATCATTGGTTTCATCATCGGCATCTTCCTGATCACCCTGGCCGTGGCCATGGTTGTGCCCATGGCCACGCTGGTGATTTTCGAGCGCACCAGCGACCTGCCGTCGTTCCTCTGGGCGAGCATGATCACTTTCGTCGCCGGCCTTGCGCTGGTGATTCCCGGTCGACCGGAACACATTCACCTGCGCCCACGTGACATGTATCTGCTGACGGTCAGCAGTTGGCTGGTGGTGTGCATCTTTGCCGCGCTGCCGTTTCTGCTGACCCAGCACATCAGCTACACCGACTCGTTTTTCGAAAGCATGTCGGGCATTACCGCGACCGGCTCGACCGTGCTCAATGGCCTCGACAACATGTCCCCCGGGATCCTGATGTGGCGCTCGTTACTGCACTGGATCGGCGGCATCGGCTTTATCGGTATGGCGGTAGCGATTCTGCCGCTGCTGCGCATCGGTGGCATGCGCCTGTTCCAGACCGAATCCTCCGACCGTTCGGAAAAGGTCATGCCGCGCTCGCACATGGTGGCGCGACTGATCGTGGCGGCTTACGTCGGCATCACCATCCTCGGCAGCCTGGCGTTCTGGTGGGCCGGGATGAGCCCGTTCGACGCGATCAACCACGCGATGTCGGCGATTTCCACTGGCGGGTTCTCGACCTCCGACCAGTCGCTGGCCAAGTGGACACAACCGGCGGTGCACTGGGTCGCGATCGTGATCATGATCCTCGGCAGCCTGCCGTTCACCCTGTACGTGGCGACGCTGCGCGGCAATCGCAGGGCGTTGATCAAGGATCAGCAGGTGCAGGGATTGCTGGCGATGTTGCTGGTGACCTGGCTGGTGCTCGGCACCTGGTATTGGTGGACGACCAAACTGCATTGGCTGGAGGCGCTACGCCACGTGGCGCTGAACGTGACGTCGGTGGTCACAACGACCGGTTTTGCCCTCGGCGACTACAGCCTGTGGGGCAACTTCTCGCTGATGCTGTTTTTCTATCTGGGCTTTGTCGGTGGCTGTTCCGGGTCGACGGCGGGCGGGATCAAGATTTTCCGTTTTCAGGTCGCCTACATCCTGCTCAAGGCCAACCTTAATCAGCTGATTCACCCGCGCGCAGTGATCAAGCAGAAGTACAACGGTCACCGCCTCGACGAAGAGATCGTCCGTTCGATTCTGACCTTTTCGTTCTTCTTCGCCATCACCATCTGCGTGATCGCCCTGCTCCTGTCGCTGCTCGGCGTCGACTGGATGACCGCACTGACCGGCGCCGCCAGCACCGTGTCCGGCGTTGGCCCGGGCCTGGGCGAAACCATTGGCCCGGCGGGTAACTTCGCCACTCTGCCGGACGCGGCCAAATGGATTCTGTCGTTCGGTATGCTGCTCGGCCGACTGGAGATCATTACGGTGTTTGTACTGTGTATTCCGGCCTTTTGGCGTCACTGACCGCGCTCGGCGCCTGCAACAACCGCGTCCGGTAATCGCCGGGCGTGGTGTCGAACCAGCGGCGGAACGCGCGGAAGAAATTGCTCGGATCGGCAAAGCCCAACAGATAGGCAATCTCCAGCAAGGTCATGCTCGGTTGCGCCAGATACTGCTCGGCCAGTTCGCGGCGGGTGTCGTCGAGCAACTGTTGAAAACTGGTGCCCTCCTCCTGCAAGCGCCGCTGCAAGGTACGCTGCGATAAATGCAGGGTTTGCGCCACGGTATCGCGCTTCGGTTCACCTTGCGGCAGCAAACGGCACAACACCTGCCGCGCCTTGTGGGTCACGCGACTTTCGGAAAACCGCGCCAGGTATTCCCCGGCAAAGCGGTCATGCAGCAGCGCCATCGCTTCGTTGGCGGTGGGCAGCGGCGCTTCCATGTCGGCACGCTCGAAGATCAGCGCATCGTACGGCGCGTTGAACACCAATGGCGCGTGGAAGGCTTGTTTGTAGGGTTCCAGATTTTCCGGCTGATCACCCTGCACCAGCACTTTGACCGGATGCAGGGTGCGCCCGGTCAACCAGCCGCACAGGCCCAGCGCACAGGCCAGCGAGGCTTCGGCGCTTTGCCGGGTCGGCGGCAGATGATCACCGTGCACGGTCAGAATCAGCGCATAACCTTCATCGAGCAGACGGAAACTCAGGTCGGCGCTCTCGGCGATGATGCGCTGATAACGCACCAGCCGCTGGAAGCCTTCGGCCAGCGTATTGCTCGACATCAGTGCATAGCCGGCGACATGAAACGACGCCGGGCGCACCACTTTACCCATGTTCAGGCCGATCGCCGGATTGCCGGACAGCTCGACCGCCCGTTGCCACAGGCGGGTCATGGAATCTTGCGGGAAGCGTGCATCCGGATCATCCAGAGCCGTGTAATCGAGCCCCAGTTGCTTGAACAGAACCCGGCAATCCAGGCCGTCCATCTCCAATGCTTTGACAATCCCCATCGCCCAGCTTGCAGAAGTCGTTCGTTCGCTCATGGCGTTTTTCTTTTACATGAGGGGCCGCATGCTACGGCCTGATTTGCCAAGGATACTAAAGTGGCGCCGATTGTCACTGGCCCACGCCAATGATCACTCTAGACTCAAATAAGCTACCCGCAGAACAACTCGTCGCCAGAACAATAACCACAGAGAACGCGGTCGTGGAAAACATCAAGCATTTCAACAGCTTCGCTGAGTTCTATCCGTACTACCTCAGCGAACACAGCAACAGCACCTGCCGGCGCCTGCATTTCATCGGCACCACGCTGGTGATTTTCATTCTGGCGATGACCCTCGCCAAGGGTGCCTGGCTGCTGTTATTGGCCTTGCCGCTGGCCGGTTACAGCTTCGCCTGGATCGGGCACTTCTTCTTTGAAAAGAACCGACCGGCGACTTTCCAGCATCCGCTGTACAGCCTGCTCGGCGACTTCGTCATGTACCGCGACATGATTCTGGGTCGCGTGGCGTTCTGAATGAGGGTCAGCCAATGAATGCCAATGCCCGCTTCACCCATATGAAGGACGGCACGCAGGAAGACTGGGCGATCATCGCCGCTGACTTCAGTGCCTACGCCAAACAATTGCCCTCACGGATCCTGACGCACCTGAAATTGCTCGAAGGCGACTTCGGCGGCTTTCCGGTGGATCGCCTGACCCACTCGCTGCAAACCGCCACCCGTGCGTTTCGTGATGGTCGCGACGAGGAATACGTGGTCTGCGCCTTGCTGCATGACATTGGCGACACCTTGGGTTCGTACAACCATCCGGACATTGCTGCGGCAATTCTCAAGCCGTTCGTCAGTGCCGAAAATTTGTGGATGGTCGAGAAGCATGGGGTATTTCAGGGTTACTACTTCTTTCATCATCTGGGTATGGATCGGCATCTGCGCGAGCAGTTCGCCGGTCATCCGCAGTATCAAGCGACTGCCGAGTTCTGTGCCAAATACGATGCGGCGGCGTTTGATCCTGACTATGACACGCTGCCGTTGAGCTTCTTTGAGCCGATGATGGAGCGGTTGTTTGCGCAGCCGAAGAACTCGATTTACAAGGCGGCGATGGAGGAACACAGCCCGGCCTAAGATCAAAAGATCGCAGCCTTCGGCAGCTCCTACACAGGTCACATGCAGGAGCTGCCGAAGGCTGCGATCTTTGCTTTTCAGGCGAGTTCTGCGACTTTGGCAGCCTTGAGTTCTGCCTCACGCGCCTGCGCATCCGCCAGCCGATACAGCTCGATCGTGCCGTCCCAATGCTCGATCAGCGCCGTGCACGACTCCACCCAATCGCCGCAATTGAGGTAATCCACCTCCCCCACCTTGCGGATCTCGGCGTGGTGAATGTGCCCGCACACCACGCCATGCAACTCGCGCTTCACGCATTCATGGGCGATGGCTTCTTCAAAGTCGCTGATGAAACTCACCGCGGTTTTCACCTTGTGCTTCAGGTACGCCGACAACGACCAATAGCCGTAGCCATAGCGCGCACGCCAATGGTTGAGCCAGCGATTGAGGGTCAGGGTGAATTCGTAAGCGGAATCGCCGAGGAAGGCCAGCCAGCGGTGATAACGGGTGATCACATCGAACTGATCGCCGTGAATCACCAGCAGATGCCGCCCGTCTGCGGTGACATGCACCGCCTCGTCGACCAGTTGGATATTGCCCAGAATCAGCTTCGAATACCGCCGCAGGAATTCGTCGTGGTTACCGGTGACGTAAATCACCTCGGTGCCGCGCTTGCTCATGGTCAGCAAACGCCGGATCACGTTGGTATGCGCCTGCGGCCAGTACATGCCGCCGCGCAGTTTCCAGCCGTCAATGATGTCGCCGACCAAATAAATCTTGTCGGCATGGTAGCCCTTGAGAAATTGCGACAAGTGCTCGGCCTGGCAATCGCGCGTGCCCAGATGCACGTCGGAGATCCACAGGGTTCGCACCCGTTGTTTGCGACTGGGTCTGGCGAGCTCGGCGCTGGTCATGGGCAACCCTCTGCGATGTTTTCGCCAGAGTGCGCTTGTCTGGTTAATCGACCATGACAAGCGTGAGTCAGTCGTGTGACAACGCATTCCGCGTGCGCCGGTGTAGACTGGCGATCACTTCGGAGACAACCTGCCATGCGACCGATCCTCACCCTGCGTCAGTACACCCACGACCTGATCGTCCACAGCCACGACCACGCGCAATTGGTGTTCGGGTTGTCCGGTGCGCTGGATTTCGAGGTCGAGGGTTGTGGCAGTCAGGTGCGCCAGCAAAGTTTTGTGGTGGTCCCGTCCGGTGCTCATCATGCCTGCGGCAGCCCCGATGGTAGCCGCTGTCTGGTCCTCGACATCCCTGAGGGGCAATGGGTGAAGGACTCGCTGGGCGAGCACGCCGAGGCCAGCCAACGCTTGCTCGACCTGCCGGCGCGACTGTCACTCGATGCGGGGCAAAGCCAGTTGGTCAACTGGCTGGCGAACAGTCCGGTCAGCGATCCGTTGATCGCGCAACAAGGCGCGGTGTTGCTGCTGGCCAGTCTCAATCACGCGCAACCTGGCGAACTCGTTGCGCGTCGCCTGCCCTACGCCGCGCTGGATGCGCACATCGAGCAAAACGCCGCTTATCCGCTGCAAGTCGCCGATCTGGCGCGCGTGGCCGGGTTGTCCAGTGCGCGCCTGCATGCGCGGTTCATGGCCGAATGCGGGCAGACGCCGATGGATTACATCCGCAGTCGGCGCCTGCATCTGGCAGTACAACTGCTACGCGACACAGCCCTGCCGATCGGCGAAGTTGCCAGTCGCGTCGGCTACAGCTCGCAGAGTGCCTTCTCGGCTGCCGTCCTACGTGAGTTCGGTGCATCACCCGGCCAGCTTCGGCGCGATTCCTGCGACAAAAGACGATAGTCTGCCGACAGACTTGTAGGCCGAGACGCGGTTCAATGGACTAATTGATCGTTCCCGCGCTCCGCGTGGGAATGTAGCCCGTGACGCTCCGCGTCACTGGACGCAGAGCGTCCCTAGAGGCATTCCCACGCAGAGCATGGGGACGATCATCACAAGAAACCGTGTCTGGATTAAGGATTGCAATGACTCCGCGTACCGCCCTTGGCGCTCTGCATATAGGCGCTTTGATGTTTGGCCTGACCGGTGTGTTCGGCAAACTCGCTGCCGCGTCCCCCGCCGTGATCGTCTTCGGTCGCGCAGCTTTCGCCGTGCTCGCCCTGGCGTTCTTCGCTCGTTTCGCCAGCCAGCACGGCTGGCAGAAACTGCAGGCCGTAGACTGGCGCCGCCTCGCCCTCAGTGGCGTGCTGCTGGCCGGGCATTGGGTGAGCTTCTTTGTTTCGGTGAAAGTTGCTGGCGTCGCCATCGCAACATTGGGCTTTGCCAGTTTCCCGGCCTTCACGGTGATTCTTGAAGGGCTGATTTTCCGCGAACGCATCCGCGCCAATGAAATCATCCTCGTCGTCTTGGTGACGGTTGGTCTGGTGCTGGTCACCCCGGCGTTCGATCTGGCCAGCGGCGCAACCACCGGCCTGCTCTGGGCAGTGTTGTCGGGCCTGCTGTTCTCGCTGCTGTCACTGACCAACCGCGCCAGCTCCGGGCGCATCCCGGCGGTGCAGGCGGCGTTGTGTCAAAACGTCGTGGTGGCGCTGTGTCTGCTGCCGGTTGCGGCGCCGCAACTCAGTGAAGTGCGGGCACTGGACTGGTTGTGGATCGGCTTGCTCGGGGTGTTCTGCACCGGCGTCGCTCATAGCCTGTTCGTCGCCAGTCTGGCGGTGATCAAAGCACGCACGGCGGCGGTGGTGTTTGCCATGGAGCCGGTTTACGGCATTACCATCGCCTGGCTGCTGTTCAACGAAAACCCGACCCTACGGATGTTGATGGGCGGCGCACTGATCATCATCGCCATCGTCGTTTCCGCGCGGATGTCCGGCAGCGCCGACAAGAAAACCGTCGCCGCCGAGGCCGCGTCTCACTGAGTGCGGTCGTTATGGCCGAGGTCGCGCTCAGGATCAATCTGATCGCGAACCCGCTGTTTCAACACCTTGGCCTCGGGAAAACCACCGTCGGCCTTGCGTTCCCAGATCTGCACGCCGGCGCAGGTGATGTGAAATACCCCGCCGGTGCCCGGCACCAACGAGACTTTGCCGAGGTCATCGCCGAAGGTGCTGAGCAGTTCCTGCGCCAGCCATGCGGCGCGCAGCAGCCATTGGCATTGGGTGCAATAGGTGATGACAACTTCTGCTTTTGCGACAGTCATGTTCGCTGAAACTCCTGAGACAGAGGGCGCCGCTATAATAGCCGGCTTTAACGCTTGCCCCGAGACTCACAATGCGCCGTCTGCTGTTCTGCCTGCTGCTTGGTTTCCTTCCTCTGCTTGTCCATGCCAGTGAGGCGTCACGACCGAAAGTCGGCCTGGTGCTGTCCGGCGGTGCCGCGCGCGGGCTGGCGCATATCGGCGTGCTCAAGGCGCTGGAAGAGCAAGGCATCAAGATCGATGCGATCGCCGGCACCAGCATGGGCGCGGTGGTCGGTGGCCTGTACGCCTCGGGTTACAAGATCGATGAGCTGGAAAAACTCGCGCTGAACATCGACTGGCAAGCCGCGCTGTCCGACGCCCCACCGCGTGAAGACGTGCCGTTTCGGCGCAAGCAGGATGACCGCGACTTCCTGGTCAAACAGAAACTCAGCTTCCGCGACGACGGCAGTCTCGGCCTGCCACTGGGCGTGATTCAGGGCCAGAACCTCGCCCTACTGCTGGAAAGTCTGTTGGCGCATACCAGCGACACCCGGGATTTCGACAAACTGCCAATCCCGTTCCGCGCCGTTGCCACTGATATTTCCAATGGCGAAAAAGTGGTGTTCCGCAAAGGTCATTTGCCTCAGGTGATCCGCGCCAGCATGTCGATCCCGGCGGTGTTCGCCCCGGTCGAACTCGACGGCCGGCTGTTGGTGGACGGCGGCATGACCGACAACATCCCCCTCGATGTCGCGCGGGAAATGGGCGTCGACGTGGCCATCGTCGTCGATATCGGCACACCGCTGCGCAATCGCAAACAACTGACCACCGTAGTCGATGTGCTGAACCAGTCGATCACCCTGATGACCCGCAGTAACTCCGAAGAACAACTGGCTGCGCTGAAACCCTCCGATGTGCTGATTCAGCCCGCGCTGGCGGCGTTCGGTGTCACTGATTTCGGCAAGGCTCAGGAGATGATCGACGCCGGTTACCGGGCGACCCGAATCCTCGACGCGCGCCTCGCGCAGCTCAAACCCGACGAGTCTCAGGACGCCGAACTGAACGCCGCGCGCTCACCGGGGCAGCGTACGCCGATCATCACCGCGATCCGCGTCGAGAACGACTCGAAGGTCGACGACGATGTCATTCGCTATTACATCCGCCAGCACATCGGCGAGCCACTGGATCTGGGGCGCCTGCATTCGGACATGGGCACCTTGTATGGCCTCGACTACTTCGAGCAGGTGCAATACCGCGTGGTGCACAAGGGCGAGGATCACACCTTGGTGATCAGTGCTCGGGGCAAGCGCAGCGGCACCGATTACTTGCGGGTCGGCCTCAACCTGTCCGACGACATGCGTGGCGACAGCGCCTTCAACCTCGGTGCCAGCTATCGCATCAACGGCATCAACCGCCTCGGCGCGGAATGGCTGACCCGTGCGCAGATTGGCGATAAACAAGAGCTGTACACCGAGTTCTATCAACCGCTGGACGTCGGCTCGCGTTACTTCGTCGCACCGTACGCCTCGTTCGAGGCGCAGAACGTTGAAGCGGTGCTCGACAACGATCCGATCGCGCAGTACCGCGTCGAGCGCTACGGTTTCGGCCTCAACTTCGGCCGCCAGATCGGCAACAACGGCGAGGTGCGTTTCGGTGTCGGCGAGGCCTGGGGCAAGGCCGATGTGCGGATTGGCGATCAGGATCTGCCGAGTGAGAATTTCAACGAAGGTTTCTACGCGCTGAAGTATTCGTACGACTCGCTGGACAATGTGTACTTCCCTCACGAAGGCAAGGACGTCAGCCTGACGCTGATGCAGTTCGAACCGGGGCTGGGGTCGGACACGCGTTATCGACAGTGGGACCTGAAAATCGACAAAGCCATGAGCCGTGGCCCGGATACGCTGATTCTCGGCGGGCGCTACGGGCGCACGCTCAACGACGCCAACGTGGTGACATCGAGTTTCCTGCTCGGCGGTGCGCGGCAGCTCTCGGGTTTCCGTGAAGACGCGATTTCCGGACAGAACATCAGCCTGATGCGCGCGGTGTACTACCGCCGGTTGACGCCGCGTTCGTATCTGCCGCTGGATTTCCCGCTGTATGCCGGCGCCTCGCTGGAGCGTGGACGGGCTTGGAACAACGACAATGAGTTCGACAGTGGCTACATCAACGCCGCGAGCGTGTTTATCGGTTTTGACACGCCGCTGGGGCCGTTGAATTTCAGTTATGGCTTGAACGATGCGAATGAGCAGGCGGTTTATCTGAACCTTGGACAGACCTTCTGATCAGGTCGCCTGACAATCCGCCTTCGCGAGCAGGCTCGCTCCCACAGGGGAACGCATTCCAATTGTGGGAGCGAGGCTGCTCGCGAAGGCGGTATCAGCTCAACCGCAAATCGGATCGGAGGCTTCAGCGAATTCCCGCCAGCAACGTCCGCGCCGTTTGCTTCAAAGGTTCATCGCCCTCTTTGAGCAATTCATTGAGCAACGCAATCGCGCTGTCGATGTCACCGTCGTCAATGCACGTCTGAGCCTGTTCGAGCTTTCCGGAATTTTCGTCGTGTACTGGCTCTGGTGCCTGCAAATCCAGAGGTTGCAGCGCCAGTGACGGCTCGGGATCAGCAAACTCATTGAGAAAATCTTCATCCAGCGGCTCGGCGTCCGGCTCAGGAATCCACTCGAGTTCCGCGTCCTCACTGGCCGCCAGTGGCAACTCGAAATCCTGCGGCAGTACTTGCAGGCCGGAACCGAGGGCCGAGGTTTGCGCCGAAGGTTCAGCCGTGGCCGGGCGACTGTCCTCCAGATCCCAACTGGAATCCATCGACAACTCGCCAAGATTCAACTCGAAATCATCTTCCGGCGCCGGTGGCGCAGCAACAATGGGGGGCGCCGCAATAACCGGCGGCAGCGCGGCCCCCACCAGCTTCGGATGTCGGGCGCGAACATCCTGCAAAGTCTGGGTATCCACGCCCTGCTCACGCAAATGGCCTTCCTGTTGTTCATACGCAGCGCTGTCACCCTGGCGTCCCAGCACTTCAAGCAACTGCAAACCGATATCGCTGCGCTCCGGCTCCTTGTGCAAGGCATCGCGCAGCAAACCCGCCGCTTCGCCCAGTCGGCCATAGGCCAGATAGATCCCCACCGCCTCCAGCACATCGCCTGCCGCCGGTTCTTCGCGGTGTTGGTCTGAAGCATGAGATCTGACGGGTTCTGCGTTTGCGGCTTCAGCTACGTCCGGCTCATTATCCAGCGGCAACAGCGGCAACGGCTCGTCGGTGGGTATCTGTTGTTGCCGGCGACGGTGGACGAACAACCCGGCCAGTGCCCCCAGCAACAGCAACAAACCACCGAGCAATGGCCAGTTCATAGCGTCATCGCTGGATTCAACCGGCGGCACAATCGGTGCCGGAGCAGGTGCCACCACAGTCGGTGGCGCTTGCTGAAGTTCGACCAGGCGCGTTTGCAGGTCAGTGATCTGCTGCTTGCCATCGGCAATCTGCACATTCTGTGTCTGCAGTTTTGCGTTCAGTTCATCGATGGTCTTCTGCTGTTGCTGACTGAGCAGAACGCTCGCCGCCAATTGTTCGGCTAGCGCATCGTTGGCGGCCGAATTTGCCGGCGTGGGTGCTGGCGCGGTATCGCGCTTGGCTTGAGGCGCCTGTGGCAACGCCACAGCAGGCTCGACAGTGGGAAACGCGGAGGATTGCGCGCGCGGATCCGGTTCATCGGTGGCCGGCACGATACCCGGCGAACCCGGTGGATCGATCAACACCGTGTATTCACGCAGCAAACGGCCGTTGGGCTGATTGAGCTGTACGAGGAAATTCAGAAAGGGTTCGTTGACCGGTTTGCTGGACGTCACCCGGATCATCTGACGATTGCCATGCAGGATCGGAATGAACTTGAGGTCGTTGAGGAAGAACACCCGCTCGACCCTGGCCTCGGCGAACTCATCCGCCGTGGCCAGGCGTACCGACAGATCGTTTTGCGTCAGCCCGCCGACATCGACCAACGCGATGTCAGCCTTGAGCGGCTGATTGAGGCCTGAATGAACGGTGATCTCTCCCAGCCCCAAAGCCATCGACCAGGCCGAATAGCTGAAAACACCGGCGACCAGCAACCATTTGGCGCCACCGCGCAGTACCACGTGCCGACTTGCGAGCATGAGCATCCCTTAAATAAGCAAAACCGACTTCTATGCGTTCGCACATCCGGTACGAACACGATATTGCCCAGTAGTTCTTATAGTCGGCTCAGCGCGATCTCTCAAAGATACGGCACGTGGATGTGCCTCAAGATTTTTCCAGGTTGCCCAGAATGTGCCCGTGAACTCGCATGCACACCTTTAAATCCGCTTCGTCGACGCCTGCGAACAATTCGTGACGCAGTTGCGTGGCAATGGTTTCGATTTGTTCGATCAGCGGCAGCGCCGGCGCGCAGAGGACGATCTTTTTCGCCCGGCGGTCTTCCATCACGGACTGGCGTTGCACCAGGCCCTGGCTTTCCAGACTATCGAGCAAGCGTGCGAGGGTCGGGCCCTCGACGCCAACGCTCTGCGCCAATTCACGTTGGGTCGGCGCTTCTTCGAAACGCGCCAGATGCAGCAGCACCAGCCAGCGCGCCTGGGACAGACCCAGCCCGGCCAGCCGGCGGTCCAGTTCGGCACGCCAGCCACGGGACATCTGGGCCAGTTGCATGCCAAAGCGGTGTTGATCGGTTAACGGCATAAAACACTCACGGTTAGACTGAAAATAAAGAAAATCTAATTATTAGCCAGCTAAGCATGAGCTGCAGTTATAGGCAAGTGGTGGTCTGTACTGAATCGTTACATCTTGAAGCCCCTCACCCTAACCCTCCCGAAACGTCGGACCGCCCGGAGGGAGAGGGGAATGAATGGGGATGCTTTAGATATTCGGCGACTTGGGAGTGCTTTGCTGAATCCAGAATTGGCAGGCCCTCACCCTAGCCCTCTCCCAGAGGGAGAGGGGACTGAATGGGGATGCTTTAGATATTCAGCGACTTGGGACTGCTTTGCTGAATCCAGAATTGGCAGGCCCTCACCCTAGCCCTCTCCCAGAGGGAGAGGGGACTGAATGGGGGATGCTTCAGGATTACGCCGACTTGATCCTGCTTTACCGAATCCATAATCGACTGGTTCTTTCAGGTCGATGTCAAACCTCAGACGCCTCGGTCGGCCCCCTCTCCCTTTGGGAGAGGGCTGGGCGGGCGGCGTTCCGATGAGGGGTACGGCCAAATTACATCTCGAATTCCGATTGCAACGCAGCCCGCACGCAATAAAGCACGCCCTCCGGTACACGTCCGGCAAACAGCTCCGCCACTTCGGCGACCGACGGCAACTCGCCTTCGCCATCGAGGAACGCGTCCTGCACTTCGCCCATCAATTCTTCAGGCAAATCCAGCGCCTGTTCCAGCGACAGTTGCTGCTTGCCGATCGCCTCGGCGAGCATGGTGTAGACGTTCTTCTCCGAGCACTGCAACTGACCAGCGATCTGCAACGGGGTCATGCCTGCACGTGCCAGGGTAATCAGTTCGTGGCGCACATCGGCCACCGCTTTCGGCGCCTCGACCTCGCCGCCGAGCACTTCGAGGAAGGCATCGCCATAGCGTTCCAGCTTGCGCGCACCGACGCCGCTGACCCGGGCCATTTCCGCCAGCGAGGTCGGCTGGCTACGGAGCATTTCCAGCAACGTCGAATCGGGGAAGATGACGTACGGCGGCACGCCATGTTCTTCAGCCAATTTGCGGCGCAGCGCGCGCAGGGCTTCCCACTGTTCGCGCTCTTCGCCGCGCACCAGTTGGCTGGCCGGGCTCTTGCTGGCGGTTTTGGCGGTAACCTGCGGTTTGAGATCGCGGCGCAACTCCAGCGTGACTTCACCCTTGAGCAACGGCCGGCAGCTGTCATTCAGACGCAGGCCGCCATAGCCTTCGTGGTCGACATCCGCCAGACCGCGCGCGACCAGTTGACGGAACAGCGAGCGCCACTCGCTCTCGCTCAGTGCCTTGCCAACGCCGTACACCGACAGATGCTGATGGCCAAAACTGCGGACTTTTTCGTTGTCCTTGCCCAGCAGCACGTCGACCAGATGACCGACGCCATAACGCTGGCCGGTACGGAAAATCGCCGACAACGCCTGACGTGCAGGCTCGGTGGCGTCCCAAGTCTGCACGCCATCGACACAGTTGTCGCAATGACCGCACGGCTCGGGCATGTCTTCATCGAAGTACGCCAGCAGGGTCTGGCGACGGCAGCGGGTTTCTTCGCAGAGCGACAGCATGGCGTCGAGCTTGTGTTGCTCCAGACGCTTGTGCCGCTCGTCGCCTTCAGAGTTCTGCAACATTTGCTTGAGCATCACCACGTCTTGCAGACCGTAGGCCATCCACGCATCCGCTGGCAGGCCGTCACGGCCGCCGCGCCCGGTTTCCTGGTAGTACGCCTCAAGGGATTTCGGCAGATCAAGGTGCGCGACGAAGCGCACGTTGGGCTTGTCGATGCCCATGCCGAACGCCACGGTGGCGACCATGATCAGGCCTTCCTCGTTGAGGAAGCGCTTCTGGTTGAAGGCACGTAGCTCATTGGGCAAACCGGCGTGATACGGCAGCGCCGGGAAGCCCTGCTCGCTCAAAAACGTTGCGACTTCTTCGACTTTCTTGCGCGACAGGCAATAAACGATGCCGGCATCGCTGCGCCGCTCGGCGAGGAACGCCAGCAACTGCTTGCGTGGCTGCTCTTTGGGCACGATGCGGTAAAAGATGTTCGGGCGATCGAAGCTCGACAGGAAGCGCTCGGCATTCTGCAGATGCAGGCGGGTGACGATTTCTTCGCGAGTACGCTTGTCGGCGGTGGCGGTGAGCGCGATGCGCGGTACGTCGGGGAATAGCTCGGCCAACTGGCCCAGTTGCAGGTATTCCGGCCGGAAGTCGTGGCCCCACTGCGACACGCAGTGCGCTTCGTCGATGGCGAACAACGCAATGTTCAGGCCTTGCAGGAACGACAGCATGCGCGGCTGCACCAGACGCTCGGGCGCCAGATACAACATCTTCACTTCACCACGCTTGATTCGCGCTGCGAGGTCACGCTGCTGCTCGGCGCTCAAGGTGGAGTTCAGCGCGGCGGCGGCCACACCGAGCTCTTCGAGGGTGGCGACCTGATCGTCCATCAGCGCGATCAGCGGCGATACCACCACCGCCAGGCCATCGCGCAACAGCGCCGGCACCTGAAAGCACAGGGACTTGCCGCCACCGGTAGGCATCAGCACCAGCGCATCACCGCCACTGGCCACGCGCTCAATGATTGCACCCTGACGGCCACGGAAACTGTCGTAGCCGAAGATGTCCTTGAGGACGCGTTGAGCCTGTTCGAGCATAAAAACTCCAAAAATCTACCGATACATCCCTGCGCAGGCTGGTTCAGAACAGCCGGGGCTGCTTAAACAAAACGTAAGAACGCATTACGTGACACGCGCAATGCGGGCAGGGATCGCAAAACGCGGCAGTATACCCGAGGCCTAACCTGCACAGGGCGACACCCGTCGATACAATCTCTGATACCTCTGTAGGAGCTGCCGAAGGCTGCGATCTTTTGATCTTGCTTTAACGGATCAACAGCAAAAGATCGCAGCCTTCGGCAGCTCCTACAGGAGATATGCAAGGCACGGCGGGGCAAATCTGCCTTGCGGCTGGCTTGAGCGCGCAAGAAGGCCTAGAATTCCCGCATTGTTTATTCCCCAAGGTAGCCCCGTAATGTCCTTCGCTGAGCAACTGACCCGCCTGCAAGTTTTCCTCGACGCCGACGAGCTGCATGACGAGGCGCTGGATTACGTGGCCGCTCACGGCTACCTGACCGCGCTGTCGATCTGCGCTGAAGACGTACCGGAGCGTGAGTGGATCGACGCCCTGTTCGCCGAAGAGCCGCATTACAGCAGCGACGCCCAGCGCGAAGAGATCGAAGCCACCCTGATCGGCCTCAAGGCACACATCGCCCGTCAACTGGCTTCGGATGAAGAATTCGAACTGCCATGCGAACTGGATCTGGGCGACGAGCCGGACGATTCCGAACTGCGCGGCTGGTGCATCGGTTTCATGGAAGGCGTATTCCTGCGTGAAGCAGCCTGGTTCGAAACCGCCGAAGAAGAAGTCAGCGAAATGCTCCTGCCGATCATGGTCGGTTCGGGCCTGTTCGACGAACAGCCAGAATTCGAAGACATCGCCAAAGACGCCAACCTGATGGACGACATGATCGTACAGATCCCGGAAGCCCTGACCGCGCTGTACCTGCTGTGCCAGGCGCCCGACGAAAAACCGGCGATCCTCAAGCCACGTCACCACTAAGATCCGGCCTATGGACAACCCCATAGGCAACCGCCCCCTGATGTTGCGCTACATCCTGCTGGCCATCGGCTGGCTCAGCGTGGCATTGGGGGTGATCGGGATTTTCCTGCCCGTCCTGCCCACCACCCCTTTCCTTCTGCTCGCCGCAGCCTGCTTCGCGCGCAGCTCTCCGCGCTTCTATCAATGGCTGGTCGAGCATCCACGGCTCGGGCCATGGATCCGCGATTACCTCGATGGCAATGGCATACCGCTCAAGGGCAAGGTCTACGCGATCGGGCTGATGTGGGCGAGCATTCTGTTCTCGTGCTACCTGGTGCCACTGCCGTGGGCGCGGGGGTTCATGTTGACCAGTGCGGTGTTGGTGACGGTTTACATTTTGCGGCAAAAAACGCTGCACAAACCTTGAGTCGTCGGTAAATGCCTGGCTAAAAACAGCGTCCCGTTGATACCGTTGATCTGAAAGCGTTGCGCACCTGTCAGATCT
>NZ_JAMDGW010000036.1:0-135672 GCF_028656995.1 Pseudomonas sp. TNT2022 ID642 | reverse complement strand
TCACATACCCAATTTGCTGAAGCGAGGCCATCTGGCCACGACTCAGTACCCGAATTTCTTGACGACCATAGAGCGTTGGAACCACCTGATCCCATCCCGAACTCAGCAGTGAAACGATGCATCGCCGATGGTAGTGTGGGGTTTCCCCATGTGAGAGTAGGTCATCGTCAAGATTAAATTCCGAAACCCCAATTGCGAAAGCAGTTGGGGTTTTGTTTTGCCCGCAGGAAAAGTTTTTTGCTCGAGACAGCGAACAAATTTGCACAGTTATTTTCGAATCAGAACACTAGAATAGCCCCACCTTATTCGGAGCCAGAGCCTTTATGTCAGAGTCGGTTGACGCCCCCGGGCTGTCAGATTTACCGCTGGAAGACTTGGTGGCCTGTCACGAGTGCGACCTGCTGATGCGCAAGCCAACGCTTGCCCATGGCGAGAAAGCGCTCTGCCCACGCTGCGGTTACGAGTTGTATGCCCACCGCCATAACGTGGTGCAGCGCAGCCTTGCCTTGGTGATTGCAGCATTGCTGCTGTACATCCCGGCAAACTTTTTACCCATCATGCAGCTCAATATCCTCGGACAGTCTTCGCAGGATACGGTCTGGAGCGGCGTGCTCGGCTTGTTCAATACGGACATGCAGGGCGTTTCGATCGTCGTATTCCTGTGCAGCATGGCCATTCCGCTGTTGAAGTTGCTGTGCCAGTTGTTCGTCTTGCTAACGATCCGCTTCGATGTCGGTCGCAGTTACGGTTTGCTGCTTTACCGTATTTATCACCACCTCAAAGACTGGGGAATGCTCGAGGTCTACCTCATGGGCGTACTGGTGGCGATTGTCAAACTGGCGGACATGGCGGCCATCACCGTCGGTCTCGGCCTGGCGTGTTTCATTAGCTTGTTATTAGTGCAGGTATGGCTGGAGGTGGTGATGTCACCGCATCAGATCTGGCAGGCGCTATCAGGGGAAGATGCTCATGCGGGCGATTGATGCGGGCATTCTGGTCTGTACCGAATGTCATGAGTTGAACAGGCAGGAAGCGGACACCGACGAGCAAACCTGCACCCGCTGTGGTGCATTGGTCCACGCTCGCAGGCCAAACAGCCTCACTCGCACCTGGGCACTGCTGATCACGGCAGCGATCATCTATATTCCGGCCAACGTACTACCAATCATGACTGTCAGTTCTTTGGGTCAGGGTGATCCGAGCACTATCATGTCCGGTGTGATCCAGTTGGTGCAGCACGGCATGATTCCGATTGCTGCGGTGGTGTTTATCGCCAGTATTCTGGTGCCGACCTTCAAACTGGTCGGTATCGCGCTGCTGCTGTTTTCAGTGCAACGACGTCAGCCGTTGTCTGCTCGTCAGCGTATCTGGATGTACCGTTTCATCGAGTTCATTGGCCGCTGGTCGATGCTCGATATTTTTGTGATCGCCATTCTGGTGGCGGTCGTCAACTTCGGCCGGCTTGCCAGTGTCGAAGCCAATCTTGGCGCCATCGCCTTCGCCAGTGTGGTGATTCTGACGATGCTCGCCGCAGTAACTTTCGATCCCCGACTGATTTGGGATAACACGGAGTCGGACGACGACCATGACTGATTTGCCCGTAGCGAAAACCCGACCGGCCTCGAACTGGTCTGCCATTTGGGTACTGCCTCTGATCGCGCTGATCATCGGCGGCTGGCTTGGCTGGCGTGCCTACTCCGAAACCGGGATCGAAATTCAGATCCGCTTCGAGAGTGGCGAAGGCATTCAGGCCAACAAGACCGAGGTCATGTACAAAGGCATGTCAGTCGGTAAGGTCAAGACGCTCAAGCTCGACGATGAGGGCAATTCCAAAGGCGTCATCGCCACCGTCGAGATGAATAAAGACGTTGAGCAATACCTCAAGACCAGCACGCGTTTCTGGCTGGTCAAACCGAGCGTAACCCTGGCCGGTATCACCGGCCTGGAAACCCTGGTTTCCGGTAACTACGTGGCCATCAGCCCCGGCGAAGGCGAACCGACGCGCAAGTTCAAGGCGCTGGCCGAAGAGCCGCCGCTGTCTGATGCCAAGCCCGGTCTGCACCTGACCATCAAGGCGGATCGTCTCGGTTCTCTGGATCGTGGCAGCCCGGTGTTCTACAAACAGATCAAGGTTGGCCAGATCAAAAGCTACGTGCTTTCGGAAGATCAAAGCACTGTTGAGCTGAAAGTCTTCATTGAGCCGACCTACGCCAAACTGGTGCGCAAACACACGCGTTTCTGGAATGCCAGCGGCATCAGCATCGACGCCAACCTGTCCGGCGTGAAAGTGCGCAGCGAATCGCTGGCCAGCATCGTCGCCGGTGGTATCGCCTTCGCCACGCCGGAGAACCGCAAGGACAGTCCGCCGACCGATCCAAGCCTGCCGTTCCGTCTCTATGAGGACTTCGATGCCGCCGCTGCCGGGATTCGCGTAAAGGTCAAACTCAGCGATTTCGAAGGCCTGCAGGCCGGCCGTACGCCGGTGATGTACAAAGGCATTCAGGTCGGCAACCTGAAAGCGCTGAAGGTCGATCCGGATCTGAACAGCGCCACTGCCGAGCTGACTCTTGATCCGTTGGCTGAAGACTATCTGGTCGACGGCACGCAGTTCTGGGTGGTCAAACCCTCGATTTCTCTGGCTGGCATTACCGGTCTGGAAGCGCTGGTGAAAGGTAACTACATCGCTGTGCGCCCGGGTGACAAGGGCGCTGCACCGAAACGCGAGTTCGAGGCACGGCCAAAAGCGCCGCCGCTGGATCTGCGCTCACCGGGTCTGCACCTGGTGCTGTTCACCGACACCCTCGGCTCGATCGATGTCGGCAGTCCGATTCTGTACAAACAGGTCAAGGTCGGTTCGGTGCAGAGCTATCAGTTCTCCAAGACCCGCAAGCAACTGGTGATCGGTGTACACATCGAGAAGGAATACGAAAACCTGGTCAACGCCTCGACGCGGTTCTGGAATGTCAGTGGTGTGACGCTGACTGGCGGTTTGACCGGCGGGATTCAAGTTAAGAGTGAGTCGCTGCAGACCTTGATGGCCGGCGGCATTGCCTTTGAAACACCGCAAGCCAAGGCGCCGTTGCAGAAACGCATTCCGCGCTTCCGTCTGTTCGCCAATCACGATGACGCCAATCAGAAGGGCGCGGTAGTCACGATCAAGGTTGATCGTGCCGACGGTTTGCGCAGCGGCACACCGGTTCGCTTCAAGGGGCTGGATGTCGGCAAGATCGAAAGTGTCGACCTGACCGATGACTTGCAATCGGTGATCCTCACGGCTCGCATCACGGAAGTGTCGGATAAGATCGCGCGGGTCGGCAGTCAGTTCTGGGTGGTCAAACCGGAGTTGGGCCTGATCAAGACAGAAAATCTGGAAACCCTGGTGACCGGAAAATACATAGAAGTGCAACCGGCAGCGAAGAACCTCGGCCCGCAGAAGAACTTCGTTGCGCTGGCCAATGCGCCGGAAGTGACCAAGCAAGAAGCGGGGCTGAGTCTGGTATTGAGCGCGGCCCGTCGTGGTTCGCTGAAACCGGGTGTGCCGGTGACTTACCGTGAAATTACCGTGGGTAAAGTCACCGGTTATGAACTGGGGCAGACCGCTGATCGGGTGTTGGTACATATTCTGATCGAGCCGAAATATGCGCCGTTGGTGCGCAGCGGTAGCCGGTTCTGGAACACCAGTGGTGTCGGGTTTGATATCGGTTTGTTCAACGGGCTGACGGTGCGCACCGAGTCGCTGGAGACGGCGATTCAGGGCGGGATTGCTTTCGCTACGCCGGACGGTGAGCGCATGGGCAACCCGGCGCGACCTGAGCAGACGTTCCCGTTGTTCGACAAGTTTGAGGATGAGTGGCTGACGTGGGCGCCGAAGATTTCGCTCGGTAAGTAATCAGGGAACTGATGTGGCGTCTGTCAGGACGCCTTCGCGAGCAGGCTCGCTCCCACAGTGGATGAGCGGTGTACACAAAAATTGTGTTCGACGCTAATCCCTGTGGGAGTGAGCCTGCTCGCGATAGGGCCCGCAAAATCAGCACAAACTCCAAGCCATAAAAAAGGGCCGCGATCCAAACAGATCGCGGCCCTTTTTTTGTCTTCAGTTAACGCCGATCAAACCGCATCCAGCTCCGGCTCATCCGCTTCAACATTCAGCGTTGCCTTCACCACATCATGGCGACGGATGTACTTCCAGTCCGCCTCATCGATGTAGATCCCCGCCGGGCCGCTGCCGCCTTCCAGGTCGATCGCGACACTGGCGCAGACCTGCGGCTTCACACTCGCCAGAATCGGCACGAAGCCCAGTTGCAGACTGGTTTCCAGCAGCGCGGCCTGGTTCTTCTCGTCGATGTCTGCGGCCTCGTCGAGGTAGTACGGCAGACGCACGCGACCGGCCTGATCGCGATCCATCAAGTGCAGCAACAAATACATGTTGGTCAGCGCCTTGATGGTCATGGTTGTACCGTTGGATGCGGCGCCATCGATGTCGGTGTGGATAACCGGCTGACCGTTGACCTTGGTGATCTCGAAGGCCAGTTCGAACAAGTCCTTGAGGCCGAGCTGGTTGTGGTTTGCCGCCACCAGCCGCGCCAGGTATTCCTTGGCCTCTTCGTTCTTGTTGTCCTGCTCGGCACTTTGGCTGAGGTCGAACACCGACAGGGTTTCGCCTTCTTCGTACTGACCGGCGCTGTGGATGATCTGGTCGATGTGCTTGAGGGCTTCCTTGTTCGGCGCGAGAACGATGCGGAAGCTCTGCAGGTTGGACACCTGACGCTTGTTGATCTCGCGGTTGAACAGCGCCAGTTGATGCTCGAGGCTGTCGTAGTCGCTGCGAATGTTGCGCAGGGTCCGGGCGATGTCGGTGACTGCCGCACGACGGGCCTTGCCCAGCGTCAGCGCTTCATCGGTACGGTGCGCGTAAGCGTTGATCAGCAACGACAGGCGGCGCTCCATGTCGTCTTCGCTGTCGAACTTGGCCACACCTTTGAGGCGCACCTGCGCGTACAGCGCTTCGATCTGGCCATCGGCGCGCAGCAGGCCTTGCCAGCTGTCCTGGTAGTCGTTGAGCAGCGGTAGCAAGTTGTCCATCGAGTCGTCGACCGGATCCATGAACGGCGTACCGAACGGCAGATCCGCTGGCAGCAACTGACGACGACGCAGGGCATCGTCGAGGGTGCGTTGCTTGGCTTCCATGTCAGCGATCTGACGGCCGACCAGTTGCAGCTTGGCCGACAGTTGCTGGACGCGCTCGGTGAACGCGTCGCTGGAGCGCTTGAGTTCGTCCTGCGCGCCTTCCATCTGCGCCAGTTGCTCGAGCTTGTCGCTTTCTTCAGCGCTCAAAGTCTGCGTGCGACGGAAATCTTCCAGGGCTTTCTGCGCGTCCAGCACTTGCTGGTACAGCGCTTCGGTCTGGGTCTTGCTCGCGGCGCGGTCGGCGGCCACGGCTTGCTGGGTTTTCAGTTGCTTGAGTTCTTTTTCCAGACGCTCTTTCTGATCGCGCAGCGCGGCACGGTCAGCCAAGGCTTGCAGCGCCGGCGGCTCGATGTGCGAGATGTCGATGGACAAGCCCGGCACTTCGAAGCGCTCTCCTTTGAAGCCATCGAGAATCAGCTCAACGGATTTGACCCACGCGCCATCGTCGTCGAGGGTGATGCCGTGTTCACCCAGCGGCAGGCTGAACAGGGCGCTGTTGAACAGACGCATCAGACGCTCGACGTCCTGCTGCGAGAACTCTTCGCGCAGACGGGCATAGCTGTTGTTGTCGGCGTGATCGAGTTGCTGCTTCACAGACTTCAGGCGTTTTTCCAGATCGCGCACGCGCTCTTCCAGATCTTCGGCGCTGAACTGACGGGATTGCGCCAAGGCGCCGGCCAATTCGTCGTGCGCGTCTTTGGCCGCGAGCAATTGTTGCTCGAGCACTTTGACGTCATCGACCAGCGCGAAGCGATTCTTCAGTACCGACAATTCGCCGAGCCAGCGCTGGATGCCGGAAATTTCCCGCTCCAGACGCATCAGTTCCTGAGTGCCGCCGCGCTGATCGTTTTGCAGACTGTCCTGCTCGCCACGGTAGTGATCGGCCTGGATGGTCAGCTCTTCTTTGCGCGCACTGGCGTAGTCCGACCAGGTGCCGAGCAACGAGTCGAGCAGCGGCGACAGGCGATGCAGTTTGCCGCGCAGTATGTCGCGCTGTTTCACGCCGTTGGCCAAGGCCTCAACCAGCGGGCCGGCCGCGACCAGCGAGTTGTAGTCCTGTTCCATGCGCCGCACATCGCGGAAGGCTTCTTCACACGCGGCGATGTAATCGACGCTACCGGAACGCAGGCTGTGTTCGAAGGCATCGAGGAACAACTGCTTGAGCTTGGCCGCGGTGATTTCGCGCATGTGCAGCAGGTTGATAAACAGCGCACGGAAGGTCTTCAGGCTCTGTTCGCTGGTGGAGCGCAGCGGAATCAAAGTCAGGTCGAGCGGAATCGACGTATGACCGCCCACCAGCAAGCGACGCAGTTCGTCCGGCTTGAGTTCGTAGGCTTTCAGGCCTTCTTTCTCAAGGTTGCTGAACAGCTCTTTCTGACGCAGGCAGGTGTCGTTCTTCTGGTAATGCGCCAGATCGAGCTTGCCGGCATAGGCGAAGAACTGGTGACCGAAACCGCCGCCCGGGCCGCGACCGACCACGCCGATCACGTGCGGGCCATGGGGCAGATTCACTTCAACGAGGATGTAGCTGGTGTCGGAAGCGAAGTAGAAGCGCCGCGATTGTTCCAGGCTGTATTTGCCGAAACTCATGTCCGACATGCGCGCCAGAATCGGGAACTGCAAGGCGTTGATCGACGCCGATTTACCGAGGTTGTTTGCGCCGTAAACCGACAGCGGTTCTTCCAGCGGGAACAGGCCGAGGCTGTAACCGGCGGTGTTCAAAAGGGCAAAGCGGCGGATGCCGTAGCGTTCCTGGCTCATGCGTCGGACTCCTGTTCTTCGGCAATGGCGCGGGCCAGTGCGTCTTCTTCGCTCTCTTCTTCAAACTCTGAAAGATCGAGCGGGTCGTCGGTTTCGAGGAATTTGGCTTCTGCCGCTTCGTCGATCAGCACCGGTGCCGGCAGCGGCAGAACGCTGTGTACGCTGGCCGCCAGATCGCGGTCTTGCTGCACTGACAGGCACACGTCGAGGAAACGGTGCATCGGCGGCAGGAAGCGGTACACGCCGTTTTCTTCGCTGGCAAAGCCGAGCTGAGTCATGCGGCGCATGATCTTTTCTTCGAGCTCTTCAACGGTCTGCACTTCGGCCTGAATGAACAGGTCGCGGTATTTCTCCAGCAGCGATGGCAACTCTTCACGGCCGAGGCTGCCGCCATCGAGCACGGCGATCGGATCGCGGCCCTGATCGGCCAGATGCTCGACGAGGATGAAGGTGAACAGCGCCAGACGCTGGGCAGTCTTGTTCACCGCTGCGGCGGCCATGTCCGGCACAAAGTAGTAGAAACCACGGGTATCGCAGACCAGTTCAAAGCCCAGCGCCTTGAACAGCGTGCGGTATTGATCCTGGAAGTTCGACAGTTGCGCGTACAGCTCCGGATCGCGGCGGCTGACGTGGTAACCCTTGAACAGCTCGCGGAAGATCGGCGCGAGTTGCGACAGTTCGGAAAGATCAAGATGCATTGGGGATGCTCGCAGAATTCTCGGCGGCGTTATCGCTGGCCGAGAGCAGGGCGAAGGAGCGCAGGCTGACCTGATGCTCGTGAGTGTGGTATTCGCGGCGTTCCAGACGCTCGCGCTTGAAGCGTTTTTCCCGCGACAGGCGCGAGAACCAGTAGAGCAATTCGTCGGTGGCGCCGTCCGGCTCCTGCTCCAGCAGCCAGGTCATCAGATCCGGCATCGGCAGGGCTTCTTCGCAGCGGTCGACCATCTCGCGCACGGTGCGTGGCGCGCGTGGGGCTTCGCCTTTCTGCGTTTTGTGCGCTTTCGGGAAACGCGCCGGTTTCGGCTCGAAACGCGCCAAGGCATACACGTAGGCTTCAACCTGACTGGCGCTGCCGAGGAAGGTGCTCTGCGGGCGGGTGAACAGCGGCATCGCCGCTTGCGGTACGGCATCAATGCCTTTGCGGCGAATCGCGGCCAAGGCCAACGCGGCGCCACGGGTCACGGCGTTGTGCCGGCGCGCTTCTTCACGCAGCGGCAGCAGCAATTCGCGGGCATGACGCAAGGTCAATTGCGCGCTGGTCTGCATTTCGAGGATGCGCGCGTGGGTGCGCAGCAGCATGTCGTCATCGACCAGATGGCCGAGGCGCTGCTGTTCGCTGAGCATTTTCAGCAGCACGGTTTCGACCTTGCGCACGCCTTGTTCGAAGGCGCCGTCGGCGTTCACCAGATCGATCATCGGCTCGACGTATTCGTCCCAGGTCGCCAGTACTTCAGCGTAACGCTGACGCAGTGGAATCTGCCGATCGCTGGTCTTCGCCCGTTCAGCGACGGCCACCAAGGCCTGTTCGTCGTTGTCGAGCTTCTTCAGTACGTCGCGCACGCGCATGTCGAGCAGGCGCAGCTGGCGGGCAAGGTCGTGGCCGTCACGGACTTCGAACGCGTCCTGGATATACCCGGCCAGACGCTCGAGGTGACGCAGATAGGCTTCGATTTCCAGGCACAGGCCCAGTCGGTGCTCACGACGCAGGTAAGCGAGGAAATCGTGAATCTGTGCGTTCAGCTCGAAACGGTTCGGGCTTTTCGCCACCGGAATCAGGATATCGAGGCGAATCCACACGTCGAGCAGACTGGTGATGTCCTGCGGCGTGCTGTCCAGTTGTTGGGCGGCCAGTTGCGAGCGCAGTTCGTTGAGGCTCAGTGTGCCTTGGTCGAAGTGCTCGCACAGTGGCTCCAGAAGTGCCCAGTGTTCAGCGAGGGCGCGCAAGACGCGCTTGGGTTCGATCATCGGAATGCCCGGCTGGTTGGCAATGAAAAGCGGCGATTGTACTGCATCACGAAGGATGCGATTCACTCTCGGGACGGGCTGTCGCATTCTTTGTATAAAGAGCGTGGGTAAAGCGCCTCGTGAAAGAGTATCGATCTACAACGGGCGATCTTGAACGAAGGGCGGTAGAATCAGCGCACTTCAGTTATCCACAAGTGGCCGACCCTTGCTAATCGAGTCCCGCCGCCGCGCCTATTTGAACGCCATGCAGGTGGTCAACTGGCTGCCGCGCACCGAATTGCCTTTTGCCGCGCCTTCACGGCCCGAGCTGCTGGACATGCCCGAGCCCGAGGTAGAGGCGCCGGTGATGCTTGCGCCTGCGGTGGAAACGCCCGCGCAGCCTGCCGTTCGTCCGGCCGAACGGCCGAAGATCGAAGTGCCGCGTCCTTCGTTGGCCAGCACCCGGACCAACGCCAAACCGGTGGAAGAGGCCGACGACACGCCGGTTGTCGCCAAACCGGCGCCAGTGCCACCGCCACGTTTTGCTCTGCAATTGTTCCGTGCCGGGCGCTGCCTGCTATTGGTCGAGTTACCCACAGGCGAACCGTTCCAGAGCCGTGATCCGGCTTATTTGTTGCTCAAGGACATGCTTCGCGCCGCCGGTCTGCCGGATGCGCCGCAGATCGTCGGCGAGCCGGTGCGCTGGCCGTGGCTCAATCGCGGCACCATGGATCAGGGCCCGGACGCGGCGCGCGACTTCGTTCAGGGTTTCCTTTCGGTGCAAATGGAAGCCGCCCCGTGCGCCTGCCTGTGGCTGATCGGCCTGCCGGCGGTACGTTTTGCCGGTGAAGCGGATGCCGAAGCGTTCAATCGTGAATTGCAGATCGAAGGTCTGGGCTCGGCCTGGGCCATTCCCGGTCTGGAATTGTTAATGGAAGAGCCACAGCGCAAGGCCGCTGTGTGGCAAGCCATGCGTCGGCTGATGGCGCGCTGGAAAGAATCGAATGAGTGACGCTGTATCGTTTCGCCCGATGACCGAGGCGGATCTGGAAACCGTGCTGAAGATCGAGTACGCCGCTTACAGTCATCCGTGGACCCGGGGGATTTTTCTCGACGGGCTGGGCAAGTATCAGATCTGGCTGATGTTCGAAGGTGAGCAGCAGGTCGGCCACGGGGTGGTGCAGATCATTCTCGATGAGGCGCATCTGCTCAACATTACCGTCAAACCGGAAAATCAGGGGCGCGGGCTGGGGCTGACGTTGCTCGAGCACCTGATGTCGCGGGCGTATGCGGCTTCGGCGCGGGAATGTTTTCTGGAAGTGCGTGACAGCAATACGGGCGCATTCAAGTTGTATGAGCGTTATGGCTTCAACGAGATTGGCCGGCGTCGGGATTATTATCCGGCGGTGGGTGGGCGTGAAGACGCGGTGGTCATGGCCTGCACCCTGGTTGACTGATGACCTGTAGGAGCTGCCGAAGGCTGCGATCTTTTGATCTTACGAAACAAGATCAAAAGATCGCAGCCTTCGGCAGCTCCTACAGGGACCGAGTTTCAGCTCAAGTGATCAGCGGTTACCATCCAGCGGATCACGCCGCGCCAGCTCCGCCTCGTCCAGTCCATTACCTCCGCCAATGTCATCCTCATCGACAATGCTCAAATCCCAATCGGCCTGATTGCCTTCACCAGCCTCATCGGCATCCCGCGCGCCGTCTTCATGAATCAGCGTTTCCGGGCTCAGGTCATCGTCGGTGGGTTCATGGTCAGCGGTCGATGCGCCGGTCAACCCGGCCTCACGTACACGCTCACGCGGCATCAACTGCTCACGTTCACGCTCCGGAATCTCATCACCAATCTTCGCGCTAGGCTCGTCTTCATCGAAATCCAGCTCATGCACCGAACCCATACGGTCTTCGTTATCATCGATGGGCTCCGGTTGCACTGCGTCAAAAGGGCGTCGTGAATCAGTCATGGCAATTCCTCATACTGTGGGCCTTACTTAGGTGGACTCACCGGGCACACGAGAATTCCAATGAAATCACTTGCGCTGGCGGCGTGACCCCGACGGGCGGTCGTCTGTCATACCAGCGCATCTTTCTTGAGGCCTTACAGCATGCATGACTTACAAGACCTGATTGATAACAACGAGCGTTGGGCTGACGCGATCACCAAGGAAGACCCGGATTTCTTCGCCAAGCTGGCACGCCAGCAAACGCCGGAATATCTGTGGATCGGCTGTTCCGACGCCCGTGTGCCGGCCAACGAAATCGTTGGCATGCTGCCGGGCGATCTGTTCGTGCACCGCAACGTTGCCAACGTCGTGCTGCACACCGACCTCAACTGCCTGTCGGTGATCCAGTACGCGGTCGACGTGCTCAAGGTCAAACACATCCTCGTCACCGGCCACTACGGTTGCGGCGGTGTGCGCGCGTCGATGCAGGACCGTCAGTTCGGTCTGATCGACGGCTGGCTGCGTTCGATCCGCGATCTGTATTACGAGAAACGTGAAGAGCTGGCCAAGTTGCCGACCGAAGAGGAGCAGGTTGATCGCATGTGCGAACTCAACGTGATCCAGCAAGTGGCCAACGTCGCGCACACCAGCATCATCCAGAACGCCTGGCATCGCGGGCAGAGCCTGTCGATCCACGGTTGCATCTACGGCATCAAGGACGGCCGCTGGAAAAGTCTGAACACCACCATCAGTGGTTTCGAGCAACTGCCGCCGCAGTATCGTCTGCGTCCGGTCGGCGCGTTGTAATCCGTCTTTCAGCGCATTTTTCAGCGCAAGCCGGAACGCCGCCAGGACTGTAGAAAGTGTTGGCCTTCGAGGCTGGGTGGTTCGTCGTAACCGGTGATCCAGCCACGGCAACGCGCCGAGCCGCAACCGCAGATGAACTGGTGCAGCAGTTTGTCTTCGGTGGCGGCGTAATCCATGGTCAGCCGTTCCCCCCTGTGGATATCTTTCAGCGCCCACAGCCATAACTCGCTCATGTCGAGAAATACGTTGGGGTCGCAGGCGTGTTCGATCAAGCCGCAAAAGCGCGGATCGTAGATGTGGATGCCCGTCAGCAATTGTCGGGTCTGGCGGCAGCGATAAGGCAGCAATTGTCCGGAGACCCGGCACATTCGATGGGTGTGCATGAACTCGCGCCGCGCCGAAACCGCCACCGGGGTGCCGTCCCCGTCATGGATGATTTCGAAATCGGCACTGGCGGGAAAACCCAGGCGCACGGGCAGGCCGGCAAAGGGATAGATTCCCTCAGTATCGCGTGATGCAGATTGCGTCATGGCATGGATATTCATAACGGTCCTTGTCGCAAGGCTTTTGCGACTTCCTTGGGTTGACGTCCTGTCAGTACAGCAACACTGCTGTTTGGATCCAATCGTGTCCTATTAGGTATAGTCGGTCTACTGTCAGATCTGACAGGCGTTTTAGACGCTTTCCCGCGTCAGCATTGGCTGACACGGGAGCGCTTCAAGCGATTACAGGTGCGGGGCGGGAACGGCGGTGGCCGGCAGCGGTGCCTGCAATTGCTGCAGTTGCGTTTTGATCGGAGGGGTCGAGCACTTGGCGGCGGCTTGTTCTGGGGTCAGATTGCGGATCGAGGTGTAGAACAGTTCGCAGGTTTTGCCTTTCTGCGTGACCTGCCATGTCTGCGTGCAACGGGTGAGGGTGGTCTGTGGATTGCTGCCCGGTTTGCTGCCCATTCCGGCCTGCCAGCAGGCGGCGCTCAGATCCTGGCCCATCACTTTCAGACCCGCAGCATCAGCCTTGGCCTGGGCATCGTCGCGGGTATAGCTCTTCGGGTCAGCGGCGTACCAGATGTAACTCGGGTGGTTCGAACCCAGCACCGGTACGTTCACGCCTTCGCTCGGGCTGATGGTCGCCAGCCCCAGGACATTCACGGTTGGCCCGTATTGCTGCTTGATCCAGTTACGCACCGGTGCGCCGAACGCGACCATCGGCAGCGTCGCGCCGCTGGTGGTCTGGCTGAACTGTTTGACCAGCGTGGTCTGGTAGTCCTTGAAATAGTCATACACGCCTTCCAGATCACTGCCAGCATTGGACGGCGCAGCGATCGGGGCGATATCGATGATGGTTTGATAGGCCGGCGTCTGCTCGGCAGGAATGCCATTGTCAGTTAGCAGAGTTGCCCAGCGATCGGTGGTGTTCGAACGCAGATAATCCTGTGCCTGGGTCAGCGAGTAATCCGGCGGGAAGTGCAGCAACTCGACACTTTTACGGTTTTCCAGCGCCATGCCCAGTGGCAGGAACAAATACCAGCTATAGGCCCATTTGCCGTCGGCGTTGAGCTTGCTGGCACCGGTGTAGGCCAGATCACCCGCGTTCAGTAGCGCCGACAGCGGTTTGTCGTAATCCTTCGGCACGCCGATGATTTCAGCGTAAAGCTGGCCGTTATCGGTTTTCACCAGCACCTTGGCATCGGCATAACCATCGCGTTGCACGCTCTGGTTGAGGTAATGGGTGACGGTCTGCTCCAGCGTCCAGTTGCGGTAGCAGATCACGTTGCAGTTGTTGGGGTAGGCGAAGAGGCGGGTAACGCGTTCGGTGCTGCCCAGTTTCAGGTCGACATCGGCGTGGGCGGCCGCGCTCAGTGTGAGTGCGGCGAGCGTGAGTCCTGCGAGTTTGAACATGCTCAGATCCTTTTCAGCGTGGGTTCCCCCGCGTATCGGGGGCGGCTCATATTGGATCAGCTGTGTTGCACAGAAAAGCCGTCACTGGCAGATATTTGCTGCAAACCGCAGGACTCGCGTTCAGACCTGAAAATGCAAGGCGTTGGTCAAATCACCCATAGGTTTCTGACCCCGGGCAATCATCGCCTCATCCCGTTGTTTGAGGCCGTCGAGGGTCTCCAACTGGAAGACACGGGTGATCAGCCGCAGGATCGACGCGGTGTCGTAGACCGTGTGATCCACCGTGCCCTTGCGCGCAAACGGCGACACCACCAGCGCCGGCACGCGTGACCCCGGGCCCCAGCGGTCGCCCATGGGCGGTGCGACGTGATCCCACCAGCCGCCGTTCTCGTCGACCGTGACGATCACCACCATGTTTTTCCACTGGGGACTTTCGCGCAGCACTTTCAACGCGCGCACGATGTGCCGATCCCCGGACGCCACGTCGGCATAACCGGCGTGCATGTTCAGGTTGCCTTGGGGTTTGTAGAAGCTCACCGCCGGCAACGTGCCTGCCTCGGCATCGGCGAAGAATTTGTTGCTGCTCGATTCATCACCCAGGCCGGCGTCGCGCAGGCGCTTGTTACGCTCTTCGGGATTCTCCGGGCCTTGCTGTTTGAAGTAGTTGAACGGTTGATGGTGGTATTGAAAATTGGGGATTTTCGGGATGCCGCCGGAATCCTTGTACTGATCCAGCGTCGCCTGCCAGGCGCCGGCGTACCAGGCCCAATCAATGTTTTTCTTCGATAGTTTGTCGCCAATGTGTTCGTGGGTTTGCGGCACCATGACATTGGGCAGATCCGCTTTGGAGTACGCCGGGCGCTCCGGGTCGCGAATCCAGGTGGGCCAGTAGGGCGGGGCGAGGGTGTTGACGCCGAAGCCGTCCGGGGTCAGCGCACTCGGGCCGAACTGCGGCGGGCCGCTCATGGCGCTGGCCGGTGATTGCGTCAGCGGTTTGAGGCGCGGATCGGTCGGATCATCGCTTTGCAGTGCGGCGATCTGCGACTTGGCCACCGAATTGGCGGCGTCCGGATAGAACGGCGCGGTGGCGCTGATCAGGTATTGGTGATTGAGGAACGAGCCACCGAAGGCGCCCTGGAAGAAGTTGTCGCACAGCACGAATTCCTGAGCGACATCCCACAGGCGCAGGGAATAGCGGCTCTGCGCGTAGTGGCCCATGGTCAAGCCGCCGGAGTCGGCCCAGGCGACGAAGCCATCGTTCTTGCCGCCATTGATCTGCATCTGGTTCTGATAGAACACGTGCCACAAATCGCGGGTCACCAGACCGAATGGCAAGTCCTCGCCATTCGGGCCTTTAAGGGCGAACGGTGCATTGGGCAGGTTTTCCTGAAATTGCGTGGCGCTGGGGTAGGTCACGCCATCGAGGGTTTGCGGGCCGATCTGCAGGACACCGCCCCAGACGGGCGGCAGGGTTTGCAGCAGCGCGCCGTCGCGATCGCGTTGTTGATAGTCGCCGGGCTTGAGCGCGGCCAGCGGCTTTTCGACACCGGGGAAATCACCGAACAGGTTGTTGAAACTGCGGTTCTCGGCGTAGATCACCACCACGGTTTTCACCTGATCGCGCAGGGACTTGTCCAGTTCGGCGGGCGTCAGCGGGCGCTCGGCCGGTTTGCCCGGTTGATCACCGGCGCTACCACACCCGGCCAGTGTGGCACCGACACCGAGCACCGCGACGCCGCCGAGGAAGCGGCGGCGACTGGTGTCGGTGGGTTGATTGAATTCGGGTGCGTCAGTGCCGTCTGTGTCGTCTTTCATCGTTCAGCCCGTTTTGCTTAATTGTTTCAGTATGTTTCGGGCGGACGCTAGCAAGGCAATGTGACGGTTGGGTGACAGAGCGTTTTGTCGTTGCGCTCCTAGCCGGGCATGAGCTGGGTGAGCGAATAGCCGAGCCTGCTCGCCGCTGTGACGGCGGTCATGACCACCAGAAACAGCAATTGCAGCGGACTGAAGTGCGCCCAATGCAATGCGGTCAGCCAAGGGTGGCGGCTGCTCAGTTCCGGATCGAGCGAACCGATACGGCGTTTGTGCACCAGCCCGATCAGGAGCGTGCCGACATAAGTGAGCGCGCCCAGCGGCCCGAGCATCAGCGAAAACAGCAGCAGCATCACCACCTGCGGAACCCCGTGGCGTATCACCAGCCAGCGCGTGTCAGGGTTCCATTTGCGCGGAATCAGTCCCTCGGTGAGCCACAGATCCGGCACGATCACGTGGGCCGTGAGCACTACCCACCAACTCAATGCAAAGCGAAAAAACCATACCGGTACGCAGGCAAAGATCATCGGAATGAAGATGAGATTGGCGGCATCTTTTTTCTCAATGCCCAGATAGAACAGGCACAGCGCCAAGGCAATTGCCGCCCATACCCGTACCCAGGTCTCGGCGGCGATGGGCCGTGGAAAGAACCGTCGCCAGTAAAAAACATCGGCGTAGGGCAAGCGCGCCAGCAGCTCCGGAAAGCGCCATTTGAGGTTTTCCGACAGATCGTGGCAGGCCTGCCATTCGTTCTGACCAAAACCGTCGATGATCTTCTTCTGCTGCATGGGCTTGAGCGGATTGATCAACAGATGCGCTGCCTGAACGTCGGCCGCCCACGTCCGGTCGCTTTCAGCCTTGGCCCGCAGGTTGTCGTAGAAGCTTTCCTGGTTGCAGCGTTCGATCAACGTTTCCCAGAGCCAGTCCGGTTGCGGGTGCAGGCCTTTGTTGTGATCCCAGCCGAACAGTTGGCCGATGCGGTCGAACAGCGGCACGCTCCACTCAGTGTCATTGAGCAAGTGCAGCAAGGTTTGCTGCCATTGTTCACGGCGATCAAATACCTGCAGCCACGGTTGGGCGCTGTAGCGTTTGAGCAAGTTGAGGAATTCGCGCTCGCTGTGGCTTTCGAGTAGCGCTTGCAGGGCGTTTTGATAATCGGCCATCAGGCTTTCGGCGAGCAGGTCGCGCTGGTGATCACTCATCAGCAATTCTTGCCATGGGCCCAGCCATCCCAGTTGCTCGACGGCCCAGTGCAGCACCGGAGCGCGCAGTTGTGGCTGTTCGAAACACTGTTGCAGCAACAGCCTTTCGAACACTTCGGCGCAGCCTTGCTGTTGCGCCTGATCCCAACGCTCGTCGAGGCTGTCTGGCGACAGGCCTTCGAGCAGTTGCTGTGCGGCTTGCGTTTTAACAGCGTGTGCATCGACATACGTGTCCGCGGCCATGGGCTCGACACGTCGAACCTCGTCCCTCTCGGGCAGCACGAACGGCTCCGGGGCGGCCGGACTGATGGGAGTGAGCTCAGGGGCGGAAAAATCCCACGGCTGTTTTTGCGCTGAGTGTTGAGTGTTCGCCAGCGCAGCATCGAGTGCCAGTGCGGCAAAGGCGCTGGACGCCGTGGCCACGGCGACGTCTTCTTCGTCCGCAGGTTCAGCGTTTTCAAGGCGCCACCGGGCAATCGCCAGCGCTTGTTCGTAGGCTTCGCGCAAGCGCTGGAAACCTTCGGCATCCTCATCGGGGCGGAAGGTTTTCAGCAGGCGCGCATAGGCGCGTTTAATATCGCGGGCTTCAGCGTCATCGTGCAGGTGCAGCACCGACCAGCAATCCATGGCCAGGCTCCTTATTGCCACGGGGTGCGATCGAGTTCGCTCAGGCGTCGGCTCAAGTCGGTGCGCACTTCGCGGATCTGGCGCTCGTCCTGAGACTCGAGCGCAATCTGGAATTGCTTGGCCCAATCGCCCATCAGATCACGCAGATCGCCCAGGCTTTCCTGATAGAGGCGCTCCAGACGAGCACTCAACAGCGTGTTGACCTGTTGCTCGCGCGGATGAATCTTCAACTGCGCGAGGTTCGCCAGGCGCTGCTGGATCTCCTCGGGCGAGAGCACGCCCGGATTGTTCTCGATGACTAGCGAATGCTGCTGCCCGGTCAGGGGGATTTTTACCTGGGCTTCGAGCAGGCCGTTGTTGTCGTAGGTGAAACGCACATCGAGGGCAACTTCGCCGGCCTTGCGTTTCGGCACCTTGATGTCCAGCTCGCCGAGTGCCACGTTGTCTTTGACCAGACGGCTTTCGCCCTGAAAGATCCGCACGACCACCTGTTCCTGATTGTCGTGCAGGGTGTACACGGTTTTCACCCGGCTGACCGGCACGATGCTGTTGCGCTCGATGATCGGCAGGTAGTGGCCGCTCTCATAGTTGCGGCCGACCTGCGTGGAGGTCTCGATGCCCAGCGTGTAGGAGCAGACATCGGTCAACACCACTTCTTCCAGCGCTGCGGCGCGGGCCTTGAGTGCCGCTTGAATGGCCGCGCCCTGGGCCACGACCTGATCCGGGTCGAGAGTGATCGACGGGAAGCGGCCGAACAGCCCGGCGGCGAGTTTGCGTACCAGCGGCATGCGCGTGGTGCCACCGACCAACAGAATCTCGTCGAGGTCGCTGACGCGGATGCGCGCATCGCGCAGCGCCCGTTCAATCGGCGCGCGCAGACGTTCGAGCAGCGGCATGTACAGCGTCGCCAACTGCTGTTGAGTAATGGTGTGCGTCCACTGCCGCTCACCGAGTTGCAAGCGGAATTCGGCGCTGTCGTCCTGACCCAGCGCCTTGCGCACGCGCTCGGCCTCGCGACGCAGCGGCTGGATGACGCTGCTGCGCTCTGGGAAGTCTGCGGCGGAACGGTGCTGGCTGATGAAGTGCTCCAGCAGCACGGTGTCGAAGTCTTCGCCGCCGAGGAAGTTGTCACCGGCACTGGCGCGGACCTCCATCACGCCTTCGAACAACTCCAGAATCGACACGTCGAACGTGCCGCCACCGAGGTCGAACACCAGGAACGAGGTTTCCTTGTCGCGCTGGTGCAGTCCATAGGCGAGGGCGGCGGCGGTCGGCTCGTTGATCAGCTTCTCGACCTTCAGCCCGGCCAGTTCGCCGGCGATGCGCGTGGCTTTGCGTTGAGCGTCGCTGAAGTAGGCCGGGACGCTGATCACGGCTTCGGTGACGGTTTCGCCAAATGCGCGCTCGACGTCTTCTTTCAGACTCTTGAGCACCAAGGCGGAGAGTTCTTCCGGGCGAAACGCCTTGTCAGCCAGGTACGTTTGCGTGGCGCTGCCCATGTGGCGCTTGAACAGCGAAGCGGTCAGGCGCGGATGCGTGTGCAGACGCTCGCGCGCCGCCTGACCCACCAGAATCCGGCCTTGATCATCCAGGCCGACGACGCTTGGTGTCAGGAACTGGCCCAGGGCATTGGGCACCAACTCGGTGGCATCGCCCCGCCAGACGGCGACCAGGCTGTTGGTGGTTCCCAGGTCAATCCCTACGATCATTGCAACGAACTCCCTTTGCGCTTGGTAAAAAATGGAAACATTTATGGGCGCGCAGAATATTACCGAGGGTGCGATGCGGTAAAGCAGGATGATGGCTCTGAGCCATTATTTGCGACAGGCAGCCCGACACACGGTTGTTTCAGGAGAAAAATGCGGGCGCGGCCAGCATGACCGCGCCCGCTTTGTTACGGCATTACTGGCGGCGTATACGCCAGTGTCGTCCCCAGCGCCCACAACAACAGCAGCACCAGCGGCGTGTGCACCAGCAGTTGCACGAAGGAGAAACCGATCAGATCCCGCGCCTTCAGTCCGAGTACGCCCAGCAGCGGCAGCATGTAGAACGGGTTGATCAGGTTCGGCAGCGCTTCGGCCGCGTTGTAGATCTGCACCGCCCAGCCGAGGTGATATTGCAGGTCATTGGCGACCTGCATCACGTACGGCGCTTCGATGATCCACTTGCCGCCACCCGACGGAATGAAGAAACCGAGAATCGCCGAATACACGCCCATCAGCAATGCATAGGTGTCGTGGGAGGCGATGCTGACGAAGAACGTCGAGATGTGGTGCGCCAGCGTCTGCGCATCGGCGCCTTTGACTGTGGTCATCAGCGCGGCAATCGAGCCGTACAGCGGGAACTGGATCAACACGCCGGTGGTGGTCGGCACCGCACGGGCCACGGCATCGAGGAAGCTGCGCGGGCGCCAGTGCAGCAGTGCGCCGAGCATGATGAACAGGAAGTTGTAAGTGTTCAGCCCGGAGATCGCGGTGATCGCCGGTTTGCTCGAGAACTCATGGAACAGCCATCCCGCCGCCAGCAGCACCAGCACAATGATCAGCAGCGGACTGTGTTCCAGCCATTCACCGGGACGCGTACGTGGTTGCAGCGGAGGCAGGTTGAAGGCCGGGTCGACGCCGCAGGCCTTGGCGTCGCGCGCCGAGTTCGGCCCGGGAGCGGTGGCGTAGGCGATGATGATCGAGATCACGATCAGCGCCAGCAACATCACGCCCGATTGCCAGAGGAAAATCGTTTCGGTGAACGGAATCACCCCGGTGATCGACAGGATCGACGGCGGCAGACTGGCCGGGTTGGCTTGCAACTGCGCGGCCGACGACGACAGACCCAGCGCCCACACCGCACCAAGGCCCAGATATGCAGCGGCACCGGCGGCGCGGTAATCCATTTTCAGATCGGTGCGGCGGGCGAGGGCGCGGACCAGCAAACCGCCGAACACCAGCGACAGGCCCCAGTTGAGCAGGGACGCGACCATCGAGATCAGCGCCACCCAGGCCACGGCGGAACGGCCGTTTTTCGGGATACGTGCCAGGCGATCAATCAGTTTCACGGCGGGCGGCGAGCTGGCGACTACGTAACCGCCGATCACCACGAAGGCCATTTGCATGGTGAACGGGATCAGGCTCCAGAACCCGTCGCCGAACGCCATCGCGGCATCGGTGGGTTTGGCGCCCATGGCCATAGTGGCCAGGGCGACGATGATCACGGCCAGCGCGGCGAATACCCAGGAGTCGGGAAACCAGCGTTCGGCAAAGCTTGAACAGCGCAGGGCAAAGCGCGCAGAGCGGCTATCTTCGATATCAACGGCCACAGGAAGTACCTCGGATTTTTTATGGTTATTGTGGTCCGCGGGAACGCCCGCCGATCTCGACAACACAGAGATTCCTGTGGGAGCGAGCCTGCTTGCGAAGAGGTCGGCACATTCAACATCGAGGTTGCCTGAACTGACGCTTTCGCGAGCAGGCTCGCTCCCACATGGGGTTCACTGTGATTGATCGGTGCTGGCGTCGGCCCGCTGGACAGGCATTAACAGTAATTCAACTGCCGGTGCTTTGTGAGCAGGTTTTGCAAAACCGGGACTATGGTCTAACGGGTTGTCCATCCGCGCATTTGCGTAGACCATGGGCGCCTTGGTTTTTTGCCTGTTTCCGAGTTCTTTGCCATGACTGCCCAATCCCCGGCCAAACCCGCTCCGTTCAGCCGTTCCGACTACAAGACCCTCGGCCTTGCGGCCCTTGGCGGCGCGCTGGAAATCTACGATTTCATCATCTTCGTGTTTTTCGCCCTGACCCTCAGCCAGTTGTTCTTCCCGCCGGAAATGCCCGAATGGCTGCGTCTGCTGCAAAGCTTCGGGATTTTCGTCACCGGTTACTTGGCGCGGCCGCTGGGCGGGATTCTGATGGCGCATTTCGCCGACAAACTCGGGCGCAAAAAGGTCTTCAGCCTGAGCATCCTGATGATGGCGCTGCCGTGCCTGCTGATCGGGATCATGCCGACTTATGCCCAGATCGGTTATTTCGCACCGCTGCTTTTGCTGGCGTTGCGCATCCTGCAAGGTGCAGCGGTAGGCGGTGAGGTGCCGAGCGCCTGGGTGTTTGTCGCCGAGCACGCGCCGGCCGGCCATCGCGGTTACGCCCTGGGCTTTTTGCAGGCCGGGCTGACCTTCGGTTACCTGATCGGCGCGTTGACTGCGACGTTTCTCGCACAAGTGTTCACCCCGGCGGAAATCCTCGATTACGCCTGGCGCTATCCGTTCCTGCTCGGTGGTGTGTTCGGCGTGATCGGCGTGTACCTGCGCCGCTGGCTGAGCGAAACCCCTGTGTTCATGGCCATGGAAGCGCAGCGCGAGGCACGGGTCGAGCTGCCCTTGCGCACCGTTCTGCGCGAGCACCGCCTGGCGATGTTGCCGGCGATGCTGCTGACCTGCGTGCTGACCTCGGCGGTGGTGGTGTTCGTCGTCATTACGCCGACCATGATGCAGAAAACCTTCGGCATGACCGCCAGCCACACGTTCGCGCTCAGTGCCTTGGGCATCGTGTTTCTCAATATCGGCTGCGTGATCGCCGGGTTGCTGGTCGATCGTATTGGCGCCTGGCGCACGGTCATGCTCTATAGCCTGTTGCTGCCGCTGGGCATCGGCGTGCTGTATGGCTGCCTGATCATGGGCGGTAACTGGGTAGGCCTGGCTTACGCGGTGGCCGGTCTGGCTTGCGGTGTTGTCGGCGCAGTGCCATCGGTCATGGTCGGGTTGTTCCCGGCACGTATTCGCGTGTCAGGCATTTCCTTTACCTACAACATTGCCTACGCCATTTGGGCCAGTATCACACCGCTGTTGCTGATCGGTCTGATGCCGTGGAGTCCGTGGATCTGTGTGATGTTCTGCGCGGTGATGGGCGTGGTGGGCCTCCTGACGGCGGCGTATTTCGGTGCGCGGATGCCGCGTTCGGGACAGTGTCAGGTGGCCGGAGCTGCGTGACGTTACCGTTCAGAACTATTTTTGACTGACGAGTCGCCTGCGCTCTTCAGAAAAGATTTTCAAGGCCGATGGTTAGGCTGCATCCCGCTTTCTATCCTGCCCATCGGTACTTTCCCATGTTCAACAAACGCCTGAAGCAAGAGCTGGCCGCTCTTCGTGAAGAACTCTCCAGCCTCGTGCAGGTGAAGGAAAGCCTGGAAAGCGAGATGCTGGTGCTGAACCTTGAACCCGACGGGCGCATTCAGTCGGTCAACCAGAACTTCCTCACCGAGATGCTCTACAAGAGTCATGACCTGATCGGTCGGGCGATTGAAGACATCGTCCCGGCCCACGTGAAGTCGGACGAATTCCACCACCGCTTCAAAAACGCCATGAATCGCGGTGAGCATTTCGCCGGTGCCGTGCGCCTGCTGCGTGGCAATGGAGAGGAAGCATGGCTGCGTTCGATCGTGCAACCGGTGCGTTCTTCGGATGGGCGGATCAAGCACATTTCGCTGTTCGCCAGTGACCTGACCCGCACCATCGAAGCCTCCCGTGAACACGAAAACCTGATCGGTGCGTTGGTGCGTTCGACTGCGGTGATCGAGTTCGACCTCAACGGCAATGTGCTCAACGCCAACGATCGCTTCCTCAGCGGCATGGGTTACAGCCTGGCGCAGATCAAGGGCAAACATCACCGCCTGTTCTGCACCCCGGAGGAATACAACAGCGCCGAGTACCAGAACTTCTGGCGCCGTTTGAACAACGGCGAATTCGCCGCTGATCGCTTCAAGCGTGTCGACAGCCATGGTCGTACGGTGTGGCTGGAGGCGTCCTACAACCCTGTGGTCGATGCCAACAACAAACTGTACAAAGTGGTGAAGTTCGCCACCGTGATCACTGATCAGGTCAACCGCGAACAAGCCGTCGCCGACGCGGCGAGCATTGCCTACAGCACCTCGCAGCAAACCGACAGCACCGCCCAGCGCGGTACGACGGTGGTGACTGAAGCAGTCAATGTGATGCGTGATCTGTCGCGGCACATGCAGGCTGCCGGTGAGGGCATCGAGGCACTGAACGAGCAGTCGCAGGTGATCGGCACCATCGTCAAAACCATCAGCGGCATTGCCGAACAGACCAACCTGCTGGCGCTCAACGCTGCCATTGAGGCGGCGCGCGCCGGTGAGCAGGGGCGTGGTTTTGCGGTGGTGGCCGACGAGGTGCGACAACTGGCCTCGCGCACCAGTCAGGCGACTGAAGAGATCGTCACCGTGGTGCGGCAGAACCAGGAAATGGCGCGCAACGCCGTGGCCCTGATGACCGACGGCAAGCTTCAGGCTGAACAAGGCCTGGCGCTGGCGGCAGAGGCGGGCACGGTGATTGTCGAGATTCAGGACGGTGCGCAGAAAGTCGTCAACGCCGTTGGCCAGTTCGCCAACCAACTCTCCCACTGACCTGCACCCAACCCCTGTAGGAGCTGTCGAGTGAAACGAGGCTGCGATCTTTTGATCTTGATTCCGAGGATCAACATCAAGATCAAAAGATCGCAGCGTGCCGCAGCTCCTACAGAGTTTTCACCTGCCTGTATTTCGATGCTGGCGCTACAATCGGCTCCTTTTTCCCCGGAGCAGATTCCTATGAGCGATTCCCACCGCCGCCCGGTGCCCCTGAACAAAGCCTACCGTCTGCTCAACCACGGGCCGACCGTGCTGGTCAGCGCCGCCCACGATGGGCAGCGCAACATCATGGCCGCCGCTTGGGCCATGCCGCTGGATTTCGAACCGCCGAAAGTCGCCGTCGTCCTCGATAAATCGACCTGGACCCGCCAGTTGCTCGAAGCGTCCGGCACCTTCGTGCTCAACGTGCCTTGCGTCAATCAGGCCGACATCGTGCAAACCGTCGGCAATACGTCGGGTCTGGAAATCAGCCAAACCCAAGGGCAAGACAAGTTTCAAGCGTACGGCCTGCAAACCTTCGCAGGCGAACAAGTCGAAGCGCCGCTGCTCGACGGCTGCGTCGCTTGGCTCGAATGCCGTTTGCTGCCGGAGCCGCGCAATCACGAGCAGTACGACCTGTTCCTCGCCGAAGTCATCGCTGCCCATGCTGATGAGCGCGTGTTCAGCGACGGACGCTGGCATTTCGAAGGGCACGATGGTTTACGCACCTTGCACCACGTGGCGGGCGGGCATTTTCTGAAGATTGGTGATGCGGTGGATGGCAAGACGCTAGCGGTCTGAATGACGGCTGATGGCAAAACATTGCCGGATGTTGCAAGGTAGAGGGCATCGTCGAACCCAATCAGGCACATGCCCCATGGATCCTTCCCTTTCGAGTTATCTGGCGCCGCTGCTGTCGTTGGCCCTGTTGTGGACGGTGGCCGTGGTCACGCCCGGCCCGAACTTCTTCAACATCGCGCAACTCGCGGTCAGCCGTTCCCGCCGCCACGGTGTCGTCGCGGCGCTCGGCGTGGCCAGCGGAACCGTGTTGTGGGGGCTGGCGGGTGGCCTGGGCATTCAGTCGCTGTTCAGCGCCGCACCAGCGCTGTACTTTAGCTTCAAGATTGCCGGTGGCTGCTACCTGATCTACCTCGGACTCAAGCAGTTCAAGCGCAAGGCGCCGATCGTCCCGGGCACGCTGGATGACTCGCAGCAAACGTTGCTCGGCGCTTACGGTCTGGGCTTTCTGGGCAACATGACCAACCCCAAATCCGCATTATTTGTCGCCACCATTTTCGCCACCGCCATGCCGGCTCACATCCCACCGCTGTTGCTGGCGCTGGCAGTCATGACCATGGCGACGCTGTCGTTCAGTTGGTATTGCTGCGTGGCGCTGTTCTTCGCCAGTCGGCGGATCGCCGGTGTGTATGAGCGTTCGCGGCAATGGCTGGATCGCTTGGCCGGTGGTTGTTATCTGCTGTTTGGTGCGCATCTGGTGGCGAATCGCTGATCGTGAACAAGGCTGCGTTTGCAGCCTTGTTCACGACCATCAGTCTTTCAGCGGAATGTACAACTCGACCACGCTGCGCGGGTCCATCGGACCGAAGAACCGCTCGCCGCAATACTCGAATTCAATTCCTTCGTCTGGCGCCATGCCGGCGGCGGGCAGCCATTCACTGTAAGCGGCGCGAAAGGTTTCCGGCAGCGTTGTGACTGTTCCGTGGTGCTCCACGCGGGCATAACGACGAGCCGGTATCTGCAATTCGACCATGCCAGAAATCAGCGGGGCACTGTGTCCCACCGGCAGGCCGGCGATGTAGCGCCATTGACCGTCTTCCAGCGGCTGGCACACGCCGAAAGTGCCGAGCGGTTCATGCAGACGGTCGATCTCTTCTTCCCGTGGTACAAACCGCTGCCACATGTCGGCGATGGTGCCTTCGTCATCTTGTTGCCAGGTCATGCCCATGATTCGCAGGGCGGGATAGTCGACACGTGCAGGCGTTTGCATGGCCGGCAGCGGCCGGTCCGGTTGTGCAAGATATCGGTTCAATTGCCCTAAAACGTTTTCGCTGCGCTGGATATCAGCCCTCAATTGCTGCGCATGCTTTTCGAGGGTTTCACGCAGATTGACGACACTGTCCAGCCCGCCATTGGCGGACAAGACTTTGATCTCGTCGAGCCCCATGCCCAACTGTTTGAGCCAGATGATTCGGCCAAGCGTGACGATTTGCTCCGGGCGATAGTAGCGATAACCGTTGTCTCGCCCGGTGGCTGCCGGGCTGAACAAACCAATGCTGTCGTAATGACGCAATGTCTTGGTGGTGAGCCCGTGGCAGCGGGCCATTTGTCCGATGGTAAGCATGAACCTCTCCTGTTGGCTGCTTGGACTCAACGGTAAAGCTTGCCCCAAGGGCAAACTCAATCCCCTGATTGTTCCATCCGGAATTTGAATGCTTCGGTCGGGTTGTAGCGCGGAAATTGCTTGGTTTCGTAAGCTTCGATCAAGATGATCATTGCCTCGAAGTAGTTACCTTTCGGGGAGTTACGTTCCGGTTCATTGTCGAAAAGCGCAGAAACGTCTTGCAGCGCCGCACGGTAGTCTTCTTCGGTATGAATCGGAAGTATGTTCATGAGGTGCTCTGATTTCAGCGGGCGATGACTCCGGCTTGTGGTGCCCCCTCGCCCGATCTTTGGCTACAAGAAAAATCCGATGCCTGTGCGGGCATCGGATTTTTTATACGCCGAAGTAATTATGCAGTCGGCTGAACGTTATCCAGCGCCTGATTCACCGCCAGCTCACTCAGCATGACGATTTGCGCGATACCCAGCGCGGTCTTGCGGTGCGCGGTATCCAGCACGGCGGCGAAATTGTTGAGCATCTCGGTGACCGAACCCAAGGATTCACTGGCATTGGCCAGCAGCGATTCGGTGTCGTAAACCGGGTTGGCGAGGTACATGGGTTCAGCTACGCGGGCGGACGCCATGATGTGAATGGTCGGTTTGAGGTAGTGGTCGAGCGCGCGGTCCGCCGCTTCGTTGAGTTTTTTGCTGTCGATGGTTGCGTACGGGGATGTTGGGTCGGTGTCTGTTTCGGGGGGATTGGGTGTTGGTTTTTTCATGGTGTTCTCCGATCAGGATTGGAGCTGGCCGATTCGGTTTCCGAACGAATAGGTGGCAGCTGTGCGCAGGTTGGAAACCCGGGGAACGGAGAACCCGGTTGACCCGAAGGTCTCCCGCGCACAGCCGCCATAACGGAGTGCACACCATGAAGGTGCGCAAGGATACGTTATGAAAGGCGCTTGTGCGCTCGGTTCTACTCGGGGTTTCCAATCCCGGTCACTGAATTGGCAGCGACGAGTACAGGCTAGAGAGCTGACGTCCGACGGACAACCTGAAAACCTTGTGGGACGGTTCTCTGTTTACCTCGCAGCCTTTAAACATCCCGATTTGAAATACGCAGTGTGCTAAACAAAAGGCCTACCTCACGGTAAGCCTTTTCTCTTTGCGTCCTAGCCTCAATCCCCCAACGCTTCGCCTTCACGCCGTGGATCCGCGCCGCCTTCCAACGACGCTTTCCCCTGTGCATCCTTGACCCGCACGATGGCCTGGGTGCCGCTGGTCATGTCGATTTCATTCACCGCATGCCCTTTGTCTTTCAGCGCCTGAATCAGCGCCGGGCTGAACTGGCCTTGTTCCAGTTCTGTCGGGCCGTTGCGGCTGCCGAAGTTGGGCAGGCTGATGGCGCTTTGCGGGTCGAGGTTCCAGTCGAGCAGGCCGACGGTGGTTTTCGCCACGTATTCGATGATTTGCGAACCGCCGGGCGAGCCGACCGTGGCGACGAATTCGCCGCTGTGGCGATCAAAGATCAGCGTTGGCGCCATCGACGAGCGTGGACGTTTGCCAGGTTCGACGCGGTTGGCAACTTTCTGGCCATTCTCTTCGGGGATGAACGAGAAGTCGGTCATCTGGTTGTTCAGCAAGAAGCCCTGAACCATCAGGTGCGAGCCGAACGCGGCTTCGATGGTGGTGGTCATCGACACGGCGCCGCCGAGGTCATCCACCGCGACCACTTGCGAGGTGGAGATGCGCAGCGGCGAACGGTCCGGGGCGTAGGCAACCTGCACACCCGGTGGCGTGCCCGGTTTGGCGCTGCCCATGCTGCGTTCGCCGATCAGGCTGGCGCGGCTGGCCAGATAACCCGAGTCGACCAGGCCTTTGACCGGCACTGGCACGAAGTCGGTGTCGGCGACGTATTGCGCGCGGTCGGCGTAGGCCAGACGTTCGGCTTCGGCGATCAAATGCACAGCCTCTGGCGCCGGTTCGATGCCAGCCGGTTTGTCAGTTTTCACCGGTTTGAGCGGTGTCAGCGAAAGACGTGGATCGCGGGTTTCCAGCGCCTGCAACGTACCGAGAATCTGCGCCACGGCGATCCCGCCCGACGACGGAGGCGGCATGCCGCAGACCTGCCAGCGTTTGTAATCGGTGCACAGCGGCGCACGTTCCTTGGCCTGGTAGCGCTGCAGATCGTTCAGCGACAGGCTGCCGGGGTTGGCGTGGTCTTGCACTTTGGCGACGATTTCTTCGGCGATCGGGCCTTTGTACAGTGCGTCCGCACCTTCGTTGGCGATGCGTTTGAGCACGGCGGCCAATGCCGGGTTTTGCAGGCGCGTGCCGACGGCTTTGACGCTGCCATCGGCGTTCAGGAAATACTTGGCCATGTCCTGCGACTGGCGGATGACTGGATCTGATTCCAGCAGCGAGTGCAAACGCGCAGATATCGCAAAGCCTTGCTCGGACAGTTTGATCGCCGGTTCAAACAGCTTCGCCCACGGCAGGCGACCGTGTTGTTTGTGTGCCATCTCCAGCGCGCGCAACACGCCCGGTGTACCGACCGAGCGACCGCCGATCTGCGCCTGCGGGAACGACATCGGCTGACCATCGGCACGCAAGAACAGCTTATCGGTGGCGCCGGCCGGTGCGGTTTCGCGGCCGTCATACGTGCGCACTTGTTTGCCGTCCCACAAGACGATCATAGCGCCGCCGCCGATCCCGGAAGACTGCGGCTCAACCAGGGTAAGCACCGCTTGCATCGCAATCGCCGCATCAATCGCCGAACCGCCCTGACGCAGCATCTCGCGCCCGGCCTCAGCAGCCAGTGGATTGGCAGCGGCGGCCATGTGTTGGCTGGCGTGACGGGTTTGCAGATCGGTGCGGAAACCGGACGCGGCTTCCGGGGCCAGCGGCAAGGTCGAGGAGGGCGGGGCGTTGCACGCGGTGAGGGTCAGGGCGCTGATGATCAGCGTCAGGGCTGGCAGGCGAAAGCGTCTCAAGGGCAAGGCTGAAAACACGCGGGCTCTCCGTCCGTGGGATAAAAAGTCTGTGGGACTTTATCGGCCGACCGTGCAGGACGCAAACCGCCGGTATGTTTCTCCTTCATGCCTTTCCGAATTTTCTGTAGGGTCAGTGGCAATCGTGAAGCCAGAACAATCCACAAGAGGCCAGCATGCACAGCGAGTTTCCCACCGAGTCCAGTTATCGCCATCAGCGCGAACAGTTTCTTGCCGCCGCGACCGCTGCCGGCGCAACCCTGACTTCTTATGCGCATCCACGCAGCGGGCCGTTTGGCGTGCCGTTGAGCACCGACGTTGCCGTGCTCGGTGATCCGCAGGCGAAGCGGCGTCTGGTGGCGCTGAGCGGTACGCACGGGGTGGAGGGTTATTACGGCTCCGACTGTCAGATCGACTGGCTGAAAACCTTCGTGCCGGGTTCGCTGCCCAAGGATGTTGCCGTGGTGATGGTTCACCTGATCAATCCCTGGGGCACGGCGTGGTTGCGGCGGGTCAACGAAGACAACATCGACCTCAATCGCAATCACCTGGATTTCACCGGGCCGCTACCGGATAACCGCGCTTACGCCGCACTGCATGAAATCTACGCCTGCCGCGACCTGAACGGCCCCGAGCGACAACGCGCCGATGCCTTGCTGGCTGCGCAGATCGCTGAGCATGGTTGGCCGGCGGTGATGTCGATCGTCGAGGGAGGCCAGCACAGCCATCCCGATGGATTGTTTTACGGTGGCCGCGCGCCGAGCTGGTCGAATCGCACGTTGCATCAAATCATCGAAGCGCATCTGGCTGGCGCTGAAACGCTGATGTGCTTCGACCTGCACACCGGCGCTGGCGAGTACGGCCACCCAATGTTGCTCACCATCACCCAAGCGCCTTACCCGGCACTTGCGCAGGCCCAGGCGATCTACGGCCCATGGCTCTACACGCTGCACACCGGCGCCGACACCCTGAGCGAAACCGGTGTGGCGGCGACGGCTACCGGGTACACCTCGCAGGCGCTGCTCAATGCGTTGCCGGGCGTGCAACTGATGCCGTTTGTGATCGAGTGTGGGACGTATCCGGGTCCGGATGTGCATCGGCATTTGCGTGATGACCATTGGCTGCATCTGCATGGCGATCCGCTGGATGCGACGGGGCGGAGGATCAAGTTGAATCTGCTGGAGCAGTTTTATCCGGCGGATCCGGATTGGCGGGCGATGGTGGGGTTGCGGACTCGGCAGATCTGGGTGAAAGGGTTGGCGGCGCTGACAGGCTGAAAACCAGATGAGGGGAGAAATCCCCCATCACGAAATCGCACTTTTCTCGAGGCATAAAAAAACGGCCTACCTTTCGGTAAGCCGTTTTTAGTACTTGGTGGCTACACAGGGACTTGAACCCCGGACCCCAGCATTATGAATGCTATGCTCTAACCAACTGAGCTATGTAGCCAAGTGGCGCGCATTATTCCCCTGAAATGGAAAAGCGTCAAGCGTAAATTTAAAATATTTCTTCTTATTTTCAACCGCTTATCCTCCAGCCCGGAAAATCCGGGCCGGACGGGGCATCAACGCAGCTGAAATCTTGCCGTATTGGCGCTCAAGGCGTGGCTGCCCTGACTCAGGGTATCCGCCGCGAGGTTCACCGCCCGTGCGCCTTCAAGCAAACGCACGGCCGCCTGATCGACCTGCTGGATATTGCCGCTGACCTCATCGGCGGTGCTGGCCTGTTCCTCAACCGCCGTGGCGATCTGCGCCAACGTGTCGGTAACGCTCTGCACGGCGCTGGCGATTTCACCCAAACGTTCACCGAGACCAGTGACCGACTCGGCATCGGTTTGCGCCTGGCCGCATGCAGCTTCCATCAAACTCACGGCTTCGTTGACCGTGGCGCGCAAACTGTCGACCGTGCCGGCGATCTGCGCGGTGGATGACTGCGTGCGTTGCGACAGGCTGCGCACCTCATCGGCTACTACGGCAAAGCCGCGACCCTGTTCACCCGCACGAGCAGCCTCGATGGCTGCGTTGAGCGCCAGCAGGTTGGTCTGTTCGGCAACACCGCGAATAGTGTCGACCACCAATTGAATCTGCTGACCTTGTTCACTGACCCGACCCAACGCTGCAGCCGTTTCATTCAAGCGCTGATTGAGCTGCTGAATACTCGCCGTGGTGCGCTGGCTGTCGCGGCTGCTGTCAGCAGCAATGCGCCGGGTGTGCTGAGCGCTGCCTGAGGCCTGTTCGCAGCTTTGCGCCACACCTTGCGACGTTGCGGCCAATTGCGTGGCGGCTGCGGCGATCTGGCTGATCTGCAACTGTTGCGCTTCGACTTCGCCGAGGGCGCCGCTGGAGTGTTCGTTGAGGCTGCGTACCGCGTTGCTCAGTTGCGAGGTCTCGTGATCGACGCCAAGCATGCTCGTGCGCAGTTGCACCACGGCAACGTTGAGCGCAGTGCTGATCGCCGCCAATTCATCGCGGCCTACCACCGGCACTTGCAGGCTGAGGTTGCCATCGCGCAGGGCTTCGGCGAGCAGGGTGATGCCGCTGGCACTGCGACGGATCGAGGCTTGCAGGCAGACGAACAAATACAGCGCCGCGAGCAGCAGGCAGCCGAAGATTGTGGCGACGATGATGAATTGGCGAATCGCCGAGCTGTGGTAGGCATCGAGTCGCTGATCCAGCGAGACCAGCGATTGCTGGCGCAGGGCGGCGAGGTCGGTCAGCAGCGCATCGAGGCTACGTTCGAATTCTTCCGGTTTGAGATTGATAGAGCCGCCGAACACGCCGTCGTCCAACACCTTCAGACCGCTGTCGAGGTTTTTGAGGCTGTCGTGGTATTGGCTGGCCCAGCTCTGCTGATCTTTCGGCAGGCGTGCTTCGAGCAGCGTGGCGGTTTTCACCAGTTGCTCGCGGGCATCGCCGATGCGGCTGCGCAGGTCGCGCAATTGCAGACGGCTTTGCAGGGTGAATTGGCCGGAGACAACCGATGCCTGGCCGACTGCAGCGAGGCGTCCGACCCGTTCGATCAGATCCGGCGCGTGTTGCGTGGAAATTTGCGTCAGCAGATAGGTTTCCAGCCACGGCGCGAGGGTCAGGCGATTGTCCATGACGATTTGTTCGCGCAACGCTTGCAGGGCGCTGAGGGCGTTGGTGAAACGGTCGTAACCGTCCGGCCACCAGCCGACGCCGCTGAGGCTTTTCGAATCCAGACCATTGAGTGCGGTTTGCAGCGCTTGATAGCGGGTGAGGGTTTCGCCTTCGGCACCTTCTTTTTTCAGCGCGTTGCCCAAATCTGTAGTGGCTTGCTGCACGGCCGGTTGCACCGCGTCGAACGCGCCCATGGCGGCAAGCGTGGCCGGTGTCGGCTGGCGATTGGTTTCCGTGGCGCGCCAGCGGGCAGCGCGATCGCGCTGGGCGGCGAGCAGGTTGTCCAGCGCATCCAGCGCGAGCAACTGGCGTACGCCGGCGCGTTCGCCGGAAATCAGATTGAGTTTGTCGCGATAGTCCTGGCCGATCATCAACAGGCTGCCGGCCAACGGCAGAATGAACAGCAGAAACAACAACTGGAATTTACCTGCGAAGCCAAACCGCCCCAGCAATTTGATCCCCGGTGAAAGGAAAGCCTGCATGCCCCATGACTCCTCTGGACACCACGCACCAATGGCGTGCATCGCGGTCGTTGGACGTTGATGTTGTGCCCTGCTAAAAGGCCTCGAAAGTTCACTCTCGCCCGCTCTGTAGGCCGGCTCTGTAGCGAAACTTCCCATTGTCGGTCGCCTTTGTAAGGCGCCCGCGTTCAAGGGGAGAAGCAAGGCAAGATTCAGACCATGGCGTTGCGCTATCACCTTGCCGAACACCCTGCCCCTGTAGGAGCTGCCGCAGGCTGCGATCTTTTGATCTTGATCTTAAAAACAAAGATCAAAAGATCGCAGCCTGCGGCAGCTCCTACAGGGATTGATCTGTGATTCAGTTGGTTAGTTAGCTGGCTAAGGGGATGGCGCTGGCGCACCGAAAAATGGCACATTGACGCACCTGCCTGTGTGCACCCATCTGCTGTCCGGAATCTTCCATGGCTATCAGCAACGTTCAGACCGCCGCTGCCTCGGCGCCCGCTGCTCCGCAAAGCAGTCCTTTGGTGATGCGTATCATCGGCGCGGTGGCGCTGGCGCATTTGATCAACGACCTGATCCAGTCGGTGCTGCCGTCGATCTACCCGATGCTCAAGGCCAATTACGGCCTGACGTTCACTCAGGTCGGCTTGATCACTTTGACCTTTCAACTGACTGCGTCGCTGTTGCAGCCGTGGGTCGGTTATCACACCGATCGGCATCCAAAACCGTGGCTGTTGCCGGCCGGTTCGATTTGCACGCTGATTGGCATCGTGATGATGTCGATGGTCGGCAGTTTCCCGTTGATTCTGCTGGCGGCGGCGCTGATCGGAATCGGTTCCTCGACGTTCCACCCCGAGGCTTCGCGGATTGCGCGACTGGCCTCGGGCGGACGCTTTGGTCTGGCGCAATCGACCTTCCAGGTCGGTGGTAACGCCGGTTCCGCGTTCGGTCCGTTGCTGGCGGCGGCGATCATCATCCCGTTCGGCCAAGGCAATGTGGCGTGGTTCGGTTTGTTCGCGGTGTTTGCGCTGTTCGTGCTGTACCGCATCAGTCGCTGGTACGCCCATCACCTCAATCTGTTCAAGCTCAAGGCCGGTCAGGCGGCGACTCACGGTCTGTCGAAGGGCAGGGTGACCAGTGCGTTGGTGGTGCTGGGGCTGTTGGTGTTCTCCAAGTATTTCTACATGGCCAGCCTGACCAGTTACTTCACGTTCTACCTGATCGAGAAGTTCGATTTGTCGGTGGCCAGCTCGCAGTTGCACCTGTTCCTGTTTCTCGGTGCGGTAGCGGCGGGGACGTTCTTCGGCGGGCCGATCGGCGACAAGATCGGGCGTAAGGCGGTGATCTGGTTCTCGATCCTCGGCGTGGCACCGTTCACGCTGCTCATGCCTCACGTTGACCTGTTCTGGACCAGCGTCCTCAGCGTGGTGATCGGCTTCATTCTGGCTTCGGCGTTCTCGGCGATTGTGGTGTACGCGCAAGAACTGGTGCCGGGCAATGTCGGGATGATTGCCGGAATCTTCTTCGGTCTGATGTTTGGTTTTGGTGGGATTGGCGCGGCGTTGCTCGGGCATCTGGCGGATATTCACGGGATTGAGTACGTGTATTTCCTGTGTTCGTTCCTGCCACTATTTGGCGTGCTGGCGATTTTCCTGCCGCGCACCAAAAAGACCTAAGATCAAAAGATCGTCCGATCGCGGCCCGAGCCTTCGGCAGCTCCTACATGGGATTGATGTACACCTGTAGGAGCTGCCGAAGGCTGCGATCTTTTAACAATCTGCCAGGCACAAAAAAGCCGCGTATCAAACGCGGCTTTTTCTTCGGCGTAACGCTTACACGTTGAAGCGGAAGTGCATCACGTCGCCGTCTTTGACGATGTAATCCTTGCCTTCCAGACGCCATTTACCGGCTTCTTTGGTACCGGCTTCGCCCTTGTACTGAATGAAGTCGTTGTAGGCGATGACTTCGGCGCGGATGAAGCCCTTCTCGAAGTCGGTGTGGATCACGCCGGCAGCCTGAGGTGCGGTGGCACCGACTTTGACGGTCCAGGCGCGGACTTCTTCGACACCGGCGGTGAAGTAGGTCTGCAGGTGCAGCATTTCGTAGCCGGCGCGGATCACGCGGTTCAGGCCAGGCTCTTCCAGGCCCAGGGCCTCGAGGAACATGTCTTTTTCTTCGCCGTCATCGAGCTCAGCGATTTCCGCTTCGATCTTGTTGCAGACCGGAACGACCATCGCGCCTTCTTCTTCGGCAATGGCACGAACCACGTCCAGGTGCGGGTTGTTCTCGAAACCGTCTTCAGCGACGTTGGCGATGTACATGACCGGTTTGGTGGTCAGCAGGTGGAAGCCCTTGATCACTGCTTTTTCGTCAGCGCTCATGTTCTTCATCAGGCTGCGTGCAGGCTTGGCTTCGGTGAAGTGCGCGATCAGTTGCTCCAGCAGAGCTTTCTGAACCACGGCGTCCTTGTCACCACCTTTGGCGTTACGCGCAACTTTCTGCAGTTGCTTCTCGCAGCTGTCGAGGTCGGCGAAGATCAGTTCCAGGTCGATGATTTCGATGTCGCGTTTCGGGTCAACGCTGTTGGAAACGTGGATCACGTTTTCGTCTTCGAAGCAGCGCACCACGTGAGCGATCGCGTCAGTCTCACGGATGTTGGCGAGGAACTTGTTGCCCAGACCTTCACCTTTCGAGGCGCCGGCAACCAGGCCTGCGATGTCGACGAATTCCATGGTGGTCGGCAGGATGCGCTTCGGATTGACGATGGCCGCCAGGGCTTCCAGACGCGGATCCGGCATCGGCACGATGCCGCTGTTCGGCTCGATGGTGCAGAAGGGGAAGTTCTCGGCCGCGATACCGGATTTGGTCAGGGCGTTGAACAGGGTGGACTTGCCGACGTTAGGCAGGCCGACGATGCCGCAATTGAATCCCATGGTGTTTCCCCTCGGAGTAGAGTCAGGCCTTCTGGCTGTGCAGGTTTTTCATCGCGCGGTTCCATTCACCGGCGAGGATATCCGGCAGCACGCCGAGGGCAAAGTCGATGCTGGCATCGAGTTTTTCCTGTTCGGCGCGTGGCGCACGACCCAGGACGAAATTTGAAACCATACTGGCGACGCCCGGGTGGCCAATGCCAAGCCGCAGGCGGTAGAACGTATTCTGATTGCCCAGTTGCGCAATGATGTCGCGCAACCCGTTGTGACCGCCATGGCCGCCGCCCTGCTTGAGCTTGGCAACGCCCGGAGGCAAGTCGAGTTCGTCGTGCGCCACGAGGATTTCTTCAGGCTTGATGCGGAAGAAACCGGCGAGTGCCGCCACGGCCTGGCCGCTGCGGTTCATGTAGGTGGTGGGAATCAGCAGACGAACATCCTGACCCTGATGCGAATAGCGCCCGGTCAGGCCGAAATATTTGCGATCGGCGACAAGGTTGACACCTTGTGCGTCAGCGATGCGCTCAACAAAAAGGGCCCCTGCGTTATGCCGGGTCTGGTCGTATTCGGCGCCTGGATTTCCCAGGCCAACGATCAGTTTGATGGCAGTCACGATAGGGGCCCTTCCTTAGAGTGGTGGGTAACATCGCCGCGATCAGGCAAAGCGGCGAAAGTGGACGAAAAATGCTCATTTACCATGGATGTAAACTCCGCGTTCTCGCCCGCTTTCTCGCTACGTTCCAGTCCGCGATGTTACTTGCTCACTCAGGCATGACAGAGTGAATTACTCTGCTGCGCCTTCTTCAGCTTCTGGAGCAACGCGTGGAGCGTGTACGTTTGCAACAGCTTTGTCGTCACCGTGAGCCAGTGCAACGAACTCAACGCCTTTAGGAGCTTTGAGGTCGGACAGGTGGACGATTGCGCCGATTTCCAGAGCCGACAGGTCGACTTCGATGAACTCAGGCAGATCTTTCGGCAGGCAAGTTACTTCGATTTCGTTCAGGACGTGCGAGATCTCGCCGCCTTTCTTGATCGGAGCTTCTTCACCAACAAAGTGCACAGGCACGATAGCGGTCAGTTTCTGGCCGGCTACGACGCGTACGAAGTCAGCGTGCATAACGTGACCCTTGGACGGGTGACGTTGCAGAGCTTTGATGATGACGTTCTGCTTTTTGCCGCCAACGTTCAGTTCGATAACGTGGCTGTAGGCAGCTTCGTTTTCGAGCAGTTTGGCAACTTCTTTAGCCAGCATGCTGATGGATTCAGGGGCTTTTTCGCCACCGTAAACTACAGCTGGAACCAGGCTAGCGATACGACGCAGGCGGCGGCTCGCACCTTTCCCCAGGTCGGAACGCACTTCAGCATTCAGAGTAAAATCGTTCATTTTGTATCTCCAAAATAGCCATGACCGAGTGGCGTTTGCGACCAGCGCCAAACACGGTATGGGCAAAAAAGCCCCGCCCCGGCAGGAATGCCGGGGCGGGGCGCTTTTCGTCAACGAGACATTTCGCGAAGGGCAGGGCCCTTAACGGAACATCGCGCTGATCGATTCTTCATTGCTGATGCGGCGAACCGCTTCGGCAACAACCGGTGCGATATCCAGTTGACGGATACGTGCACAGGCTTGTGCTGCAGCGGACAGCGGGATGGTGTTGGTCACCACCAGCTCGTCCAGCACGGAATTTTCGATATTCTCGATGGCCCGACCCGACAGCACAGGGTGTGTGCAGTAGGCAAAGACCTTGGCTGCGCCATGCTCTTTCAGGGCCTTGGCCGCGTGGCACAGAGTGCCGGCGGTATCGACCATGTCATCGACCAGAATGCAGGTACGCCCTTCGACATCACCGATGATATGCATCACTTCAGAGTGATTGGCTTTCTCACGGCGTTTGTCGATGATCCCGAGATCCACGCCCAGGGATTTGGCAACGGCACGTGCACGCACGACGCCACCAATGTCCGGGGAAACGATCATCAGGTTTTCGAAGCGCTGATCTTCAATGTCATCCACCAGAACCGGGGAGCCGTAGATGTTATCTACCGGAATATCGAAGAAACCCTGAATCTGGTCAGCATGCAGATCAACCGTGAGAACACGGTCGATGCCGACTACGGTAAGCATGTCAGCAACGACTTTCGCGCTGATAGCTACACGTGCGGAACGCGGACGGCGATCCTGACGGGCATAACCAAAATAAGGAATAACAGCAGTGATACGAGTAGCCGAGGAGCGGCGGAAGGCATCAGCCATCACTACCAGTTCCATCAGGTTATCGTTGGTCGGAGCGCAAGTCGGCTGAATAATGAAAACGTCTTTACCGCGAACGTTTTCATTGATCTCGGCAGTAATTTCGCCGTCGGAGAACTTACCGACAGAGATGTCACCGAGAGGGATATGCAGCTGACGTACGACACGCCGAGCCAGATCGGGGTTAGCGTTCCCCGTAAAGACCATCATCTTGGACACGCGCAGTACCTAGAGGCTGAGGGTAACCTGGATGAGTATAGAAAATGGCAGGGGCGGCTGGATTCGAACCAACGCATGGCAGGATCAAAACCTGCTGCCTTACCGCTTGGCGACGCCCCTGTATCTGTTGCATCAAGTGCCGAGCACCTGGTTCCTTTAGAGCAGACTTTGCAGCTTGCGGTGCAACATCGAAACGTTGCTGCCTTTGGCTACAAACCCTGTAAGGGTCTCTGTCAGAAGGGCCGAGACTTTATCAGCTTCAGCTTTGCTTGGGAAGCCCCCAAACACACAACTTCCAGTTCCGGTGAGCTTTGCTTCGGTAAATTTACCTAACAAATCCAATGCGTTACGTACTTCTGGATAACGCCTTGCAACCACCGGCAAGCAGTCATTTCGACTGTTTCCCTCGGGAACGGGGCGCACTTTAATGGGCGGCGTGTTACGTGTCAACAAAGGATCGGAAAAAATTTCTGCCGTACTAACAGAGACTTGCGGCACGAGCACCAGATACCACGGTTCTTCGGGATCCACCGGAGTGAGTTTTTCGCCCACGCCTTCGGCAAAAGCCGCGTGGCCACGGACGAAAACCGGTACGTCGGCACCCAGCGATAGGCCCAGTGCGGCCAGGCGATCTTCATCCCAACCCAACTGCCACAAATGATTCAGGCCCAGCAAAGTCGTCGCCGCATTCGAACTTCCGCCGCCGATGCCGCCGCCCATGGGCAGGACTTTATCGATCCAGATATCGATGCCGAGCTTACAGGCGGATTGTTGCTGGAGCATTTTTGCCGCACGCACGATCAGGTTGCTGTCATGCGGCACGCCAGTGAACTCGGTGTGCAGTTGAATCACACCGTCATCACGCACGGCAAAAGTGATTTCATCGCCGTAATCGACAAACTGAAACAGCGTCTGCAATTCGTGGTAACCGTCTTCACGGCGCCCGAGAATGTGCAGCATCAGATTCAGTTTGGCCGGCGAGGGCAGGGTCAGACGTGCAGCGGTCATCGGTTATTGCCCCAACTTGCGCGGTTGCCAGGTCTTGATCACCAGCGTCACGTCAAGATCAGTGCCGTGCAGCTTGATGCGCTCCGGCAACCAATAACCATTTTGTTCGGTGTAAGCGGTGTATTCGACTTTCCAGCCATCCTGTTCCAGGTTGGCCAGACGACTGTCGGCATCCAGGCTCAGGCGACTTTTGCTGTCCGGAGCGGGCAGGCCGCGCACCCACCAGGCCAGATTCGACACTGGCAGTTTCCAGCCAAGCTGTTCTTCGAGCAGGGCTTCCGGGGACTGCGATTCGTAGCGGCCCTGATTGGCAACTTCCAGCGAGACCTTGCCCGGACGCCCGGTCAGGCGTGCGGCGCCACGACCCAGCGGGCCGGACAAACGAATGTCGTAGTAGTCCTGACGTTGCAGCCAGAACAGCGTGCCGCTACCGGAATCTTTCGGTGCGCGGATGCCGATCTTGCCGTCGATCTGCCAGCCATCGAGGCCGGTCAGCTGTTGTTTGTTCGCGGCCCATTGAGCCGGGCTGCCGTGGCCCTCGACCGATTCGCGAGTGCCAAAACCCGAGCAGCCAGCGAGCAGGGCGATAAAGCTGAAAACAATTACGTGGCGCAAAAACATGAGTTAAAGAGTCTCGGATCCGGTCAGGCGCTTGATGGTGCTGCGCAGAATGGTGCTGTCGGGCTGATCCTTGAGGAATTTGCCCCAGATTTGTTTGGCTTCACGCTGGTTGCCCTTGGTCCACAACACTTCGCCCAGGTGCGCGGCGACTTCGTGATCAGGGAAGCGCTCCAGCGCCTGACGCAGGTATTTCTCGGCGTCATCCAGATTGCCCAGGCGGTAATTCACCCAGCCGAGGCTGTCGAGTACGGCCGGGTCTTCCGGATTGATCTGGTGTGCCTGCTCGATCAGCGCTTTGGCTTCAGCGTAGCGCGTGGTGCGATCGGACAAGGTGTAGCCGAGTGCGTTGAGCGCCATGGCGTTGTCCGGATCACGCTTGATGATCAGGCGCAGGTCTTTTTCCATTTGCGCCAGATCATTGCGTTTTTCCGCGAGCATGGCCCGGGTATAGAGCAGATTCAGATCGTCCGGGTATTGCAGCAAGGCTTGCTGCAAGACTTTCCAGGCCTTGTCGTCCTGTTTGTTGGCCGACAGGGTTTCCGATTCGATCAGGTACAACTGAATCGCGTAGTCCGGTTGTTCGTCGCGCTGGGCAGCGAGTTTGCTTTGCGCTTCAGCGGTCTTGCCGTTGTTCATCAGAATATCGGCCTGACGCAATTGCGCCGGCAGATAATCGTTGCCCGGGCCGACCTGGGCGTACTCGATGAGCGCGCCTTGCGGGTCGTTGCGTTCTTCAGCGATGCGACCGAGGTTCAGGTGCGCCGAATCGACGTGGCTTTCGCGGGCAATCAGGTCTTCCAGGTAACCCTTGGCCTCATCCCAGGCCTTCGCTTCCAGGCATACAAGTGCCAGCGAATAACGCAGTTCGTCGTCTTCAGGGTATTGCTGCACAAGGCTGGAGAACTCGGCCTTGGCGTCGTCCATCCGGTCCTGTTCAACCAGCATGCGCGCGTAAGTCAGGCGCAGGCGCTTGTCGTCCGGGTACTTCTTGATGCTTTTTTGCAGCAGAGGCAGCGCTTCGTCGCCTCGGTTGAGAATTTGCAGCAGGCGCGCGCGCAGCAGAATCGGCGCGATCTCGCCGTCATCCGGCGGATTGTCTTCGAGCAGGGCCAGTGCGCCTTTGTTGTCGCCGTCCTGTTGCAACAACAGGGCCTTGCCGAAAATCAGCTGGCTGTTGTTCGGATGGCGTTGCAACAAACGGTCGAAGCTTTTCATCAGACCGTTGCGGGTTTCCTGATCGGTATCCGCTGCCGACAGCGCGAGGAAGTCGAAATGGGTATCGCCCTTGCCCTGCAGGACCTTCTCCATATAAACCATGGAGTCGTCATAACGCCCTGCGCGGGCGAGTTGCACGGCGGCGGCGCGTTGCGCTTCGAGATCGTCCGGAGCGTTTTTTGCCCAGATCAGCGCGGTATCGAGGGCCGGTTGATCGGCGCCCAGATATTCGGCGATACGGAATGCGCGCTCGGAGACGCCCGGATCCTGGGTGTTGATGGCCTGGGTCACGTAGTTGTCCAGGGCAATGTCAAAACGATTGCGCTGGCCGGCGAGTTCGGCGCTCAACAGGCTGAAAACGGTTTCCTCGCTGAACGAGCTGTAAACCTTGGGCTTTTCAGGCGCGGGCGTGGTGTCTTCAACCGACGGCGTACCGTCCGGCGAAACGGGAGCCAAGGCCTGGCAGCCGCTGAGGAAGACAAAAGCGAGGAGCAACGCGGAAGATCTATTCATATAGGAAGAGGACGACTAACCTGCGGTCGGATCATCATGACACAAGCCTTCGGCCAAACATAACCGAGACTCAATTGTGCCCATTATAGGGGCTGACGATTGGGACAATAGTCAGCGGTAGTTGTTCTGAATCTTTCGAAGGTGGACAATTGCCGGCTTCACGTCACCATCAGCGACCTTGAATGGCCTTCCTTGCACTCGGTATCAACCACAAGACTGCTTCAGTAGACGTCCGCGAGCGCGTGGCTTTTACTCCTGAACAGCTGGTGGAGGCCTTGCAGCAGCTCTGCCGACTGACCGACAGCCGCGAAGCCGCGATCCTCTCCACCTGCAATCGCAGTGAGCTTTATATAGAACAGGATCAGCTTTCTGCCGATATCGTGCTGCGCTGGCTGGCCGACTATCACCATTTAAGCCTCGATGAGCTGCGCGCGAGTGCTTATGTGCATGAAGATGATGCGGCAGTTCGTCACATGATGCGTGTCGCCTCCGGGCTCGACTCGCTGGTGCTCGGCGAACCGCAGATTCTCGGTCAGATGAAGTCGGCTTACGCCGTGGCCCGCGAAGCCGGCACCATCGGCCCGCTGCTGGGGCGACTGTTCCAGGCCACGTTCAATGCCGCCAAACAGGTGCGCACCGACACCGCGATCGGTGAAAACCCGGTATCGGTGGCGTTTGCCGCCGTCAGTCTGGCCAAGCAGATTTTCAGTGATTTGCAGCGTAGCCAGGCTCTGCTGATTGGCGCCGGCGAGACCATCACCCTGGTCGCCCGTCATTTGCACGAGTTGGGGGTCAAGCGCATCGTCGTCGCTAACCGCACGCTGGAACGCGCCAGTCTGCTCGCCGAGCAGTTCGGCGCCCACGCAGTGTTGCTGTCGGACATCCCGGCAGAACTGGTGCGCAGCGATATCGTCATCAGTTCGACCGCCAGTCAGTTGCCGATCCTTGGCAAAGGCGCGGTAGAAAGCGCTTTGAAGTTGCGCAAACACAAACCGATCTTCATGGTCGACATCGCCGTTCCCCGGGATATCGAGCCGGAAGTCGGCGAGTTGGACGACGTTTACCTCTACAGCGTCGACGATCTCCACGAAGTGGTCGCCGAAAACCTCAAGAGCCGTCAGGGCGCAGCGCAAGCCGCTGAAGAGATGGTCTCGGTCGGTGCTGACGATTTCATGGTGCGCCTGCGGGAACTGGCGGCGGTCGATGTGCTCAAGGCCTATCGTCAACAGAGCGAACGTCTGCGCGACGAAGAGCTGCAAAAAGCCCTGCGTCTGCTGGCTAACGGCGCTAACGCCGAAGATGTGCTCGGGCAACTGGCCCGTGGTCTGACCAATAAACTCTTGCATGCGCCCAGCGTGCAATTGAAAAAGCTTTCTGCCGAAGGCCGCCTCGATGCGCTGGCCATGGCTCAGGAACTCTTTGCCCTCGAGGGCTCACCGGATAGCTTTTCGGATAAAAAACCGCAATGAAAGCGTCACTGCTCAATAAGCTGGACATCCTCCAGGACCGTTTCGAGGAACTGACCGCGCTGCTCGGCGACGGCGAAGTCATTGCCGATCAGGCCAAATTCCGCGCCTATTCCAAGGAATACGCCGAACTCGAGCCGGTGGTACAAGGCTATAAAAAGCTGCTCAGCGTACAAAGCGATCTTGAAGGCGCGCAGGCGCTGCTCAAGGACAGCGACCCGGACATGCGTGAAATGGCCGTGGAAGAAGTCCGCGAAGCCAAGGAATTGCTGATCACCCTGGAATCCGACCTGCAACGCATGTTGCTGCCCAAGGATCCGAATGACGGGCGTAACGTCTTCCTCGAAATTCGTGCTGGCACCGGTGGCGACGAGGCGGCGATCTTCTCCGGCGATTTGTTCCGCATGTACTCGCGTTACGCCGAGCGCCGTGGCTGGCGTGTCGAGATCCTTTCGGAAAACGAAGGCGAACACGGTGGCTATAAAGAAGTCATCGCCCGAATCGAAGGCGACAACGTTTACGGCAAGCTGAAATTCGAATCCGGTGCGCACCGCGTTCAGCGTGTACCCGCCACCGAATCCCAGGGCCGTATCCACACCTCGGCCTGCACCGTGGCGGTGTTGCCCGAGCCCGACGAGCGCGAAGCCATCGAGATCAACCCGGCGGATTTGCGCGTCGACACCTTCCGCTCCTCCGGGGCCGGTGGTCAGCACGTCAACACCACCGACTCGGCGATCCGCATCACGCACATACCGACCGGCACCGTCGTCGAGTGTCAGGAAGAACGTTCCCAGCACAAGAACCGTGCCCGTGCGATGGCCTGGTTGTCGGCCAAGCTCAACGATCAGCAAACCGCTGCGGCGGCCAATGCGATCGCCAGCGAGCGTAAATTGCTGGTGGGCTCCGGTGACCGTTCCGAGCGGATTCGCACCTATAACTTTGCCCAGGGCCGGGTCACCGACCATCGCGTCAACCTGACCCTGTACTCGCTGGATGAAATCCTCGCCGGTGGCGTCGAGGCGGTGATCGAGCCGTTGCTGGCCGAATACCAGGCTGACCAACTCGCCGCGATAGGTGAATAAATGACCATCATTGCCAGCCTGTTGCGCGCCGCCGAACTGCCGGACTCGCCCACGGCGCGTCTGGACGCCGAATTGCTTCTTGCCGCCGCGCTGGGCAAGTCGCGCAGTTTTCTGCACACCTGGCCCGAGCGCATCGTGCCGAGTGAAGCAGCGCTGACTTTTGCCGAGTACCTGCAACGCCGTCGTGGCGGTGAGCCGGTGGCCTACATTCTTGGCCAACAGGGTTTCTGGAAAATCGATCTGGAAGTCGCGCCGCACACATTGATTCCGCGTCCGGACACTGAATTGCTGGTGGAAGCCGCGCTGGAATTGCTCCCCGCGACGCCGGCCAAAGTGCTCGACCTCGGCACTGGCAGCGGTGCGATCGCATTGGCCTTGGCCAGCGAACGTCCGGCGTGGAAAGTCACCGCCGTGGATCGCGTACTCGAAGCCGTGGCCTTGGCCGAACGCAATCGTCAGCGTCTGCATTTGAACAACGCCACGGTGCTGAGCAGTCATTGGTTCAGCGCACTGGAAGGTCAGCGTTTCCAGTTGATCATCAGCAATCCGCCGTACATCGCGGCCGCCGATCCGCATCTGGTCGAAGGCGATGTGCGCTTCGAGCCGACCAGCGCATTGGTCGCCGGTGAAGACGGGCTCGACGATCTGCGTCTGATCGTTGCGCAGGCCCCGGAACATCTGGAGGCCGCTGGCTGGCTGATGCTCGAACACGGCTATGATCAAGCCGAAGCCGTGCGTGATCTGCTGTTGACGCGCGGTTTCGAAGAAGTCCACAGCCGCACCGATCTGGGCGGTCATCAACGCATCAGTCTGGGGCGCCTGCCGTGCTGAATGATCAGGAATTGCTGCGCTACAGCCGGCAGATTCTGCTGCAACACATCGACATCGACGGGCAGTTGAAGCTCAAGGCCAGTCGCGTGCTGATCGTCGGCCTCGGCGGTCTCGGCGCGCCGGTGGCGTTGTACCTCGCAGCGGCGGGTGTCGGTGAACTGCACCTCGCAGATTTCGACACGGTCGATCTGACCAACCTGCAACGCCAGATCATTCATGACACCGACAGCGTCGGTATGAGCAAGGTCGACTCGGCGCTCAAGCGTCTGACCGCGATCAATCCCGAGATCCAACTGATCGCCCATCGTCAGGCGCTCGACGAGGATTCTCTCGCGGCTGCCGTGGCGGCGGTGGATCTGGTGCTCGACTGTTCCGATAATTTCTCCACCCGCGAAGCGGTCAACGCTGCATGTGTAGCTGCGTGTAAACCGTTGGTCAGCGGCGCGGCGATTCGACTCGAAGGGCAGTTGTCGGTGTTCGACCCGCGTCGTGCCGAGAGCCCTTGCTACCACTGTTTATACGGGCACGGCAGCGAAGCTGAACTGACCTGCAGCGAGGCCGGTGTGGTCGGTCCGCTGGTGGGTCTGGTCGGCAGCCTGCAAGCGCTTGAGGCCTTGAAGGTGCTGGTCGGTTTCGGCGAACCGCTGGTGGGGCGTTTGCTGTTGATCGATGCCCTCGGTTCGCGTTTCCGCGAGTTGCGCGTCAAGCGTGATCCGGGTTGCAGCGTCTGTGGTTCGCGCCATGCGTGAAGCGCCGATCGGCGTGTTCGACTCCGGTGTCGGCGGCTTGTCGGTGCTGGCGGAAATCCAGCGTTTGCTGCCCAATGAATCGCTGCTCTATGTCGCCGATTGCGGGCACATTCCCTACGGTGAGAAAACCCCGGAGTTCATTCGTCAGCGTTGCAGCGTGATGGCCGGTTTTTTCCGTGAACAGGGCGCCAAGGCGTTGGTGCTGGCCTGCAATACCGCGACGGTCGCGGGCGTTGCTGACTTGCGTCGTGATTTTCCCGACTGGCCGATTGTCGGTATGGAGCCTGCGGTCAAACCTGCCGCCGCCGCGACCCGCAGCGGTGTGGTCGGCGTGCTCGCCACCACCGGCACATTGCAGAGCGCCAAGTTCGCTGCGTTGCTGGATCGTTTCGCCACTGACGTTCGTGTAATCACCCAGCCGTGTCCCGGCCTTGTCGAGTTGATTGAAAGCGGCGATCTGCACAGCGCCGAGTTGCGCCAGTTGCTGCAAGGTTACGTCGAGCCGCTGTTGGCCAGCGGTTGCGACACGATCATTCTGGGCTGCACCCACTATCCCTTTCTCAAGCCGATGCTCAAGTTGATGATCCCTGCGGACATCAGTCTGATCGATACCGGTGCTGCTGTAGCGCGGCAACTTCAGCGGCTTTTGTCTGAGCGCGATTTGCTCGCTGCCGGCCCGAACCAACCAGTCAGATTCTGGACCAGCGCCGATCCTGCGTACTTCAAAAACATCCTGCCACTGCTCGGCCAAAACGCTGGTGAAGTGCAAAACTTCGACTTGTAAAAAAATTGTGAAATAACTAAAAAATCAGCTGAACTTCTAAGCAGGCGCCAGCTTCTATAGCGAAGAGTTATCTAGAAAATCAAACGTTCGTTCCGGAAAAGGAAGTTTCAACGTGAAGCGACTATTCTGCTTGGCTGCGATTGCGGCCGCACTGATGGGGCAAAGTTTTACTGCACAAGCGGCAGGTGTGGAGTTCGCGGTGGGGGCCACCAGCGATTCGACCATGACGTACCGCCTGGGCATGAATTTCGATTGGGACAAGAGCTGGCTGCAGAGTGATGTCGGTCGCCTGACCGGTTACTGGAGCGGTGCTTACACTTACTGGGAAGGTGACAAGACCTCCAGTAACAACAGCCTGTCGTTCTCGCCGGTATTTGTTTACGAGTTTGCCGGTCAGTCGGTCAAACCGTATATCGAAGCGGGGATTGGTGTGGCGGCTTTCTCCAACACCAAGTACGAATCCAATAACCTTGGCGGCTCTTTCCAGTTTGAAGACCGTTTCGGTTTTGGTCTGCGTTTCAATGGCGGGCATGAAGTCGGAATTCGTGCGACGCACTATTCCAACGCTGGTCTTGCCAGTGACAACGACGGTGTAGAAAGTTACTCGCTGCACTACACGTTGCCGTTGTAAGCACGATCAAAAGATCGCAGCCTTCGGCAGCTCCTACAGGTGAAACACATTCCCATGTAGGAGCTGCCGAAGGCTGCGATCTTTTGTTTTTGGGATCACCGGTAAGCCGTGGTGATGCCTTTGCGCTCTTCAATGCACTCCGGCGCGCCCATCTCGAACTCGCGGCAGATCAGCGGGCGTTTCTCATAGATCGTGCACATCATCGTGTCGCGATCCAGCGCCGCGCACCAGCCGTCGTCCAGACGCAGCATCACTTCACCACCCCACTCATCGGTATCGATAAAGCGATCGGGCACGCCAGTGTCGGTGATCAGCATCACTTCGAGCTGGCAACAGCACGCCGCGCAGGTCGAACAAGTGACCGCCGGTTCCGTGATTTGTTGGTGGGGAATGGTCTTCATGGCCGGCAGTGTAAGGCAGTGGCCGGCATGCGTGTGAAAGGTCTGACAGACGCTCATTGAGTCAGCCGTCGCGCCATCGCATGCAGCAGCGGAAACAGCAGCGCCCAGAGCAGGCCGATACCGATCAGCGTCGGTAACTCGCCAAAGGGAAATTGCACCCCGGCCAGGCGTCCGCCAGCGTAATACGACAGTGCTCCGCCGACCGCGCCAAGCACACTCGCCAGCCACCAGGGCCGGGCGCTCCAGGCCAGGCAATGGCGCAACGTGGTTGCCAGCAATGCCCAGAGCAGCATCAGCCACAGCGGAATCAGCGGCGACTGATCCTGAAACTCGAACACCCCGACACCACGCAACAAACTGTCCACAGCGGTGCCGACAATTACTATGCTCAAAATCAAACGACCCTCAGCCGCCCAGCTGCTGATCCAGCGCAGATGGATCACCAGCACCGCCAGCGCGACCAGCAACCACAAACTGTTGCCGCCGAGCACGCAGGTCAGCCAGCCGATCTGGAACAGCACGGCATTGGCCACACGCTCAAGCATCGAAGCGTCCGAGCAGCGGCGCAGTCATCGCGGCCGGTTTGGCCAGCAACAGTTGTGCGGTGCCGATGGTGCGTTCGAGGAAACCGCCCTCGCAGTAACACAGGTAAAACTCCCACAGCCGCAGGAAATAATCGTCATAGCCCAGTTCGGTGAGACGGCCATGGGCGCGGCGGAAGTTCTCATGCCACAGGCGCAGGGTGCGGGCGTAGTGCAGGCCGAAATCTTCCATGTGCAACAGGTTCATGTCGGTGTCGCGGCCGACCACTTCGAGCATTTTCTGCACGCAGGGCAGGGCGCCGCCGGGGAAGATGTAGCGCTGGATGAAATCGACACCGCGCTTGGCCTGTTCATAGCGTTGTTCGCGGATGGTGATGGCCTGGATCAGCATCAGGCCGTTGCTCTTGAGCAACTGCGCGCACTGTTTGAAGTAGGTCGGCAAAAAGCGATGACCGACGGCTTCGATCATCTCGATCGACACCAGTTTGTCGTATTCGCCGGTCAGGTCGCGGTAGTCCTTGAGCAGCAGCGTGACCCGATCCTGCAAGCCCAGCTGTTCAATGCGTTTTGCGGTAAACGCGTACTGCTCTTTCGACAGAGTCGTGGTGGTCACGCGGCAGCCGTAATGTTGCGCGGCATACAGCGCCATGCTACCCCAGCCGGTGCCGATCTCCAGCAAATGGTCGCTGGGTTGGAGCGCGAGCTTCTGACAGATCCGCTCGAGTTTGTTCAGTTGCGCCTGTTCGAGGCTGTCTTCCGGGGTGAGGAATTGCGCTGCGGAATACATCATGGTCGGGTCGAGAAACTGCTCGAACAGGTCGTTGCCCAGATCGTAGTGTGCGGCGATGTTCTTCTGCGAACCCTTGCGCGTGTTGCGATTCAGCCAGTGCAGGCCTTGCACCAACGGCCGGCTGAGACGGGCCAGACCACGCTCCATGGCATCGAGCACGTCGAGGTTGCTGACGAACACGCGCACCACCGCGGTCAGATCCGGCGAACTCCAATAGCCGTGGATAAAGGCCTCGCCGGCACCAATCGAACCATTGCCGGCGACCATGCCCCAGACGGCCGGATCCGTCACATGGATTTCCCCGAGCAACGCACTGCCCGGCGTGCCGAACATCAGCCGTTCGCCATCCTCGACCACCAGCAGTTGCCCGTGTTTGAGCTGCGCCAATTGGCGCAACACGCCGCGACGCAGCAGCGATCCGGTCACACCGTTGGTGCTGAACCGACTGACCGACAGACTAGAGGATTTCATGGCGGTGCTCCTTGGGAGGCACAGTGGCGGTTTGAAAGCTGCCGTCGGCAGTCTGATGAGCAAAGATCGGTGCGCGTTTGAGCAGCAGTCGCAGCGCTTGCCAGTAAATGGCCAAGGCGGTTTTTGCGGTCATCCACGGAAACCGCCGCAAGTAACGATGCAGGCTGCGACGGTCGAGGCTTTCGCGTTGCAGATTCAACGTCGCGTCGAACAGTTTGTGCTCGCCCTGCCAGTCGGCCATGTGCACGCCGAGGGTTTGCGCGGCGGGGCTGAAGCTCATGCGGTATTCGAGGTCGCGCGGCAAAAACGGCGAAACGTGAAAAGCCTTGGCCACGGCGAAGTGCTGATGGAAATCCTGCAGATTGACCGGCGGGCGCGCCGGCAACACATAGTGATAACGCTCGCGCCACGGCGTGTTGGTGACTTCGCAGACAATTGCCGCCAGTTGCCCGTCCGCCTCATGGCAGTAAAAGAAACTCACCGGGTTGAACGACAGCCCCCAACTGCGTGGCTGGGTCAGCAGGCAGATCGAGCCTTGCGGTTCGTGGCCGATGGCGATGCCGACCTGCTGGCGTACGGCATCGATCAGGCGTATGCCACGGCCGGTAAAGGTCTTCAGGTAGTCAGTCTCGCGAAATGAAAACGGCGCAAAACGGCTACGTCCGGCCAGCGGCGACAGTGCAAGCACCGCGTCCTGTTCGCTGAGATCGAGGTAGAGCAAACCGATCCGGTAGCGGAATTCATGGCGGCGCGGGGAAAAACGCCGATGGCCGATCCAGCCGCTGTACAGGGCGCTGTTCATAAGGTTTCCCCGAACGCAGCGGCCACGCGCAAGGCGCTGACCACACCGTCCTCATGAAAACCATTGGCCCAGTAAGCGCCGCAATAATGCGTGTGCTGCGCGCCATCCAGTTCGCCCCAGCGCTCCTGTGCCGCCACCGCCGCGAGGCTGAATTGCGGGTGGGCGTAGGTGTAACGGGCGAGCACTTTGTCCGGGCTGATGCCGGCACTCTGATTGAGGCTGACGCAGAACGTGGTGTCGCTCTGAATGCCCTGCAGAATGTTCATGTCGTAGGTGACGGCGGCGTGGGTGTGACCGGCGCCGCTGAGCCGATAGTTCCAGCTCGCCCAGGCCAGTTTGCGCGTCGGCAACAAAAGCGTATCGGTGTGCAGCACCACTTCATTGTCGGCGTAGGGCAGGGCACCGAGGATCGCGCGTTCGGCATCGCTGGGGACTGCCAGCAGTTTCAGCGCCTGGTCGCTGTGACAGGCGAACACCACTCGATCGAAATGCTCAAGGCCTGCCGGGCTGTGGATAACTACGCCATGCACATCGCGATCAACCCGGGTTACCGGGCAATTGAGCCGAATCCTGTCTTTGAACGCGGCCGTCAGCGGCGCGATATAGGCGCTTGAGCCGCCTTCGATGACTTGCCATTGCGGCCGATCGCTGACAGACAAAAGCCCATGGTTTTTGAAAAACCGTACAAAAAACTGCAGCGGGAAGTTGAGCATTTCTGCCATCGGCATCGACCAGATCGCCGAACCCATCGGCACGATGTAATGCAGGATGAAGCGTTCACCGTAACCGCCGGCCTTGAGGTATTCATCGAGGGTTGTGTCAGCGGCGATGCGCAGTTCAACCAGGTCGCGCTGGGCTTCTTTATTGAAGCGCAGAATGTCGCGCAACATGCCCCAGAACCCCGGCGACAACAGATTGCTGCGCTGGGCGAAGAGGCTGTTGAGGTTGTTGCCGTTGTATTCCAGGCCGGTGTCCGGGTCGGTCACCGAGAAACTCATTTCGGTCGGTTTGAACGCCACGCCGAGCTGGCCGAGCAAGCGGATAAAGTTCGGGTAAGTCCAGTCATTGAAGACGATGAAACCGGTGTCCACGGCGTACTGCCGTTCTGCGACGGTCACGTCCACGGTGTGCGTGTGGCCACCGACCCAGTCGCCGGCCTCGAACACCGTCACTTCATGCCGGCGATTAAGCAGGTAGGCGCAGGTAAGCCCGGCGATGCCGCTGCCGACGATGGCGATTTTCATGTCGGATCCGTCAGCGGAGGCGATTTGCGCACCATGCGCTTGCCGATCGCCAGTTGCACGCGTGCCGGCAGTTTCGACAGCGGCCACAACGCGGCCATGAACAGCGCCGGAAAGGCGATCTCCAGCGGCCGGTCCTTGAGCTTGGCGAAGATGTGCCGCGCGGCTTTATCCACAGGCCAGCTCAAGGGCATCGGGAAATCGTTTTTGGCGGTCAGTGGTGTTTCAACGAAACCCGGGCTGACCACGGTGACTTCAATGCCTTCGTCGGCCAGATCGATGCGCAACGACTCGAACAGGTAGCGCAAACCAGCCTTCGACGCGCCATAGGCTTCGGCCCGTGGCAGCGGCAGGTAAGTCACTGAGCTGGCGACGCCGATCAGATGCGGCGCGGTGCCTTTGCGCAGCAGCGGCAGCGCGGCTTCGATGCAATAACTGCTGGCGAGCAGGTTAGTGCGCACCACATGCTCGATGATCGAGGAATCGAACTGCTTGGCGTCGACATATTCGCAGGTGCCGGCGTTGAGAATCACCGAGTCCAGCGAACCCCAGTCGGCGGCGATCTGCTCACCGATTTCGCGAACCGTCTGGCTGTTGGTCAGGTCACCGGGCACTACCAAAACCTGCCCCGGATAGCGTTGCGACAAGACCTTGAGCGGGGCGACCTGACGGGAACTGACTGCCAGATGCGCACCGGTTTTCAGGATCTCTTCAGCCAGCGCCGCGCCGATGCCACTGCTGGCCCCGGTCAACCAATAACGCCGTGGAGGTGTACGACTCATCCCATTCTCCTTTTCAGCCAGGCAATGACCCGGCCCAATACTGGCAAGTGTTCATACAGCAGCGCCCCGGCATCGAAGTAATCCCGGTGGCGATAAACCTTGTCACGCCAGAGCAGATGCGAGCAGCCGCTGACGCGAATCACGCGGCCATTCGCCAAGCGCGGATGGCGATAGCTCATGACCCAGCGCAAATAGCCTTCGCCGTCGCTGATCTGATCGAAACCATGAAAGTCGAAACGCAGTTCGCTGACGTTGGCGTATAGCTCGCCGAAATAGTCGCGTAACTGCGCCAGACCCTGCACCTCGTGCAGCGGGTCGGTGAAATGAATGTCATCGCTGTACAGCTCGCCCAGGCATTGCAGGTTGTCTTTGTTCAACGCTGAAAATTGCCGGGCGAAGCGGCGCAGGAATTCACTCATCATCGCCTCCTGAGGACGCACGCGAAGGCAGGTTCTTGAAGGCCGCCAAAGCGCGCTGACGCGAGGTGCTGAGGTTGACGATCGGCGAGGGATAGTCCGCCGCGCCGAACAAACCGCCGACGTCGGCCGGGTTGTGCACTTCTTTCTTGTTGAGGCCGGCCAGTTCCGGCAGCCAGTGCTTGATGAACAGGCCTTCGCTGTCGAATTTTTCCGACTGGCTCAGCGGGTTGAATATGCGGAAATAAGGCGCCGAATCGGTGCCCGTCGACGAACTCCATTGCCAGCCACCGTTGTTCGCCGCCAAGTCGCCATCAATCAGGTGGCGCATGAAAAAGCGTTCGCCTTCGCGCCAGTCGATCAGCAGGTTTTTGGTCAGAAACATCGCCACGATCATGCGCAGGCGATTGTGCATCCAGCCGGTTTCGAGCAGTTGGCGCATCGCGGCGTCGATGATCGGCAGACCGGTACGCGCTTCTTGCCACGCGGCGAGATCGTCCGGCGCATCACGCCAGGCCAGCGCTTCGGTTTCCTGACGGAAGGCGCGGTGTCGCGAGACCCGTGGATAGCCGACCAGAATGTGCTTGTAGAACTCGCGCCACAGCAGCTCGTTGATCCAGGTGACCGCGCCGACCTTACCGCTCTCGAACTCGCCCTGATTACTTTGCAGGGCGGCGTGCAGGCATTGCCGTGGCGAAATCACGCCGGCCGCGAGATACGCCGAGAGCTGACTGGTGCCGGGCTTGGCCGGGAAGTCGCGTTCGCTCTGGTAGTAGTCGATCTGCGCGTCGGTGAAGGTGTCGAGACGGCGCCGGGCTTCCTTTTCGCCGGCGGGCCATAGATCGCGCAAGGTCTGGCTCGGCGTCGAGAAACCCTTAACCGAGTCGGGAATCGGATCGCTGCTGACCTCAAGTTTTTCCTGTTTGCCGGGAGCTTTAACCAGCGCCGGCATCGAGCGATGCAGGCGTTCGTAACAGACTTTGCGAAACTGGCTGAACACCTTGAAGTAGCTGTCGGTCTTGGTCAGCACCGTGCCGGGCTTGAACAGCAACTGGTCGAGATAGCTGTGAAAGGTGATGCCCTCGGCCTTCAATGTTTCGCCTACCGCTGCATCGCGACGGCTTTCATGGACGCCATATTCTTCATTGACGTGAACCGCCGCTATCTTCAGTTGCCGGCAGAGCTTGAGCAGTTCCGCCGGGGCTTGATCCCAATGGCTTGCAGTGCGAATCAGCAACGGGATATTCAGTTGGCCAAGGCTCGCGCTCAACTCACGCAGGTTGCGCAACCAGAAGTCGACCTTGCACGGCGCATCGTCATGCTCTAGCCATTGCTGCGGGCTCAACAGGTACACGGCGACCGCCGGGCCGCGCGCTGCGGCGGCTGCGAGAGCGGTGTTGTCATGTTGGCGCAAGTCGCTGCGCAGCCAGATCAATTGCATGTCGGCACTCACTGCGTCCATTAGATCAGCCCACGCTGAACGAGTACCTGGTGCGCCAGCAGCGCGTCTTCAGCCAGGAACACATCAGCCATCTCGGAAGTTCTTACGGACAACTCGGCGTGGTGGATGCATACCGTTGGTCCGACCAGCATTTTCGGGCAGCTGACTCCGTTCAATAGTTTCGGCAACTGCGCAAGGTTCATGGCTTTGCTGGAATACAGCAGTACGCCACGGGCTTGCAGATGTTCGACCGCCAGCGCCAGTTCGGCGGCCGGCAGCGGCCAGTCAAACACTTGCACCGGACAATCGGCGCTGCTGATCAGCCACGCGCACAGCCACAGATGAGGTTCCAGTGGCAGGTCGGAATGGTTGATCAACAACAGCGGGGCGCCATGCAACTGACGATTGTTATGGTAGATGCGTGTGCCGAATTTGCTGCGGAGCCACGAATAAAAGAACACCCGCTCCATTTGCGCGCCGAACTGGCCCTGCCAACGCTGCTCCAGTTCCGCCAGCAGCGGCATCAGCAATTGCTCGCACAGCGTGCGTGGCGGGTAGAGCGCCATGGCCTGATTGACGCTGTCGTCGAGGCTGCGTTCATTGAGCTGCGTGACGGCGGCAAGCAGGGTTTGGCGTAAGCGCTGCCAGTCGTTTTCCACCGATTCGCTGAACGCCTGCGGTGCGTCGAGCAGCGGTTTGACCTGACTGACGGCAACACCACGGTTGAGCCAGGTGAGGATGGTCAGAATTTGCTGAACATGTTCGGCCGAATACAGCCGGTGGCCCTTGGGCGTGCGTTGCGGCACGACCAGCCCGTAGCGGCGCTCCCACGCACGCAGGGTGATCGCATTGACGCCGGTCTGCCGCGCGACTTCGCGAATCGGCAGCCAACCCTCGTCGAGGGCTTTTTTAAAATCCGCGCCAAGGTCTTCCTGGGCGCTGGTATCCATTTTGTCGTTCATTAGATTGCGTTTCGCAGGCTGAGGTTTTCCGGGTGCGGTTGCAGGTAAACCTGTTGCGCGATGTACGAATCCGGATGGAGGCGAAAGTGATGCTTGAGCAGCGTCAACGGCACCACCAGCGGCACGATGCCCTGGCGGTACTGGCCGATGACGTGTTGCATTTCCTGTTTGTCTTCGGCGCTGATTACCTGTTTCAGATAACCGCTGATGTGCAGCAGCACGTTGCAGTGCGTGCCACGGGTGGCGCATTTTTTCAATGCTGCCATCAGCTCGCTGAAGTAGTGCGGGCCGAGTTTGGCGGGATCGGTGTGAGCCATATTGCCCAACAGCTTGCCCAGCGCCTTGTATTGCAGGGGGTTGTGCGCCATCAGCAGGTATTTGTAGCGCGAGTGGAACTCGGTGAGGGCGCGGCGGCTCAGACCTTTCGCGAGGACTTGCTGCCATTCGCTGTAAGCGAATACGCGGGTGATGAAGTTCTCGCGCAGCACCGGGTCGTTGAGGCGCCCGGCTTCTTCCACGGGCAGATCCGGATGCCGTGCGCAGAACGCCTGGGCATAAATGCCGCGTCCGCCGCCATTCACCGGGGCGCCGTTGGCGTGGTAGACCTTGACCCGTTCCAGTCCGCAGGACGGCGATTGCTGCATGAAGATGTAGCCGCAGATGTCATCGAGTTCGGCGGCCATTTTCTCGCCGTATTCGGCCAGTGGCTGGGTGACGTTGATCGCCCGGTTCACCGTGCCGACCGCTTGTGGATGCTCAGCGTCGCCGACGAGGCGGATGGGTTCGCGCGGGATGCCCAGGCCGATGGCTACTTCGGGGCATACGGGGACAAAATCGAAATGCTCGGTGAGGGTGCGGCTGCACAGGCGCGATTCCTTGTGTCCACCGTTGTAGCGCACCTCGGCACCCAGCAGGCAGGCGCTGATGGCGATTTTTGGTTTGGCTACGCAGGTATCTGACATGGGCACCTCGAATCTATACCTATACAGAGATCAATCTCTGTACAACATTGGCTTAGCATAGATTCAAAGGTGTACAAGTCAAATCATTTGTACAACTTTCTGCAGGAGCTGCCGAAGGCTGCGATCTTTTGATGTTGTGGTTGTAAAGCAAAATCAAAAGATCGCAGCCTTCGGTAGCTCCTACATGAGCCAACCGATTTTCCAGTGAGTGCTGTTTTGTAGCGCTTGCCAATCGAGGCGTTCAGCACGCTTGGTCAACACCGCCTGCAACTCGACTTCCAGCACTGTGCCTTCCTCGTCGCGAAACAACTCGGTCACCAGAAAATGTTTTTCACGATTCTGCGGCTGTGCTGCTGTCCATTTCGACAGCAGCAATTTTTGCGGATTGATGCGGTTCATTGCAGGTGTTCGTGCAAGCGTCGCGCAGCTTCCTGGCCACTGAGCCAAGCGCCTTCGACGCGCCCGGACAGGCACCAGTCGCCGCAGGCGTACAGGCCCAGATCGGCATCGGCCAGCGTGCCCCATTCGTGGCCCGTCGCGGGTCGCGCATAGAGCCAGCGGTGGGCGAGGCTGAAGCTCGGCGCGGGCATGGCGCTGTGCAGCAACTCGGCAAAGGCGCCGTGCAGTTGCTCGATCACCGCTTCCTTGGACAAGTCGATGTGTTGCCGGCTCCACGCGCTGGTGGCATGCAGCACCCAAGTGTCGAGGGTGTTGTCGCGCCCCGGTTTGCTGCGGTTGCGCGCCAGCCAGTCGAGCGGGCTGTCCTGCACGAAGCAACCTTCGATGGGCGTATCCAGCGGCGTCTCAAAAGCGAGGGCAACGGCCCAGGTTGGCTCCATTTTCACCCCGGCAGCGGCCCCGGCAAGCTTCGGCGCGGCGGCCAGCAAAGCAGTCGCTTGCGGTGCCGGCGTGGCGATCACGACGTGGCTGAACGGGCCGTGTGTAAAGCCCTCGGCGTCCTGCAGATGCCAGTGTTCCTCGCCGCGATAAACCTCGGTGATGCGACAGGCGAAATGCACCTCCAGGCCATCGAGCAAGCCACGGGTGATGGCGCTCATGCGCGGCGCACCGACCCAGCGGGTCTGTTCGTCCGGCGACAGATTCAACTGCCCGCCCTGATAGGTGTAGAGCTGCGGCGTCCACTCGGCGACCCAGCCCTGGCTTTGCCAACGCTGAACTTCAGTGACGAAGCGGCGGTCGCGGGCGGTGAAATATTGCGCGCCCATGTCCAGCGAGCCTGCGTCGCTGCGCTTGCTCGACATGCGTCCGCCGCTGCCGCGACTTTTATCGAACAATTGCACGGTATGCCCTGTCTCTGTCAGAGCCTGGGCGGCGGAAAGTCCGGCGATGCCGGTGCCGATGATTGCGATAGGTACAGTCATAGGGGCCTCGTTTACCTTTCTGTACAGACTACGCCGTGGATGAAACCTGTACAATTTTGTTTTTTGGTATAACTTCTAGCGTTCTCGTTCTGACAGCTTGGCCTATGGTTAAACAATAGAGCCTGCCCGATAGAAAAGATCCCTGCTTATAAAAATAGACTAGTGATCCGGGTTAAACGCCACGCGAGGAAGATGTCATGCACATATTGCTGACCGGCGGTACTGGTTTGATCGGACGTCAGCTCTGCCGACACTGGTCGCAGCAGGGCCATCGCCTGACGGTCTGGAGCCGAAAACCGGAGAAGGTCGCGAAGATCTGCGGTGCGCAGGTGCGTGGCATCGCGCGTCTGGAAGATCTCGGCGAGGAGTCTGTGGACGCGATCATCAATCTGGCCGGCGCGCCGATTGCCGATCGGCCGTGGACCCATCGCCGCAAAGCGTTGCTCTGGAGCAGTCGAATCACGCTGACGGAAACCCTGTTGGCGTGGCTCGAAACCCGCGCGCAGAAACCGGCATTGTTGATTTCAGGTTCGGCGATCGGCTGGTACGGCGATGGCGGTGAGCGCGAGCTGACGGAAGATTCGCCGCCGGTGATCGACGATTTTGCCAGCCAGTTGTGCATCGCCTGGGAAGAAACCGCGCAACGTGCCGAAGCGCAGGGAATCCGTGTGGTGCTGCTGCGAACGGGTCTGGTGCTGTCGGCCGAGGGCGGCTTTTTGTCGCGGTTGTTGTTGCCGTTCAAACTCGCGCTGGGCGGGCCTTTGGGCAATGGTCGGCAGTGGATGCCGTGGATTCATATCAACGATCAAATCGCCCTGATTGATTTTCTTCTGCACCGCGATCAGGCCAGCGGTCCTTATAATGCGTGCGCGCCGAAACCTGTGCGCAATCGCGAATTTGCCAAGACGCTGGGCAGCGTTTTACACCGCCCGGCGTTCATGCCGATGCCGACGCTGGCGCTGAAAGTCGGTCTCGGCGAGATGTCATTGTTGTTGCTCGGCGGCCAGAAGGCTATGCCGGCACGCTTGCTGGAAGCGGGTTTCACTTTCCAGTTCACGGATTTACGTGCGGCCCTGGACGATCTCTCCAGCCGCCTCTGAAATAGGACGTTGCATGACCGATCACGCCTTGCTTCTGGTCAACCTGGGTTCCCCGGCCTCCACCTCGGTGGCCGATGTGCGCAGCTACCTCAATCAATTCCTGATGGACCCCTATGTGATCGACCTGCCGTGGCCGGTGCGGCGTCTGCTGGTGTCGCTGATCCTGATCAAACGCCCGGAGCAATCGGCCCACGCCTATGCCTCGATCTGGTGGGAGGAAGGTTCACCGCTGGTGGTGCTCAGCCGGCGCCTGCAAGAGCAGATGAAGGCGCAGTGGAAGCATGGCCCGGTCGACTTGGCGATGCGTTACGGTGAGCCTTCAATCGAAACGTGTCTGACAAGACTGGTAGCAGCGGGGCACAAGCGCATCACGCTGGCGCCGCTTTATCCACAGTTCGCCGACAGCACGACCACCACGGTGATCGAAGAGGCCAGGCGTGTGATCCGCGCGAAGAAGCTCGATGTGCAGTTGTCGATCCTGCAGCCGTTCTACGATCAACCGGAATACCTCGACGCTTTGGTCGACGGCGCCAAGCCGCATTTGCTGCAGGATTACGATCACTTGCTGCTGAGCTTCCACGGTTTGCCCGAGCGGCATCTGACCAAACTCGATCCGACCGGCAATCATTGCTTCAAGAATGAAGACTGCTGCAAGAACGCCTCGCCTGCGGTATTGGCGACCTGTTATCGCGCGCAATGCCTGCGAACTGCGGCTTTGTTCGCCGAGCGCATGGGCCTGCCGGATGGCAAATGGTCGGTGTCGTTTCAGTCGCGTCTGGGTCGGGCCAAGTGGATCGAACCGTACACTGAAGCGCGGCTGGATGAACTGGCGAAAAGCGGCGTGAAGAAGATTCTGGTGATGTGCCCGGCGTTTGTTGCCGACTGCATCGAGACGCTGGAAGAGATTGGTGATCGCGGTAAGGAACAGTTCCGCGAAGCGGGGGGCGAGGAGTTGGTGCTGGTGCCATGCCTGAATGATGACCCGCAATGGGCGAAGGCCTTGGCGACCCTCTGCGAAAGAGCACCGCTGGCGCTCTAAAAGCCAAAAGCTTCGCGAGCAGGCTCGCTCCCACATGATCGTTCCCACGCTCCGCGTGGGAATGCAGCCCGTGACGCTCCGCGTCACTGGACGCAGAGCGTCCCTAGAGGCATTCCCACGCAGAGCGTGGGAACGATCAGATCTAAGGGGTTAGATCAGCGGCTCATCCGCCTTCTTGTTCTTCCAGCCATCATTGCCCGGCAGAATCAGGTTCAGCGCAATCGCCACCACCGCGCACAGCGCAATGCCTTTGAGACCGAAGTCGTCCGGGCCGGTGCCGGTGCCGACCAGCACACCGCCAATCCCGAACACCAGCGTCACCGAGACAATCACCAGATTGCGCGCCTCGCCCAGATCGATCTTGTGACGGATCAGGGTGTTCATCCCCACCGCCGCGATCGAACCGAACAGCAGGCACAGAATCCCGCCCATCACTGGCACCGGAATGCTCTGCAGCAGCGCGCCGAACTTGCCGATGAACGCCAGGCTGATGGCAAAGATCGCCGCCCAGGTCATGATTTTCGGGTTGTAGTTCTTGGTCAGCATCACTGCGCCCGTCACTTCGGCGTAGGTGGTGTTTGGCGGGCCGCCGAACAGACCGGCAGCGGTGGTGGCAATGCCGTCGCCGAGCAAGGTGCGATGCAGGCCGGGCTTCTTCAGATAGTCGCGACCGGTCACGCTACCGACGGCAATCACGCCACCGATGTGTTCAATGGCTGGAGCCAATGCCACCGGGACGATGAACAGGATCGCCTGCCAGTTGAACTCCGGCGCGGTGAAGTGCGGGATCGCAAACCATGGCGCAGCGGCAATCTTCGCGGTATCAACGACACCGAAATAGAACGCCATAGCAAAACCGACCAGCACGCCGGAAATGATCGGCACCAGACGGAAGATGCCTTTGCCGAACACCGCCACGATCAACGTGGTCAGCAATGCCGGCATCGAGATCATCATCGCGGTCTGGTAATGGATCAGTTCAGAACCGTCGCCAGCCTTGCCCATCGCCATGTTCGCGGCAATCGGCGCCATGGCCAGACCGATGGAAATGATCACCGGACCAATCACCACCGGCGGCAGCAAACGGTCAATAAAGCCCGTGCCTTTGATCTTCACGGCAAGACCGAGGAAGGTGTAGACGAAACCGGCCGCCATCACACCGCCCATGGTCGCGGCGAGGCCGAACTGGCCCTTGGCGAGAATGATCGGGGTGATGAAAGCGAAGCTCGACGCCAGAAACACCGGCACCTGACGCCCGGTGACGATCTGGAACAGGATCGTCCCAAGACCTGCGGTAAACAGTGCCACGTTCGGGTCCAGGCCCGTGATCAGCGGCATCAGCACCAGAGCGCCGAAAGCCACGAACAGCATCTGGGCGCCGGACAGCACCGTGCGCCAGAGCGGATCGTTGAACTCTTGCTGCATGGTTACGCGTCCTTCTGCTTGGTGCCGAAGATCTTGTCACCGGCGTCGCCAAGCCCTGGGATGATGTAACCGTGCTCGTTCAAGCGCTCATCAATGGACGCGGTGTAGATGGTCACGTCCGGGTGAGCCTTTTCTACGGCGGCAATACCTTCCGGCGCGGCAACCAGCACCATCGCGCGGATGTCCTTGCAGCCGGCTTTCTTCAGCAGGTCAATGGTCGCAACCATCGAGCTGCCGGTGGCGAGCATCGGGTCGATGATCATCGCCAACCGTTCGTCGATTTCCGGAACCAGTTTTTCCAGATAGGTATGCGCTTGCAGGGTTTCTTCGTTGCGGGCGACGCCCACAGCGGAAACCTTGGCACCCGGGATCAGGCTCAGCACGCCTTCGAGCATGCCGATGCCGGCGCGCAGGATCGGCACGACGGTGATCTTCTTGCCGGCGATCTTCTCGACCGACACGGTGCCGCACCAGCCTGCAATATCGTAGGACTCCAGCGGCAAATCTTTGGTAGCTTCATAGGTCAACAGGGCGCCGACTTCCTGAGCGAGCTCACGGAAGTTCTTGGTGCTGATATCGGCGCGGCGCATCAGGCCGAGTTTATGACGGATCAGCGGATGGCGGATCTCGAGGATGGGCATGGAAAAACTCCGGCGGCGGGCAAAAAAACCGGCCTAGATTAATCTATCCGAGGGTGATGTCCTATAGGACATTCTGTACGTTAGTCCATAAAGGCTTGATTCGGCCTCGCGAGATGCGTACCTTTGCCCGCTTTTCGCAGCCATACCCCCCCACATTCCCCCCCTGGAGAGCGCCATGTCCGCTGATCTCGAGCATATCCGTCAAATCATGCGAGAGGCTGACTGCCTGTACACCGAATCTGAAGTCGAGGCCGCCATTGCCCGCGTCGGTGCACAAATCAACGAGCAACTGGCCGACAGCAACCCGGTAGTGTTCTGCGTGATGAACGGCGGGCTGATTTTCTCCGGCAAGCTGCTGACGCACCTGCAATTCCCGCTGGAAGCGTCCTACCTGCACGCGACCCGTTATCGCAACGAAACCAGCGGCGGCGACTTGTTCTGGAAGGCCAAGCCGGAAGTCTCGTTCATCGACCGCGACGTGCTGATCATCGACGACATTCTCGACGAAGGTCACACCCTCGGCGCGATCATCGACTTCTGCAAACACGCTGGCGCGCGCAAAGTGCACACCGCCGTGCTGATCGACAAGGATCACGACCGCAAAGCACGTCCTGACCTGAAAGCCGATTTCGTCGGCCTGCCGTGCATCGACCGTTATATCTTCGGTTACGGCATGGACTACAAAGGCTACTGGCGCAACGCCAACGGGATCTTTGCCGTTAAAGGCATGTAAGCAAGATCAAAAGATCGCAGCCTTCGGCAGCTCCTACATGGGATTGATGTAAACCCGTAGGAGCTGCGGAACGCTGCGATCTTTTGCTTTTAATCCCATGCTAGAGTGCTCGGCCCCGCCCTCCGGAGCCCGTCATGAGCCTCTCGATCCGCAGCCTCGCCGCGCTTTTCCTGATCTTCAGCCTGCCTCTTTCCGCCGCGCCGATGCACAGCCAGTTTCTGCCGCCGGACGATCTGACAGTCCGCGATGCCGAGCCCGAGCAGCAGCAACTCATGCAAGTCACCGATTATTCCGTGGTCGTGGGCGCGCAGCGTCAATCCAATCAACAACCGATTCCGGTTACCTCGCCGCTGATGATCCGCCTTAAAGGCAAATCCCTGAACAAGGGCGCGACGATCACTCAGGTGCTGGTCAATTTCGACGGCGAAAGCAAAAGCCTGAAAAAGCCGATCTACGACGACAAGAGCAAAACCCTGACGCTGTTTTATCCACAGGCCCAATACCGCGTGGTGATCGACTTGCTGCGCAACGACACTGTGTATGTGCAGTTCCTCAGTTACGCCAACGGCCATATCTGGGCCGATTTGCACACCGGGGCGGTGCGATCGCGTTGAGCCGGGCGGCCGGGCAGGGGTAAACTGCCCGCCCCGTGTAATGTCTGCGAGCTGGAGTCGGCAATGCGTAAAGATAAGAAACAAGTGATTGGTGACGAGATCGGCGATGAGCAGATCAAGCTGTTCCTCGATTTTGAGCCGGTCGACGCCACTTCGCCGTCGCTGCACAAACTGATCAAGGCCTACCGTGGCCTGCGTATCGATGACTTCGAACGCTTTCTGGGCTTCTTCGTCGCGGCCGGTTATGACGTTGATGGCAAGGACGAGCAGGGCAAGACCTTCGTTGACCTGATCGCCGATCAGCGCAACGCCCCGGACTACATCGAGCTGATCGAAAAGTCCCGCGGTTAAGGTCAAAAGACAAGATCAAAAGATCGCAGCCTTCGGCAGCTCCTACATGGGATTTATGTTGGCCCTGTAGGAGCTGCCGAAGGCTGCGATCTTTTGATTCTGGCGTCCATAAAAAACGCCCCGATTGGGGCGTTTTTTATGCGGCGTGATCAAGCGTAGCTTGGGGTCTCGCTGCTTTCTTCAACCAGTTCCAGCGCGATGTTGTTCTGCGTGTTGATCTTGCGATACAGCGCAGCATCGGTTTCCAGGACCTTTTCACGGGCCGGGAAGATTTCCGCCAGTTTGCCCGCCCACTCACCCTTGGCCTTGGCCGGGAAGCACTTCTCGATCAGCTCGAGCATGATCGAAACGGTCACCGATGCACCTGGCGAGGCGCCGAGCAGGGCGGCGAGGGAACCGTCCTTGGCCGCAACCAGTTCGGTACCGAACTGCAGGATGCCGCCCTTTTTCGGGTCTTTCTTGATGATCTGCACCCGTTGGCCGGCCACTTCCAGGCGCCAGTCTTCGGCTTTCGCCTCCGGGTAGAAACGGCGCAGGGAATCCAGACGCTGTTCCATCGATTGCATCACTTCGCTGACCAGGTACTTGGTCAGGTCCATGTTGTTTTTCGCCACGGCCAGCATCGGCCCGATGTTGCCGGCGCGAACCGACAGCGGCAAGTCCATGAAGGAGCCGTGCTTGAGGAACTTGGTGGTGAAACCGGCGTATGGCCCGAACAGCAGGGATTTCTTGCCGTCGACCACGCGGGTGTCCAGGTGCGGCACCGACATCGGTGGCGAACCCACAGCGGCCTGGCTGTAAACCTTGGCCTGGTGATGCTTGACCACTTCCGGGTTGTCGCAACGCAGCCACTGGCCACTGATCGGGAAGCCGCCGAAGCCTTTGCTTTCTTCGATGCCGGAAGCCTGCAGCAACGGCAACGCTGCACCACCCGCGCCGAGGAAGACGAACTTGGCGTCGACTTCACGGCTGCTGCCGCTGTTGACGTCCTTGATGCTGACGGTCCAGCCGGCGCCGTTACGCTTGAGGCCAGTGACGCGCTTGCAGTATTTGACTTGAGTGTCGGGAGCGCTGGTCAGGTGCTTGAGCAACTGATTGGTCAGGGCGCCGAAGTTGACGTCGGTGCCGTTCATCACGCGAGTGGCAGCGAGCACTTCGTCCGGCGAGCGGCCCGGCATCATCAGCGGCATCCACTCGGCCATTTTGCCCTTGTCTTCGGTGTATTCCATGTCAGCGAAGGCGTGGTGCTTGCTCAATACGTCAAAGCGTTCCTTGAGGAAGGAAACGCCACTGTCACCCTGCACGAAGCTGAGGTGCGGCACCGGGCTGATAAAGGATTTGCACGAGCCGAAGGTGCCTTTCCTGGTCAGGTACGACCAGAACTGTTTCGACACCTCGAACTGGGTGTTGATGTGCACGGCTTTCTTGATGTCGACGGTGCCATCAGCGGCTTGCGGCGTGTAGTTCAGCTCGCACAGACCGGCGTGGCCGGTACCGGCGTTGTTCCAAGGGTTGGAACTCTCTGCAGCACCGGAGTCCATCAGCTCGACGACTTCCAGCTTGATCGCGGGGTCGAGCTCTTTGAGCAGTACTGCCAGGGTGGCACTCATGATGCCCGCCCCAACCAGAACTACGTCGACTGCTTCGTTATGCGCCATTTAACGCGTCTCCAAAATCTGCAGCACCAAATTGTCGGCATGGCTGCCAGGCGTTCCGGGACAGATCAATTGTGCCCCAGCTATCCGTGGTCAGGTCGCCATGTCCGAATCTTCGCAATTTTTCGCAACTTCGACGGATGTATGCGGCTTGGCTTTCAAGAGCTCCATGAACTCATTTCAGCGCGCGGCTGGCAATTCGACTTATGGTCGAGACATCCGTTTTTGTGCAACCAAATCCGTAGCGGACAGGCTTCAGGCTCCGATATTCGAGGTATACCCGGTCCTGTGTCGTTGGGCTGTTTCAGACGCTAATGGTGCATGTTCAGACGCAAAACTTTTCATTTGCTCGCCACACTCTTGTGAAGTTGTGAAAACCCGTTTTTTTCACGCTCTTTTGAAGACGTGAACCTCAAAAAAGGGCTGTCCAGGCCTGGCACCCTGCCCGTAAGGGCAAAACAACGCGGTGGCCGAGCGTCATGACAGCTCTGCAGATTCGCGAAAAGCGGGGTTTTTGCCGGAAGAACAGGCAAGCGCGCCAACTTCACTCGATCTGTGTGGGCGGCTCTCTGTGGGCGATTTTGATGTCAAATGCATGCGCATTGACGCTGTTGCGGGGCCCGATCAGGAGACGTCCTTATAATCGGGGGGAGATTGTATCGAAGAAATGCGGGCAGTTGCTCGTGTTTAATGACTTTTATTAGGCATCCGGTCAGATGCTCAACATCGCTTGCACCCGTGCGCGGGGCTGCGACGCTATGACGCGGGCGCTGGCGGGCAGTGGCTGGTGCAACCAGTTGAGGCGGATTTCTTCGATTTCCACCCAGCCGTCGCCCATTGGCTGCAGGCTGCACTGCTTGAATGCCTGGCAATGGCCGTTGCGGTCGAGCAGGGCGAAGCTGCGATGCAGCGGGCGAGGGGCGAACAACGAGATCAGATAACGCATGATTGAGTACCTTGTGGGGGACTGATTTCAAGGTTGCCAAGGCGCCGTGACGTCAACGTGTATGGCGGGTGAATAAACTGTGACAGGAACCGCTTTCCCAAGGGTTGGTCAGACATTTCAGTATTCGCTGCAGGGCGCTGGTTACCCGCAGTGGCCCACCGCTATACTGCCGGCCTGTTTGTGCCTGATTCTGGAGAGAAGAGCATGTTGCAACGCCTGTTGTTCGGTTTGATCACTGTGGCCGGTTTGACTCTGGCCGGCTGCGCCCACAGCCCGCAACAACTGAACCCGGAGCCAAAGCTGACCACCCAGCTGCCAGCGGTCGGCCGTGGTCAGCCAGTCGTCGTGCGTGTGGTTGACGGTCGTCCGTCGCCAACCCTCGGTACCCGTGGCGGCCTGTACCCGGAAACCAGCGCCATCACCGTGCAGCGCGAGCAGATCCTGCCGAAGTTGCAGGCTCAGGCTGAAGCCGCCGTGCGTCTGCTCGGCTTCACCCCGACCAACAACGCGCCGAATGCTCCGCAGTTGACTGTGACCCTGGCCGAGCTGAAGTATCAGTCGCCGAAAGAAGGCATGTACGTGACCGAAGCGACCATCGGCGCGACCTTCCGCTCCGACGTGCAAAACGCTAACCGTCGTTACAGCGGCCGTTATGGGGCGTCGCTGGACCAGCGTTTCGGCATGGCGCCGAACCAGGAAACCAACACCAAACTGGTCAGCGACGTGTTGAGTGATGCGTTGACGCGTCTGTTCAAGGATCCGACTGTGGGTCAGGTTCTGGCTGAGTAGGTTTTCAGCGGATGTGAAAAAGCCCGGGATCAGTGATGGTTCCGGGCTTTTTTGTGGGTGTCAGTGTTGGAATTTGTGTTGGATGAACGACCGATCCCCCTCACCCCAGCCCTCTCCCCCAAGGGGCGAGGGGGAAAGGGAGCCGATCGGGGGCTTTTCAGAACCGGAGTTCAACTCGAGTTTTTCAGGTCGATGTATCTCGAAAAAACAACTCGGTCAGTCCTCTCTCCCTCAGGGGGGGGCGAGGGGGAAAGGGAGCCGATCGGGGGCTTTTCAGAACCGGAGTTCAACTCGAGTTTTTCAGGTCGATGTATCTCGAATAAACACCTCGGTCAGTCCCCTCTCCTTCTGGGAGAGGGCTAGGGTGAGGGTGCTTTTGCTATTTTCAGGCCGCCTGAGAATAGAAGTCGAGCACGCTGACGCCCGTCAGCAAATCCGTCTCCGGCAAATCCGCATGCTGATGCCCGCCCAGTGCGCAATACACCAGCCAATGGCGGTCCTGCACATTGAAAGCGAGACTACCGACGAGGCTCTGTTGTTCGTCGTAAGGTGTGATGAGGTACAGACGATCCTGGTTTTCAGCGTGAAGCATGTCGCGTTCCATGTGTGTTTCGAGGCGCGCAGGGTGGCCTATCCACATGACGATGCCGTGACACAGGACAGCCATCGGTCGATTGTCAGGTAATTTGTCGCAAAGCCTGGGGCAGGGCGCTAGGGTTTCGGTAGAATCCGCGCCGCAGTCGTCGATCTGGCGTCTGCCATACCGGTTCAGATAGAGGTCTGTGATGTCGCTGCACTTGATGACACTGTTTACCGCCCATCCCGCCAAGTTGATCAACCTGCTGGCGCTGTTGTTGGCGTTTCCGGGCAGTTGGCTGCTGCACGCCACTCGCCGCCGTGAACAGCGCGCGATGGCCAGCATTGCCGCCCAGCGTCAGGCGCAGCCGAATGCCGAGCCGATCCTGGATTGGGCGACCTTGCGCATGAACCGGTTTTTCTATCGTTTTGGTTTTGCTTGCCTCGGGCTGGCCCTGATCGTCTCCTGGATCAGCACGCGCTATTAAAAGCAAAAGATCGCAGCCTTCGGCAGCTCCTACACGAATCCCCTGTAGGAGCTGCCGAAGGCTGCGATCTTTTGATCTTGCCGTTGTTTTACAGCGGCAACCCAGCCTTGACCCGATACTGATTACGCACCGGCGTCGCATATTGCAGCACCAGATACGGACGATGCTCCTCAGGGCAAGCGTCCAGCCGGCTCTGCCATTCTTCCTGCGCCTTGGCCAGTTCATCCGCCGGGAACACCTCGGCAGCCTTCGGCACATTCAACTGCGGATCGGCATCGGCCCACTGCGCATACGCCAGGTAATGCACCGGGAATAACCGGTAGCCGCCGAGAATCTGCTTGTCCATTTCGACCGCCAATTGCTTGGTGTCTTCAAACAGCTCGGTGATCGGCGCGGCGAAGTTCACGTGCACCCGGCCTTTGTAGCCGGTGATGCCCTTGGCGATGCTTACGTCATCCTCGCCCGGCGCTTTCGCGTAGGTGCCGGTGGTGGCGCGGATGTACAGCTCGCGGGCCTTGGCCTGGTCGCACGGGTCGTATTCGTAGCTGATCGACACCGGGGTGACGTTCAGCGAGCGAATGACTTCGCCGAACGGCTCGTCCTTGCGGCTCATGTGGAACATCTTGAGGATCGCCGACTCGGTACGGTCATCGCCATCCTTCGCCCGACCTTCAGCCTGAGCGATCCAGATCGACGCGCAATCGTTGCGGATCGAGTGGTTGATGTACGCCGATAGCAACTGATAAGCAGCCATTTTCTCGCGACGGCCGGTGATCGAACGGTGGACGATAAAGCTCTTGTTCAAACGCATCAGATCGCTGACAAACGGCTTTTGCAGCAGGTTGTCGCCAATCGCGATGCGCGGCGTCGGCAGGCCGGCGTGGTACACGGCGTAGTTGACGAAGGCCGGGTCCATCACGATGTCGCGGTGGTTGGCGATGAACAGATAAGCGCTGCCGGACTTGAATTGCTCGACACCGGTGTAGGTCACGCCGTCGGTGGCGCGCTCGATGGTGTGGTCGACGTAGGACTCGACCTTGTCCTGCAACGTCGCCACCGAGGTCACGTCGGCGAACTCACGACGCAGCCGATGGGCTATAAGTGGTTTGAGCATCCAGCCGAAGGCACCGGCAAAACGCGGGAAGCGGAAGTGGGTGAGGATATCTAGAAACGCCTTGTCGCCGAGCAGTCTTGCCAGTACCACAGGTACTTCGCTGTCGTCGTAAGGTCGGATGGCATCGAATTCGCCCATCATGCTCTCTTGTTGGAAACGGCTAGGGTAAGTAAAGGTTTTGATCGAAAACCCGCGGGGCACGGTCTGAAAAAGTAGCCAGACAAAAATAGCCCTGCAAATAGACCGGCGATTATACGCACAAGTCACTTGGGAGACCGCGATGCTGGAAACCGCTGAATACGAATGTCCTTATTGTGGGGAGCTTGTTGAGACGTCGGTGGACTTGTCCGCCGGCGATCAGACCTACATCGAGGACTGTCAGGTGTGTTGTCGGCCAATAACGTTCGTATTGCAGGTCCATGGAGAGGACTGGTTTCTGGAAGTTTTCAGCGAGAACGAATAAGGGGCGCCCATGCAGCGAATCTACGAGCCGGAAAATCTGATGGAAGGTGAAATGCTCAAGGGCATGCTCGCCAGCGAAGGCATCGAGGCGCATTTGATTGGCCGTGATTTGCTCGGCGGCACTGGTGAGCTGCCGATCTTCGGTCTGTTGGGCTTATCTGTGGATAACGATCAGGCCGAATACGCCCGTGAGCTGATCACCGCGTACAATGCCGCGCTGCCGCTGCCCGGCGATGAACCGGAGAGCTTTCCCGGGACGCTGGTCTGTTAGGCTGAGCTTCGTTTTACTTCAGAGTCGTGTTGCCCCATGTGTGGACGTTATGCCCTGTTTCGCTGGAACCGCGATTTCGCGGCCTTGCCAGGTTTTCCCGCCGATCAGCAGGCGCAGTGGAACATTTCCCCCAATGATTCGGTGTTGATGCTGCGAGCCGGTGAAGACGGTCAGCGCACCTTGGCCCGCGCCCGTTGGGGGCTGACGCCGCCGTGGCTGACCGATCTGTCGAAAACCCCGGCGCATGCCCGGGCGGAAACCGTGGCTGAGCAGCCGATGTTTCGTGAGGCGCTGCGCCAGCGTCGTTGCCTGCTACCGGCGAATGGTTTTTACGAATGGCGCGGGACCCAGCGCAAGCGCCCGTTCTGGCTGACGCCGGGGGAGGGCTCTTCGCTTTTTTTCGCGGCGATCTGGGAGGCGTATCCGGTGCAGGAGCAGGTGTGGCTGAGCACTGCGGTGATTACGCAACCGGCGTCGAGTCAGCGCCGGCCGTTGATTCTCGATGAGGCAGGGCAGGCGGCGTGGCTCGATCCCGAAACGCCATTGCATGTGTTGCAAGGATTGCTGGCCAGTGAGCCGGCGGCGTTGCGCGAGCGGGTGTTGGCGAATCTGATCAATGATCCGAAGCTCAATGGGCCGGAGTGTTTGACCCCGGGTTAAGGCATTTAGATCAAAAGCCCCTCACCCTAGCCCTCTCCCGGGGGGAGAGGGGACTAACCGAGTTGTCTACCGTCATGCATCGACCTGAAAAATCGTGGCGATTATGGATTCGGTGAAAAGCGTTCAAGTCGGTGTACTTCGTCAATATCCCCCCAATCAGTCCCCTCTCCCTCTGGGAGAGGGTTAGGGTGAGGGTGCTTTTCGCTTTTCAGACCTTGAACTGATTGATCAACCGCCGCTGCTGCTCTGCCAGCTTGGTCAAATCCGCACTCGCCGAACTCGACTCATCCGCACCACCCGCGACTTCATTGGCCACTTGCCCGATGTTGATCACATTGCGGTTGATGTCATCGGCCACAGCACTCTGCTCCTCCGCCGCACTGGCGATCTGCGTGTTCATGTCGTTGATCACCGACACCGCGTGAGTAATCGTCTCCAGCGCTTGAGCCGCTTTCGCCGCGTGTTGCACGCTTTCGTCGGTGCGGTTCTGGCTGTCTTCCATGACTCGCACGACATCGCGCGTGCCCTGCTGCAGTTGCTGGATCATGCTCTGGATTTCTTCGGTGGCCTTTTGAGTCTTTTGCGCCAGATTGCGCACCTCGTCTGCCACCACCGCAAAACCACGACCCTGTTCACCGGCACGCGCCGCTTCAATCGCCGCGTTCAGGGCCAGTAAATTGGTCTGCTCGGCAATCCCGCGAATCGCCGTGAGAATCGCGTTGATGTTTTCGCTGTCCTTGGCCAGCGTCTGCACCACGTCTACCGCCTTACCGATTTCCGCCGCCAGCACACCAATCGAGTTCGAGGTGTCACGGACAATCTGCATGCCCTGGCTGGCCGCTTGATCAGCATGACTGGCCGCTTGTGCCGCCTGCGTCGCGTTACGTGCGACGTCCTGCGCGGTGGCGGTCATTTCCTGCACTGCCGTGGCGACCTGATCAATCTCGGCCATTTGTTTCTGAATGCCGATGTTGGTGCGAATGGCGATGTCGGCGGTGTGCTCCGAGGAATCGCTGACGCTCTGCACCGACGTCACTACCTGCGTGATCATCGCCTGCAATTTGGCCAAAAAGGTGTTGAAGCCCTTGGCGATCGAGCCCAATTCATCGCTGCGATCACTGCTCAAGCGTCGGGTCAGATCACCTTCACCCTGAGCAATGTCATTGAGCATGGCGACCATTTGCTTCAGCGGTCGGGCGATGCCGTGGCCGACCAGCCAGATCACCAGCAGGCCAATGCCGGCGATGAGCAGACCGACCATGGCCATGCCGAAGGTGTCGGATTTACGCTGAGCATCCAGATCGGCCTGTAGCTTTTGCAGATCCGCCATCACCGCGTTGAGCGGCAGTTGCAACATCAACGTCCAGCGCGCGTCGGTCTGGCCGATGCCGAACGGCAGGTACAACTCGATGCGGCCCTTGTCCTTGTTGACCGAGTAAGTCACTTCGCCGCGTTTGAGATTGGCCATGTTGGCGGTCTGCTCGGCGTCGAGGATGTCGCTGACTTTTTCGCCGAATTTGCTCGGGTCCTTGGTGTAGGCAACGATCCGCCCGTTGCCGCCGATCAGGGCCATCTGCCCGGCGCCGCTGTACAGTTTCTGGTTGGCGCCGAGGAGCATTTCCTGAATGAAGTTCACCGACAAGTCAGCACCGACGATGCCCTGGAAAGCGCCGTTGAGCATGATCGGTTCAATGAAAGAGGCGAGCATGACGATCTTGTCGCCGACTTTGTACGGCGCCGGATCGATCACGCAGGCTTTCTTGGTTTCCTTCGAGCACAAGTAGTACTCGCTGGCGCGCACGCCGGTGGACAGGGTTTTCTGGTCGTCAACGTCGACCAGTTTGTCCAGGCCGAGGGTGCCGTCATCGTTGCGGAACCACCACGGCAGGAAGCGCCCGTTGGCGGCATCGATGCCCACCACGCTGGTGCCGACGTAGGCCGCGTCATTGTGGTCCAGGGCGTTCTTTTCCCAGCCGATGTAAGTGCCGAGAATCTTCGGGTTCTTTTCGACGTTTTCTTCGATCAGGCTGATCAGTTGTTCGCGGCTGACGCTCAGGCGCGGCTGGCCATCGGCGCCCGGCGTACCGAGCAGGGCGTTGACTCGCACCAGGCCGCCGGCAATCAGCAGCGGCGCCTCGAGCTCGCGCTGGATCTGGCTGACCTGGGTTTGCGCCAGCGAGGTCAGGCGCTGTTCGATGACTTGCTCGAACTGCGCCTGGGTGCGTTGTTGCACCATTTCTTGCGTGCGCGCACCGGAGAACAGCGCATACAGCACCAGCGCGGCGACCACACTGAGCACGATGGCGCCGGCCAGGGCGGCGACGGAAAACTGGATCGACTTGAACTTCATGGGAGCTCCGCACGCAAGAGGACGTCTGCGCTGATGTATCGGCAGCGGGCATTGGGCCATGAGTGCGAGCCGGAGCAATTGAAAGCTAATGTCGCAAATGGATCAGTGCGCGACGCAGTTGGACGGGACTTGGCGGTCGCTGTGAATTTTTTGCGACAGCTCTGGTGGGAAACGTCTGAAAGTCGCTGCAACACGTCCGTTGTATCTGGCGTCGATACAATTACCCGCCTAGGATACGCGCAGGTTTTCAGGGAGCTTTTGAATGAACAAGACATTGGTTGTAAGTGCACTGAGCGCAGCGCTGTTGCTGGTCGGTTGTCAGTCGGTCAACACCACCAGCGGCGGCGCCGTGGGGGTGGAACGCAAGCAGTACATGTTCAGCATGCTGTCCTCGCAAGAGGTCGACCAGATGTATGCCCAGTCGTATCAGAAGACCGTCGGCGAGGCCTCCAGCAAAGGTGTGCTGGACAAGACCAGCCCCGAGGCCAAGCGGGTTCAGGTGATTGCCAACCGCCTGATCGCCCAGGCGCCGAACTTCCGTCCGGACGCGGCGCAATGGCAGTGGGAAGTCAATCTGATCAAGAGCGATGAGCTCAACGCCAACTGCGGTCCTGGCGGCAAGATCATTTTCTATACCGGGCTGATCGACAGCCTGAAACTCACCGACGATGAAATCGCCGCGGTCATGGGCCATGAAATCGCCCACGCCTTGCGCGAGCACGGTCGTGAAGCGATGTCCAAGGCGTATGGCATTGAAATGGCCAAGCAGGGCGCGGGTGCGTTGCTCGGTCTGGGGCAGGACAGTCTGGCGCTGGCCGACACCGTGGCCAACTACGGCATGACCCTGCCGAACAGCCGTGCCAACGAAAACGAAGCCGACCTGATTGGTCTGGAGCTGGCCGCACGCGCTGGCTACAACCCGAACGCCGCGATCACTTTGTGGAACAAGATGAGCAAAGCGTCGGAAGGTTCGCCGCCGGAGTTCATGAGCACTCACCCGGCTTCGACCAGCCGGATTGCTTCGTTGCAGGCGGCGATTCCGAAGGTTATGCCGCTGTACGAACAGGCTCCTAAATCCTGAGTCAGTGATCGTTCCCACGCTCTGCGTGGGAATGCCTCAAGGGACGCTCCGCGTTCCAAAAGGGACGCAGAGCGTCCCCGGCTGCATTCCCACGCAGAGCGTGGGAACGATCCTTCTCTCAGGGTTAAACCCAGCCGCTGCTCTGCATTGCCTTGTACACCGCAACGATCGCCAGAATCATGAATGCCGAGGCCGCGAGGCGACGGATCAAGGTCAGTGGCAATTTGTCGGCGGCAAAGTTACCCGCCAGCACCACCGGTACGTTGGCAATCAACATGCCCGCCGTGGTACCGATAATCACCAGCCACAGATCGGGGTATTGCGCCGCGAGCATGACCGTGGCGACCTGAGTCTTGTCACCCATTTCAGCCAGGAAGAACGCAATCAGCGTGGTCAGGAACGGCCCGAACTTGCGTGCGGTGCTGGTTTCATCGTCATCCATTTTGTCCGGAACCAGCGTCCACAGCGCCGTGGCCGTAAAGCTTGCGGCGAGAATCCAGTGCAGTGTCGCATTCGAAAAGAAACTGCCGAACCAGGCGCCGACCGCACCGGCTGCTGCGTGGTTGGCCAGGGTCGCGGCGACAATCCCGGCAATGATCGGCCAGGGTTTGCGGAAGCGAGCGGCGAGAATCAGCGCGAGCAGTTGCGTCTTGTCGCCGATTTCGGCCAAGGCAACGATTGCGGTGGGAACGAGTAACGAGTCCAGCATCAGGATTTCCTAAGGGGCGGGTCGACACGGCTATGACACGTACAGCCTTCCCGCCCCGGGTAAGGTGTGCGTGTCATAGGTCTTGTCAAACCCTGCGATCCGTCTGTTGCGGACGCTTGGGTCGCATACGCCATGATCTGAGGATCAAGTATGTTGACGTATGCCGGACGAGCTTGGCGCTCGTGGGAGACTACTCCCCTAGGACGGAGCGGATTCTGCCTAGGCAAATCCGATTGAGCAAGAACAAATTTTCAGCCGCGCTTGGCGCGGTAAATCCGGAAACCATTGCCTTCGGCCTTGATCGCACAGATGCCCAGATGCTCTTCGATCAGTGGTTGATACTTGAGGAAACTGTTCGCCACCAAGCGCAGTTCGCCGCCGTTTTTCAGATGTTTCGCTGCTTTTCGCAGCAAGTTCTCGGTGGCGAAATAATCAGTGTGCACGCCGACATGGAACGGCGGGTTGCTTAGAATCGCGCTCAAACCCATCGGCGCGGCATCGATACCGTCCCCGGTCAGCACTTCAGCTTCCAGACCGTTGGCCGCCAATGTCAGGCGACTGCTGGCGGCGGCGAATGCGTCGACATCGAGCAACGTGACCTGATTGTGCGGGTAGCGACGTTTTACCGCAGCGCCCAACACACCCGCGCCGCAACCGAAGTCGAGCAAATGGCCGCTCGGCAATTTGTCCAGATGCTCCAGCAGCAGGGCGCTGCCGCGATCCAGGCGACCGTGGCTGAATACGCCCGGCAGGCTGATGACTTTCAACGGGCCTTCAGCCAGTGGCAATTCATAGGTCTGCGCCAGGCTTTCCAGGGGTTTCGCTTCAGGGGCGTTGGCCACGGTGACTTGCCAGAGCTGGCAATGACGCGCGCTGTCGAGCTTGCGCGGTTTGCCGAACGGGTTGAGCTGCTTGGATGCGCCCTCGATGCCACTGCGTTTTTCCCCGACCAGAAACACTTCACGCCCGGCCAGACGTGAGGCCACGGCGTTGAGGATGTAATCGGTCAGGTCCTTGGACTTGGGCAGAAACACCACGGCGCTGTCGAACTCGCGCTCCGGGATGTTCACGCCGAAATGGCTGCGACCTTCGAAGCGAGCGTCCAGCGCGGCTTGATCGCCGGCATGCCAGCACCAGCCGAATGCGTTGGGCAGGCGCCCGAGCAAATCGTCGGCGGGCAAACCGGCCAACAGCAACGAACCTTGAAACAACTCGGGCTGACGAAGCAGTACTTCACTGCGCGGATCCATAACTGCTCCTCAAAAAAAAGTGCCGCAGTTTATCAACTGACGACCCGCAGCGCCTTACCGCTGAAGAACGCCTGAGCGTTTTCGGTCAATTGGCCGACGATGCGCTGGCGTGCTTCAACACTGCCCCAAGCGTTGTGCGGTGTGACGATCAGGCGTGGGATGTCCGCCGCGAGCAACGGATTGCCCTGGGTCGGCGGCTCGACGCTCAACACATCGGTAGCCGCGCCGCCGAGGTGGCCATTGCGCAAGGCATCGGCCAGCGCCTGTTCATCGATCAGACCGCCACGGGCGGTGTTGACCACAAACGCACCGGGTTTCATCGACGCCAGCTCGCGAGCACCGATGAAATGGCGCGTGTGCTCGTTGAGCGGGCAGTGCAGGGTGAGGGCGTCGATTTGCGGCAGCAGTTCATCCAGCGGCAAACGATCCGGGCGAGCAGGGCGGCCCGGAATCTGCCCGAGCAACACGCGCATGCCGAACGCTTCGGCTAATCGCGCTACGGCGCCGCCGAGTTCTCCATGACCGAGCAGGCCGAGGGTTTTGCCTTCCAGTTCAACAATCGGATAGTCGAGCAGGCAGAACTGTTTGGCTTGCTGCCAGCGACCTTCGCCAACGGCTTTTTGATAATCGGCCAAACGGGTGGCGAGGTTGAGCAGCAACATGATCGTGTGTTGCGCCACCGACGGCGTGCCGTATCCCTGACAATTGCACACGGTAATGCCCTGAGCACGAGCGGCGGCAAGATCGACATTGTTGGTGCCGGTGGCGGTGATCAGGATCAGCTTCAGATCGGGATTGGCAGCCATCGCGGCGGCGTCGATCAGGATCTTGTTAGTGATCGCCACCGTCGCCCCTTGCAGGCGCTCGGCAACCTGCTCGGGCAACGTTTGGGCGAACAGCAGCAGATCGCTGAAACACGCGCGCAGCGGACTGAGGTCGAGGTCGCCGAGATCCAGCGAAGGGTGATCAAGGAATACCGCGCGGCGCGTGTTCGTCATCAACTGTACCTTTTGTGCTGTGAGCATTGGGCGTAATCTGCCGAGCCTACCAGATGAAACAAATTGATACGCTTGGCCGAAAGGAGCCCCCATGTACTGGACCGAGTTCTTGACCGTTGCACTGATCCACCTGCTGGCCGTCGCCAGCCCCGGCCCGGACTTTGCCGTGGTGGTGCGCGAGAGCGTGACCCACGGTCGTCGCGCCGGCACCTGGACCGCGCTGGGCGTGGGCACGGCGATTTTCCTCCACGTTGGTTATTCGCTGCTCGGCATCGGCCTGATCGTGTCGCAGTCGATCGTGCTGTTCAACGCCTTGAAATGGGCGGCCGCCGCTTACTTGCTGTACATCGGCTTCAAGGCGTTGCGCGCGCAACCGGCGAAAGTCGTGGCCGATGATCTGCACAAAGAGGCCGGCGTACGCACGGCGCGCGGCGCGTTCACCTCGGGCTTCGTGACCAACGGTCTGAACCCGAAAGCCACGCTGTTCTTTCTGTCGCTGTTCACCGTGGTGATCAACCCGCACACGCCACTGGCCGTGCAGGCCGGTTACGGGATTTACCTGGCCGTTGCGACCGCCATCTGGTTCTGCCTGGTGGCGATGCTGTTCAGCCAGCAACGTGTACGCGCCGGTTTCGCCCGCATGGGCCACTGGTTCGACCGCACCATGGGCGCGGTGCTGATCGCTCTCGGCGTGAAAATCGCGTTTACCGAGATGCATTGATCCCACTGTGTAGGAGCTGCCGAAGGCTGCGATCTTTCGATCTTGATCTTAAAAAAACAAAGTCAAAAGATCGCAGCCTCGTTGCACTCGACAGCTCCTACACGAGTTGGCTGAGCTTGCTCAGGTTGTTCAGGTAATCACGGGGACTTTCCCCGAGCAAACGGCGAAACATCGCGCTGAACGCCCGCGCGCTGCCGTAACCCAGATCCTGCGCCACACGCTGCACGCTGTCCCCGGCGAGCAGACGCGGCAGGGCTTCCATCAGGCGCAGCTGCTGGCGCCAGGCGTTGAAACTCATCTGCAATTGTTGCTGAAACAGTCGCGCCAACGTCCGTGAGCTGGCGCCGACCTGCTGTGCCCAGTCTTCCAGCGTATTGGCATGATCGGGCGTGTGCAGCAGCGCCAGACAGATGTTTTGCAGGCGCCGGTCAGTGGGCATCGGAATGTGCAGCGGCAGGTTTTCCAGACCGGCGAGTTCTTCCAGCATCAACTGCTGAATCAGCGGATTGTCGGCATGCGGTGGCCCTTGCACGGCACGCAGGATCAGCTCGCGCAGCAACGGTGTCACCGCCAATACGCAGCACTGTTGCAGACTGGTGGGTGACAGTTCTGGCGCGATGAACAGCGAGCGCATCTGCACATCACCACTCATGAAAATCTCGTGCGCCACTTCGGGTGGAATCCACACCGCGCGACTCGGCGGAATCACCCACGCACCCGATTCGGTGACCACGCGCATGATCCCGCTGACGGCATACAGCAACTGCGCCTCACGATGCAGATGCAGCGGCTGGTGGGCGCCGTCCAGGTAATCCCTGGGGTAGGCACTCACCGGGCCGTGTTCGAAATGGCTGATCAACATGTCTGATTCGATGACTTGCTTGGCAGGAATGCGCTTTACGGCCAACTTAGCATAAGCGCCACACAACAACGTAAAGCGTGCCGCCATGAATCAATCCAGAAACGTCATTCGCTATGTCAACGCCGCGCATGTGATCGATCACATGTTCATGCTGATTTTTCCCGCCGCCGTGCTCGGTATGACCCAGGCTTTCGGCCTCGATTACGCCACACTGATCGGCTTGTCACTGGGCGGTTTCATTGCCTTCGGCGCTTGTTCACTACCCGCTGGTTGGCTGGGTGATCACTGGAGTCGGCGGCAGATGATGCTGGTGTTTTTCTTCGGCATTGGTGCTTCGGCGATCTTCACCGGGCTGAGCAACAGCCCGACGATGCTGGTGATCGGCCTGACCCTGATCGGTATTTTCGCGGCGATTTATCACCCGGTCGGCACGGCAATGCTGGTGGCCTATGCGCAAAACCGTGGCCGCGAAATCGGCATCAACGGCATGTGGGGCAATCTGGGCGTGGCGTTTTCGGCACTGATCACCGGCTTGCTGGTGGCGCAGTTCGGCTGGCGCTCGGCGTTTCTAATGCCGGGCGCAGTGGCGATTGTGCTGGGTTTTGGCTTCGCCTTGCAGGTGCGTGAGGAACCGATTCCGAAGCGTGCGCACACACCACTCAAAGGCGCCGCCGGTCAGCGCATCTCGATGGTGATGGTTTTCGGCGTGCTGGCGTTGGCCACAGCCACTGGCGGCGTGGTGTTCAACGCCACCACCATGACCTATCCAAAGCTGTTTCAGGAACGCTTGCATGAGCTGTTCGCTTCGCCGCAAACCCTCGGCGTGGTGGTCAGTCTGGCGTATGCCTTTGGTGCGGTTGCGCAGTTGAGCATCGGTCGAGTGCTGCATCGGCTCAGCCTGAAATGGCCGTTCATTGCCCTGACGCTGTGCCAGGCACCGCTGCTGTTTGCGCTGGCCTATGCCGACGGCTGGGCGGTGATCGCCCTCGGTGCAGCGTTCATGTTCGTGGTGTTCGGGCAGGTAACAGTCAACGATGCGATGGTTGCCAACTTCGTCGCCCCGCAATGGCAATCACGGGTGTTCGCCCTGCGTTACTGTTTATCGTTCGGTGCCAGTGCGACGGCGATTCCGCTGATTTCCTATGTTGAACCGCGCCATGGTTTTGTAGGCTTGTACTTGATTCTCGCGGGTTTCGGCGCATTGACCTTCCTTGCAGCGGTCGTATTCCCACGGACGCCTTCCGAGGAGGCTGTAGGGCAAACGGCCTGACCTGAGACGAAAACCGGCAAATGCTGGCGCAAAGCTAGCATTTGTACGGCTTTGCAAATCATTCCTTTGGCTGATTTGGCTGGCGTATAAGGGTTCTAGAGTACCGATCTCTACGCCCAACACCGTGCAGTCAGAAAAGGGATTCTTATGTTGCAGACTCGCGTCATTCCCCCGGCCGATGGGGCCTACCAGTATCCATTGCTGATCAAGCGGCTGCTGATGTCCGGCGCCCGTTACGAGAAAACCCGCGAGATCATTTACCGCGACCAGATTCGCTATAGCTACCCGACCCTGATCGAGCGCGTGGCGCGGTTGGCCAACGTGCTGACGGCGGCCGGTGTGAAGGCCGGTGACACGGTGGCGGTGATGGACTGGGACAGTCACCGTTATCTGGAGTGCATGTTCGCGATACCAATGATTGGCGCGGTGATCCACACCATCAACGTGCGTCTGTCGCCTGAGCAGATCCTCTACACCATGAACCACGCCGAGGACCGCTTTGTGCTGGTCAACAGCGAGTTTGTCGGTCTGTACCAAGCGATCGCGCCGCACCTGACCACGGTCGAGAAAACCCTGCTGCTGACCGATCTGCCGGAGAAGACCGCCGAGCTGCCGAATCTGGTTGGCGAGTACGAGCAACTGCTGGCCGCCGCGAGTGCGCAGTACGACTTCCAGGACTTCGACGAAAACTCGGTCGCCACCACGTTCTACACCACTGGCACCACCGGCAACCCGAAAGGCGTGTATTTCACCCATCGGCAACTGGTGCTGCACACCATGGGCGTGTCGACGATCATGGGCTCCATCGACAGCGTGCGCCTGCTTGGCACCAACGATGTGTACATGCCGATCACGCCGATGTTCCATGTTCACGCCTGGGGTCTGCCGTACGTGGCGACCATGTTGGGTCTGAAACAGGTTTATCCGGGACGCTACGATCCGGAATTTCTCGTGGAGTTGTGGCGCAAGGAAAAGGTCACCTTCTCCCACTGCGTGCCAACCATTTTGCAGATGCTGCTTAACGCCAAAGGCGCACAAGGCACCGATTTCGGCGGCTGGAAAATCGTCATTGGCGGCAGCGCGCTCAATCGCACGCTCTACGAAACCGCCAAGGCGCGCGGCATTCAGCTGACCGCCGCGTACGGCATGTCGGAAACGGGTCCGTTGGTGTCCTGTGCGCACCTCAATGACGAGTTGATGGCGGGCACCGAAGACGAACGCACCACCTATCGGATCAAGGCCGGTGTGCCCGGGCCGCTGGTGGAAGCGGCGATTGTCGACGCCGAGGGTAACTTTCTCCCGGCCGACGGCGAAACCCAAGGCGAATTGGTGTTGCGTGCGCCATGGCTCACTGAGGGCTATTTCAACGAGCCGCAGAAGGGCGCCGAACTCTGGGCCGGCGGCTGGCTGCACACCGGCGACGTCGCCACGCTCGACAGCATGGGCGTGATCGACATCCGCGACCGCATCAAGGACGTGATCAAGACCGGCGGCGAGTGGATCTCCTCGCTGGACCTCGAAGACCTGATCAGTCGTCACGTCGCGGTACGCGAAGTAGCAGTGGTGGGCATCGCCGATCCGCAGTGGGGCGAGCGTCCGTTTGCCTTGCTGGTGATCCGCGAAGGGCACGTGATCGGGGCGCGGGAGCTCAAGGAACACCTCAAGCCGTTCGTGGAATTGGGCCACCTGAGCAAGTGGGCGATTCCGAGTCAGATCGCCCTTGTTACCGAAATTCCCAAGACCAGTGTCGGCAAGCTCGACAAGAAGCGCATCCGCCTCGACATCACCGAATGGCAGGCCAACAACAGCACCTTCCTCTCGACACTTTAAGTGTCTGCTGGCGCGCCGAAAACGGCGCGCCAGACCCACCAAGCAAGCGCTTGGCTTGTGAAATCGAAAAAATCAGCCATCCTTGCCGTGCCGACATGCGTCGGACTGGCGAAAGGACTGTTCCAGAGTGGTTGGCAGCTGCAAATCACACTTTAGAGGGATCAAGCAGTACCACCTGCTGGCTATAGTCCGCTCAAGGATTTTTAAGAACGGGGCACACGCACAAAACGGGGCGATGCATTTTTGGAGTGATTTCGGGTTGTCTCTGGCACCCGGTCCTTCAGGCGTTTTTAAAAGTACTCACTGCCATAACAATAATGCACATGGAGTAGCGTCGATGACCTCAGTAAACCAGTTCTGGCGCCGGGCGAAACTGCCTCTGGCAGTCAGTCTTGCCTCTTCGCTCGCCGGGCCCGCATTCGGCGTCAGTTTCAACGTCGGTGAAATCGAAGGCCAGTTCGACTCGTCCCTGTCGATCGGTGCCAGTTGGTCTACTCAGAGCCCGAACAAGAACCTGATCGGCGTCAACAACGGCGGCCACGGTCTGTCGCAGACGTCCGATGACGGTCACGCCAACTTCAAGAGCGGTGAAACCTTTTCGAAGATCTTCAAGGGCATCCATGACCTTGAACTGAAATACGGCGACACCGGCGTGTTCGTCCGTGGCAAATACTGGTACGACTTCGAACTCAAGGATGAAAGCCGCGAGTTCAAGGACATCAGCGATTCGGGCCGCAAAGAGGGCGCCAAGTCGGCCGGCGGACAGATCCTCGACGCCTTCGTTTACCACAACTACGCAATCGCCGATCAGCCGGGTTCCGTACGTCTGGGCAAGCAGGTGGTGAGCTGGGGTGAAAGTACCTTCATCGGCGGCGGCATCAACTCGATCAACCCGATCGACGTTTCCGCGTTCCGTCGTCCCGGCGCCGAGATCAAGGAAGGCCTGATCCCGGTCAACATGTTCTACGTGTCCCAGAGCCTGACCGAAAACCTTTCGGCCGAAGCGTTCTATCAACTGGAATGGGACCAGACTGTCGTCGATAACTGCGGCACGTTCTTCTCGCAGCCGGACATCGTGGCTGACGGTTGCAACGACAACCTGCGCGTGCTGAACAAGCGTTCGCAAATCCCGGCCATCGCTTTGGGGCCATTGGCCGCCAACGGTGTCAACGTCAATGAAGAAGGTGTTCTGGTGCGCCGTGGTCCGGACCGCGATGCCCGTGACAGCGGCCAGTGGGGCGCGTCCTTCAAGTACATGTACGAGCCGCTCGACACCGAGTTCGGCGCCTACTTCATGAACTATCACAGCCGTGCGCCGATCTTCAGCGCCACCGGTGCTCCGCAATCGGTCTACAACACCGCGCGTGCGCTGCCGGGGCCGTTTGCCGCACTTGCACCACTGTTGGTCGCGGGTAACTCGAATTACTTCATCGAATATCCAGAAGACATTCGCCTCTACGGTCTGAGCTTCTCCACCACCCTGCCTACCGGTACGGCGTGGAGCGGTGAGATCAGCTACCGTCCGAACGCGCCGGTACAACTGAACTCCACTGACATTCTGTTCGCCGGTGTGCGTCCGATCGGCGGCGCACTGACCAACGCTTCGATCCTCAATGGCGTGCCGGGTCAGGATCTGCACGGTTATGAGCGCAAGGAAATCACCCAGATCCAGACGACGTTCACGCACTTCTTCGATCAGGTCATGGGCGCCAGCCGTCTGACCCTCGTCGGCGAAGTCGGCGCGACCTATGTCGGCGGGCTGGAAAGCCGTTCCGACATGCGTTATGGCCGCGATCCGGTTTACGGCCCGGGCGAGTTGCCAGCCACTGGCGGTGTGAATACCTGCGCCAACATTCTCAACGCCAGCACCATCAATGGTGCCGGGCCGGGTTCGCCGCAGAACAATCGCAGCCGCAATTGCGACAACGACGGCTTCACCACTTCGATGTCGTGGGGCTATCGCGGTCGCGCGATCTGGGAATACAACGACGTCTTCGCCGGTGTGAACCTCAAGCCGAACGTGGCCTGGTCCCACGACGTCAGCGGTTACTCGCCAGGCCCTGGCGGCAACTTCGAGGAAGGTCGCAAAGCGGTCAGCCTGGGTGTCGATGCCGAATACCAGAACACCTACACCGCGAGCCTGGCTTACACCAACTTCTTTGACGGCAAGTACACCACTGTGGATGACCGCGACTTCGTTGCGCTCAGCTTCGGCGTGAACTTCTAAGCACTGCATTCAGGACGAACGAATTTATGAAAATAACAAAGAGTCTGTTCCACGCCGGTGTTCTGGGCCTGTCGCTGCTGGCGACAGGTGTCATGGCGGCGGTTCCCGCTGCCGAAGCGGACAAGCTGGGTAAAAGCCTGACCCCGATGGGCGCGGAAATGGCCGGCAATGCCGACAATTCGATCCCGGCGTGGAAGCCGCTGCCGAAAAATGCCGGCAGCGTCGATGCGCGTGGCTTCCTGTCCAACCCTTACGCCAGCGAACAACCGCTGTTCACCATCACCGCCAAGGATGTCGACAAGTACAAGGACAAGCTGGCGCCGGGTCAGTACGCGATGTTCAAGCGTTACCCGGAAACCTTCAAGATGCCGGTCTACCCATCCCATCGCGGGGCGACCGTGCCGGATGACGTGTTCGCCGCCATCAAGAAAAATGCCACCACCACTAACCTGGTGTCTGGCGGCAACGGTCTGGAAAACTTCGACACCGCCGTACCATTCCCGATTCCTAAAACCGGCGTGGAAGTGATCTGGAACCACATCACCCGCTACCGCGGCGGCAGCGTGACCCGTCTGGTGACCCAGGCCACGCCGCAACCGAACGGCTCGTACAGCCTGGTGTACTTCCAGGATCAGTTCGTGTTCCGCGACAAGATGAAGGACTACGATCCGGCGAACCCGGGCAACATCCTGTTCTACTTCAAGCAGAAAGTGACTGCGCCGGCGCGTCTGGCCGGTGGTGTGCTGCTGGTGCACGAAACCCTCGATCAGGTGAAGGAACCACGTTCGGCGTGGGTCTACAACGCCGGCCAGCGTCGTGTGCGTCGTGCGCCACAAGTGTCCTATGACGGCCCGGGTACTGCGGCGGATGGCCTGCGTACCTCCGACAACCTCGACATGTTCAACGGTGCGCCGGATCGCTACGACTGGAAACTCGAAGGCAAGAAAGAGATGTACATCGCCTCCGACAGCTACAAGCTCGACGATCCGAAGCTGAAGTACGCCGACATCATCAAGGCCGGCCACATCAACCAGGACCTGGCGCGTTACGAGCTGCGTCGCGTCTGGCATGTGGTAGCAACCCTGAAGGAAGGTCAGCGTCACATCTACGCCAAGCGTGACTTCTACATCGACGAAGACACCTGGCAAGCAGCGGTGATCGATCACTACGACGGTCGTGGCCAACTGTGGCGCGTCGCTGAAGCACACGCGGAGAACTACTACGACAAGCAAGTGCCGTGGTATGCCCTGGAAACCCTCTACGACCTGCAGTCCGGCCGCTATCTGGCACTGGGCATGAAGAACGAAGAGAAGAGTGCGTATGACTTCGGCTTCACCGCCACCACCAGCGATTTCACCCCGGCCGCACTGCGTCAGGATGGCGTTCGCTAACCCGCTGTAACCCGAGGCCGCATCCTCGTGAAAACGCCCCGACTGGTTCGGGGCGTTTTTTTTGCTTTTTCTGGCGCACTGTTGAACCGCTTTTGTAGGAGTTGCCGAAGGCTGCGATCTTTTGACTTTGACTTTTCAACGGCAAAAGCCAGATCAAAAGATCGCAGCCTTCGGCAGCTCCTACAGGGGGGGAGCCACAGGAGGGTGTAGCCTTTTTGTAGCCATTTGTAGCAGCAACCTTCATAACCGGTTCGTTTAAGGCTAGTCTGCGGACATCTGCAACGCCGCCAACAGCAATTCGAACAAGAGCCGGCCATGACTGATCTGTCCCCACTTCCGGGTCCCGCAAGCGTTGCCGTCGCGGCATTGGACGGGCGTTTTTTTCGCCCGCCATTGCCCGACGGCTACGTCTTGCGACCACGCCTTTGCGAGCGCCTGCAGGCCGGGCTCGGTGGGCGCCTGTTGCTGGTCAGCGCCCCCGCCGGGTTCGGCAAGAGCTCGCTGGCGGTGGAGTTCTGTCAGAGTCTGCCGGCGCACTGGCAAAGCCTCTGGCTGGGCCTGAGTCCTCGCGACAGCGACCCTGGACGCTTTCTCGAACGTTTGCTCGAAGGCTTGCAGGACTACTTTCCGCAACTGGGCAGTCGCGCACTCGGCCTGCTGAAAATGCGCCAACGCCATCAGCCCTTTGCCTTCGAAGAATGGCTCGACGGCTTGCTTGATGAACTGACTTTGCACCTCGATCCCGGCGCACCGCTGCTACTGGTGCTCGACGATTACCATCTTGCGCAAGGCCCGGTGCTTGACCGTTGCCTGCAATTTTTCCTCAATCATCTGCCCGATGGCTTGCTGGTGATGGTCACCAGTCGCCAGCGCCCGGACTGGCATCTGGCGCGTTTGCGTCTGTCCCGGCAGTTGCTCGAGTTGCACGAGCAGGATCTGCGCCTGACCCACGACGAAGCCCTGACCTTGCTCGATCGCCACAGCAGCTCGTTGCGCGGTGAAGCACTGGAAAGCCTGATCCAGCGCAGCGAAGGCTGGGTCGCCGGTTTGCGTTTCTGGTTGCTGGCGGTGTCCGAAGCGGGCAGCGATGCGGCGCTGCCACAAGCGCTGAACGGCGGGGAAGGGCTGATCCGCGATTATCTGCTGGAAGAAGTCATCGATTGCCTGCCCGCCGAAGTGCAGGCCTTTCTCTACGACACCGCACCGCAAGAGCGTTTTTGCAGCGAACTGTGCGATGCCGTCCGTGAAGCTCACGACAGTGCCGAAATTCTGCGTTTCCTGTTGGCGCATCAAGTGTTTCTGGTGCCGCTGGACGAACACGGCCACTGGTATCGCTATCACCACCTGTTCTCGGATCTGCTGCGTAGCCGGCCGATTGCCCAGGCGATGGTGCCGACGGCCACGCTGCACCTGCGCGCCTGTCGCTGGTTCAACGCGCAGGGGCTGCTCGATGAGGCGGTGGAGCAGGCGTTGCGCGCCGGTCACCTCGATGTCGCCGCGAACCTGGTGCAGAACCTCTCGGAGGAGCAACTGCTGGCCGAGCAAAACGTCGGCATGCTGCTGCGCTGGAAAATGGACCTGCCAGACAGCCTGTTGATCAGCACCCCGCGCTTGATCGTGTTGTACAGCTGGGCACTGGGACTGGCCTGTCAGCTGGATGCCGCCGAGGAGTTGTCCAGCCATCTGAGCCGGTTCCTGCCGGCACCTTCCGCTACCGCGCAAAAGTCGATGCTGGCGCAATGGCTGGCGTTGAGCGGGATCATCGCTCGGGGGCGTGGGCATCGGGAGTTGACGATCAGATATTGCACCGAGGCCCTGGAAAGCCTGCCGGCCAAACGTTATGGCCAACGGCTGATGTGTCTATCGACCTTGTCCAATCTGGCCATTGCCGATGGCGATCTGTGGCGCGCACGCGGTCTTAACCGCGAATCCCTGGAGCTGGCGCAGCGGGTCGGCAATCCGCTGTTCGAAGCTTTGGCCCATTACGACCGTGCACGGGTGTTGCAATCGCGTGGCGAAATCCTGCGCGCACTCGATGAAGTCCATCAGGGCCTGGAGCGCTTGCGTGGCTTGTCGCCACAACGCCTGTACGCGGTGCGCGCTCGGCTGACGTTGTATGAGGGCTTTCTGTTGGCCATGCGCTTGCAGCCTCAGGCGGCACGCGTGCGGTTGTTGGCCGGAATCGGCGAGGCACGCGCCTGTCGCGATATCAGCGTGTTGATCGGCCATTGCGTGATCGCTCGACTGGATGGCAGCAGTGGCGATTTCGCCAAGGCCTTTGCCGAACTCGCTGAAGCCGAACGCCTGATGCACATCTGGGATGTGCCGCCGATCTACTATCTGGCGATGATCACGCTGGTCAAATGTGAACTGTGGCTGGCGCAGGGCCGAACCGATCTGGCCGAAGCGTGGCTGGCACGGTTGGGTCAGACTTACACGGGCGAACGTGCCGCCGCACCACCAGAGTTTCATCCACAGCTGCCGCTGCATGTGGAACTGCAACAAGCGCTGCTCGACCTGATTCAAGGGCAACCGATGCTCGCCGAAGGGCGGTTGAATGTGTTGCATGAGAATGGACAGCAAACCGGCCGGCAATTGCTTAGCGTGATGGCGTTGACCCAGAAGGTGGCGTTGCTGCTGGTGGGTGGGCGTGAGCCGGAGGCCAGAAAAACACTGAGTCAGGCGCTGGAGGCGGCGGCCGGAGGCGTGCTGCAGCCGTTCGATGTGTTGATGAAAGAACATGCCGACTGGTTACGCGGACAGTTAAAGGCTTCACCAGCGTTGGCGGGGCAACAGTTACTGGAACACTTTCCACCAGCCACACCCCGACCAGCCGTCGAGTCCGCCCCCACCGAACAACTCAGTAGCCGCGAACTCGCGGTACTGCGCCTGATCGCCCAAGGCTGCTCAAATCAGGAAATCAGCGAGCAGCTATTCATTTCCCTGCACACCGTGAAAACCCACGCCAGCCATATCAACAGCAAGTTGGGGGTTGAACGGCGTACGCAAGCGGTGGCACGGGCCAAAGAACTGGGGTTAATGATCTAGCGACGGTAAAATCCCGGTTTGTCCGGTTCCGACCGTTGTTGACTATTTTTCCAGGATTTCTCCATGACCGTTCCAGGCTCAGCGCTGATCCGTGAAACCTTCCCCGTCGGCCCGCTCCAGTGCAACTGCACGATCATCGGCGATCCAATCACCAAGAAAGCCATTGTCGTCGACCCGGGGGGCAACCCCGATCTGATCATGGCGCGGCTCGATGCGCATGGCCTCAAAGTCGTCAGCATCATTCACACCCACGCCCATCTCGATCACTTCCTCGCTTCCGGGCAGATGAAAGAAAAAACCGGCGCGACCCTGCATTTGCACAAGGAAGACCAGTTTCTTTGGGACAACCTCGAAATGCAGTGCCAGATGTTCGGTGTGCCATACACTCCGGTGCCATCACCGGATCGCTGGTTGAGCGACGATGAAGAGCTGGCCTGTGGTTGCGGCGTTGCCCTGCATACGCCGGGACATACACCCGGTTCCATGAGCTTCTGGTTTTCCGAGGCTAAGCTGTTGATTGCCGGCGACACGTTGTTTCGTCGCGGCGTAGGGCGCACGGATTTGTGGGGCGGCGATCAGGCGACCATCGTGCGTTCGATCAAGCAGCGGCTATATACGCTGGACGAGGATGCGACCGTGGTGACCGGTCACGGGCCGGATACGCGTCTGGGTGATGAAATGCGCGAAAACCCGTTTGTGCGCGCCTGAATATTTTGTCACGAGTGCTCCGCGGAATTTTTGTGCATTGTCATGATCCAACGCCCGCACAGGTCCATTACTCAGTGGCCGCTGCACCACAGAATGCAAAAAAAGTAGGAGCTCTCCATGTTCACCACGCGTCGTTTGATTATTGTCGCTACTGCCGTGGCCTTGCTGTCCGGCTGCGCCTCGCCCAACCCGTATGACAATCAAGGGCAGGCCGACGGTGGCTCGCAAGGCATGAGCAAAACCGCCAAGTACGGCGGCCTCGGCGCGCTGGCCGGTGCGCTGGCTGGTGCCGCGATCGACCACAACAATCGCGGTAAAGGTGCCTTGATCGGTGCCGCCGTGGTTGGCGCTTCTGCTGCCGGTTACGGCTACTACGCCGACCAGCAGGAAAAGAAACTGCGCGCGAGCATGGCCAACACCGGTGTTGAAGTGCAGCGCCAAGGCGATCAGATCAAACTGATCATGCCGGGCAACATCACCTTCGCGACTGATTCGGCGAACATCGCGCCAAGTTTCTACCAGCCGCTGAACAATCTCGCGAGCTCGTTGAAAGAGTTCAGCCAGAACCAGATCGAAATCGTTGGCTACACCGACAGTACCGGCAGCCGCCAGCACAACATGGATCTGTCCCAGCGTCGTGCGCAGAGCGTGGCGACTTACCTGACGTCACAAGGTGTCAGCGGTGCCAACCTCTCGGCCCGTGGCGCCGGTCCGGATAACCCGATTGCCAGCAACGGTGACGTGAATGGCCGGGCGCAGAACCGTCGGGTTGAAGTCAACCTGAAAGCGATTCCGGGTCAGCAGTATGGTGGTCAGCAGCAACAGCAGCCGGGTACGGTGCAACAGTATCCGTAAGCGCTTGCCCGAATGAAGAAATGCCCGGTCCTGTGATCGGGTATTTTTTTGTCTGGCCTGTGCCGGCCCCTTCGCGAGCAAGCTCGCTCCCACATTTGAAATGCATTCCCCTGTGGGAGCGAGCCTGCTCGCGAAGGGGCCGCTACAAACACCGAAGATTACAGACACAAAAAAGCCCCCGGACACATCACTGTCCGGGGGCTTTTTGTTTTCAGCGAAGACTGATTACTTCTTCAGACCATAGTGCTCATCGAGCATGCCCGGCGAGTTCGGGGTCTTCGGTGCGTAATCACGTGGCGGCTCCTGATCGCGCGGTGGCGTCAGGCGTTCGCGTGGCGCGACTGCCGCGTCGGCGTGCAGGGCAGCGATCAGGCGCTGGCGGGTCTGCTCGTCCAGGGCCAGACGATTGGCGCCCTCGGCGAGATGATCCTGCACTTCCTGATAGCTCTGGGTCAGCTTCTTGACCAGCATAGCGGTGCTGTTGAAGTGGGTGACCACCTCGTTTTGATAACTGTCGAAACGCTCCTGGATATCATCCAGTTGACGCTGCGTACGGCTCGGCGCGGCGTTCGGCGCAACGCGCGCGATCAGGAATCCAATGGCGACACCCACAACCAGGGCAAGAGTCGGTAACAACCAAACTAAGAGCGAGTGTTCCACGAGTCCTTCCTCTATAAACGGCTTTGCTTTACGTTAACGGCTCGAACCTGCGCTGTATACCGCGATTCACTCGCAATAGATTGGCACAGACAATTTGCTAGACGAGTCGACCCGATTCGAGGTCACGGAGTTCCTTCCTTGCTGATGCGTGAAACCCCTGTAGTGATTGACGGCCCGGTGGGTCAACTTGAGTCTCTGTACCTGGATAACGAGCAGCCAATCGGCATCGCGCTGATCTGCCATCCGAACCCGGTGCAGGGCGGCACCATGCTCAACAAGGTTGTCTCGACCCTGCAGCGCACCGCGCGCGACGCTGGTCTGATTACCTTGCGTTTCAACTATCGCGGCGTTGGTGCCAGCGAAGGTTCTCACGACATGGGCACCGGCGAGGTCGACGATGCTCAGGCTGCCGCTGCATGGCTTCGCGAGAAACATCCGGATCTGCCGCTGACCCTGTTCGGTTTCTCCTTCGGCGGATTTGTTGCAGCAAGTCTCGGCGGCCGTCTCGAAGCCCAGGGCGTGCAGCTCAAGCACCTGTTCATGGTCGCGCCAGCGGTGATGCGTCTGAGCGAGCAGGATCAACTCCCGCAGCACGGCGAACTCACCGTGATCCAGCCGGAAACCGACGAAGTCATCGACCCGCAACTGGTCTACGACTGGTCGGACAAACTCCAGCGCCCCCATGAGCTGCTGAAAGTGGCAGAATGCGGACACTTTTTTCATGGCAAGTTGACCGATCTCAAGGATCTGATCCTGCCGCGTCTCTCGAATTGATTGCAGTCTGACAAGCGATTACCCATGACGAACCGTACCCGTATCCTCACCGGCATCACCACCACCGGCACGCCGCACCTAGGCAACTACGCCGGCGCTATCCGCCCGGCGATACTTGCCAGCCGCGACAGCAATGCCGATTCGTTCTACTTTCTGGCCGACTACCACGCCCTGATCAAATGCGATGACCCGCTGCGCATTCAGCGCTCGCGTCTGGAAATCGCCGCGACCTGGCTGGCCGGTGGACTCGATGTCGACCGCGTGACTTTCTACCGCCAGTCCGACATCCCGGAAATCCCTGAACTGACCTGGCTGCTGACCTGCGTTGCCGCCAAGGGCCTGCTCAACCGTGCGCACGCCTACAAGGCGTCGGTCGACAAGAACGTCGAAACCGGTGAAGACCCGGACGCCGGCATCACCATGGGCCTCTACAGCTACCCGGTGCTGATGGCGGCGGACATCCTGATGTTCAACGCGCACAAGGTGCCGGTTGGTCGCGACCAGATCCAGCACGTTGAGATGGCCCGCGATATCGGCCAGCGTTTCAACCATCTGTTTGGTCAGGGCAAAGAATTCTTCACCATGCCCGAAGCGTTGATCGAAGAAAGCGTGGCGACGTTGCCGGGCCTCGACGGTCGCAAGATGTCGAAGAGCTACGACAACACCATCCCGTTGTTCTCCAGCGCCAAAGAGATGAAGGACGCGATCTCGCGCATCGTCACCGACTCCAAAGCGCCAGGCGAAGCCAAGGATCCGGACAACTCGCACCTGTTCACGCTGTTCCAGGCCTTCGCCACCCCGGCGCAGGCTGACGAATTCCGCAGCGAACTGCTCGGCGGTCTGGGTTGGGGCGAGGCGAAGAGCCGTCTGTTCCAGTTGCTCGACAACGATCTCGGCGAAGCTCGCGACAAGTATCACCAGTTGATCGAGCGCCCGGCTGATCTGGAAGACATCCTGCAGATCGGGGCCAAGAAGGCTCGTGCCGTCGCGACGCCGTTCCTCAACGAACTGCGCGAAGCGGTTGGCCTGCGTTCTTTCGTCAATCAGGTGCAAGTCGCTGCGACCACCAAGAAGAAAGCCGCGAAAGCCGCGCGCTTCGTCAGCTTCCGCGAAGACGACGGCAGCTTCCGTTTCCGTTTGCTGGCGGCTGATGGCGAGCAACTGCTGCTGTCGCGCAACTTCGCCGACGGCAAAACCGCCGGGCAGGTGACCAAGCAACTGCAATCCGGCCAGCCGCTGGACGTGCGCAGCGAAGACCTGAGCTTCAGCGTCTGGCTGGAAGGCGAGTGCGTCGGTGACAGCCCGGCGTTCGCCGACGCTGCTGCGCGGGACGCGGCCATCGAGGCTCTGCGCGTCGCGCTGACCCCGGTTCAGGACTAATCGGCGGCACGGTCCGACCAAGGGCCGATTGCCATTCCCACGGGCCGTCGCTACAGTGACGGCCCGTTTTTGTTGCCTTGCTAACGAATTATGACGCCCCTAGAACGATACCAAGCTGATCTGAAACGCCCGGACTTCTTCCATGACGCCGCGCAGGAAACTGCTGTGCGTCATTTGCAGCGTCTGTACGAGGATCTGATCGCCGCCGATCAGAACAAGCCGGGTCTGCTGAGCAAGCTGTTCGGCAAAAAAGATCAGACACCGGTCAAGGGCCTGTATTTCTGGGGCGGCGTAGGTCGCGGCAAAACTTACCTGGTCGACACCTTCTTCGAAGCGCTGCCGTTCAAGGAGAAGACCCGCACCCACTTCCACCGCTTCATGAAGCGCGTGCACGAAGAAATGAAAACCCTCGGCGGCGAGAAAAACCCGCTGACCATCATCGCCAAGCGCTTCGCGACCGAGTCGCGGGTAATCTGCTTCGATGAATTCTTCGTCTCCGACATCACCGACGCGATGATCCTCGGCACGCTGATGGAAGAGCTGTTCAAAAATGGCGTGACCCTGGTCGCGACCTCGAACATCGTGCCGGACGGTCTGTACAAGGACGGCCTGCAACGTGCGCGCTTCCTGCCAGCCATCGCCCTGATCAAGCAGAACACCGAGATCGTCAACGTCGACAGCGGTGTCGACTACCGTCTGCGTCACCTCGAACAAGCGGAACTGTTCCACTATCCGCTCGACGAAGCCGCTCACGAAAGCCTGCGCAAGAGCTTCAAGGCTCTGACGCCAGAGTGCACCGCAGCGGTCGAGAACGACGTGTTGATGATCGAAAACCGCGAGATCCGTGCGCTGCGCACGTGTGACGACGTGGCCTGGTTCGACTTCCGCGAACTGTGCGACGGCCCGCGTAGCCAGAACGACTACATCGAACTGGGCAAGATTTTCCACGCCGTGCTGCTCAGCGGTGTCGAGCAGATGAGCGTCACCACCGACGACATCGCCCGCCGCTTTATCAACATGGTCGACGAGTTCTACGACCGCAACGTGAAGCTGATCATTTCTGCAGAGGTCGAGCTGAAGGATCTGTACACCGGCGGCCGTCTGAATTTCGAGTTCCAGCGCACGCTGAGCCGTTTGCTCGAGATGCAATCGCACGAATTCCTGTCGCGGGCTCACAAGCCTTAAACAGATTCGGCAAATAAAAAGGGCCTGCAATTGCAGGCCCTTTTTTATGCGCTGAAGAAACTCGAATGCACTGCGATCCCTGTGGGAGCTGGCTTGCCAGCGATGGCGTCGTGTCAGGTGATATTTCTTTCTCTGACAAACCGCTATCGCTGGCAAGCCAGCTCCCACAGGTTTAGTACTTGCTTCGGGGGTTATGCAGCCTGCTGAAACTGCTGCCGATACTGGTTCGGCGACAGCTCCGTGTGCTGACGGAACAGCCGCGCAAAGAAACTCGCATCGTCGTAACCGACCTCATAACTGATGGTCTTGATGCTCTTGCGGCTACCGGACAGCAGGCCTTTCGCGGTTTCGATACGCAGCCGTTGCAAGTAATGCAGTGGCTTGTCGCCGGTGGCGGTCTGGAAGCGCCGCATGAAGTTGCGGATGCTCATGCCATGCTCGCGCGCCACGTCTTCGAAGCGGAACTTGTCGGCGAAATGCTCTTCGAGCCAGTGCTGGATCTGCAGGATGATCACGTCCTGATGCAGCTTCTGCCCACCGAAACCGATGCGTCCCGGCGCATAGCTGCGCTGTACTTCATAGAGAATGTCGCGGGCGACGGCTTGCGCGACATTGGCCCCACAGAAACGCTCGATCAAGTAGATGTAAAGGTCGCAGGCTGAGGTGGTGCCGCCGGCGCAGTACAGGTTATCGGCGTCGGTCAGGTGTTTGTCCTGATTGAGATAGACCTTGGGAAAACGCTCGGCAAAGGCATTGAAGAAGCGCCAGTAGGTGGTCGCTTCCTTGCCGTTGAGCAGGCCAGCCTCGGCCAGCCAGAACACCCCGGTGGCTTCGCCGCACAATACCGCGCCACGGGCGTGCTGTTCACGCAGCCACGGCAGGACTTGTGGGTAACGGCTGCACAGCGTGTCGAAATCGTCCCAGAACGCCGGGAGGATAATGACATCGGCGTTTTCCAGGCCGCCGTCGACCGGCATCACAACGTCACTGAAACTGTTCACTGGTTTGCCGTCGGGGCTGACCAGGCGCGTTTCAAACGCCGGTGTCAGGCCGTGGCCCAGCTGTTTGCCATAACGCAGGCTGGCCAGATGGAAGAAATCCTTGGCTTGCATGAGAGTGGAAGCGAAAACCCGGTCGATTGCCAGGATGCTGACGCGCCGCAAGGGCGTGGAGACTTGCTTGGACATAATTCAACTTTTGTTTTGTTTTTATAAGGGAAAGTGGTCACCAGACGGCTGGATCGTCTTATTTTTTGTCGGATGTGTCCAGTGTCCTGTGTCAGAGGGGAGGCTTAGTCTCTGAAGGTCATCTCCCTCCAACAAGAAAGAAAGGTGCCGCATGATCCCCAGAACCTTGTTCAGCTCCGAGCACGAATTGTTTCGCGACAGCGTACGAACCTTCCTCGAAAAAGAGGCGGTGCCGTTCCATGCGCAATGGGAGAAACAAGGCTATATCGACCGCAAACTCTGGAACAAGGCAGGGGAGGCGGGGATGCTCTGCTCGCACCTGCCGGAAGAGTACGGCGGGTTGGGGGCGGACTTTCTTTACAGTGCGGTGGTGATCGAGGAGGTCGGTCGACTGGGCCTGACCGGTATCGGTTTCTCGCTGCATTCGGACATCGTCGCGCCGTACATCCTGCATTACGGCAGTGATGCGCTGAAGCACAAGTATCTGCCGAAACTGGTTTCGGGCGAGATGGTAACGGCCATCGCGATGACCGAGCCGGGGGCCGGTTCCGATCTGCAAGGCGTGAAGACCACGGCCGTGCTGGACGGTGACGAATATGTGATCAACGGCTCGAAAACCTTCATTACCAACGGCTTTCTCGCGGACCTGGTGATCGTTGTTGCCAAGACCGATCCGAAGGCCGGGGCCAAGGGCACCAGTCTGTTTCTGGTCGAAGCGAATACGCCGGGCTTCGACAAGGGTAAGCGCCTGGAGAAGGTCGGCATGAAGGCGCAGGACACCTCGGAGCTGTTCTTCCAGGATGTGCGTGTGCCGAAGGAAAACCTGCTGGGCCAGGCTGGGGCTGGGTTCGCTTATCTGATGCAGGAGCTACCGCAGGAGCGTCTGACGGTGGCGATCGGTGGCCTGGCTTCAGCTGAAGCGGCGTTGCAATGGACGCTTGATTACACTCGCGATCGCAAGGCCTTCGGCAAAGCCATTGCCGACTTCCAGAACACCCGCTTCAAGTTGGCGGAGATGGCCACCGAGATTCAGATCGGCCGGGTGTTCGTCGATAAATGTCTGGAGCTGCACCTGCAAGGCAAGCTGGATGTGCCAACAGCGGCGATGGCGAAATACTGGGGCACCGACCTGCAATGCAAGGTGCTCGACGAATGCGTGCAGTTGCATGGCGGCTACGGCTTCATGTGGGAATACCCGGTGGCCCGGGCGTGGGCGGATGCGCGGGTGCAGCGGATTTATGCCGGCACCAATGAAATCATGAAGGAGATCATTGCGCGGTCGCTTTGATGATCGTTCCCACGCTCTGCGTGGGAATGCCGCCGGGGACGCTCCGCGTTCCGCTTTGGTGGTGCTCTGATCGGCCTCTTCGCGAGCAGGCTCGCTCCCACAAGGATCACGCTGTACCTGTGGGAGCGAGCCTGCTCGCGAAGCTTTTAGCGTTCAATCAAGGCGCAGGATTCGGATGATCCTTGTGAATCGCTTCGATCCCCGCCAGCACCTCATCCGACAGCTTCAGATCAAAACTGGCAATGTTGCTGTCCAGTTGTTCAAGCGTGGTCGCACCAATGATGTTGCTGGTGACAAACGGTTGCTGCGTCACGAACGCCAGCGCCATCTGCGCCGGATCCAGACCATGTTCACGGGCCAGCGCCACATAACGGCTGCAGGCTGCTTCCGACTGCGCATTGAAATAGCGGCTGAAGCGGCTGTAGAGGCTCAGGCGGCCTTTCGGCGGACGGGCGCCACCTTCGTACTTGCCTGACAGGAAACCAAACGCCAGCGGCGAATAGGCCAGCAGACCGCATTGCTCGCGAATGGCGATTTCTGCCAGACCGACTTCAAAGCTGCGGTTGAGCAGGTTGTACGGGTTCTGGATCGACACCGCGCGTGGCCAGCCACGGGCTTCGGCCAGCGCCAGAAAACGCATGGTACCCCACGGGGTTTCGTTGGACAGGCCGATGTGACGGATCTTGCCGGCCTTCACCTGCTCATCAAGCGCTTCGAGGGTATCTTCCAGCGGCGTCAGGTTGGCTTCGATCTTGTGTTTGTAGCCCAGCTGTCCGAAAAAGTTGGTGCTGCGCTCCGGCCAGTGCAGTTGGTACAGATCGATGTAGTCGGTCTGCAGGCGCTCGAGGCTGGCGTCCACCGCTGCGGTGATGTGCTGGCGGTTGTGGCGCAGGTTTTTGTCGCGGATGTAATCGATGGTGTTGCCGGGACCGGCAATCTTGCTGGCGAGGATCCAGTCGGCACGGTCACCGCGGCTTTTGAAGTAATTGCCGATGTAGCGTTCGGTGGTGGCGTAGGTTTCGGCTTTCGGCGGCACCGGGTACATCTCGGCGGTGTCGATGAAATTGATCCCGGCTTCTTTGGCCCGTTCGATCTGGGCGAAGGCTTCAGCTTCAGTGTTTTGCTCGCCCCAGGTCATGGTGCCGAGGCAGATTGCACTCACGTTCAGGTCGGTACGGCCTAGCTGGCGATAGTCCATCGGGTGCTCCTTGGGCAAAACAATCATAAAAGCAGGTTGAAATATTTTTCGCAATCTGCATAATTGCCGACCTCTTTCTGCAGTGGAAGTGATGCGCCGCCGCCGAAGAATCTTGCCGTTGAACGGACGCGCCGACCCGAGCCCCCGAAAGCGTCTGTATCCGGCTGCCTTTGACTTGTCAAAGTACGCACTATTCAGTAAGATCCGCCGTCTAATTTACAGGGCGGCCCCTGAGGCTATAAAGAATGAAAACTTTTACTGCTAAACCGGAAACAGTAAAGCGCGACTGGTTTGTCGTCGACGCTGCTGGTCAGACCCTGGGTCGTCTGGCCACCGAAATCGCGAGCCGTCTGCGTGGCAAGCACAAGCCTGAGTACACTCCTCACGTTGACACCGGCGACTACATCGTCGTAATCAACGCTGAGCAGATTCGTGTTACCGGTGCTAAAACCACTGACAAAATGTACTACTCCCACTCCGGTTTCCCGGGCGGCATCAAGTCGATCAACTTTGAAAAGCTGATCGCTAAAGCCCCTGAGCGCGTGATCGAGACCGCGGTTAAAGGCATGCTGCCTAAAAACCCACTGGGTCGCGACATGTACCGTAAGCTGAAAGTCTATGCGGGCGCTGCACACCCACATACTGCTCAGCAGCCCCAAGAACTGAAGTTTTAACGGAATAGTACATTATGTCGGCGACTCAAAATTACGGCACTGGCCGTCGCAAGACCGCAACCGCACGCGTTTTCCTGCGTCCGGGTACTGGTAACATCTCCATCAACAACCGTTCGCTGGAAAACTTCTTCGGCCGTGAAACTGCCCGCATGGTAGTTCGCCAGCCGCTGGAGCTGACTGAGACTGTCGAGAAGTTCGACATCTACGTCACCGTGATCGGTGGTGGTGTAAGTGGTCAAGCTGGCGCAATCCGCCACGGCATCACTCGCGCTCTGATGGACTACGACGAAACCCTGCGTGGCGCTCTGCGCAAAGCTGGCTTCGTTACTCGCGACGCCCGTGAAGTTGAACGTAAGAAAGTTGGTCTGCGTAAAGCGCGTAAGCGTCCGCAGTACTCGAAGCGTTAATTCCGCTTCCGCGTTCAAAAAGAACGCCCGCCTCCTCACGGAAGCGGGCGTTTTTTTATGCCTGCGATTTATCAAAGAATTGCGCTGCGACAACTTGCCACTTCCGTAGACCCCCTATACTGCAAGGCTTGAGGGTAGGAGCTCCGGGTAATTCCCTTGTCAGAATTGGGGCTTTTCATTACCATTCGGCAAAATTTTTATAAGTAGCATTTGATTTATTTAGTAGATGCCTGATTTAACAGGCCACAAAAGCTGATGGGAGAGGACTGAATGAGCAATGACGGCGTGAATGCAGGCCGGCGTCGCTTCTTGGTAGCAGCCACATCCGTGGTGGGTGCTGCAGGAGCGGTGGGGGCTGCGGTCCCGTTCGTGGGGTCATGGTTTCCCAGTGCCAAGGCGAAAGCCGCCGGTGCACCGGTGAAAGTGAATGTCAGCAAAATCGAGCCAGGACAGCAGATGATTGCTGAGTGGCGCGGCCAGCCGGTGTTCATTGTCCGCCGTACCGAGGAAATCCTGGGGAATCTCAAGAAGATCGAGGGCCAGCTCTCCGATCCGACCTCCAAAAACTCCACGCAACCCACCTATGTCGACCCTGAAGTGCGTTCGATCAAGCCGGAAATTCTGCTGCTGATCGGGATCTGCACACACCTGGGTTGCTCACCAACTTTCCGTCCCGAAGTGGCACCTGCGGATCTGGGCAAAGATTGGGTCGGGGGCTATTTCTGCCCTTGCCACGGTTCCCACTACGATCTGGCTGGCCGCGTCTACAAGTCGCAACCTGCGCCTTTGAACCTGCCAGTTCCCCCGCATTCCTATGAGACCGATGACCTGATTGTCATTGGCGTCGATACGGAGAAAGCGTGATGAGCAAGTTCATGGATTGGGTTGATGCGCGCTTTCCTGCGACCAAAATGTGGGAAGACCATCTCAGCAAGTATTACGCTCCAAAAAACTTCAACTTCTTCTATTTCTTCGGCTCCCTGGCGCTGCTGGTGCTGGTCAACCAGATCGTTACCGGTGTCTGGCTGACGATGAGTTACACGCCGTCGGCAGAAGAAGCCTTCGCTTCCGTTGAATACATCATGCGTGACGTCGAGTACGGCTCGATCTTGCGTCTGCTGCACTCGACCGGCGCCTCGGCGTTCTTCATCGTGGTTTATCTGCACATGTTCCGTGGTCTGCTCTACGGCTCATACCAGAAACCGCGTGAGCTGGTGTGGGTGTTCGGCATGCTGATTTACCTGGCGCTGATGGCCGAAGCCTTCATGGGTTACCTGCTGCCATGGGGCCAGATGTCGTACTGGGGTGCCCAGGTGATCATCTCGCTGTTCGGTGCGATTCCGGTTATCGGTAACGACCTGACCCAGTGGATTCGTGGTGACTATCTGATCTCAGGAATCACCCTGAACCGCTTCTTCGCTCTGCACGTTGTCGCGTTGCCAATCGTGATTCTCGGTCTGGTGGTGCTGCACATTCTGGCGTTGCACGAAGTCGGTTCGAACAACCCTGACGGCGTCGACATCAAGAAACACAAAGACGAAAACGGCATCCCGCTGGACGGCATTGCCTTCCACCCGTACTACACCGTGAAAGACATTGTCGGTGTCGTGGTGTTCTTGTTTATCTTCTGCTTCATTGTGTTCTTCTTCCCGGAAATGGGCGGCTACTTCCTAGAAAAACCAAACTTCGAGCAGGCTAACCCGTTCAAGACACCAGAGCATATTGCGCCGGTTTGGTACTTCACACCGTTCTACGCAATCTTGCGTGCGATCCCGGACAAGCTCATGGGCGTGATCGCCATGGGTGCGGCAATTGCGGTGCTGTTTGTATTGCCATGGCTGGATCGCAGCCCGGTGAAATCGATGCGCTATAAAGGCTGGATGAGCAAAATCTGGCTGGTGGTGTTCTGCATTTCGTTCGTGATTCTCGGCATTCTCGGTGTGCTTGCGCCGACGCCAGGGCGAACCTTGCTGTCGCAGGTCTGCACCTTCCTGTACTTCGCCTACTTCATTCTGATGCCGTTCTACACCAGGCTCGAGAAGACCAAACCGGTTCCGGAAAGGGTGACTGGCTGATGAAAAAGTTATTTTTTGCTCTGATTTTTGCTGCGTTGCCTGTCCTGTCTTTTGCCGCTGAACACGGTGGTCCGGAGCTGGAAAAAGTCGACATCGATGTCTCCGATAAAGCTGCCCTGCAGGATGGTGCGCGCACCTTCGCCAACTATTGCATGGGCTGCCACAGTGCCAAATTCCAGCGTTACGAGCGGGTTGCCGATGATCTCGGTGTTCCACATGAACTGATGCTGGAGAAGCTGGTGTTCACCGGCGCCAAGATTGGCGATCACATGAACATCGGTATGCAACCGGCTGACGCCAAGACCTGGTTCGGCGCAGCGCCGCCGGACCTGACTCTGGTGGCTCGTGTGCGTGGCACTGACTGGCTCTACGGTTACCTCAAGTCGTTCTACGAAGATCCGGCACGTCCGTGGGGCGTGAACAACAAGGTCTTCCCGAACGTCGGCATGCCTAACGTGCTGGTCGGTCTGCAAGGTCGCCAGGTTGTTGGCTGCAAGCAGGTACAGATCGTCGAAGACGGCAAGAAGCAATATGATCCGCTGACCGGTACGCCTTTGACTCATGAAGCGTGCGATCAACTGATCATCGTGCCGAAATCCGGTGCTCTGAACGAAGAGCAGTTCGATGAGAAGGTCAAGAATCTGGTAACCTTCCTGGCTTACTCGGCTAACCCGGTTAAGCTGCAACATCAGCGCATCGGTACTTACGTTTTGCTGTACCTGGCGTTCTTCTTTGTGTTCGCCTACCTGCTCAAGCGTGAATACTGGAAAGACGTGCACTGATACGCTTCAAGCATTGCTGTTAATCGCGCGCGCCCAAGGGCGCCTCCGATAGCGCAACTCTGGTCAGCCAGAGGTTGCGGGAGGCGCCCTCTGGGCGCGCGCGTTTTTCCGGTTCCGACAAATTCAACAAGCGAGGAGGATCGCCATGGGCGTGACCAATCGGTTGGCCTGTTACTCCGACCCCGCCGACCACTATTCCCACCGAGTGCGCATTGTGCTTGCAGAGAAGGGTGTCAGCGCCGAGATCATTTATGTGGAAGCTGGTCGCCAGCCGCCTAAACTGATTGAGGTAAACCCTTACGGCAGTCTGCCGACGCTGGTCGATCGTGACCTGGCGTTGTGGGAGTCGACCGTGGTGATGGAATATCTGGATGAGCGTTACCCGCACCCGCCGTTGATGCCGGTTTACCCGGTGGCGCGTGCCAACAGCCGCCTGCTGATTCATCGTATTCAGCGCGACTGGTGTGGTCTGGTGGATCTGATTCTGGATCCCAAGTCCAAGGAGGCCGCGCGTGTCGTGGCGCGCAAGGAATTGCGTGAAAGCCTGACGGGCGTGTCGCCGCTGTTTGCCGACAAGCCGTTTTTCCTCAGTGAGGAACAAAGTCTGGTGGATTGCTGCCTATTGCCAATACTCTGGCGTTTGCCGATTCTGGGTATTGAACTGCCGCGGCCAGCCAAGCCGCTGCTTGATTATATGGAGCGCTCGTTTGCGCGTGAGGCTTTCCAGGCGAGTCTGTCTGGTGTCGAACGCGATATGCGCTAAGGCTTAAGGAGCCGCTATGAACTCCAGTCGACCTTATCTGGTCCGCGCGCTCTACGAGTGGATTGTTGATAACGATTGCACACCGCACATGCTGGTCAATTCCGAATACCCGGCGGTGCAGGTGCCACAGGGTTTCGCCAGTGACGGGCAGATTGTCCTGAACATCTCGCCGAGTGCCGTGCGTCATCTGCATATGGACAACGACGTGGTGACCTTCGAAGGTCGCTTCGGTGGTGTCCCGCACAGCTTGTACGTGCCGATCAGCGCGATCCTGGGGATCTACTCCCGTGAGAACGGTCAGGGCATGGTGTTCGATCTCGAGTCGCCGATGGATGACGAGGAAGAGATCGAGTCGGATGACGACTTGCCGCCACCGGACAGCGAGCCGCCGCGCCCTAGCGGCCGGCCAAGCCTGAAAGTGGTGAAGTAATAAAAAAGGCGATCCAGATGGATCGCCTTTTTTATTGCCTGTTTTTCCCCTGTAGGAGCTGCCGAAGGCTGCGATCTTTTGATCTTGTTTTGAGAATCAAAAGATCGCAGCCTTCGGCAGCTCCTACAGAGGGAGGGTAAGTCAGTCGATGTACTCGAACAGCTTGACGATCTTCTGCACGCCGGAAACGCCCTGAACCAGATTGGTTGCCTGAGTGGCTTCCTGTTTGGTCAGCAGGCCCAGCAGGTAGACAATACCGTTCTCGGTCACGACCTTGATGCGCGAGCCAGGGATGCTGGCGTCGGTGAGCATCTGGGTCTTGATCTTGGAGGTCAGCCAAGTGTCGTTCTGGCGGGCCAGGAAGCCGGACGGCGGTATGACTTGCAGTTCGTTATGAACGGTTTTTACCCGTTGGACCGCCGCTGCTGCCTGTTCGGCTTTGGCTTTCAGGTCTGCGCGAGGTGTTTGGCCGGCCAGCAATACCACGCCGTTGAAGCTGGTGACGACGATGTGCGAGTCGTTGTCCAGTGCCGGGTCGGCCTTGGCCACGTTCACGCCCACTTTGGTTTCAATCAACGAGTCGTCGATCTTGCTGCCGAAGGTGCGGGTGCCACGATCGTCGTCGATCGGCGCCTCACGGCTGGCGTTTACCACCGAGGTGCAGCCGCTGATGCCGAGGCACAGGGTCAAGGCCAGAAGGCCAAGGCGATTAGGGGTCATTCTTCACTCCCGAACAGTTGGCTGTCGATCAGATCGCAAAGGCAATGGATCGCCAGCAAGTGGACTTCTTGAATACGTGCAGTGACATTGGCCGGGACGCGAATCTCGACGTCCTCGGGCAACAGCAGCGACGCCATGCCGCCGCCATCGCGTCCGGTCATAGCTACGACAATCATTTCGCGATCATGTGCGGCCTGGATCGCTTGAATAATGTTCGCCGAGTTGCCGCTGGTCGAAATCGCCAGCAAAACATCGCCTGGCTGACCGAGCGCACGGATCTGTTTGGAGAACACTTCGTTGTAGCTGTAATCGTTGGCGATCGAAGTGATCGTCGAGGTGTCGGTGGTCAGGGCGATGGCCGGCAGGCTCGGACGCTCGCGCTCGAAGCGGTTGAGCAACTCGGAGGAGAAGTGCTGGGCATCGCCGGCCGAGCCGCCATTGCCGCACGAAAGCATTTTGCCTTCGTTGAGCAGGGCGTTGACCATGATCTGGCTGGCTTGCTCGATGTGCGGTGCAAGTACGTCCATCGCCTGTTGCTTGGTGTCGATACTGGCCTGGAAAAGCTGGCGAATTCGGGATTGCATGTCCATCTGTGTGACCTTAAGTAGCGCGGCTGTCCGGCACATGAATGTGCAGCCCGCAAAGCAAAGAGCAAAATTTGTCGGTGGGATTGTCCGGGTCGCAACGCCGACGATCAACTGTCGAAAGCATTCTGCAACCAGTTCAGCTGATCCGGATGGCTGTCGATGGCCACCACGTCGAAGCGGCAAGGGGAATTGGCCCAACGCGACTCGCGCTGAAGAAAATACTGTGCAGCGAAAATCAGTTTCTGCTGCTTGCGCCCATCGATGCTAGCGAGCGCGCCACCCCATTGAGTGTTTTTTCTGTAGCGAACTTCAACGAATACTACTGTATCGCCATCAAGCATGACCAGATCAAGCTCGCCGCGTTTGCATAACCAGTTCTGCGCCAGCAGGCGCAGACCTTGTTGTTGCAGATGCTCGAGCGCCTGGCGCTCGGCATCCTTGCCGCTTTGCGAGCGTGACCTGTCAGGCATCAGCGCGGGGTGTCCGGCAGGCGCTGCACCTGGCCGCTGACGAACTGTGCCCAAGGCAATTGACGCACGACGCGTTGGGTCTGGGTCATGCCGAGGCTGCCCGACTCACCGTCGATGCGGCTGTCTGGCAGGGCCTTGAGTTGACCCAGACGCGGAGCCAGGCGATAGGCATCCACACCCATCGCGTACAGGCGCCCGAGGCTGCCGGCGGCTTGCGGCCACTGCGCAACCACTTGCTGACGCAGTGGATCGCTGGAGTCCAGCAGCCATGGGGTTTCGCAGAAGCGAATGCCGTTCATGTCGTTGTACTGATTCACGTCGCCGCTGGCGCTGTAAACGTGCGAGGTCGCGTAAACCGGAACGTCACCGGCGTACTGGAAGTTCAGGGTCGGTTTGATCTGTTGCGCCTGTTGCGGCGTGGCAGCGAGGAAGATGAACTCGATGTCCTGACGACGCGAAGGCTGCGCGGCTACGTTGGTGCCGGCGGCATTCTGCAGGCTCTTGGCGCGGGCTTCGCTCTGACGCAGCTGGAACATGTCGGCGATCTGCTGGGCCAACTGCACTGGCTGATCAACACGTTCGGTGGCGACGATGCTGCCACCATTGGCCTGCCAGTCCTGACTGAACGCGCGCAGTACGCGGTCGCCCCATTCGCCTTTCGGCACCATGATCGCGGCGCGGTGCAGGCCATCGGCACGGGCGCGGCGCGAAACTTCGCGGGCTTCGTCTTCAGCGGCCAGACCAAACTGGAACAGTTGCGCCGGACCTTGATCGCCTTCGCTGTAGTTCAGGGCGAGGGTGGTGATCGGCAGTTGCGGGCGGGTGCTCAGTTGTTTGACCAGTGGTTTTTCCAGCGGGCCGACGACCAGTTGCACGCCATCAGCCTGAGCCTTGCGGTAGAACTCGTCCATCGAGGTCAGCTTCGAGCTGTCGTAGAACTCGATCGCTGGCGGCTTTTGCCCGGCCTGTTGAGCCTGGTAGTGCGCAGCCATGAAGCCCTCACGCAGTGCCTTGCCGACGGCGGCCAATTGACCGTCCTGCGGCAGCAGCAGGGCGATTTTGCTCAGCGGCTGGCTGGCCAGTTCCTTGAGTTTGGTCAGCGGCAGCGGCAGGTTGATTGCGGCCGGGTGTTTTGGATTCTGCGCACGCCAGGTGTCGATCGCGGCTTGCTGCTGTTCCAGGGTGCCTGCGGATTTCACCGCCATGGCCAGGCCCATCCAGCCGCCGAGATCGTCGGTGCTGTTCGGTTGCAGTTGGTCGGTCGGCAGCGAACCAATCAGGGTCCAGATCGCTTCGTGGTTCTTGCTCGCGGCTTCGCCTTGCAGCATTGGAGCGATAAATACGCGCTCGCGGGCGGCGGCGAGTGTCTGGCCATCGGCTTCAAGGGCGCGGGCATGCACGGTGCCGGTGCGTACTTGCTGCTCTTCAGGCATCTCGCCCAAGTGTTGCAGGCTTGGATGGCTCAGGGCCGTCAGCGCGGCTTTCGGCTGATTGCGGGTCATGGCCAGTTCAGCATTCAGCGTGCTGGCAAAAATCTGCTGGCCGGGCTTGAGTTGCTCCATCGGCACTTGTTGCAGGATTTGCGCGGACTGACCGGCATTGCCTTGGCGATAAGCCAGATCTGCAGCGCTGAGGCGCAACAGGGCGGCTTTTTCCGGGGTTTTCGCCTGGGTAGCCTGTTCGAGCAATTGCTCGATGCTGGCATCCGGAGTCCGTGGAAGTTCGCCAAGGCTGGAGGAAGGGGAGCTGGCGCAAGCCGCCAACAGGGCAGCGAGGCAGAAGGCAGTGAACAGCCGCAGGCAAGCGATCATGTAAGTGTTCCTGATACTCGATCAAATTAGCGTCGAATTGTACCCAAGCACTGGCCGGGGCGCGATGTTACTGGTGTGAATCGGACGATTTAGCTGGAGTAAATGTTGCGGCGGCGCACAACTGCGCGCAAAACCAGGGTGGCTCGAAGCGCGTCGCAAGCCTCGTGTCGCGCTACAATGGCCGCTTTTACCGATCACGAGGTGTGCGCTTTGACTGCTCCAGGTTCCCTGAATTCCGCTGCTGGCTCGCTTTATGTGGTGGCGACGCCCATCGGCAACCTGGACGACATCAGCGCCCGGGCATTGAAGATCCTCCGTGAAGTCGCCTTGATTGCTGCCGAAGACACCCGTCACTCGGCGCGCCTGATGCAGCACTTCGGGATCGGCACGCCGTTGGCCGCGTGTCACGAACACAATGAACGAGATGAAGGTAGCCGCTTTATTACCCGCTTGCTGGCCGGTGACAACGTCGCGCTGATTTCCGATGCCGGTACGCCGCTGATTTCCGATCCGGGTTATCACCTGGTGCGCCAGGCGCGCGCAGCCGGGATCAATGTAGTGCCGGTGCCGGGTGCTTGTGCGTTGATTGCGGCACTGTCGGCTGCGGGGTTGCCGTCTGACCGTTTCATCTTTGAAGGCTTTCTGCCAGCCAAGTCGGTTGGGCGCAAGGCGCGTCTGGAAGCGGTTAAAGAAGAGCCGCGCACGCTGATCTTTTACGAAGCTCCGCACCGCATTCTTGAATGTCTGCAGGATATGGAAGCAGTGTTTGGAGGAGAGCGTCAGGCATTACTCGCCCGGGAAATCACCAAAACCTTTGAGACGCTAAAAGGTCTGCCGCTGGCTGAGTTGCGTGCGTTCGTCGAATCCGACAGCAATCAGCAACGCGGCGAATGCGTGGTGTTGGTGGCTGGCTGGACCGCGCCGGAGTCTGAAGACGCTGTGAGTAGCGAGGCGATGCGCATCCTCGATCTGCTCCTCGAAGAAATGCCGCTCAAGCGTGCCGCCGCGTTGGCAGCGCAGATCACCGGTGAACGTAAAAACGTCCTGTATCAGGTCGCGCTGGATAAACAGAAAGGCGTGTAAGCCGTCGCCCATAGCGGTCTTGAGGCTTTTAGCGCTTGTTCTTCGGGCGCTCTGCCGTTAACCTTCGCGGCGGAGAGTCGATCGGACAGTCGCTGCCCTCTATGGAAATTAGGGGGGGGAGGAAAGTCCGGGCTCCATAGGGCGAAGTGCCAGGTAATGCCTGGGAGGCGTGAGCCTACGGAAAGTGCCACAGAAAATAACCGCCTAAGCGCTTCGGCGCCGGTAAGGGTGAAAAGGTGCGGTAAGAGCGCACCGCACGTCTGGCAACAGTTCGTGGCTAGGTAAACCCCACTTGGAGCAAGACCAAATAGGGTCCCAAGGCGTGGCCCGCGCTGGGACCGGGTAGGTTGCTAAAGATGTCCAGTGATGGCCATCGTAGACGAATGACTGTTCAAGACAGAACCCGGCTTACAGATCGACTCTCCACCTTTTTCTTTCCCTGCTTGAATCAATGGCAACAGGGCTGTGTAATATCAGCAGGCCTGGGCTGAAAGTTCGGCAGCGGCAAACGCAGTAATAGCCATTTCCCACCTTGCTTCAATCAACAGCAGAAGCGCTTTTGTAATACCGAAAAAATCTTACTCTTAACAAATTACTTTAACTTTCGAGCGCAGCTATCAGTGCTGCATCAAGTTATGGGTCGAAAGTCTCCGCCAGATTGTCGTTACTCCTCCTTTTATGCTCCTAAATCTCCGTTCTGTAAGGGTTTTCCTTTAATCCGCGCCTTGACGGTGTGGTGGGCGCATTCCTATAGTGTGCGCAAGTGGCGGAAAGTGGCATGAAGTGGGTTTTTTGAGCTCAAAACGATAAAAATTGGAGAAACGCAGACGTGTTTCGCGGAGCTAACGCTATCAGTCTCGACGCAAAGGGCCGTCTCGCTATGCCGAGCCGGTACCGTGACGAGCTCGATTCGCGCAGTTCCGGCCAATTGATCGTGACCATTGATGCCGTTGATCCGTGTTTGTGTGTCTATCCGCTCGACGAGTGGGAAATTATTGAAACCAAGTTGCGTGCGCTTCCTTCGCTTCGCGAAGAGAACCGTCGCCTGCAACGTTTGCTGATTGGTAATGCCGTCGACCTCGAACTCGATGGCAGTGGTCGTTTTCTGGTTCCACCGCGTCTGCGCGAATACGCCAAGCTCGATAAGCGCGCGATGCTGGTAGGCCAACTGAACAAGTTCCAATTGTGGGACGAGGATGCATGGAACGCGGTATCTGCCGCTGACCTTGCTGCTATTCAACAACCGGGCGCGATGCCTGAAGAACTGCGTGATTTGATCCTGTGACTATTGATAGCGGCTTTAACCACATCACCGTACTGCTTGACGAAGCCGTCGAGGCTCTCGCCGTACGTCCTGATGGCTGCTATCTGGACGGCACGTTCGGGCGCGGCGGACACAGCCGGCTGATCCTCAGCCAGCTCGGCACGGACGGTCGGCTCATCGGATTCGACAAAGATCCACAAGCGATTGCCACCGGGCAAACGCTAGCGGCCGAAGACGGCCGCTTTGTCGTTGTGCAGCGCAGCTTTGCCGAGCTCGGTTCGGTGGTTGCCGAGCAAGGTTTGAGCGGCAAGGTCAGCGGCATTCTGCTTGACCTCGGCGTGTCCTCGCCGCAGCTCGACGACGCCGAGCGCGGCTTCAGTTTCCTCAACGACGGCCCGCTGGACATGCGCATGGATCCGTCCCGTGGCATCAGCGCTGCCGAATTCGTCAACACCGCGCCGGCTGAAGAAATCGCCCGGGTGTTCAAGGAGTATGGCGAAGAACGTTTCTCCGGTCGCATGGCGCGCGCCGTCGCCGAGCGCCGCGATATCAAACCGTTCGAGCGCACCGCCGACCTGGCTGAAGTGTTGAAAGTCGCCAACCCGGCATGGGAAAAGGGCAAGAACCCGGCCACCCGTGCATTCCAGGGTTTGCGTATTCACGTCAACAACGAACTGGGTGATCTGGAAGCCGGTCTCGAAGCCGCACTGGATGCTCTGGAAATTGGCGGCCGTCTGGTGGTGATCAGCTTCCACTCGCTGGAAGACCGCATCGTCAAACTGTTCATGCGCAAGCTGGTGAAAGGCGAAGCCGACAACCTGCCGCGCAACCTGCCGGTTCGCCACGTGGCGTTCGAACCGAAAATCAAAATCCATGGCAAAGCGCAGACGGCCTCCGACGCCGAACTCAAAGCCAACCCACGTTCCCGCAGCGCCGTCATGCGCGTCGCGGAGAAGCTGCGGTGAGCAAGCTTTTCGCCAAGCCACTGCCCGGCGGCAGCTTTCTGATGCTGCTGCTGTTTATCGGCGTGCTCGTGTCGGCCATCGCCGTGTCGTACAGCGCGCACTGGAACCGGCAGTTGCTCAACACCCTGTATAACGAACTCAGCGTGCGAGACAAGGCGCAGGCCGAGTGGGGTCGCTTGATTCTCGAGCAAAGCACCTGGACCGCGCACAGCCGCATCGAAGTGCTGGCCACCGAACAACTGAAAATGCATATCCCCGGCGCGGCTGACGTGAAGATGGTGGCGCCATGATGAAACTCGAAGGCGCACTGTTCCCATGGCGCTTCCGCCTGATGGTGGCGCTGCTTGGCGTGATGGTCGCGGCGATCTGCTGGCGCATCATCGACCTGCAAGTGGTTGACCGTGACTTCCTCAAAGGTCAGGGCGACGCGCGCAGTCTGCGTCACATTCCGATTCCGGCTCACCGTGGTCTGATCACCGACCGTAACGGCGAGCCGTTGGCCGTGAGTACCCCGGTGACCACCCTGTGGGCCAACGCCAAGGAAATGCAAACGGCGAAAGAGAAGTGGCCGGCACTCGCCGCCGCGCTGGGTCAGGATCCGAAAGCCCTGACCGAACGCCTCGAAGCCCAGGCCAACAAAGAATTCATTTATCTGGTGCGCGGGCTGACCCCCGAGCAGGGCCAGGCTGTGCTCGATCTGAAAGTGCCGGGCGTTTATGGCATCGAAGAATTCCGCCGGTTCTATCCGGCCGGTGAAGTCACCGCACATATGGTCGGTTTTACTGACATCGATGACCACGGTCGTGAAGGTGTCGAACTGGCCTATGACGAATGGCTCGCCGGGGTGCCGGGCAAACGACAGGTCATCAAGGATCGGCGCGGACGGCTGATCAAGGATGTCCAGGTCACCAAAAACGCCAAGGCCGGCAAGCCCTTGGCGTTGTCCATTGACCTGCGTCTGCAATATCTGGCCAACCGCGAACTGCGCAACGCGATCATCGAGAACGGCGCCAAGGCCGGCAGCCTGGTGATCATGGACGTCAAGACCGGCGAGATTCTGGCCATGGTCAACCAGCCGACCTACAACCCGAACAACCGCCGCAACCTGCAACCGGCGATGATGCGTAACCGCGCGATGATCGACGTGTTCGAACCGGGTTCGACCATGAAAGCCATCTCGATGGCTGCCGCGATCGAAACCGGTCGCTGGAAACCGAGCGACACCGTCGAGGTGTATCCGGGTTCCCTGCAGATCGGCAAGTACACCATCAAGGACGTTTCCAAGAGCGAAGGTCCGGTGCTCGACCTGACCGGCATTCTGATCAATTCCAGTAACGTCGGCATGAGCAAGGTCGCGTTCGATATCGGCGGCGAAACGATTTTCCGCCTCGCGCAGAAAGTAGGCCTAGGCCAGGACACCGGCCTTGGCTTCCCGGGCGAACGTGTCGGCAACCTGCCGAACTACCGCGATTGGCGTAAGGCTGAAACTGCGACCCTGTCCTACGGCTACGGTATTTCCGTGACCGCGATCCAGCTGGTTCACGCGTTCTCGGCATTGGCCAACAATGGTCGCCTCGCACCGCTGACGCTGATCAAAACCGACAAGCCGCCGCAGACCACACAAGTGCTGCCGGAAGCCGTGGCGAAAACCCTGCAAGGCATGCTCACTCAGGTGATCGAAGCGCCGCGCGGCGTGTTCCGTGCGCAGGTGCCGGCCTATCACGTGGCGGGCAAGTCGGGTACTGCGCGTAAGACCTCGGTCGGTACCAAGGGCTACGCGGAAAATTCTTATCGCTCGCTGTTCGCCGGTTTCGGCCCGATGAGCGACCCGCGTTACGCGATTGTTGTGGTGATCGATGAGCCAAGCAAGGCCGGTTACTTCGGTGGTCTGGTTTCCGCACCGGTGTTCAGCCGTGTGATGTCCGGCACCCTGCGTCTGATGAACGTGACGCCGGACAATCTGCCGACGACGCAACAAGCCAATGCCACCCCGGTCGTTCCGCTGAAAGCCAATGGAGGGCGCGGCTGATGTCATTAAGTCTGAACAAGATATTCCCCCACGCCGGCCACGATCTGTTGATCCGTGAACTGGCGCTGGACAGCCGCAACGTACGCGCCGGCGATCTGTTCCTCGCCGTGCCCGGCGGCAAATTCGATGGCCGTGCGCACATTGCCGATGCCCTGCAACGTGGCGCAGCTGCGGTTGCTTATGAAGTCGAAGGCGCCACCGTGCTGCCGATCACTGACGTGCCGCTGATTCCGGTCAAAGGCCTGGCAGCGCAGCTGTCGGACATTGCCGGGCGTTTTTACGGTGAGCCAAGCCATCATCTGAATCTGATTGGCGTGACCGGCACCAACGGCAAGACCAGCGTGACCCAATTGGTCGCGCAGGCGCTGGATTTGCTCGGCCAGCATTGCGGCATCGTCGGCACCTTGGGGTCAGGTTTCTATGGCGCACTGCAAAGCGGTCTGCATACCACGCCGAATCCGATCGCCGTACAAGCGACTCTGGGCGACCTGAAAAAGGCCGGCGCCAAAGCCGTGGCCATGGAAGTCTCGTCCCACGGTCTGGATCAGGGCCGCGTCACGGCGCTGGCGTTCGACGTCGCGGTGATGACCAACCTGTCCCGCGATCATCTGGATTACCACGGCAGCATGGAGGCCTACGCAGAGGCCAAGGCCAAGCTGTTCGCCTGGAATGATCTGAAATGCCGCGTGGTCAACCTCGACGACGATTTCGGCCGGCAACTGGCCGCTGAAAAACGTGAATCGCGCTTGATCACCTACAGCCTGCTCGACAGCAGTGCCTATCTGTTCTGCCGTGAAGCGCAGTTCGACGACCATGGCGTGCGCGCCACACTGGTGACGCCGCAGGGCGAACATCATCTGCGCAGCACCTTGCTCGGTCGTTTCAACCTGAGCAACGTTCTGGCGGCGGTCGGCGCCTTGCTCGGTCTGGATTACGCGCTCGACGAAATTCTCAAAGTACTGCCGAAACTCGAAGGCCCGGCCGGTCGCATGCAGCGTCTTGGCGGTGGCACTCAGCCGTTGGTGGTGGTCGATTACGCCCACACCCCGGATGCATTGGAAAAGGTTCTGACCGCGCTGCGCCCGCACGTCAAAGGTCAATTGCTGTGCCTGTTCGGCTGCGGCGGTGACCGTGATCGCGGCAAGCGTCCGTTGATGGCTGAAGTGGTCGAGCGTCTGGCCGATCAGGTGCTGGTCACCGACGACAACCCGCGCACTGAAGATCCGGCAGTGATTTTCGATGACATCCGCGCCGGTTTCACGGCTGTGGATAAAGTCACCTTCGTCGCCGGCCGTGGTCAGGCGATTGCACAACTGATTGCCGGCGCCTCGGCCGATGACGTGATTGTTCTGGCCGGTAAAGGTCATGAGGACTATCAGGAAATCAACGGCGAGCGCCACGCTTTCTCCGATCTGGTCGAGGCTGATCATGCCCTGACCGCTTGGGAGGTGGCCCATGCTTAAGGCCCTGAAACTCAGCGAACTGACCAACGCACTCGATGCGCGTTTGATCGCCGATGATGCCAGTTTCGACGGCGTCAGCATCGACAGTCGCGCGATCCAGCCCGGCCAACTGTTTATTGCGTTGACCGGCCCGCGATTCGATGGTCATGACTATTTGAACGACGTCGCCGGCAAAGGCGCCGTTGCCGCGCTGGTTGAGCGTGAAGTTGCCGACAGCACGCTGCCGCAACTGCTGGTCAAAGACACCCGTCAGGCCCTCGGCCAATTAAGTGCCTTGAACCGTGCCGCGTTCACTCAGCCAGTCGCTGCCATCACTGGCTCCAGCGGCAAGACCACGGTCAAGGAAATGCTCGCGAGCATCCTGCGCACGCGCGGTCCGGTACTTGCGACCCGTGGCAACTTGAATAATGACCTCGGCGCGCCGCTGACCCTGCTCGAACTGGCCCCGGAGCACACTTCGGCGGTCATCGAACTGGGCGCCTCGCGTCTCGGCGAAATCGCTTACACAGTCGGGCTGACCAAACCACACGTGGCGATCCTGAACAATGCCGGCACCGCGCACGTTGGTGAGTTTGGCGGTCCGGAAAAAATCGTCGAAGCCAAGGGTGAAATCATCGACGGCCTCGCGGCTGACGGCATCGCCGTGCTCAACCTCGATGACAAGGCTTTCGGCATCTGGAAGACCCGTGCGGGCGCGCGCAAAGTGCTGACCTTCGCCCTGAGCAACACTCAGGCGGATTTCTACGCCAGCGATCTGACCACTGATGCCCGTGGTTGCCCGGCCTTCAATCTGCACACGCCTGAAGGTGTCGAGCGCGTTCAACTGAACCTGCTCGGCACCCACAACGTCGCCAATTCCATGGCCGCCGCTGCTGCCGCTCACGCCTTGGGTGTGTCGCTGTTCGGCATCGCCACCGGGCTTGGCGCCGTGCAACCGGTCAAGGGTCGCACCGTCGCGCAACTGGCGAAAAACGGCATGCGCGTGATCGATGACACTTACAACGCAAACCCCACCTCGATGTGCGCGGCCGTTGATATACTCGCCGGCTTTTCCGGCCGCACCGTCCTGGTGCTCGGAGATATCGGCGAGTTGGGCGATTGGGCGGAGCAGGGGCACCGCGACGTGGGCGAGTACGCCCGGGGCAAGGTTTCCGCGCTTTATGCCGTCGGGCCAAACATGGTTCACGCCGTAAACGCTTTCGGTGAACAGGCGCATCACTTCGGCACGCAAGCCGAACTGATTCAGGCCCTCGACGCCGAGCAGGACACAAACACCACCATTTTGATCAAGGGTTCGCGCAGTGCAGCGATGGAAAACATCGTTGCGGCTCTGTGCGGGTCCAGTCTGGAGAAACATTAATGCTGCTGCTGCTAGCGGAGTATCTGCAACAGTTCTACAAAGGCTTCGCGGTCTTTCAGTACCTGACCCTGCGCGGGATCCTCGGTGTGCTGACCGCGCTGGTTTTGTCGCTGTGCTATGGCCCGTGGATGATCCGCACTTTGCAGAACCGTCAGATCGGTCAGTCCGTTCGTAATGATGGCCCGCAATCGCACCTGTCCAAATCGGGCACACCGACCATGGGCGGCGCACTGATTCTGTCTTCGATCGGCGTCAGCACTCTGCTTTGGGCTGACCTGAGCAACCGCTACGTCTGGACTGTTTTGTTGGTGACTCTGTTGTTCGGCGCCATCGGCTGGGTCGACGATTACCGCAAAGTCATCGAGAAGAACTCCCGTGGCTTGCCGAGCCGCTGGAAGTATTTCTGGCAGTCTGTGTTCGGCCTCGGCGCGGCGATCTTCCTTTATATTACCGCATCCACTCCGGTGGAAACCACGCTGATTCTGCCGATGCTCAAGGACTACAGCATTCCGCTGGGCCTCGGTTTCATCGTGCTGACTTACTTTGTGATCGTCGGTTCGAGCAACGCGGTCAACCTGACTGACGGCCTCGACGGTCTGGCGATCATGCCGACGGTGATGGTCGGCGGTGGCCTCGGCATCTTCTGCTACCTGTCGGGTAACGTGAAATTCGCTGAATATCTGTTGATTCCTTATGTGCCGGGCGCGGGCGAGCTGATTGTGTTCTGCGGCGCGCTGATCGGTGCCGGGCTCGGCTTCCTCTGGTTCAACACCTATCCGGCGCAAGTGTTCATGGGCGACGTCGGTGCACTGGCACTCGGCGCGGCACTGGGCACCATCGCGGTGATCGTCCGTCAGGAAATCGTCCTGTTCATCATGGGCGGCGTGTTCGTGATGGAAACCCTGTCAGTCGTCATTCAGGTTGCGTCCTTTAAGCTGACCGGTCGCCGTGTGTTCCGCATGGCACCGATACACCACCATTTTGAACTCAAGGGCTGGCCCGAGCCGCGCGTGATCGTCCGTTTCTGGATCATCACCGTGATTCTCGTGCTGATCGGCCTTGCCACCCTGAAGCTGAGGTAGAACGAGTGTCTCTGATCGCTTCTGACCACTTCCGCATCGTTGTCGGCCTCGGCAAGAGCGGCATGTCCCTGGTTCGCTTTCTGGCGAACCGGGGCACGTCGTTTGCTGTGGCGGACACGCGGGAAAATCCACCGGAACTGGCCACGCTCAAGCGTGACTATCCGCACGTGGAAGTGCGTTGTGGCGAGCTGGACGTCGAATTCCTGTGCCGCGCCGACGAGCTCTACGTGAGCCCCGGCCTGGCGCTGGCGACCCCGGCCCTGCAAGCCGCTGCGGCCCGTGGCGTGAAACTGTCCGGCGACATCGAGCTGTTCGCGCGTAACGCGCGGGCGCCGATCGTGGCCATCAGCGGTTCCAACGCGAAAAGCACCGTCACCACCCTGGTCGGCGAGATGGCGGCTGCGGCCGGCAAACGCGTCGCCGTCGGCGGCAACCTCGGCACCCCGGCGCTGGATCTGCTCAGCGACGACGTCGAGCTGTACGTGATGGAGCTGTCGAGCTTCCAACTGGAAACTACCGACCAGCTCAACGCTGAAGTGGCCACCGTACTGAACATCAGCGAAGACCACATGGATCGCTACAGCGGTCTGCCGGCGTACCACCTGGCCAAGCACCGGATCTTCCGTGGTGCCAAGCAGTTCGTGGTCAACCGTCAGGATGCGCTGACCCGTCCGTTGATGGGCGAGGGCCAGCCGTGCTGGACCTTCGGTCTGAGCAAACCGGATTTCAAAGCCTTCGGTATCCGCGAAGAAGACGGTGAGAAATACCTGGCCTTCGAATTCCAGAATCTGATGCCGGTGCGTGAACTGAAGATTCGCGGCGCGCACAACCAGTCCAACGCCCTCGCGGCGCTGGCGCTGGGGCATGCGGTCGGCCTGCCGTTCGACGCCATGCTCTCGGCCCTGCGCACGTTCGCCGGCCTCGAACATCGCTGCCAGTGGGTCCGTGATCTCAATGGCGTGGCGTATTACAACGACTCCAAAGCGACCAACGTTGGCGCCGCATTGGCCGCCATCGAAGGCTTGGGCGCGGACATCGACGGCAAGGTCATCCTGATCGCCGGTGGCGATGGCAAGGGTGCCGAATTCAACGATCTGCGTGATCCGGTGGCGGCCAACTGCCGCGCCGTGATCCTGATGGGCCGTGACTCCGACAAGATCGGCGATGCCATCGGTGATGCCGTGCCGTTGATTCGCGCGACCTCACTGGTCGACGCCGTTGCGCAATGCCGCGCCGCCGCCCAACCGGGTGACGTCGTGCTGCTGTCGCCGGCCTGCGCTAGTTTCGACATGTTCAAGAATTACGAAGACCGTGGTCACCAGTTCGTCCGCGCTGTGGAGGATCTGGCATGAGTCTGTTCAATATCATCAAGCCGTACCCGTCGCCGATCATCACCGGACGCGGCATCGATCTCGATTTCCCGATGCTCGCCGGTTGCCTGGCGCTGCTCGGTCTCGGCCTGATCATGATTGCCTCGGCGTCCACCGAAGTGGCAGCCGCGCAGTCGGGCAGTCCGCTGTATTACATGATTCGCCACCTTATTTATGTGGTGCTGGGCCTGGGCGCGTGCATCGTCACCATGATGATCCCGATCGCCACCTGGCAACGCCTCGGCTGGCTGATGCTGATCGGTGCGTTCGGCTTGCTGGTGATGGTGATCATCCCCGGCATCGGTCGCGAAGTGAACGGTTCGATGCGCTGGATCGGTTTCAGCTTCTTCAACGTGCAGCCGTCCGAGATCGCCAAAGTATTCGTGGTGATCTACCTCGCCGGTTATCTGGTGCGGCGTCAGAAGGAAGTGCGCGAAAGCTGGATGGGCTTCTTCAAGCCGTTCATCGTGCTGCTGCCGATGGCCGGTCTGTTGCTGATGGAGCCGGACTTCGGGGCCACCGTAGTAATGATGGGTGCTGCGGCGGCCATGCTGTTCCTCGGTGGGGTCGGACTGTTCCGCTTCTCGCTGATGGTGGTGTTGGCGGTCGGGGCCGTGGTCTTGTTGATTCAGATGCAGCCGTATCGTATGGCGCGTCTGACCAACTTCGCTGACCCGTGGGCTGACCAGTTCGGCGCCGGTTATCAATTGTCGCAAGCGTTGATCGCCTTCGGTCGCGGTGAATGGCTCGGCGTCGGTCTGGGCAACAGCGTGCAGAAGCAGTTCTACCTGCCGGAAGCGCACACCGACTTCGTGTTCTCGGTATTGGCCGAAGAACTCGGCGCGGTGGGTTCGCTGTGCACCGTGGCGCTGTTCGTGTTCGTGTGTATTCGCGGCATGTACATCGGCTTGTGGGCGGAGAAAGCCAAACAGTTCTTCGCCGCTTATGTGGCGTACGGTTTGTCGTTCCTGTGGATTGGTCAGTTCCTGATCAATATCGGTGTGAACGTCGGCCTGTTGCCAACCAAGGGTCTGACCTTGCCGTTCCTCAGTTATGGCGGCAGTTCGCTGGTGATCTGCTGTGCCTGCCTTGGCTTGTTGCTGCGGATCGAGTGGGAGAGTCGAACCCACCTAGGCAGTGAAGAGATGGAATTCCATGAGAGCGACTTCGCCGAGGAGCCGAATCATGGGCGCTAACGTATTGATCATGGCCGGCGGTACCGGCGGCCACGTGTTCCCGGCGCTGGCTTGTGCCCGCGAGTTTCAGGCGCGCGGCTACACCGTTCACTGGCTCGGCACGCCACGCGGAATCGAAAACGAACTGGTGCCGGCCGCAGGGCTGGAGCTGCACCGGATCAACGCCACCGGCCTGCGCGGCAAGGGCAAACTGTCGCTGCTCAAGGCGCCGTTCATGCTGCTGAAATCGGTATGGCAGGCGCGGGCGATCATTCGTCGCTTGAAGCCAGTGTGTGTGGTCGGCTTCGGTGGTTATGTGACTGGCCCTGGTGGTCTTGCCGCGAAACTGGCCGGCGTGCCGGTGATCGTTCATGAGCAGAACGCCGTGGCCGGCACCGCCAATCGGTTGCTGGTGCCGTTCGCCGCCCGGGTGTGTGAAGCGTTCCCCGACACCTTTACTCTGTCGGACACCCGCCGTACCACCGGAAATCCGGTGCGCAGCGAGCTGTTCCTCGACACATCGCGACCTGCGCTGGCCGGTCGCAAAGCACGTTTGCTGATCCTCGGCGGAAGCCTGGGCGCAGAACCGTTGAACAAGTTGCTGCCTGAAGCCCTGGCCCAAGTCGCTGCCGATTTGCGCCCGGAAGTGTTTCATCAGGCCGGCAAAAACCACGATGAAGTGACTGCAGAGCGCTACCGCGCCGCCGGCGTGGACGCGCAGGTGCAGCCGTTCATCAAAGACATGGCCCAGGCCTATGGCTGGGCTGACCTGGTGGTGTGCCGCGCAGGCGCGTTGACCATCAGTGAGCTGGCTGCCGCCGGTCTGCCCTCGATGCTGGTGCCTTTGCCCCACGCGATCGACGATCACCAGACCCGCAACGCCGATTATTTGGCCCGTGAAGGCGCTGCCTTCCTGATGCCGCAAAGAACGACTGGTGCCGCGGACCTTGCCGCGCGCCTGACAGAGGTCTTGATGCAACCGCAACGACTCGAAGATATGGCCCAAGCGGCCCGCCGTCTGGCGAAACCCGATGCCACCCGTAGCGTGGTCGATACCTGTCTGGAGGTGGCTCATGGTTGAGAATCAGAAAGCCATGCCGCAACCGGAAATGCGCCGCATCCGTCGCATCCACTTCGTCGGCATCGGCGGCGTGGGCATGTGCGGCATCGCCGAAGTGTTGTTGAACCTGGGCTACCAAGTGTCCGGTTCCGACCTGAAAGCGTCGCCGGTGACCGAGCGTCTGGAATCGTTCGGCGCGCAGATTTTCATCGGCCACCGTGCCGAGAACGCCGCTGCCGCCGACGTGCTGGTGGTGTCGAGCGCTGTAAATACCTCGAACCCGGAAGTGGCGAACGCGCTTGAGCGTCGTATTCCGGTGGTGCCGCGTGCCGAGATGCTTGCCGAACTGATGCGCTATCGCCACGGCATCGCCGTCGCCGGTACGCACGGCAAAACCACCACCACCAGCCTGATCGCTTCGGTGTTCGCCGCTGGTGGTCTGGACCCGACGTTCGTTATCGGTGGTCGTCTGAATGCAGCGGGCACCAATGCCCAGCTCGGCACCAGCCGTTACCTGATCGCCGAAGCCGATGAAAGCGATGCGAGTTTCCTGCACCTGCAACCGCTGGTGGCCGTGGTCACCAACATCGACGCCGACCACATGGCGACCTACGACGGTGACTTCAACAAGCTGAAGAAAACCTTCGTCGAGTTCCTGCACAACCTGCCGTTCTACGGTTTGGCAGTGATGTGCCTGGACGATCCGGTGGTGCGGGAAATCCTGCCGCTGGTGAAACGTCCGACCGTAACTTACGGCTTCAGTGAAGACGCTGACGTCCGCGCGATCAATATTCGCCAGCAAGGCATGCAGACGTTCTTCACCGTGCTGCGCCCGGATCGCGAGCCGCTGGACGTATCGGTGAACATGCCCGGCAACCACAACGTCCTCAACTCGCTGGCGACCATTTGCATCGCCACCGACGAAGGCGTCAGCGATGAAGCCATCGTTCAGGGCCTCTCGGGTTTCCAGGGTGTTGGTCGACGCTTCCAGGTTTACGGCGAACTGCCAGTGGACGGCGGCAACGTGATGCTGGTCGATGACTACGGTCACCACCCGACCGAAGTCGCTGCAGTGATCAAAGCCGTGCGCGGTGGCTGGCCGGAGCGCCGTCTGGTGATGGTGTATCAACCGCACCGCTACAGCCGCACCCGCGACCTGTACGACGACTTCGTCAATGTACTGGCCGACGCCAACGTGCTGCTGCTGATGGAAGTCTATCCGGCCGGTGAAGAGCCGATCCCTGGCGCCGACAGCCGCAAACTGTGCAACAGCATCCGCCAGCGCGGTCAGCTCGACCCGATCTACATCGAGCGTGGCGTCGATCTGGCGCCGCTGGTCAAGCCACTGCTGCGCGCGGGCGACATCCTGCTGTGTCAGGGCGCTGGTGATATCGGCGGTCTCGCGCCGAAGCTGTTGAAAAGTGAATTGTTCGCTGGCGCCGTGGCGGCGTCGGTCGAGGGGAAGTTGAAATGACTGCTGCCTACGCCAACCTGTTCTCCACTATCGCGCCGAAAGACTTCGGCCGTGTCGCCGTGCTCTTTGGCGGCCTGAGTGCCGAGCGTGAGGTTTCGCTGAAATCCGGTAACGCCGTGCTCGACGCACTGCAAAGCGCTGGCGTGGACGCGTTTGGCATCGACGTTGGCGACGACGTTCTGCAACGTCTGCTCAGCGAAAAGATCGACCGCGCCTTCATCATTCTTCACGGCCGTGGCGGTGAAGACGGCTCCATGCAGGGCCTGCTCGAAGTGGCGGGCATTCCGTACACCGGCAGTGGCATTCTGGCCTCCGCACTGGCCATGGACAAACTGCGCACCAAGCAGGTCTGGCACAGCCTCGGGATTCCGACGCCGCGTCACGCCGTGCTGTGCAGCGAAGCCGATTGTATTTCGGCCGCGACGGAACTGGGCTTCCCTTTGATCGTCAAACCGGCGCATGAAGGTTCAAGTATCGGGATGGCCAAAGTGAGTTCTGCGTCCGAGTTGATCGACGCATGGAAAGCGGCCAGTACCTACGATTCGCAAGTCTTGGTTGAGCAATGGATTCAAGGTCCGGAGTTCACCATCGCCACCCTGCGTGACCAGGTGTTGCCTCCTATTGCCCTGGGTACACCGCACACGTTCTACGACTACGACGCCAAGTACATCGCCAACGATACCCAGTACCGCATTCCGTGCGGGCTGGATGCCGCCAAGGAAAAGGAACTCATGGATCTCACGGCCAAGGCTTGTGAGGCGCTGGGTATTGCCGGTTGGGGCAGGGCGGACGTGATGCAGGACGCCGACGGGCAGTTCTGGTTCCTGGAAGTGAACACCGCACCGGGCATGACCGATCACAGTCTGGTACCGATGGCCGCGCGTGCGGCCGGTCTGGATTTCCAGCAACTGGTTCTGGCCATTCTGGCCGCCAGTGTTGAAGACGCTCGAGGTTAAGACGATGCAAGGCGCTCAGCTCAGACATCAGCCTCCCGCACCCGGCCGCAAGCCGGTGCCGCGGGGTGCCAGCCGAATGGTGGCGAAAGAGCCGATGTCCGCGCGCCTGCCGAAAGCCAATTTTGGTTTTCTGAAAAGTCTGTTCTGGCCGGTGCTGCTGGTGGCGCTGGGCTTTGGTACTTACGAAGGCGCGCAGCGTTTGCTGCCGTACGCCGACCGGCCGATCGCCAAGATCGCCGTGCAGGGCGACCTGAGCTACATCAGCCAGCAAGCGGTGCAGCAGCGAATCGCCCCGTATGTGGCGTCGAGCTTCTTCACCATCGACCTGGCCGGTATGCGCACCGAGCTTGAGCAGATGCCGTGGATCGCCCACGCCGAAGTCCGTCGCGTGTGGCCGGACCAGGTGGTGATCCGCCTCGAAGAGCAGCTGCCAGTGGCGCGTTGGGGCGACGAGTCGTTACTGAACAACCAGGGCCAGGCGTTTACGCCAAAGGAGCTGGCGAACTACGAACACCTGCCACAGCTGTTCGGCCCACAACGGGCTCAGCAGCAAGTCATGCAGCAGTATCAGGTGCTGAGCCAGATGCTGCGGCCGTTGGGCTTCTCGATTGCGCGCCTGGAATTGCGTGAACGCGGGAGTTGGTTCCTGACCACCGGTGCCGGCAGTTCCGGCCCCGGCATCGAGCTGCTGCTGGGACGCGGCAACCTGGTGGAAAAGATGCGCCGTTTTATCGCCATCTATGACAAGACACTTAAAGACCAGATTACGAACATTGCGCGCATCGATCTGCGCTACGCCAACGGCCTCGCTGTTGGCTGGCGGGAACCAGTAGCGCCGACGACAGCCCAACCCGCTGTCGCAAAGAATTAAGAAGAGGCAGGACCCATGGCAAACGTGCAAAGCGGCAAAATGATCGTCGGTCTCGATATCGGCACCTCCAAGGTGGTGGCGCTGGTCGGCGAGGTCTCCGGCGACGGCTCGCTGGAAATCGTCGGGATCGGTACCCACCCGTCCCGTGGCCTGAAGAAGGGCGTGGTGGTCAACATCGAGTCCACCGTGCAATCGATCCAGCGCGCGATCGAAGAAGCCCAACTGATGGCGGGCTGCCGCATTCACTCGGCGTTCGTCGGCGTGGCGGGCAATCACATCCGCAGCCTGAACTCCCACGGCATCGTCGCGATTCGTGATCGCGAAGTCAGCTCGGCCGACCTTGAGCGCGTGCTCGACGCCGCTCAGGCCGTGGCGATCCCGGCTGACCAGCGCGTGCTGCACACCCTGCCGCAGGATTACGTGATCGATAACCAGGAAGGCGTACGCGAGCCACTGGGCATGTCCGGCGTGCGTCTGGAAGCCAAGGTTCACGTGGTCACCTGCGCCGTCAACGCTGCACAGAACATTGAAAAATGTGTGCGTCGCTGCGGTCTGGAAATCGACGACATCATTCTCGAGCAACTGGCCTCGGCCTACTCGGTGCTGACCGACGACGAGAAAGAACTGGGCGTGTGCCTGGTCGACATCGGCGGCGGCACCACCGACATCGCGATCTTCACTGAAGGCGCGATCCGCCATACCGCGGTGATCCCGATTGCCGGTGATCAGGTGACCAACGACATCGCCATGGCGTTGCGCACCCCGACCCAGTACGCCGAAGAGATCAAGATTCGCTACGCCTGCGCCCTGGCGAAACTGGCCGGTGCCGGTGAAACCATCAAGGTGCCGAGCGTCGGCGACCGTCCACCGCGCGAACTGTCGCGTCAGGCCCTGGCCGAAGTGGTCGAGCCGCGTTACGACGAACTGTTCACCCTGATCCAGGCCGAGCTGCGTCGCAGCGGCTACGAAGACCTGATCCCGGCCGGCATCGTCCTCACCGGCGGTACGTCGAAGATGGAAGGCGCCACTGAACTGGCCGAAGAAATCTTCCACATGCCGGTACGCCTCGGTGTGCCGCACGGTGTGAAAGGCCTGGATGACGTGGTGCGCAACCCGATTTATTCCACTGGCGTTGGCTTGTTGATGTACGGCCTGCAAAAGCAGTCCGACGGGGTTTCGTTCTCCGGCATCGGCAGCCGCGACAGCTACAGCAACGAAGAACCACAGGCGCCGTTGCTGGACCGATTGAAGAAGTGGGTTCAAGGCAACTTTTAAAAGCAGCTGGAAGCGACAAGCTTCGAGCGGCAAGCAGTAGCAGTAGATGCACCGCAACAAAAATGCAGTAGGCGAAAAAACTAGAGAATGTAAGGAGAGGGAAAATGTTCGAACTCGTAGACAACATCCCCGCAAGCCCGGTAATCAAAGTTATCGGTGTTGGCGGTGGCGGCGGCAACGCTGTCAATCACATGGTCAAGAGCAACATCGAAGGCGTTGAATTCATCTGCGCCAACACGGATGCTCAAGCGCTGAAAAACATCGGCGCGCGTACCATTCTGCAACTGGGCACCGGCGTGACCAAAGGTCTGGGCGCTGGCGCCAACCCTGAAGTAGGTCGTCAGGCCGCTCTCGAAGATCGTGAGCGCATTGCCGAAGTCCTGCAGGGCACCAACATGGTGTTCATCACCACTGGCATGGGCGGCGGTACCGGTACCGGTGCTGCGCCGATCATCGCCGAAGTGGCCAAGGAAATGGGCATTCTGACCGTTGCTGTCGTAACGCGTCCGTTCCCGTTCGAAGGCCGCAAGCGTATGCAGATCGCCGATGAAGGCATCCGCATGCTCTCGGAAAGCGTCGACTCGTTGATCACCATTCCTAACGAGAAGCTGCTGACCATCCTCGGTAAAGACGCAAGCCTGCTGTCGGCTTTCGCCAAGGCTGACGATGTACTGGCCGGTGCCGTTCGCGGTATCTCCGACATCATCAAGCGTCCGGGCATGATCAACGTCGACTTCGCCGACGTACGTACCGTGATGAGCGAAATGGGCATGGCGATGATGGGCACTGGCTGCGCCAGCGGTCCGAACCGTGCACGTGAAGCCACCGAAGCGGCGATCCGCAACCCGCTGCTGGAAGACGTGAACCTGCAAGGCGCACGCGGCATCCTGGTGAACATCACCGCCGGTCCTGACCTGTCCCTGGGTGAGTACTCCGACGTGGGTTCGATCATCGAAGCCTTCGCTTCCGAGCACGCGATGGTCAAGGTCGGTACTGTTATCGATCCGGACATGCGTGACGAGCTGCACGTGACTGTGGTTGCCACTGGTCTGGGCGCGAAAATCGAGAAGCCTGTCAAGGTCATCGACAACACCGTTCACACCTCCATGGCTTCCGCCCAGGTGCAACAACCGGCTGCGGCCCGTCAGGAAGCGCCAGCGGTCAACTACCGTGATCTGGACCGTCCGACCGTCATGCGCAACCAGGCTCAGGCCGGTGCTGCGGCTGCCGCGAAGATGAATCCGCAAGATGATCTGGACTACCTGGACATCCCGGCTTTCCTGCGTCGTCAGGCCGATTGATGGAATGTATCAGGGCTATGAAGGTGATTGGTGTTCAGCAAAGGCATGGTCTGCTATCATCGCCAGCCTTTGTTGATACCAGTTCGCAATTTGCGCTGAAGCGGCCCAAGCCATGATTAAACAACGCACACTGAAAAATATTATCCGTGCCACAGGTGTAGGCCTGCACTCCGGTGAGAAGGTCTATCTGACCCTCAAGCCTGCGCCTGTCGACACTGGCATTGTGTTTTGTCGCGCTGACCTCGACCCTGTGGTGCAGATTCCTGCCCGCGCGGAAAACGTCGGTGAAACCACTATGTCGACGACGCTGATTAACGGCGACGTGAAAGTGGACACGGTAGAGCACTTGCTCTCGGCCATGGCTGGCCTGGGCATCGATAACGCCTACGTCGAGCTCTCCGCGTCCGAAGTCCCGATCATGGATGGCAGCGCTGGACCCTTCGTATTCCTGATTCAATCGGCAGGCCTGGAAGAACAGGACGCCGCCAAGAAATTCATCCGCATCCTGCGTGAAGTGACAGTGGAAGACGGCGACAAGCGCGCCACTTTCGTCCCTTTCGAAGGGTTCAAGGTGAGCTTCGAGATCGATTTCGATCACCCGGTATTCCGGGACCGCACCCAAAGTGCAAGCGTGGATTTTTCCAGCACTTCGTTCGTAAAAGAAGTCAGCCGCGCCCGTACCTTTGGTTTCATGAGTGATATCGAGTACCTGCGCAAGCACAACCTCGCACTCGGCGGCAGCGTTGAAAACGCAATCGTGGTCGATGCCGATGGCGTGTTGAACGAAGACGGCCTTCGCTATGAAGACGAATTCGTGAAGCACAAGATCCTCGATGCCATTGGCGACCTGTACCTGCTGGGTAACAGCCTGATTGGTGAGTTCAAAGGCTTCAAGTCCGGCCACGCACTGAACAACCAGCTGCTGCGCAAGTTGATTGAGCAGACAGATGCCTGGGAAGTGGTGACGTTCGAAGACGCCAGCACCGCACCAATCTCTTACATGCGCCCTGTTGCGGCAGTGTAAGTAAAAAACCTCTCTAGTTTTTTGAAGGCCATCCTCGGATGGCCTTTTTTTATGCCCTTTTACAATCAAAAGATCGCAGCCTTCGGCAGCTCCTACAGGGTGATCGCATTCTCATGTAGGAGCTGCCGAAGGCTGCGATCTTTTGATCTTAATAGCTGACGACGCGGTTACGCCCACCTTCCTTGGCCTGATACAACGCCTTGTCCGCAGCAAACAGCAACTGCTCCAGCGTCATCTCACTCGCCGCTGTCCATGTGGCGATGCCAATGCTCACCGTCATCGGCCGCTCGGCCCCGTCGACCAACGGCAACTGCTCCACCGCTTGGCGAATATGCTCGGCAATCTGCTGCGCGCCATGGCCGTCGGTCTCGGCGAGAATCACCGAAAACTCTTCACCGCCATAACGCGCGACCAGATCCGCCGGTCGCCGCACATTGTCCGTGATGACCTTGGCCAGGGTCTTCAACGCCTGATCCCCGGCCTGATGCCCATGTCGATCATTGAATGCCTTGAAGTGATCGGCATCAATCATCATCACCGACATCGGTTTGCCCGAGCGTTGGGCGCGAAACCACTCGTGACGCAGTGCCTGATCGAGCATTCGCCGGTTGGCCACACCGGTCAGAGCATCGGTGGCAGCCAGTTGCGCCAGTTCGCGCTCGGCCCGTTGGCGCAAACGCAACTCGCGGGCCAACAGCCAGGTCAGCCAAAGCAACCCCAAACACAGCACCCCCGTGGCACCGCTGATCAGAATCGCGGTGCGCCGCCAGGTGCCGAACACTTCATCGCTGGATAGCGCAACCATCACCGTCAACGGCAAATTGCCAACCCGCGAATAGGTATAGAGGCGCTGCTGATGATCCATGCTTGAGGTGCTGGTGAAACTGCCGCTGCCATCCTTGTCCCCGAGGATGCGCACGACATTCGGTCGGTTGCCGAAGCTTTTTCCGATGGAATCGCTTTGCAGATAGGGCTTCTGCGCGAGCAGGACGCCGTCACTGTTGATGATGTTCAGCGTGCTGTCTTTGCCGATGTCGAGGCTGTTGAACAACTGATCGAAGTAGTCGAGTTTCATCGACGCCACGGCCACACCAGCGAACTCACCGGTTTCCGAAGAAATCCGTCGACTGAAACTGATTCGCCATTGATTGGCCTCGTCGCAGTCGCAACGGGTCTTGAACGGCCGACTGATAAACATGCCGACATCGCGGTTGAACGCGTGGGCGAGGAAGTAATCGCGGTCGGCGAAGTTGCCCGGTTTCGGCTCGATTCGCGAAGAATCGGCAATCACATTCCCATGTTTGTCGAGCAACAGAATGTCGCCCTTGAAGCGTGCCGTGGTCGAGCGGTCGAACAGCGCCAGATGGCGGATCTGCGGCGAAACGTCTTGCAGGTCATCGCGCTGGGCGGCGGCGATCAGGCCTTGCAATATCAAATCGTATAGCTCGACCGTGCGCAGCACATCGGCGTCGATCAGTTGCGCGATGGTGGTAGCGCTGCGGGTGGCTGATTCCTGAGCATTGGCGTGCTCGCGGATCAGCAGGAACGTGACGATGCACAGAATCGCGATCACGGTCAGCAAACTGCCGCAGATCAGCAGCAGCTCGGGGCGTCCGGTCTTGCCCGCCATGGGTGGGGTACGGCTCGCGATCATGATTGGGCTGTCGGTTGGGGGAGTCTTATAAGCGTAGTAGGCCAAACACCACAGCCGAAGCCAGAAACCATTCCCAATGTGGGAGCAAGCTCGCTCCCACAGGGTGATTCACTGAATTCAAGACGGTGTTATGGCGCCGATCTTAGAAGACGTTGATCGGGTAGTCGATGACCACACGGTATTCATCTGTATCCGAATCAATCACGCCGTAACCGTTGCCACCGCGGTTGGTCGCCCATTGCAAATGCACCGCCAGGTCTTTGGCCTGACCGCTTTGCACCACGTACTGCAAATCGAGATCGCGTTCCCAATGCTTGGCGTTGCGGCCATCGGCGCTGTACCAGTTGGAATAGCCTTTGCTGTCGGGATCAACCTTGGTCAGGTCCACAGTGCCGCGCGAGTAGGACACAGACGAGGTCAGTCCCGGCATGCCGACACCGGCGAAGTCATAGGCGTACTTGAGCTTCCACGAGCGCTCGTTCGGGCCGTTGAAGTCGGAATACTGCTGCGAGTTGTCGAGATAAACGCTGTCGCCCTGGCTGATGTAGTCGAACGGTGTGTTGCCGTTGACCCGCTGATACGCGGCGGTAACGCTGTGATTACCGACGCCAACAGTGAAATGCAGGCTGTAGGTGTTGTTGTCGATGTTGCCCAGCAGGGCATCGCCGGTGTCTTGCGTGTGATAGAAATGCAGGCCCGGGTTGAGGCTGACCAGATCGTTCAACTGCCAGGTGTAATCCAGGTCGTAGTAGTACTGGTTCCAGATGTCCTTCAGCTCGGAGGCATAAAGACTGCTGGTCAGGCCTTCGACACCGCTCCACGCCACGCCGGCCCAGTTCAGGTGCTGGCTCTCATCGCCGTCGGCAAGGGTGCCGTAGGAAGTGCCGATGCGCGTGTGACCGCTCTGGTTGTACGGCTTGGTAAAACTGGCCTGGCCACCTTCGATCAACCAGCCGTCGAAGCTGTGGTTGGTCAGGCTCACACCACGGAAAGTCTGCGGCAGCATGCGTGTGTCACCGCCAGCGATGACCGGGTTGGTGAGAAAGAGATCACCGGCCTTCAATTCGGTATCGAACGCACGCATTTTCAACGTGCCGCCCGCCGTGGAGAACGAACCCGGCGCTTTGCCGCCGTTCTCTCTGACCGGCAGGATGCTCGACCCGTCCGTGCCGCCACCGCCATCCAGCTTCAACCCAAGCATGGCGTGGGCATCAATGCCGAAACCGACCGTGCCTTCGGTGTAACCCGACTTGAAAATCCCGAGGAACCCTTGGCCCCACTCGATGTTGTCGTCCGCTTTCTGCAAGCGGTTGCGATTCATGTAGTAGTTGCGGGCGTTGAGGTTGAGGCTCGAACCTTCGACGAAACCTTCTTTCGCAGGTTCTTCAGCGTGAGCGATGGGGGCAATAGTTGCGGCAATTGCAATGAACAACGGAGTGAAGCGGACTGGGTAACGCACGTGCAATGGAGCTCCTTGGGTCAACTGGCGCCTCTATATCTTGAGGCGCTCGATGTTTCTTGTTGTTACAGACGAACCAAACGGCTTTCAGACCACAACGAAAAAAGGCCGCTGAAAGGCAGCGGCCTGGAATGACGACGGTTGAACGGGAAGAGCCAAACAACCGCGTCGAGGGAAACGGTGCGGTGCGCGACTCAGCTGTCTTTTTCCAGCGATTGAGCCTGGGAAGTTGCAGCCTGAGGGGCCTGCGTCGCGTCTTTGGCCTTGGCCATCATTTCTGCCTGATGCTGGTCATACGCTTGAGCGCGCGCGGTGTTCTGCGCCACGAACGCGTGGGATTCTTCAGCCATCGCCATTGGCGACAGGATCAATGAGGACAAAACAAAAGCGCTGGCAATACCCATACTGTTGGACATCTTGAAAACCTTCTCGCTTGGCGAGTGCTGTTTGGTGCGGGCAAAGATAAGGTTGCCGGGCGTAGGGAAACAGCGTGATTTTCATAAATGACTGTTACAGCAGGAGCAAAAATCACCCCCTCACCCCAGCCCTCTCCCGGAGGGAGAGGGAGCTGACCGAGGTGTCTGGCGTTGTACATCGACGTGAAAGATCGAGTCGATTATGGATTCGGTGAATCAAGATCAGGTCGGTGCACATTTGCAGCATCCCCCAATCAGTCCCCTCTCCCTACGGGCGGTCCGACGTTTCGGGAGGGTTAGGGTGAGGGGCTTTTCAGACCGGTAAATAAATCCCGAAGGTATTCATCCCCCGATCACTGCGCACAAACACATCTCCGCCATGCATCAGCGCAATCGCCTTGACGATCGCCAGCCCCAAGCCATGGTTATTGCCACTGTTGCTACGCGACGCATCCACCCGATAAAAGCGCTCGAACAGCCTTGGCAAATGCTCGCTGGCAATCGGCGAGCCGGGGTTGGCCACGCCGATACTCACCTGATGTTCCTCGACCTCGATGCGCACCTCGATCACCTGACCCGCCCCGGTGTGCTGCACCGCATTGCTCAACAGGTTGATCAACGCCCGACGCAAATGCGCGACCTCGATTTGCACCAGCGCATCACCGCTGACCCGCACTTCAACCTGCGCATCTTCAAGGATGAAATCCAGATACTCCAGCGTCGTCGCCACCTCATCCGCCAGCGACGTCGAGGTCAGTTTGGTCGCCTTGTTGCCCTGATCGGCACTGGCCAGAAACAGCATGTCATTGATGATCGAACGCAGCCGCTCCAGCTCTTCAAGATTGGATTGCAGCACTTCGAAATAGTGTTCGGCAGAGCGCCCGCGAGTCAGCGCCACTTGCGTCTGGCCAATCAAATTGGTCAGCGGTGAACGCAGTTCATGGGCGACGTCGGCGTTGAACGATTCCAGTCGCGAATAGGCTTGTTCGACCCGTTCCAGCGTCGAGTTGAATGAGTCGACAAACTGCTCCAGCTCCGGTGGCAGCGGCGACAGACGCAAGCGCCCGGCCCGTAACGGAGGCGCCAGTCGTTGAGCTTCATGGGACAGTTTGATCAGCGGTTTGAGACCAATCCGCGCGACCCAATAGCCCAGCGCCGAAGCCATCAGCACACCGACAATCGCCAGCCCGATCAGCGCGATCAGCAAGTTGTGTTGAGTCTCATGGAAGGTCTCGGTATCAATGCCGATCATGAACCGTAGCGGCGGGCGCTGATCCTTGGCTGGCAACTCGGTCAGCAACACCTTCAGCGGATAAGGATGGTCGGCCAACTGCAGGTCATGCATGCCCAGCGGCCCTTGGGCGAAGGCGCGAATCGCTGTATCGGGCTGACCGTATTCGTATCCCGGATCGCCGCTCACCACCCAGAAACGAATACGTTTGTCCTCTTCGCCGAGCAGCTTCAACTTGGCGTTTATCTTCACCCAGTGCTCGGGCGTACCGAAGCGATTGAGCGCCGATTCGAGCACGCTGTAACGCGCATCCAGCTCGGCTTCCGGCAGTAATCCCAGGCCTTTGTCGACCTGCTGATACAGCGCGCCGCCGATCAACAGAAACACCAGCAGCGCCACCAGCGTGAACATGCCGCTTAAACGCAGGGCAATCGAGTTACTGGACACCACGGCTCTCCAGCACATAACCCATACCGCGAATGGTGTGCAGCAGTTTCTCGTCGAACGGCCCGTCGAGCTTGGCGCGCAGGCGTTTGATCGCGACTTCGACGACATTCGCGTCGCTGTCGAAATTGATGTCCCAGACCATCTCGGCGATGGCGGTTTTCGAGAGGATTTCACCTTGCCGGCGGGCCAACACGCTCAACAGCGAGAACTCTTTGGCGGTCAGATCCAGACGCGTGCCGGCGCGGGTCGCCTTGCGGCTGATCAAATCTATCCACAGGTCGGCGATGCTCACCTGCACCGGTTCATGGCCGCCGCTGCGCCGGGTCAGCGCTTGCAGGCGCGCGACCAGTTCAAGGAAGGAAAACGGTTTGCCGAGGTAATCGTCGGCACCGTCGCGCAGGCCTTTGATGCGGTCTTCGACGCGCTCGCGGGCGGTGAGCATGATCACCGGGGTCTGCTTGCGTGCACGCAATGCGCGCAGCACGCCGAAGCCATCGAGGCCCGGCAACATGACGTCGAGGACGATCACCGCGTAGTCGCTTTCCAGCGCCAGATGCAGGCCCTCGACGCCGTCGCGGGCCAGATCCACGGTGTAACCCTGTTCCGTCAGACCGCGGTGCAGATAGTCCGCGGTTTTTTCCTCGTCTTCGATAATCAGAACGCGCATGACCCTGCCTCAGTCTGTGGTCGCCAATGCCGGTGAGGGCATCGGTTTGGGCCGGTGGAATAGCCGCTCGAGCCATAAGTATATGACCGGCGTGGTGAACAACGTCAGCATCTGGCTGACCAGCAGGCCGCCAACCACCGCGATCCCCAACGGTTGGCGCAGTTCGGCGCCGGTGCCGTAACCGAGCATCAGCGGCAGCGCGCCAAGCAGGGCGGCGAGGGTGGTCATGATGATCGGCCGGAACCGCGTGATGCATGCTTCGAAAATCGCATCCTGCGGCGACAGGCCTCGGTGGCGCTGCGCCTCCAGGGCAAAGTCGATCATCAGGATGCCGTTTTTCTTGACGATACCGATCAGCAACACCAGGCCGATCAAGGCCATGATCGAAAAGTCCTGGCCGCAGATCCATAGCATGATCACTGCGCCCAACCCCGCCGCTGGCAACGTCGAAATGATCGTCAGCGGATGTACGAAGCTTTCATAAAGCACACCGAGAATGATGTACACCGCCACCAGCGCCGCAAGAATCAGCCACGGCTGGCTGGCCAGTGAACTCTGGAACGCCTGCGCTGCGCCCTGGAAATTGCCGCTGATCGCCGTCGGCATGCCGATCTCGGCCTTGGCCTGATTGAGCAGAATCACCGCATCACCCAACGCCACGCCAGGCGCGAGGTTGAACGACAGGTTGGCGGCCGGGAACATGCCGTCATGCGCAATCGACAACGGGCCAATGGTCGGCGCGTCAAATTTGGCCAGCGCTGACAGCGGCACCATCTCGCCACTCAGCGGTGAGCGCAGGTAGAAATAGTTGAGGCTTTCGGCCTTGCCGCGTTGTTTGGTGTCCAGCTCCAGAATCACGTTGTACTGATTGACCTGAGTCTGGAATTCGTTGATCTGCCGTTGCCCGAAGGCATCGTACAGCGCCTCGTCGACATCGCTGGCGGTCAGGCCGAAACGTGCGGCGGCGCTGCGGTCGATGCTGATGTGGGTGATGCTGCCGCCCAGTTGCAGGTCGTTGGAAATATCGCGGAACGCCGGGTTGCTGCGCAGTTTTTCCGTGAGGCGTTGCGTCCATGTGGCGAGGGTCGCGCCGTCGTTACTCTTCAGCACGTATTGGTATTGCGCGCGGCTCGGACCGGAGCTGAGGTTGATGTCCTGGCCGGCGCGCAGGTAGAGGACGATGCCGGGGACTTTCATCAGTTGCGGACGGATACGGTCGATGAACTGGCTGGCGCTGACGTCGCGGTCGCCACGTTTTTTCAGGGCAATCCAGAAGCGGCCGTTGGCGATGGTCTGGTTGCTGCCGGACACACCGACCGAGTGGGAAAACGCCTGCACGGCGGGGTCGGCTGCGACGATTTCGGCCATCGCCAGGTGTTTTTTCACCATGTCACCGTAGGAAATATCCGCAGCGGCTTCGGTGGTGCCGAGTACGAAACCGGTGTCCTGCACCGGGAAGAAACCCTTGGGGATGAAGATGTAACCGCCGATGGCCAGCGCCAGCGACAGACCGAACACGCCAATCATCAATTTCTGATGGGCGAGGGCGCGGCGCAATCCTTTCTCATACCAGCCGAGCAGACGTTCGCTGAAGCCCGGTTTGGCGTGGGCGTGATGCACCGGTTTGCGCATGAACAGTGCGGCCAGTGTTGGCGCCAAAGTCAGCGACACCACCACGGAAATCATGATCGTTGAGGTCGCAGTCAGGGCGAATTCCTTGAACAGTCGCCCGACCACACCGCCCATGAACAGCAACGGAATAAACGCCGCCACCAGCGAGAAACTGATCGAGACCACGGTGAAGCCGATCTCGCCGGCGCCCTTGATCGCCGCTTCGCGCATATCGTCGCCGGCCTCCAGATGCCGGTGGATGTTTTCCACCACCACGATCGCATCGTCGACGACGAAGCCGACCGCGACGACGATCGCCACCAGCGTCAGGTTGTTCAGGCTGAAGCCGAGGATGTACATCAAAGCAAAACTGGCGATCAGCGACACGCCGAGCACCGCCGACACAATCAGGGTCGCCGACAACTGACGCAGGAACAGCGCCATCACCGCCACCACCAGCAGGATCGCGATCAACAGGGTGATCTCGACCTCATGCAGCGAGGCACGAATGGTCTGCGTGCGGTCGATCAGGGTTTTCACTTGCACCGAGGCCGGCAGCATCGCTTCGAGGCCGGGCAGGGCGGCTTGAATGCGGTCGACGGTTTCAACGATGTTCGCGCCGGGCTGGCGCGAGATCACCAGGTTCACCCCCGGGCGATCACCGGCCCAGGCTTGCACGTAGGCATCTTCCGAACCGTTGACCACTTTGGCGACATCACGCAGGTGAACCGGGGCGCCATCCTTGTAGGAAACGATGAGTTGGCTGTAGTCCTCGGGGTGGAACAACTGGTCGTTGGTCGACAGTGTCGAGATGCTTGATTCGCCGTACAGCGCCCCTTTGGCGAGGTTGAGGCTGGTCTGCTGAATCGCCAGTCGGATGTCGGCGAGGGTCAGGCCGATCGCCGCCAGTTTGTCCGCCGAGGCTTGTACGCGAATCGCCGGACGTTGCTGACCGGTGATGTTGATTTGTCCCACGCCGTCGATCTGACTGATCTGACGCGAGAGCAGGGTTTCCACCAGGTCGCTGAGTTCGGTGCCGGGCATTTGCGTCGAGCTGACGCTGAGGATCAGCACCGGGCTGTCGGCCGGGTTGACCTTCTTCCACGTTGGCAGCGTCGGCATGTCCTTGGGCAGTTTGCCGGCGGCGGTGTTGATCGCCGCTTGTACTTCTTGCGCGGCGGTGTCGATGCTTTTATCGAGGGTGAATTGCAGGGTCAAAAGGCTGGAGCCGAGCGCACTGCTGGAGGTCATCTGGGTCATGCCGGGGATGGCGCTGAATTGCACCTCCAGCGGCGTGGCCACGGACGAGGCCATGGTGTCGGGGCTGGCGCCGGGCAACTGTGCGGAAACCTGAATCGTCGGAAATTCCGCTTCCGGCAGAGGGGCAATCGGTAACCGCGGGAAGGCAATCAAACCGACCAGCACCAGCGCGATGGTCAGGAGAATGGTTGCGACCGGGTGATCGATGCACCACGTCGAGACGCCTTTGTGCGCCTTCATGGTTTCGGCTCCGCCTGCACTACCTGCGCCGGCTCGCTCATGACTTGCACCGTTGAACCCGGTTTAAGCCGCGACTGGCCATCGGTGACCAGCACGTCGCCGGCCTTCACGCCTTTGATGATGTCCTGGCCGCTGCCTTGATAAACCATCTGCACTTGCACGGCTTCGACCTTGTCGCCGTTGACCCGGTAAACGAAGTGTTGATCGAGGCCACGTTGTACGACGGTGGGCGGGACCACCAGCGCATCTTTGTCGAGGGCTGTCTGAATTTTTACCGTGACCAGCAGGCCAGGCCAGAGCTTCTGGCTGGCGTTGTCGAATTCGGCCTTGGCGCGGATGGTGCCGGTGTTGGCGTTGATCTGGTTATCGATCAGGGTCAGGTGACCTTCGCCGAGCAGGTTGCCGGTTTCGCCGTCGGTGTCTGCGCCGATGTAGGCCTTGACCTGTGCGCGTTGCGGATCGTTGATCAGGCCTTGCAGGGTCGGCAGCATTTGCTGGGGCAGGGAAAACTCGACGGCGATCGGGTCGATCTGGGTGACGGTGAACAGGCCGGCGGTGTCGGTCATGCGCAGGAAGTTGCCTTCGTCGACTGTGCGAATACCGACGCGGCCGGTGACTGGGGAGCGGATTTGCGTGTAGGAAAGTTGTACTTGCGCGGCGTCGATCGAGGCTTGGTTGCCTTGGGCGGTGGCTTTCAGTTGGTTGACCAGGGCTTGTTGCTGGTCGTAGGTCTGCTTCGAGATGCCGTCGTCGACGGTGAGCAGTTTGTAGCGTTTGAGGTTGACCAGGGCGACTTGCAGTTGCGCCTGGCTTTCGCCCAGTTGGGCGCGGGCCTGATCGAGGCTGGCGCGGATGGAGCGGTCGTCGATGGTGGCCAGCAGGTCGCCTGCTTTGACGAGTTGGCCTTCTTTGACGAGGATTTTGGTGAGGATGCCGTCGATCTGGGGGCGCACTACGACGCTGTGTAATGAGAGGACGGAGCCGATGCCGCTGGTGTAGCGGGGGACGTCTTTTGCGCTGACCGCTATGACTCGCACCGGGATTGCTGTGGGGGTGGCGAGTTTGGTCGGGGCGGGTTTCAGGGCGTACCACAGACCTGCGCCTGCGAGGACGATCAATAGGGTGGCGAGCAGGGCTTTGTTCTTTTGGATTCGCATGCGGGGTGGGCGCCGGACGGAGTTTGGGCAGGGTTAGGGTCTTTATAAACTTGTTTGGGGGTCAGGAGGGTGACGGCTAGCTGTCGGCGCTGTCAGTTTCGTTGGGTACATATCCGTTGTTGCGGTAACGGCGGCTTAGGGTTCCGCCCTTACGGCGGGTCACTTTTTCCAGACGCCCGGAGTGCCGGCCCAGAAAAAAGTAACCAAAAAGGCTTGCTCCTGCGTG